>NZ_JBTNDG010000021.1:0-22918 GCF_054511125.1 Arthrobacter sp. TMN-50 | reverse complement strand
CCTTTTGGTGTGGTCAAAATGGTGTGTGGTAACAACATTTTCCCACGTCAGGGGCACCTTTCATCGATTAACACGCCCCGTCAACGCATAGACCAAGAAAACCCTGGGCTAGCGTGCCCGTAAAGATATAGCGCCAGGGGACAACCGCCCGTCCTGAGCGTTCCGCTACATCGCATCACCAGGGACGCCCCGATCAAGGCAGCTGAGAACGGAAGGCAAAGCCTCACCTGAACGGGCGACTGATTCACCTGTTGTGATGAGTTCGTGCTTGGCTAGCTGATCTCCGTCCGGTAGCTCAGCGAAGAATCGACCCGGCTTTCGATGAGCGCAAACGCCTCATGCCCCTTCGCGAACCACGACTGCTGAAGCTCCACAGACGCGGCGTCGACACTATGCAGCGCGATTCCGTACGGCGTGTATTCGAGTCCGCGAACGTCTTCCCACCGAACAGTGGTCACCACTTGGTCTACGAGACTGACGCCATCATCGCCGACCACAAGGCGAGCTTTCGACGGGACTCCCTGGAAGGAACCCCGGAGACTGCGCTTGAAGATCCGCCCGGATACCGGTTGGTGGTCCTCGCTACCGAACTTACTCAGGGTGGGATCAGAATTGTTTGTTCCCTCGGGCATACCCACAATGAGCGTTGAATCGAGCAGCAACAGAGCATCTTTGGCCATCTGTTGGGTGACTGCGGCGGTCTCGGTAATCATTTGTTCTGGGCTGATGATCTGCTCACCTACTAGATGACGTCGGGCGGCATCAGCAGCAGCGACAAGTGCTGAGCGAGGATCGGCTACGAAGTCTGTGATGTCGTCGGTCAGCTGCTGCAACTCCACCTCCTCAGGCCCATGCGACGCGAGGTCTTGGAGCACCCGTCGAAGCTCGCTGCACACCAATTCGGCATCCTCTTTCCGAGGATCCGCGGTGAAGCACACAACGCCCCTCCCATCACCACACTCGAAGAGGTCAAACTCGATGTCATAGATCAATCCGCGCTGTTTCCTCAAAATAGCCAAGGCTCGCTGGCAGACGATTTGCGCGATCGCGGAGGCGCTGGTCCTCGCCAGCTCGGACCCGGACTTGTACTCGAAAGACAGTGCTAGGGGAGGCCCGCCCAACTCGAACCAGAGAGGCATTGGGAGGGTCTTGACCGGACGGGCAGCGGAGGGATGTCGTGCTTCGCCTGGAGGCAGATCGAGTGATAGGCCCAGGGGAGGAGGGCCCGTTAGCGCCAGTGCCGCATTACCCCTCGTGAAGAAGCTGCTAATGACCTTTTCGACGGCGGCACCCTCAATGCCGCCGAGAGCCGGCTGATCGACCCCTGCAAGCCCGAAGGAGGCAAGACCGTACCGGCGAAGGAGATGTTCTGCGACTGCTGGTCCTACGACGGAGGAGGCCTCTGCAGCCAGGACCTTCTTCTCAACGTCCAAAGAGCTGAGGTTCGGGGTACAGATGCTCGAGCAGACATCTTTGATAAATGCCACCACCTGCTCGGGACGGCCGGTGGCTTCAAACGACGTGAAGCTCAGCTCAACCGTCGCATTATGGTCGTACCGGGGAGACGGTACGCCGCTCATCACAACGTGTTCGGCAAGATGGGTGATGCCCGATGTCACCAGGGATTCATCTCGAACACCAACACGAAAAACGAGTTCGGCACTCAGCGGAGGGGGACCTTCGACCCAAAAAACCGGTACGCCGTCGACTTCAGCCCTATTGAGTGTCATGCGTTGATCTTAGAGCGCCACAATGACTCCTGAAGGCGACACGACGCTGGACGCAATCCACTGGCTTGATGAAGCCGATTCTTCGAGAGCTTGTCTATAGGAACATCTCGTTGAAGTCCGTCAACGGCTCCGACTCCTGACTGAAGTTCTTTGGCACCAAACTGGCGGTTAAATAAGCCCAAGGCCTACATCCACCGAGTGAGGGTAGGCCGATGTCCCGCAGTGGCGGAAAGCAGGGCTGCGTTAGGCCAGAGGTGCGGGCTTTGACCTGCTAAAAGTGGGTGTCGTCCTCGAGTCGAAGGCAACATTGGCGGGTCTTGTCGAGCGATAGATGAACCAGATCACGGACCCAAATAGCGGAGCGGAAACAACTAGTGCTACCCAGAGAAGCTGCAACGTCAAAGAGATGTGGCGGCTGTGGGCGATGGATATGATCGCCCACAGGGTCAAGAAGATTACAGCGAGACCCAGGATCAGAGAGAAGATCTCCCATGCGTCTGGGACAAGTGGATTAGTCATTGCAATTCCCCCTGAACGGGCACCGGTTGCCGTTTGAAGAATGGTAACCCCGATTGAGAAGTTTCTGGGCACGCCCGAGAGCCGACTTCGTTATCGCCACTGGCGGGCATCGAGTCCGGTCCATTCGACATGTTCCCCGGCGGGCATGAGGCCGTCGGCCCAGTTCACGGGAAGAACTTCTCCATGACCGGTGGGATCGCCGATTTCGTCTGTCACGATGATTTGCGCAAGGTCTCTGATCGGCAGGTCGTCATCGAACAGTGTTTTGTATTCTGGGAGTATGTATCGGCGCCCGAGGATGGGTCCTGACGCCGATTCTCGATAAAGGATCACGACAGAGTCATCGTCTAGGACCCGACCGCCAATCCATTCGCAGCCGGGAATCCACCAGGTCTTTTGGTGATCGAACAGTGCTGCGATGGAGTCCAGCAGCAGGTGGGCTTCCGCTGTCGTTGTCGATCCATTTTCTTTGACCGTTCCTTTGTTGTGCGGTTCTGGCCGGTGTGGCCATTGTGTCCAGTGTCGGGCGGCGGGCTCGTTGTGCATGGTTCGGGCGAGATCCTTCCAATGATCAGATAGGTCGTCCAAGGGTGAGTACCCCGAGCGTGAGCCGTCCTCGCCTCGGAGTTCATGCCAGACCGGTAGCGGGTCGCTCAGGTCGACTGCTTCGCGTAGGCCACCATTGACGACGGCGAATACAGTCCACTCCATGTCCGCTGCGGCACTTTCAAGCGTCTCGTCGCAGGCATCGCAGTTGCACGGGGGATGATGGCTTCCCATCAGTGTTCCATAGTGCAAGCGGACGCCCTCGCCGGTGAGCTCGAACGTGATCGGTGAACACGCGGGGTCCGCTGGAATGACCTTGACCAGAGACCCGTCAATCGAGAAGTCAACAAGGGGGAACTCGCTGTCATCCGGCGTTTCTTCCCTAGCATCGAAGTGGGACACAAGGTACTGAATCAGGTCTTTAGCCAGTTCCTGCAGCTGTTCGAAGCGTTCGGGATGCGTGATGCGGCTATAGCTGTCTTCCGGGGGGCCCTGACCGAACTCCCAGCGGTTGCCGTAGTTGATGACAGATCCGTCCGGAGAGTAAAACGCCGGAATGGCGATGTTTCTCCGTCGGTAAGGTTCCATGAAGAGATACTAGACCCGGCTCCTATAGCCGAGCGCGGTTAGGCGTTAATATTTTGCACGGAGACTCGACAGGAAGATCGGCAATTTGAAAAAAGACGAAGCAGAGATGGCTCGATACGCTGGTCGCCCGGTCGTTCGATTGTTCTCCGGCTACGCAGAATCTCCCATCTGGTTTGCCGGCGGACCTGTCGATTATGCCGACTCAGGTTTGACGAAGGAGCTCGTTACAGATCTGTCGGCCTGGGACAGCAGCTCCTACGGAGGGGACGGTCTCCTGATGGAGAAGTCGGAACGTGCCACGGCTCTGTCTGAAGAGTTAGCTGCGAGGCTCGCCGCCGAGTTAGGCGATGGTTTTGTCGTGTCGCAAGATGGAGCAGCCGGACCGAAAATGGTTAGTAGCGAGATGCCACCAACCAATCCCGACGCCGCGGCGGCCTTTACCAGCATCATCGATGAAGAGCTGAAGCTTCAGGAGCCGGGGCCGGGCGGCATGGAGCATCACGCTCCGCTCTCCGGCCGAGTGCTCGAAGGCCCAAACACGCACCGCAATGAACAAGGCCCGGAAGACTCTTGAGATGACGTATTAGACCGTTATCGGCGTTCCGCGGAACCAAGGGTAAGCGTCAAGCAACCCATCAGCAGTCCTTTCGGCTTGGCCCGAACATCGCGCTGATCAGGCTGGTCCTTCGTCAGACCTTATGATCGGAGCTACGGCTTTAAACCGTTTCTGTGCTGTTTTCTTCTGGGGGGTCTCTGTGACAACGACGTTCGATGTACTGCTTGATTCGTACCGTGAGCTTGCTGATTCGGAGCGGATGAAAGGTAACTACTTCGAGCAGCTCGTTGGTCGGTACCTCGAGAAGGACGGTGTCCAGGCGCCGCAGTACCGCAACGTGTGGCTGTGGCGGGACTGGCCGGACCGGGCCGGTATGAGGGACAACGGCATAGATCTGGTGGCGGAGCGCCAGGACGGCGGGTTCACTGCCATCCAGTGCAAGTTCTACGCCGAGGGCCATCACATCCACAAACCGGACATCGACTCATTCCTCGCTGCCTCCGGTAAGCCACCTTTCACGCACCGGCTCATCGTCGACACGACAGGCCGCGAATGGTCACCCAACGCGGAGGAGATGCTGAAGGACCAGCACATCCCGGTGCAGCGCATTGGCCTAACAGATTTCCGGAACTCCAACATCGACTGGGCGACGTACGAGCTGACGAACCCAGCGACTGCGCCTCGCCTGCACGAGAAGAAGCAGCTGCGAACCCATCAGCATGAGGCGGTCAACGCCGCGATGAAGGGTTTTGAGACCGATCACCGCGGCAAGCTCATCATGGCGTGCGGTACCGGCAAGACCTTCACCGCGTTGAAGATCGCTGAACGTTTCGCTGAGCAGGAGGGCCACGCCCGGATCTTGTTCCTTGTTCCATCCCTGGCCCTGATGTCGCAGTCGCTGAAGGAATGGTCGGATGAGACGACCCAGGTCATGCACGCCTACGCTGTCTGTTCGGATACGAAGGTGGGCCGGCAGAAGAACTCGGATTTCACTGATGTCGCCCTGCATGACCTGCAAATCCCTGCCACCACGGACGGTACTACGCTGCTCGAGGCAATGGGGTCCCGCGAGTTGGATGAGGGCATGACGGTGGTGTTCTCCACTTACCAGTCTATCGACGCGGTAGCCCAGGCGCAGAAGGCCGGCCTGGCGGATTTTGACCTCATCATCTGCGATGAAGCGCACCGCACGACCGGCGCGACTTTGGCCGCCGCCGAGGAATCCCACTTTGTGAAGGTTCACCGCAACGACGTCGTGGCCGGCGCGAAGCGCCTGTACATGACGGCAACGCCGCGCCTGTTCAATGACGACACGAAGAACAAGGCGATCGAGCGCGACGCGATCTTGTGCTCCATGGACGATGAGTCCATGTATGGGCCGGTGTTCTACCGCATCGGGTTCGGCGAGGCCGTCACGAAGAAGCTTCTGACCGATTACAAGGTCCTCGTCCTAGGTGTGGAGCAATCTCAGGTGGTGGCGAGTTTCCAGGACCAGTTGGCTGATTCCAATATGGAGTTGCAGATCGACGACGTGGCGAAACTCATTGGTTGCTGGAACGGGCTGGCCAAACGCCGATCCGGGCTGCATGAGGCGTCCTTCGGCAACGACACGGCCCCTATGCGCCGGGCGGTCGCCTTCAATCGCGACATCAAGTCCTCCAAGCTCGTTGAGTCCGAGTTCGAGGACCTCGTCCGGGTGCATCTGACCAATCTCGACAACGACGATGTCACCGACGACCTCAGCGTCGAAGTGAAACACGTCGACGGGGGATTCAACGCCATCACCCGTGCCGAGCGCCTGGACTGGCTCAAGGAAGACGTCGACACCGAGCACCCGAAGTGCCGAATCCTTACCAACGCCCGTTGCCTCACCGAAGGTGTCGACGTCCCGTCCCTGGACGCCGTTCTGTTCCTCAATCCCCGAAACTCGATGGTCGACGTCATCCAGGCCGTCGGTCGGGTGATGCGCATCGCGGAGGGCAAGCAGTTCGGGTACATTGTGCTGCCGATCGCCATTCCCGACGGCATGTCTACCTCCGAAGCCCTGCGGGATAACGGCCGGTACAAGGTCGTTTGGCAGGTCCTGCAGGCTCTGCGTGCCCACGATGAGCGGATGGACGCCGCTATCAACCAGATCGAGCTGAATGCCAAGGCCCCCGAATCCATCCTCGTAGACACCGTCGATCTCGCACCGAATAAGAAGCCCAAGACCAATGTCGGCGGGAATTCCGGCAGCGGAGACAGCACCGGTACAGGCGACGATGACAGTGACGACGCCAAGCCAACCTTTGAGCAGGCCGAACTGCAGTTCCCTGTTGAGGAGTGGAAGGACGCCGTCTACGCGAAGATCGTGGATAAGTGCGGTAACCGGATGTACTGGGAAGACTGGTCTAAGGACATTGCGGACATCGCGACCAAACACATCGCGCTCATCAACGCGCTGCTGGACCAGGCCGACGGCGACCACCATGCGGCGTTCGACGCGTTCGTGAACGGCCTGCGGGAGAACCTGAACCCGGAGATCGACCGGGCCCAGGCCGTGGAGATGCTCGCCCAGCACCTCGTCACCAAACCCGTGTTCGACGCCATGTTCACGGACTCGAACTTCACCGAGCACAACCCGGTGTCCCTGGCGATGCAGACCATCCTGGACCAGCTCGACGCCAACTCAGCGTTCGAAAAGGAGCGCGAGGGCCTCGAGAAGTTCTACGCCTCGGTGCGCGCCAGGGTGAAGTCCATCGACAACGCCGCAGCCAAGCAGAAGATCATTTTGGAGCTGTACGACAACTTCTTCCGCGCAGCGTTCCCTCGCGTCGCGGACCGACTCGGGATCGTCTTCACCCCCGTGCCCGTGGTTGACTACATCCTGCGCTCCGCCGACGCCGCTCTTCGCCTGGAATTCGGAAAGTCCCTCTCCGACGAGGGCGTGTCCATCCTCGAACCCTTCGTTGGCACCGGCACGTTCGTCACCCGGCTTCTGCAGTCGGGCCTCATCAAGCCTGGCGACCTGCACCGGAAGTACACGCAGGAACTCTTCGCCAACGAGATCGTGCTGCTCAGCTACTACATCGCGGCCATCAACATCGAGACTGTCTTCGCCGAAGAATCCGCCCGTCATCAACTCGCCCACGGGTATGTACCATTTGACGGGATTGCCCTCACGGACACGTTCCAGCTCAATGAGTCCGACGGTGCCTTCGAGTCAGGGGGATTCTTCCCGGAGAACTCAGAGCGCGTGCGGCGGCAAAAAAACCAGGACCTCCGCGTCATCGTCATGAATCCGCCGTATTCAGCGGGCCAGGCCAGCGCGAATGACGACAACCAGAACCAGAAGTACCCGGCGTTGGACGCTTCTATTGCCGCTACCTATGCGAGCCGGTCCACGGCCACCAACAAGAACAACCTGTACGACTCCTACATCCGCGGCATCCGGTGGGCCTCCAACCGCATCAAAGGTGATGGCGTCATCGCCTTTGTTTCCAACGGCAGCTTCATCGACGGCAACACTGCCGATGGCATCCGTAAGACCTTCGCAAACGAGTTCAGCCGGATGTTTATTTATAACCTCCGTGGCAACGCACGGACATCCGGGGAGCAACGCCGAAAGGAGTCAGGCAATGTCTTTAAGGAGGGCTCTCGAACTCAGGTGGCGATCGCAATTCTGATTAAGAATTCAGGACACGTCGGTCTGGCTGATTTGAGGTACAGGGACATCGGGGACTATCTCACTCGTGAGCAGAAACTCGACATTCTCGCCGGTGAAGAGTCGATTGAAGGCACGGAATGGGAGGTGCTTGAACCTAACGAGCACGGCGACTGGGTGAATCACCGCGACGAACGCTATGACGAGTTCCAATCTATCGGGGATAAGAACACCAAGGGCAAGACAACCACTTCGGGCATTTTTGAAAACTACTCGTCAGGCCTGAAGACTAACCGCGACGCGTGGTGCTACAACTTCAGTTCCGCAGGGGTAAAAGCAAATATGCGCCGAATGATCGATTTTTACAACACTCAAATTGAAGCAGATGATGCAAGTAATGACCCGACCAAAATTGCGTGGGGCGGTGGGCTTAAAGCTGATTTAAAGCGGCGACGGATGCACGCATTCGATGGTGAATCGGTGCAGACTGGTATGTATCGGCCATTCTGCAGGCATTCAGTTTACTTCTCGGGGATGATGAATGAGCGGCAGTACCAGTTGCCAAAGCTATTTCCCACGCCAGCCCATCCCAACCTGGCCATCACGTTTCCTGGACCTGGGTCCGGAAGTTCCGGGGCGAATGCACTCATAGTGGGGTGTATTCCTGATAAGACAGCGCAAGCGCTACAAATCTTCAGCCTATATACCTATGAACCCGTTCCCGAAGGCGAGCTAGCTGTCCCCACCCCCAATGAGGTTCTCGTCGGCCAGTACCGCCGCCGGGACAACATCACCGATGCAACCCTTACGGCGTACCGCGGCTTCTACGAGGATGCCAGCATCGGCAAGGAGGACGTGTTCTACTACGTGTACGGGCTCCTGCACAGCCCCACATACAAGGAGACATACAAGGCCGATCTCATGAAGATGCTGCCGCGGATCCCGAAGGTCAAGGATTTTTGGGGCTTCAGCGACGCCGGCCGCAGGCTGACCGATCTGCATTTGAATTACGAGAGGGTGGAACCGTACCCGCTCGAGGAATTGTCGCCACTCCCCGCCGATTCGACCGAGGACGCGTTGTACGAGTTCTACCGGGTGACCAAGCTGTCCTTCGGCGCTCGAAAAGATCGCTCACGTATTATCTACAACCCGCGAATCACCCTGGCCGGCATTCCCGAAGAAGCGTTCGACTACCAAGTCAACGGCAAGTCGGCTCTAGAGTGGATTCTCGACCGCTACCAGGTCACTACGCACAAAGACTCACAGATTACCAATGACCCCAACGACTACTGTCGTGAAGTTGGAGATCCCCGGTACATCGTCGACCTCATCAAGCGCATCATCACCGTGTCGGTAGAGACTAACAAGATCGTCGCGAGTTTGCCCGTTTTAGAGATCATCGAATGATCTGGCCGGGAAGAACTGGCTGGACTGCGTAGTATCTTCAACGCGAAAGATGAAGCCTGTTCCTTAATGTAGCAAGGTTTGTAGTTACTGGGCGGAAGAATTTCCCCGCGAGGGGCAGGACACCTGAGACGCCGAGTGCACATTTTACGGTTGTGTCTCGCCCGCCGCTGCGTCTGTTGGCAGTGCTATCACAGCGGCGGAGTAGCTACCGTGGTGGTCCTGTTATTGGTAGTTGAGGTCCTCATGGGTAACGAACCGTTGTGGGTCCTTCTTAGCGAGTTCGGCTACGCCGTCGGCGAATAGATTCACGCGTTCAGCAAGATACTGCTCAAGAGCACTCGATGTTACAACATCGATATTAAACTGACCATCAATTTTGGTAGACTTGATTTCACGAGTTATTGTCGCCCAGGAAACTTTCATAGCTTTCACTTCGCGCTCGGTGGTGTCCACTGCAAAAATGGGAGCAGATGTTACAACAAGTGGGTAATAAAATTCAATGGATGCCCACTCTTGACCTGGCTTGTGCATTACGTACGAGGTCTTATTCGATTGTGATCTAAAGTACGTTAGTGACTTTGCCAGCGGGTATACAAGGGAAGTAAAAATTCCTCGGTTATCAGCAAGCCACGTTTTCTTCCGGTCTAGCCGTGTCAACTGGCTACCTAGGAAACCGGCTTCCCAAGGGTTTCCTGGTAGCAAGGTCAGACCTAGGTACTGCTGCGCCTGCGTGGTGTGTATCCTTGTTCGCCCGTCGCCAAGTGGCGTACGGCCCGTTTCAATAGTGGGAAAGCGAAATTGTTGCTCCTTCCGAGGCCTTGATAGATCGTATGGTGAAGTTGGACCCCCGACTATGACGTAGGGCATGCTGCTCTGCTTGCACTCGGCAAGAATCCGGACACTGACGGTAAACGTCAGTTCTTCGCTGCGGAATAGTTGCCTATAACCATGAACATCTATTTCTCGAGAGATGGAGGGATCATCCGGGTCTGGGAAGGCCTTCCCTGTCGCAACGTAGAATCCTGCCTTCTCCACCGCTGCAGCTGTGTCCTGCTCTAGTAGCCAGCCGGCATCCCGAAGGGCAGTGACTACCTCATCCGATGTTGGTAGCGAACTTCGCCCACTTTGTTCGTCCTCAGTCATGTGTCGATTGTCCATCAGGGATCAGTATTTCAACCTGTCAACGCACCGGTCATTTGGCTCGCGCTACACAAGATGAGCGAGTCACGGCACGGTTGCGTTCCCTCTCATCAAAGGATCCTTTGACCAGACGTACGGTCGAGCCCCGCGACGGTCGATGACCGCAGCACCCGGCGAGCTGCTCACATCGTGGCGGTTCTCAGCAACGTGGCTCACCTCCCAAGTCCTCAACAACGCACTGGATGCCCTTTGATGAGTGGGGCCGATGGGGAGAAGGGTGCCAGCAAGCCCAGAGCATCTGGTTCGGTTAGTAATACGTCGGCAAACCCTATCTACTAGCTCCGACGAATCAGAACCATTCCCGGTTCGCTTGTACGTCTGGGACGTCCTCGAATTTACCTAGCGAACCGGCAAACACGCCCATACCTCGAACGTTTCTTTTGTACTGCTTGAAAGCGTGGCTGTCTCCATACGCCTTCACCATGAACCGTACCGGGTTTGATGCCGCTTCCTTTTTTGTGAAGGATAGCGATTATGCCCAAGCGATACCCCCAGGATCAGCGTGAGCGTGCCGTGCGGATGGTCCTGGACCACCTCGGCGAATATGACTTCGTTTTTGCCGCCTGTTCGGAGCTCAATTATGTAATGAAACGGCGGTAGACCCCGAAGCTCACATGGAGGTCAGACGGATAAACGAGAAGCTTACTGCTGACAATGTCTCACTCAGGCGCGACCTTGAGGAGGCGCACCGGCTGATCGATATTGTCAGGTCCGATCTTGCAGACTCAAGGCAGGCCCACGCTGTGGACATAAGAAGTTCTCCGCTAGGACCAGCCAACGTTTCTTATCTCAATCGGATCAAACGATAAGCCTGGTGAAATAGTTTCAGCGACATGGAGTGACAATTGAAGAACAGAACCGGGCATCAGATCGGAGTTGCGGATTCTGGGATTCTCAACTGTAGGTAGTCCGGTAATCCTTCGCGACGGAAGCGGTCGGTGGAGGCCACACGGAGGTCCAACTCTGAATCAAAGCCCTCCGGCACGTAGCTGAGAAATTGCTTCAAATCTTGAACAGACACCGCCTGGTTGAGATCGAGGATGAGGCCAATTGCCATGGTTTTCCCTTTATTTACATTGTGATTTGGCTCTCATGTCGTACTAGTGCGACAGACAACAGTGATTCACTATAGTGCCATTGGATGTGCCCATTCGACCTTCAGAGACCTCGCCGGCCCGGCTGCAAGCGTGGCAGAACCGGCGTGAGCAAGTTGGGGCCCGGATTCGGGAACTTCGCATAGCGCAAGATCTCACTCAAGAGGCTTTGGGCCTGGAAGCGGGGCTACACCGAAGTATGGTGGTCAGCGTTGAGTGGGGTCGCAGAACACTTGCATACGAACGACTTTGGGATGTGGCTGACGTCCTCGGGGTCGACATACTTGATCTTTTCACCGAACCGTCCGGTCTTCCGAATGCTTCGCCCCACCACCGCGGGCGATTGAAAAGCAACACAAGAACGAGACTGTCTGCAGAACCGGATCCAAGTTGAGCGGCGCGTTCAATCTAGACGAGGTTAGATAAAAACGCGACCCCAGCGGTCCAGCCTCGCTGAAAGGCCCAATGCCGAGCAAAGATTCAGCGCAATTCCGATCGGGATCTATTCCGAGCCGATTGGTCGTCGTCGGGGTTACGTACCTCTGACGTCTGTGGCGGCTTTCAGCCGTCGTACGCTTCTTCAAGTAGCGCCTGTGCCGCAGCCTTCGTCTCGGAGAAGCGACCCTCTCGGATCGCTCTGACCGGGGTCGAGTCTGACAGACGTGGGTTGGCGGTTAGAGCCCACGCTTGCGCGACGCTTGTACCCCGCGCCGTTTGAATTCGCGCGAGCACGCCGTAACAAAACCGCAGCCTTGATAGAACGATTTTCTCGGGAGCAGAGTTGCCCGCTTCCCACTCCCGGACCAAAGCAGGATCGGTGACTCCAGCGAGGCTAGCAACAATTCGCGCTGTCAGTATTTCACTGAGCTTGCGGACTGTCGTGGCGATTTCTACAGCTTCAGTGTAACTTTCGTCCTCTGAGCCATTCAAGGGTGGTTGCATGTGGTTCCCTTCGCGGCGATGTCCCCCATTCTATGTTTCAGGCTTCCGTCAAATACTCCTCGGATCCAATAGTTGGTTCGTCACTTCGTGGAACTACGCTGGGAGAATGACAACAGATCCTCGCCCGATCGCTATTTACGGGGATTGGCATGGGCATCAAGGCTGGGCCTTGGGAAGCATCGATGCGGCTGCGAATGCGGGCGTCAAGACTCTGATCCACGTCGGTGACTTCGGCCTGGATTTCCCAGGTCGGAACCGTGGGCGCTACGAGAGGAAGCTGAATCTAGTCCTGGCCGAACGCGAGATGACTCTTGTCTTGTCGGTCGGAAACCATGACAACCATGACACTGTGGCAAAGCTCAAGGTAGAGGACGACGGTCTGGCGGCCTTCCGCTCGAATATCAGGGTTCTTCCCCGTGGGGGCCGCACAGTCATTGAGGGCCTCACCCTCGGGGGTCTCGGCGGCGCTTACAGCATCGATCAGAAGTACAGAACCGAGGGGAAGGACTGGTGGGCCAATGAGGAACCAACCCAACAGGAAGCCGACCGACTGGTGGCCGGTGGGCCCGTGGACATCTTGATCACCCATGACGTGCCTGCATCCGTCCCCATGGCGGGTGACTTGATTCTTCCAGCCAGCGTCATCGCCGAGGCGGAGCGGAGCAGGCTCCTCCTCGACGAGTTGGTGCGCAGATTGCGGCCTCCGCACCTGTTCGCTGGTCATTGGCATCAGCGACGGATACACGAACTCCGGCATGAGGACGGTTCGGTTACCCGAGTCGATGTCTTGGCGAACGAGCTGGCCAACAACGGTAACGGTGTTCTGGTATGGCCGGGGCCCCCGCCTTTGCGAATCGAACCACTGAGGATAACGACGCGATGAATGACGACGGCTTTCAAATGCTCCGGCATTACGGTGTAGACAAAAACCTGGGTGAGGAAACACCCGAGTGGATGAAGCGCCTAGCGTCCAAGAGCCCTTCGTCTACACCCCACAGTCATGCTCGAAGAACAGGATGAGCTGATGAACACAACGATAAGCAGTACCCGGGAAATCGTGCGGCGACTAAACGCCGGGCTGGGATCCACCCTGGTTGGCGGCCTGGCCGGCAGTACTGTCCACGGGATGAGTAAAGAGTGGCAGAAGGCCGGCGGGCCGGAGCCCAGCCCGGAAGCTCAGCAGCGCCTCCGCTTAGCCCACCGAGTTTGGCGGATTATTGTCGATGCTGAGGGAGAACATGTCGCCCGGCTGTGGTTCACCGGGTCAAATCCGTGGCTCGGAGATGATTCGCCCGTGGACGCCATACGTGAACTCCGTTCTAGGGTGTCTTAGAAGCAGCCCAGGCGATGGTGGAAGGTCGGTTCTCCGGCTAACGATGGCTTTTGTGGTGTCAGGAATCTGTGGGAGGAGTGAAGAATGTCGCGAGATTCAGCCGGAGATGGCATGACGCCGAGCCCTCAGATGGTGCGGGGGCTCATCGCCACCGATAAAGCGTGGCGCGATATTGAGACGGAGTTCGGGATGCTAACCGCCGCCGAGGTGACGCAGTTAGTTGGTTTAACCGCTAAGGCGATGGACAAGAGAGACGCTGGCAAACTCATAGGTATCAGGCGCCAAGATGGTGTCCTTTCCCCGGGCTTTTAATTCACCAAAGACTCAGGAGTCCGTACCGTAATCCCCCGACTGGTAGCTATCATGCGAACCTATGAGCGCACGGAAAAAGGACTCGTCCAGTGGCTTTGCAGCCCAAGCGGTTACTTTGACGGCGACAGGCCAGTTGATCATCTCGACCAGGCCAGACAGATCATCGCGGCCACTGAGGGCCATTACGGGGCTAAGTGGTAGTCGCTACCGGTCAGCTAGGAACTCATCGACGCGAAGGATCTCAGCGTCAGTCAGCCCGAGGACGCTGTCCGGCTCCACCAGCAGCAGACCGGACAAGCAAGGATGAGATTCGGCCAACTCACCGTGTACACGGTCAGCCCTGTAATGGAAAGCATCATCATCGATCCAGGCCAAACGTACCGGCTCTCTCTGTGCGCGAAGAAAATCCTCCACGGCCGGCTTCTTCCACGATCGCTGGCTGCGCCCCCAGGCGTAGACCTCGCCAGGATCGGGATCATAGAAGATCGGCAGCTTAGGCAGGCCGAGCTGATCCAACCACCTCGTTTTCGCTCCCCAGGAGGATAGCCATTGGACGTCGGCGCCAGAAGCAGCCCAGCGGTTCACCGCCTCGATCACCGCGGGGCGGATAGCAATGCCCTGGTGTTCCAGCGGTGGGATAGCTAGCTGGTAAATGGACACATCGTCTGGCGGGGCCACCGTCCGATGACGGTACGGAATCACGACGCCGTCGACGTCGATCAGGAGCATGGTGTGGGTCATCAACCTAGGCCCGGGCCAATCCAGTGATTAAGGTCACCGTGAAGTAGGTGCGGTGCGCTGAAGCTGGCGGGATCACGTATCTTCAAGGCGAGTCAGAAGAGTGGCATCATGTGCGGCCACGAAGCTCATGCCCTCTTCAATCTCACGCTGCCGGTCATAGCGGGCGACGACAAGCTGCGCGCCCTGAAGGTGCAACGCATGCTTCGAGACATGTGATGCGGCCGCAATACGGTACAGCTCATAGTCCAGCTTTTCGGGGAGTCTCAGGTCCATAGCCACACTCAATAGTACGCAGGGCACCTAGTTACCGCTCATCGGCGGGACACTAAACGAAGGCTGGCCAGTTTGCACACCTAAAGGGGGATGGCGTTGGGAGGTCGCATCCACACATTTGCTTTCCGGCGCACCGATTCCATAGTCGCGAGTCCAATGATGGACGGCCCAGTTTCCAACCTCACCAAGTCGGCCGTGCGCCTATCTGCCAGGCCAGATAACAACCGTCGCGATGGACGAATGAAATCAGATCACCGCGGAGGGCTTCAAGTACTCGAGATGTTCGGTGAACTCTCGGCACCTCAGGTGCAGCTGCCATCTGGACGCATGTCGCTAGAAGAGGGGGTGGCGGGCTACAGGCTAATTTAGAAAGGATCAATCCATCGAGTGTCCCGGAAGCTGGAAACCAATGACTAATGCGCCCATCAGGGTTGAAGGACTGCACGACTCCATAGAGATCTCGGTGAATGGATCAGTAACCTCCTTCACCTGGTCCTACAACAACGGTGGCAAGCAGCATGAATTGGTTCGGTTTGATGCCCAGAGTCACCTCCTCAGCATTGTTCCCCATGCGAGCCTCCAAAGCGGCTTCGGAGAACAATACAGCCAAATCCGCGAGATTCAGTTCGATACAAGCGTTCTCTCGTGGAGTCCCGAGAGTCCGATCTCCGAAAACGATGGAGGGCAGCTTCAGCTTGACGGCTTACCGAAAGGGTTCGGCCGAGTTTTCGAGTATGGGTTGGGTATACAGCGTCCGTACCGAGGCTTGATTCATGCAGTGGAAGACAAATCGGACTGCTCCGTGGTTCGATTCGGAGCTCAACATGACGAGGGCGCGATCGGGAACGTATTTCACATTTCAATTCATCGTTTCAACGCCTTCAAGCATTCGATAGACCTGCATGTAGGTCGTGGAGCGACAGTGGTGGGACGCATCAAGAGCGCCCTTGCACACAATGAGCTGGCGGAGATCACTGGCGACCAAAAAGTGCAGCCGGTGCTAGGCAGGCTCGGGCAGATACAGGCGATGACCCGGGCCATTTCCGATGATACGCCGCTAGATGCCGATGAAAGGGATGCTCTTGCATCCCGCTTTCAATCAGAGGCCAAGCAAATCGCAACAGAGCAACCCCAAACCATGGGCAAACTGCGTGAGGATTTGGAGCTGGTGACTCTAGACGTTCTAATCGAGAACTTCCGAAGGGCCATAACGGGCAAAAACGCGAAAATTGAGGCCACCTGGCAAAAGTTCTTCAAGGACAATACGTTTGCGCTGAAGCAAATTTTTGCTTCTCCAGTGGTCTACTTCGGGGAGCAGCTCCGAGTGCGATCTGCAGACGCATATGGGGCTGGCGGACAGATCGTCGACTTCTTGCTCATCAACGCCGTCACGCGTAGTGCGCTACTAGTCGAGATCAAAACACCGGTGGCTTCACTTATCGCGAAGCAAAAGTACCGCGGGACATCGAGTGCGGAGGTTTATGCCCCCCACAAGGATCTTTCCGGTGCCATCGCGCAGCTCCAGGCTCAGATCCAATCTGCTCACGCTGACATCCGTGACATTTTGCGGCGTACCCCTGGAGTCGGTGAAGTCGACACCAATTCGGTCACGGGAGCGGTGGTGGCGGGAACCCTCGATTCACTGAATCAAGGTCAGCGCGATTCATTCGTTCGCTACCGTAGCGGCCTCCACGGGGTTGTGGTTCTCACCTTTGATGAGATTTTGGAACGGTTGATCGATTTGCGGGAGATGCTACAGGCTCGTGAAGAGGACGGACTTGCGAATTCAGTCGAGTAGGCACGTCACTCCGGGATGGGTGAAGACCTGATCCAGCCGTGTGTGGGCTGCGTACAGGCCCCGTCGAGGACGGGGCCGCTGTCGGATAGCGGAAGTGGCTTGAGCCTATCGAAGAGGGAGACCTCACCGAACGGGTGTGGGTACATTGGGCATTCGGACGGACAAGCAACGTAGATCCCTTCCGAGTGCGGTTGAGTACGGCGACCGAGACTACGCCCAACCGACCGACTGGAGCAGACCTGATATGGCGTAGATGATTCCTGCGCCGCCGGCCTGGCCCACAGCGCCGCTGGCGCTATCTTGAAGGACATTCTTCAGCCGTTCTAGTGCCTGCTTAGTCGGGCCCGGCTGCGCACCTCCTCGCACGGTTGTCTCGACATCAGCGATCGCTTCTTCGAGCCCCTCAGCGTAAACATCAGCGGTCAAACTCCGTTGCCACTGCCTCACAAGCTGGAGGATGGCTTCTACACCCTCTGCGTTGCTCGTCCTGTTATCCATCGACTGCGCTACGTTAGTGCTGCTCTGAGCCACGTTCGAGTGGTTGTAGGTGTGATTCACGATCTGGGAGACTGATGGCGTCCCTTCCACATCGCCTTCAGCCTGCGCAAGACCAGCGTTCGTGAGTCTTGCTTTGATCGGTCCTCTGACCCTGCCAAGACCAGGCCCCTCGATCAGACCCTTGTTCTCAAGATGGGCAGCGGCGCGTTCCACCTCAGGCTGATTGTAAAGACTTCCGAAATATGTCAGTCCTTGGTCGAGAAATCGGTCCAGTCGCACCTCTTCACGGCCAGCGCCATCGGTCTGTTCCCATATCCACCGTAGAATAGATACCCGCAGGCATCTGGATCTGAGTATCAAATCCTCGACCTCGTCGGACACTTCTTGAGCTACAGGGATGCCTGTGGCTCTCATCTGAGCGGTCATTTCGAAATCGACGTCAAATATCCAACCTTTTTCAAAAAGCCCAATTAGGTCGGCGTCCGTCACATGGTCTTCGCCGAGTACCTGAAGTTGATGATCAATGTTCGAAGGGGTGGCCACCGCACTTAAGCTCTTTCCGGTTGCTCTCCATACGGCAAGAAGCACAAGATATGGGCGACGAGCTTGCATCGTCATCGCGCTGATATGCGTCATCCTCCGAGGGTATACCGGAACATGCCATCTGTTCCGGTATAGCAACTGGTGGTCAGGCCATCCCGTCTATAACCGCTCCGATGTATCGCGCGTATGTGCTCGCTGAAGCGGTCGCATGAAGTTCAATGGTGGCGGGGGAGTAGCCGAGCACTTCAGCCAGTATTGGCACAGGGGTTGATTTAGACAATTCGTGAAGCGCACCGAGACGGGCTGTTCTCGTGGAAAACAGCCTTTTCAATCGATACCTGAGTGTTGCCGCAGTGATGTGCCGTCCTGGACGCTGCCCAGGAAAGATCCATTTAGGAGTCGAATGTGCCGCGGTTGAAGTTTCTTGTGCAAACAGATCTCGTAAAGCTCCGTCGAGCGGGGGCGGTAGTTGAATAGGTGTACTTCCCAACTTGAGGAGTACCTTACTATCAGAAATCTCCGCGTCTTCCCAAGTGAGCCGCGTAGCGTCCTCAACTCTCTGACCAAAAACGAGCACAAGAATCGCGGCGAATCTGTCTCGGGGGTCGAGTTGTTCCGTGCGTGTGATTGTTTGGATGGCAGCAGTCTGTTCCTTCGCTGAAAGCCTTGGGCTCGTTCCTCGTCGATGAGGGGTTAGCGAGAGGCCTAGAGGGGCGAGACGGGATTTCACAGCCCAACTAAGAAAGCGACCGGCAAACTCGCGAGTAGAGGGTCCTTCTGCTTGCCAAGCATCGATGTCTGACTGGGTGACGTGCTCGAGACTTGTACCTCGTTCACCAATCCAATTTAGGAAGGCGATTGCTATAGTTGTGGTCTGTTTGGACCTTAGAAAACTACCTTGACTGACCTGATCCATATCGTTCATTCGGCGCACGATATGCCATCGAATGAAACGGCGAATTATGTCTCGATTGGTCGCATCCGCAACTCGTTCGATAGCTTGCTCGGACCAGGTTAGGTAGCGAACAAGCCGCTCGTCTCTGTGGGGGAGTGCGCCATATTCGACGAGGAGACCCCGCACATAGTCGCGGGTGACATGAGCTGGTAGGGCGTCGAGGCTTTCATGAGTAATCACTTCAGTGGCCGCGAGATCGGCGAGGAATCTAGTTACGTGCTGTTGATTTAGCCAGGTCAACCCACTGTTGGCTCGCTTCATTGACTTTAAGGCGGCAGCCACCGGCCGAAGGGTTGGCGACATGATGCCGGTAGCTGGGTTGGACAGCAATCGATCGACGGTCACTGCCAGTACACAGCTCCAGCACCGACCGCGAGAATGGAGTTCGGCTTCAGCTCCACAGTTCTGGCAATCGACGTTAAGCTCGATGCCGCTGCAGGATCGGCAAAGTGGCTGTCCAAGGTCTAGTCCGGGTAGAACGCCTTCATGACCGCATCTACAGGTGCCCGTTCGACGCTTGGCGGCCTGATAGCAGTACCCGCACACCCTCGCATCCGGCCAAGAGGCAACAATTTGGTGATGTCCGTGGCACCGCCCGCAGGGTTCAGGCCATGCTTCAGGGTCGCTCGCGTGACGAGGCCTACTCACGGCCTACTCACTTTCTGCTGAGGGGTCAGGCGCCACTCTGATTCGTCGTGCGATAGGTTGTCCCGGTGGAGCCTGGACCGGCTGGTCCCGTGGCGCGTTGGCGGTTGAGGCGGTTCGGATCTCGACGTAGGGCTCAAAGAGATCATTTGGCGTGCATTCGAGGATGTCGCAGAGGGCTGCAAAAGTTCTGGCGGGCAGGCGCTCAGGAGACCCTGTGATTAGACGATAAACCTGTGTGTCGGACAAGTTGATGCCACGGGACCTAAGGAGTGGCTGCAAGTCAGCGGCTTTCCAAAGATTGCGCGTTGCCATGACCTTGCGTAGGTTCCAGCGATAGCCCATTCTCCGCTGATCCGCCATTATTGCTCCTCTGAATTCAAACGGCGGGCAATCATCTGCAGCACAGTCTTGTGTTTAAAATCGGAGGAGACGTGTGTGTAGAGCGCCGTGACAGAAGCGTTGGAATGGCCCACTTGATGCTGGATGAAGGTTGGATCATATCCGGCTTCGATCTGGTGCGTGACGTAGGAGTGGCGGAGTGAGTGCATGGTTAGTTTCTCCGGCAGTTGCGCCAATTCTCGGATCGCTTGGAATGAGCGGTCCAGGGTCCGCAGTGTCAGCCGGCCCGCTCTTTCGCTAGGCCAGAGGCTTAAGCTGCGATCTGCGGTCGGGAACCTGCTGCGTCCTTCGGGGGAGAGCCAAAATTCCAACAACTCTGTCACCCAGTCGAACTCGGGGCTGGTCAACACCGTACGCTGACGCGGGCCGGATCCTTTCGTACCTTTCGCGAAACGTACCTGAGCTGATCCAAAGCCCTTGTAGGCCGGCACATGGGGATTTGGGCCGAAATCCACTGTCTCCATCATCTGTAATTCCCGTCTCCGAAGACCGAAGGCATAACACACCTTGAATGCGGTTGAGTCGCGGAGAGCAGGGAGCCACCTTTTTGACCCCGCCGCATACTCGCGGTCGACAAGATCATCGGCTGCATCAAAAAATCGCTGAAGTTCGATCCTTGTAAATGGCCGTCGACCGTCGGCTGCGGCATCATCGACAGTATGCTTAGGACTATTCCAGTCGAAGCAGATTTGAGTTGGAACTGCTCCAAACGCCTCTTCGCAGTACCCAGCCCAACCGTACTGGGCCTCCGTCAGGTACGAGCAAAAAATACGAATGACGCTGTTATAAGCTCGCAACGTCGCCAGCGCCAGAGGCTTCTCTCGTGATCTCAAACTCGCAAAATAGTCATCGACATCGTGCACCTGCCAGTTCCAGGGGTACTCATTGGTGAAGGCATGAAATCGTCTAACGATCCCCGTGGAACTATTAATCCACGAAGTAGTCAGTCCCCGAGCGAGCATCTGAGCCCGCCAGCCATGCATCATGGCGTCAAACACCTGGTCCTCAGCTCGCAGGAGCGACACGTCCGGATCGCGAAGCAAAGATGGGATAGCCCATGGCCGTTGGTCCATGTCATCATCTTACAGCGAGATCTTGCATTTAATGCAAGATCTCGCTGGTCACAAGCGATTATGGACTGGTGCACCGCGTCTGGCTGACCACCAGATCAAGCCCAAGCTGCCTCTGACCAGTCAGAACGCCATAACTAAGAAAAGACGAGTACTTGCACCAAACGCAACTCGTCCTATTTATGCGCCGATAATCTACATTATGTCAAGTAAGGTGAGAGCCGCTGTTAGTTAGTGGCCTGGATCGCGTTCACTCGGCGCGATGTGTCTCCGCTTGGCTAGATATGCGCCCTAAAATCCAACCGCCGAGGACGACCTTTTTTGTACATTGGTGGCGGCGCGTTCTGCGTTCTGTCGACCGTCAAAAACTTTTACTAGAGGCAGCCACCTTGTCACTTGAGCTCCACGCTCTCCACCGGCGCGAGCCACCAGCGTCATCGTATATCTCGTATCGCGAGGACGAAGCACCCGTAATAAAGGACGACATTGCACGCTTAGCATTCTGTACTGTAGCGAAGGTCTCCCCACTAGCTCGCCGTTACTTGCGTACTGCCATCAGCATGCATCGTCTGCTGCTGTCTTCCCAACCTCGATTCTAAATGCCATATGTTCCACCCCAGTTTCGATCAAGTGAGGCGACTGGCCTAGCGCTCGTCGTTGGAAGATCCCGTTCCGTGACCGCACGTTGCGGGCCCAAATTAGGCACATCAACCGGAGGGTAACCGCTTATCACTTTTTTTCTGCTAGGAATTTTCAGGAAATAGGTTAGTAGCCCTGCGCAGAGGAGAACAAAAGCTAGAGCAAAAGGCCACTGATCGCTACCGCTGGCAAGAACGTTGATCAGCAGCAGAATTCCTGCCAATAGCATGGTGGAACTGCAAAGTATGGTCCATCGCTTTGCTAACATTCTGCCTCTTAATCGATTCGAGGATCCCGAGCGATCCGTAGGAAAGTGTTGCGGTGCGTGCTTCCACCGGTCCTGCCGTGGAAGTAAGCCTGGTCGGGCCAACGGAATTGTGTGCCACGGTGGTGGTGTTGCCGTTGCGGTCAGCCATCCCAATGGTCCGGCCGTCAGCATCGAAGGTGGTGACCTGGCTTGTGGTTCGGGATGTCAGCGTGTGGCCGGTCGACGTCTTGACCAGATTGGCTTTCACGCCGGCGGGCGGGGTGAAAGCTGACGTCGATCCGGCTACGGGAGTGAAGACGGCCGAGTATCCGTCTCCTCCGGTGTAGAGGACACCGTTGCTGACCTCGGATAGTGTGCCGGCTGAACCTACCGCGATGGACCAGCGAGCGGGAATGTTCGTCACCGTCGTGTTCTCGGCGCGCGAGTTGTACACCAAGGAAATGCCGGTCGATCCACTAACCCCTGGAAGCGAAATCGCTCAAAGGGAAACATTGAGGTTACCGGTCGCGACATCCAAAGATCCGCTGATTCGGTCGCTGATCGGAATTGGCAGTGCGGTCTGGCCCGGTCGGGCGCCGAGCAGGCCGATCGTTGTCTGAGACTTCGGCGAGGTCGAAGGAATGACTATCGGTGCGAAAGCCTGCGCCGGTCCGGCGAGACCAGCTAAGGGACCGAGAGTGGTCAAGGCGGCAATGGTGCCTTTGCCGAATTTGTTTACGTGGGATTGAGTGAAAATAAAGGAATGAGAATCAGTTTTAGCGCGCGAACGTTTATCAGCAAAAAGCAACACTAGTAGTCCCCGGTCGACTCAAAAGCGCAAGTAATTTATGTCACAATACATTCATAAAAGTTCAAGAACACCGAATTGTTATATAACGATTTGGTATCGACGTACTGAGGGTACGCCACAGCAAAAAAGAAGCTTAGACGCCAATCGATTACTCCTACCCCGCGGCCTCCGATCAGGACGTCGGTGGGGGGGTGTCCCTATGCTTCTGGTCAAGCGGCTTTCGGGGTTTTGGTCTCGTAGAGTGTCTTGTTTTTGAGCATGGCGTAGATGACGTCGCAGCGGCGGCGCGCGAGGCGGATGATGGCGGCGTTGTGCTTCTTGCCTTGGCCGCGTTTCTTCTCGTAGTAGGCCTTCGATAGCGGGTCATGGCAGCTGGCGATCCAGGCGGATCTGAACAGCGCGTTCTTGAGTTGTTTGTTCCCGGAG
>NZ_JBTNDG010000020.1:0-23139 GCF_054511125.1 Arthrobacter sp. TMN-50 | reverse complement strand
GCCTGATCCTCAAACCGGGTAATCGCCATACACCAATTCTATCGAACACACCTTCGAACAAACCAGCAAAATCCACCAATGTGGAGGAGAAGAGCGCTGAGTTATCCACACTTTCAGGCCGGACCGCTATGCGCTAAGGCTTGTTTCTGGAACACGCTGATGCCGAACAGCGCCCAGCCAATGCCCGCGCCGAAGTGAGCAAAGGCGCCGTGAATTCTGTAACCATCGATCGGATCAGTCAGGGTGCTCGGCAACAGAGCCCAAGCGAAAGCGAACGCGAGTAAGAGCCCTATGGACAACAACAAATAGCGGCTCGACCTGCCAACCCGTGGGTTGTGCTGCATCCCGGATGCGAGAAGGACCAGCCCAATCGAGGCAACAGGGACGAAGAAGGGCGGCCCTAGAGCCTGGATGCTCAGATCAATCAATGCCGGAACAATTAGTCCGATCAAAAGGACTGCATATCCGATCCGAGCCAGTCGGTCGATTGTCAAAGCCAAGCCCGGCGAGAGGAGAACCATCCCAGCGGCAATCAACAGATTTGGAATACTGCCAAGCAACATCCCCCAAAACAGCGTAGATCCGCCCAAAACTACCCGGTCCTCGTCGAATGACGTCGCGCCGTGCACCGTCGTAAAGATCAGCCAGAGGGTAACCATGAGCAGGCCGCCCGCCATTATCGAGACTCTCCCCCATCTCATTCGCACCGGGGTGACAGTTGTGCACATGCGGCCAACAATAGACCCGTTGGACAGCTAACGAACCAGCGAAAGATGCGAATGTGAAGGGTGAAGTGGGCGGGGTTAACCCGACCCCAATACATAGGTACCCAGCCGCTCATCAGCAGCTGGTGGGCGGTACCCGGACGCCTCCAGCTTGTCCAAAGCGAGCACACTGTTCAGCGGTCGCGGCGCGGCTGCCTTGTCTTTGAAGTATTCGGCGGTGCTCACACCTGTGACCGAGTCCGCCGGCTGTCCGCTGAGCCCATAGATCCTCTGAGCAATTCCGGCCCAGGATACTTCCTCACCGGTGTTCGACATGTTGTAGGTCCCGTACTCGGCACCGGTATCGAGCAGATGACGGATGGCACCCGCAATGTCCTGGGCGAAGCTGAGGCGGCCAATCTGGTCATCGACCACGCTGGGCCTAATACCGCGCCCGGCCAACGCGGCCATCGTCTTCACGAAGTTCGCCCCCTGTCCCACCACCCAGCTTGTCCGCACAATGTAGTGCCGGGGCACCACCGACACCACCGCGTCGCCAGCTGCCTTGGTCTGCCCATAGACACCAAGTGGCGAGAACGGCTCGTCCTCGGTATGCGGACCATCGGCGCCGTCGAACACGTAGTCACTTGAAACCTGAACAAGGGTGAGCCCGAAGGTGTTGGCAACAGAGGCTAGTCGCGCGACGGCGGTGACGTTTACGGCCCAGGCGTCCCTGCGACCCTGTGACGATTCGGCGTCGTCGACCGCCGTGTAGGCGGCGGCATTGATGATGGCGCGATAGTTCCGCCAATTCCGCCCGCTGTAGGAAGCATCGTCCACCAGGTCAAATTCCGCACGGTCGGCGAACTCGACCGTAGGGTCGCCGTCGTAGGCTTCACGTAACGCGGTTCCTAGCTGACCCGAGGCTCCCAACACCAACACCTTCTTGCCGGGCATGGGGGTGACCTCGGCAAGCCGAGGGTGAGCCCGGTCCTTATCCGAGAGTTGCGCATCAGCCAGCGGGATAGGCCAGTTGATGGCGGCTGTCTCGTCGGCTAGGTTCAGGAAGGTATAGGCAGCCTGCGCCTCACCACTCCAGTGGTCGTTGACAAGGTAGGTGTACGCGGTGTTTTCCTCAAGGGTCTGAAACGCGTTACCGACTCCTCGGGGCACGTAAATGGCCTTAGCAGCGTCAAGTTCGGCCGTGAAGACTGTCCCGAAGGATTCTCCCTCCCTCAGGTCCACCCAGGCGCCAAAAATGCGGCCGGTTGCCACCGAAACGAACTTGTCCCAGGGCTCCGCATGGATACCGCGGGTTGTGCCGGCGGATTCGTTGAAGGAAATGTTGTTCTGCACTGGCTGAAAGTCAGGCAGTCCCAGGGCGATCATCTTGTCCCGCTGCCAGTTCTCCTTGAACCAGCCGCGGTTATCTCCGTGCACCGGCAGGGTGTAGATGGTCATGCCGGGGATCGGGGTGGGAGTGGCCGCGAGGGACTGGGAAAATTCGAGCTCCACGGTGTTACTGCCCCTGACCCTTGTATTTGGCCTCGGTGGCGGATTTCTGAGGCCGCCACCAGGCCTCGTTAGCCTGGTACCACGCTATGGTCTCGGCGAGGCCTGCATCGAATTCACCGAACTTCGGCAGCCAACCCAATTCGGTACGAAGTTTCGTGGAATCAATGGCGTAGCGCAGGTCGTGCCCGGCGCGGTCCACTACGTGATCGTAATCCGTACTGGGACGGCCCATAATTCCGAGGATCATCTCGATGACCTCTTTATTGTTCTTCTCCCCGTCGGCGCCGATGAGGTAGGTCTGTCCAATCTCACCCTTCTCGATGATCGCTACAACCGCAGATGAGTGATCGTCGGCGTGGATCCAGTCGCGCACGTTCTCCCCGGCGCCGTAGAGCTTCGGCCTGACGCCGTCGATGACGTTGGTGATCTGGCGTGGAATGAACTTTTCGACGTGCTGATACGGCCCGTAGTTATTGGAGCAATTACTCAGCGTCGCCTGAAGGCCGAAAGACCGAACCCAGGCACGTACCAACAGGTCTGAGGCGGCCTTCGTGGATGAATATGGGCTGGAGGGGTTGTACGGTGTCGCCTCGGTGAACCGCTCCGGATCATCGAGCTCGAGGTCGCCGTAGACCTCGTCAGTGGAGATGTGGTGGAAGCGTTTCCCATGTCGGCGGGCCGCTTCGATCAGGGTATAGGTGCCGATCACGTTCGTGTCGAGGAAGGGGCGCGGATCATGAAGCGAGTTGTCATTGTGGGATTCGGCCGCGTAATGCACCACTACATCGTGCTCCGCCACCAAATGGTCAACAGTAT
Source organism: Arthrobacter sp. TMN-50 (assembly GCF_054511125.1). Taxonomy (NCBI): domain Bacteria; kingdom Bacillati; phylum Actinomycetota; class Actinomycetes; order Micrococcales; family Micrococcaceae; genus Arthrobacter; species Arthrobacter sp. TMN-50. Next base: position 20,104 of record NZ_JBTNDG010000020.1, on the reverse strand, counting down.
CCGCATCGCAAATATCGCCCTGAACAAAGCTGAATCGATCCGTTGGCAGACCGTCCAATGACTTGCGGTTGCCAGCGTAGGTGAGCTTATCCAGAACCGTGACCGAATGGTCGGTGTTGCCCAAGACGTAGTGCACAAAGTTTGAACCGATGAACCCAGCGCCACCGGTAACGAGGAGTTTAGGCATGAAATCAGCCTACCTGCCGGTTCGAAACTCCCGTCGGCTCTGTTCGGCAGTTTGGTGTTCGATTAGTGGTACGCAATGATCAACGCATGCGTGGAATCATTCTGGCTGGCGGAACCGGGTCTCGGCTGCATCCCATCACTTTCGGCATCAGCAAACAGCTGGTGCCTGTCTATGACAAGCCGATGATCTACTACCCCCTTTCCACCCTGATTCTGGCTGGCATCCGGGACATCCTCATCATCACAACCCCTCACGACGCTGATCAATTCAAGCGGTTGCTCGGCGACGGCTCCCAATTCGGTGTCTCCATCAGCTATGTTCAGCAGCCTTCCCCTGACGGACTTGCCCAGGCTTTTATACTTGGAGCGGACCACATCGGCTCGGACACCGTCGCGCTGGTTCTTGGGGACAACATCTTCTACGGCCAGGGAATGGGCACGCAGCTTCGCCGGTTCAAGGACGTTGATGGTGGAGCGATTTTCGGTTACTGGGTCGCCGAGCCCAACGCCTACGGTGTCGTGGAGTTCGACGACGACGGCCGCGCCCTTTCCCTGGAGGAAAAACCCGCCAAACCGCGGAGCAACTACGCAGTCCCCGGTTTGTACTTCTACGACAACAATGTCGTAGAAATTGCCGGTAATCTCTCCCCCAGCCCCCGCGGCGAACTGGAAATCACCGACGTAAACCGAACCTACCTTGAATCGGGCAAACTTCAGGTGGAGATCCTCCCCCGCGGTACCGCCTGGCTGGACACCGGGACGTTCGATTCCCTCAATGACGCTTCCAATTTCATCCGTACTGTCGAGAGCCGGCAAGGTCTCAAGGTTGGTTCACCCGAGGAAATTGCCTGGCGCGTCGGCTTCCTAACTGATGACGAGCTGCGGGAACGCGCCGAACCCCTGGTGAAGAGCGGCTACGGCAATTACCTACTTGGCTTGCTCAATTCTTCGCCCCGTTAGGAAGCACTAACGCATCGTCGCTAGTCCATCCGGTCCGGACGGACTAGCCCCGCTCAAGATAGGCTTCCTTCACGGGATTCAGGTAGATATCCAAAGCCTCTGCCAGTTCCGGATGATCCACTAAACTCAAATCGTCCGCCACAATCTGCTGAGCATCATCGCGCGCCCTCGCGATGATCTTCGCATCCTGGACGACCCGCAGGAACTTCAACGATGACCGCCCACCGGACTGCGAAGCTCCAAGAATGTTTCCTTCGCGCCTCAGCTCAAGATCCTTCTGCGATAGCTCAAACCCATCGGTGGTTGCAGCGACGGCCGCCAACCTCTCCCTGCTGGGGTGCTCCGGATCCAGCTGCGTCACCAACAAACAAGTCCCCGGATGCCCGCCACGACCCACCCGACCCCGCAGCTGATGCAACTGCGAAATGCCAAACCGGTCCGCATCCATGATCACCATCATTGTGGCGTTGTGAACATCCACACCGACCTCGATCACCGTGGTGGAAACCAACAGCTGAACAGTTCCGTCATTGAACCGCGCCATCGTGGCGCTCTTCTCAGCAGGATCCAGGCGGCCATGCAACAGGCCGATCGACACCCCCGCCAGAGCAGGCAACTCCTGAAGAGTTTCGAACAGCTCGTTGACCGAGGTGAGCTCCTGCTGGGCCGTCTGCGGTTCCGCTGTCGTCTCCGGCGAATAGAGCTCCAGTGCCGTCGAATCCTCTTCCTGATCCCCGATCTTGGGACACACCACATACACCTGGCGACCGGCGTCAATCTCCTCGCGAGCCCGCGCCCAAATCCGCTGCATCCACCTCGGATGCTCGGTCAGGCCCACCTCGTGGGTGATGATCGGCGCCCGACCTGCCGGCAACTCGGTCAACGTCGACACATCAAGATCGCCAAACACCGTCATGGCAACGGTTCGAGGAATCGGCGTCGCGGTCATCACCAGCACATGCGGCGAATTGGCAGCCTTGGAACGCAACACATCCCGCTGCTCGACGCCGAACCGATGCTGCTCATCCACCACGATGAGCCCTAGATCGAAAAAGCTCACATTGTCTGACAACAGCGCGTGGGTGCCGATCACGATGCCAGCTTCCCCTGTCGCCGCATCAAGCATCGCCTGTTTGCGCTGCGCAGTACTCATGGAACCGGTCAGCAGCACCACTTTGGTACCATCAGCCGCACCGCCAAGCATCCCACCCATCGCGAGTGGACCCAGCGTTCGGGTAATCGATTGCAGATGTTGAGCCGCCAAAACCTCGGTTGGCGCCAATAGTGCAGCCTGGCCGCCGGCATCGATTACCTGGAGCATCGCGCGCAGTGCAACCAGCGTCTTGCCCGAGCCCACCTCACCCTGCAGCAGCCGGTTCATCGGATGGGGCGAAGCCAGCTCATCGGCCAGCGTCTCCCCCACTGTCTTCTGTCCGTCGGTCAGGGTGAAGGGTAGCTTGGCGTCGAACTGATCGAGCAGGCCGCCCGACCTGAACGGACGCGCCGTCGCCTCTTCCAGCGAAGTCAGTGCCCGACGTCGGGCCAGTGCGGTTTGGAGCACCAGCGCCTCCTGGTAACGCAACCGGTGTCTGGCACGGTAAGTATCTTCGATGACGTGCGGCCGGTGGATCAGCTCATACGCCTGGGTGACGTTCATCAGCTTGTCGCGACGAGCAATTTCCAGTGGCACCGGGTCATTGAGCTGGGAGTGCGCCAGACTGTCCAGCAGCTTCCCGACAGCCTTCTGGATGTCCTTACTTTCCACCTTCGCCGCCGCCGGGTACACCGGTATGGGCTCTTCGAGGAGGGCCGGATCCACCATCTCGTCCTCGTCGAGCAGGGAGTACCCAGGGTTGGTGAGCGTCAGCCGGTTTTTATAAGCGGTGACCTTCCCATAGAACATGGCGTGGACGCCGGGGCGCAGGTCCCTGTGCGCATTGTGCCCGTTGAAGAAGGTGAGGCTGAGACTGCCGAGGCGTCCGCCGTCGTCGTCGGTAATGATTACCTCGCACAGGAAACCCTTGCGAGTCTGCATATTCCTCTTGTTGGCGGACTGCACCCGGGCGATCAGGGTGACGTCCTCGCCCAACGGAACACTGCTCACCGGGGTCAGCTCTCCGCGTTTAAGGTAGGCGCGCGGGACATGGTTAAGGAGATGGCCACTCGTATGAATGTGGAGGTGCTCAGCAAACAGTTTGGCCGCCTTGGGCCCAACCAACCCGTCCAGGGGCACGTTGAGTTCCCCCGTGCTGTTATTGTCCACTGGCCTCTTGAACTTCGCTGAGCTGTGGTGAACCACTAAACGGTGAAGACTGGTCCAGACGTGGCGATGCCAACTGGGTTACTGACACGTTGATCGGATGGCCGGCTTCCTGGATCAGCTTCAACGCTGGCTCGGGGGTGGGAACGTGGACGTGGACCCGCCAGCGGTAGCCTTCGGCGACCTCTGTGACGGCACTCATGATGACTGAATCACCTAGCTCATCCAGGTGAAGCCGGAGGGTTGCAGCATCCAGGGGGCTGAGGTTAATGGTGCACATGACTTCGACGCCGTCGGCGTCGCCGCCGTTGTGGATGTGGGGTGCCTGGATGTTGTACCCGTGGAGTCCGTCGAGGAGCTCGTCCTGCAGCTCTTCGCCGAGGGACGCGGCACGGAGCGCATCGAGGATGAGGAGGAACCCTACTCCCCCGGCATCGACGACCTTCGCCTTGGTGAGAACGCCGAGTTGGCTTTCAGTCTGAATTACGGCTTCCAGGGCGGCTTCGACGGCGGCCTGGAGGGTTACGGCGAGGGCGTGGTTGCTGTCGTCGCCGTTTTGGGCGCCGTCGGCCATGGCGGCGCCGCGGGCGGTTGCCTCGAGCACTGACAGCATGGTGCCTGGGACAGGGTCGCTGAGGGCCGACCAACTGCGGATCTGCGCACGTTGCAGCGCTGTGGCGAGCAAGGGACCCGAGAGTCTGGTGTGGTGGTGCAATGGCTCGGCCACTGCTGCAAGGAAGACAGCGAAGAGGGTGCCCGAGTTACCTCGGGCGTCTTCCATCGCGGCCTGGCCAGCAGCGTTGAGGAGGACGCCGAGGTCGGTGGTGTCTATTCCCGAGGCGGCCTGGGAGGCGGCGCGAACGGTCAGATACAGGTTGGTGCCGGTATCGCCGTCGGCCACGGGGAAGATGTTGATGGCGTTGAGGCGGTCGCTGTGGTTGCCCAGGGACTCTTCGGCCTTGCTCAACCATCGCTTCAACGCAGCTGCGTTAGCGGTGATCTTTGTCTGCAAAGTGATCCCATCCCACGTTGGCGGGTGACTGCGGCGCTGCGGTCACGCCGGGCAATCCGGCACATACCGAGCCTACCGCAGTGAGGTCTGGAGGGAGAGTAGCTGAGGGCGGAAAGGCGGGGAAAATGGTGGCGAGCGAGGAGCAAGCCTTACCCGGCCACCATTCCGCGAGAGCGAGCCAGCGGGCGTCAGGCCTATTTTGCGGTCGCAGTCAAATTCAAATTGGACACGTTGACCATGGTCAGTTTGATCACAGTAAGCACCTTCCCGTCTGGTCCTTCACCCGGCGCGGTCACAGCGGTCAGCTTCGATCCGGACGGAACCCCACCCAAACTAATCGTGATCTGCTGCCCACCCTTCTTCAAGGTCGCGATATTACGGCTGGTGTCGAGCGTGACGGCGGCGTCGGTTACCCATTGCCAGGTCAGTGCCTTACCGGAGCTTGCTTTTACCGCATCGGTGATCACCATACTGGCGGCGCTGTGCGTCACTGTTCGAGTGGCTGATGATGTCCCAGGCAGGGCCTGGAGCATGTCTACCGATGCCGACGATGAAGAGAGGAGCTTCGTAGCACCCTTTGCGCCGATCGGCTGATTTGTCTGGCCCAATAGCAGGGTGGAGTGCGCTGAAGTACCTGGCTTCCAGAAATCCCATCGGGTAGCTGCGCTGTAGTAACCATTGGGATTGTTCAACTCGGTTCCCGGATCGATTGACCACTGGACCCCCTTCCGGAAGAACGACACAGTCCCCAAGTCAAGGTGGGAATGAGCGGTGGTGTTTTCTCCGCCCTTCAAAGTTGCCGTTCCAGCGACTGAACCGCTAGGAAGGTGAAGCGCCGCGAACCCGGTAAGCGGATAAACCGACGATTTTTTCGCTGGAAGCTGACCCGGCTGGGCCCACCACCACATCAGTTGAGAGTCAGGTTTAGCTTGCAATTCTTTCCACACCCATGCGGCTACCCCGGCGTCCTTGGTAGTGAAGGAAACCCAGGCTGGCATAAGAGGGCTCAGAGCGTTCGGCAGCGCATCCGCGAACGGCGTGGGCAGCCCATCGGGTCCGGTGCTATTCATCGCATAGTCTGCGGTTTTGACCAACGACGGCATCGCAATTGGACTAGTCGAGTAAACGTTAGGAAGTGTCGAATACAGGGTGGCGAAGGCTCGACTCTCATAGGTCCAGTATCCCGGGCCCTCCTGGGTCCCGCCGTCGGCGGTGACCATTGCGAGAGCGGGCTGGATGGAGATGAGGGACTCCTTAGCCAACGCCGCCGCCTGAGCGGGTGACTTTTCCAGGTACACCGCTGCCGCGACGAAGGTAGCCGTGTTGTGGATTGCCGCAATATTTGTTGCGGCATCAACAAAGTTTTCCCGGTCCGCCTGCAGACAGGTCTGCGGGCCGAGCCAGCGTACCAGCACCGTCTCCTCCATACCTGCAACCGGTGCCCAGTCGTTCGCGGTACCCGCGGCCATCAGGAGATGTGAAGCTGTCAACGTGCTCATCGTCTCCGGCCCGCCTTCGAGGATCCGTTTGGCATCCGAGCGCAGCGCGTCACGCGATTTGGTGTCACCTGCCTGTAGCCAGCCGTATCCGAGCCGCGAAACGCGTGTTGAGAAGCTATTACGCAGCTGATCGACCGTAAGCACGTCTGCCGCTTGGTTGGCAGCACCTCGGATCATTTGTTCATGGACCGCCGCTATAGCGGAATCGTATACTGCCCGGGAGTTAGCATCCGTAATCATTCGGTTGGTAGTGATGACTCCTGGTCCGCTGGCAGGTAGCTTAGGAGTGAATTTTGCTTCGGCTGCTGGTAGCGCGCACCCGCCTAGGAATCCAACCCACCCGGAAGCCGCTGGAATAGTGCCGGTGCGGCCTTCGAGCTCGTCGCGCCAACCCGGCGACTGTAGTTTCGCGGCGGAAACGACCTTTCCGATCACGTTCCGTTGGGCAGCGCCGTCGGCCGCCAGGAGCGTGGTGAATGCTTCCGCCCGGACTTTCGTTGTTTGGTACGCAGCTACGGAGATTCGCCCAGCCTTCAAATCAGCCAGCGCCGTCCCCGCAACCTTTTGCTGGACCACACGAAGCTCCCTGAGGGTCTTCAGTTGCGAGGCGCTGGTCTTAACGGTCGCAGCGCGCAGGGTCTCCGCATCCACCGCCGCTGCGGCCGAGGTCATAGCTGTCTGCGTTGTCGCTGCAGTTACTAGGGCGCCCGCCTTATCCAAGCTGGCAGTCCCGTTCGCTACCGCATCCTTGACGATAATTCCGTCGGCCCGGGCGAGGACAGAAATGAACGGTCGAGAATCCACGTACAAAATTTTCGCAGCTGCGATTCTGTCCCGGAGGGCAGTCCTCTGATCGCTAAGGCTCGGCCCGCCCGCCGTAGCCTCGCCTGGCGTCGTGACCGTTGCCTTGGCAGCGACGGAGTATCTCCCCTGCTGGTCATGGGCAAAGTAGGAATAGGAGTAGGTAGTCGATGCTTGAAGCCCCGTATTCGTTACCGTGGTTTTCGGTACCGGAACATCGCTGACAGCGGTCCCCTCGGTGGCTGAGGCCGGTGCCACGGTTCCTGTGGCCCGCCGGATCATCACGCCGGAGTAAACGCTCGACGTAGGGTTGGTCCATCGGAGGGTCACGCTGGTGGGTGATCCGGCGTAAGCCGAAACCGCAGAAACTGGCGGCACCGAGGGCTCCGCAACAGCGGGGCTGCCGGCATACCGGTACATAAACGCGGCCATGGCGTCACGATTTACCGGCTGGACTGGCCGAAACGTCTTATCCGGGTAACCCGTAGAGATCTTTTTGGTAGCCAACCAGCTGATCTCTTTGTAGAACTGGGTCTCAGGCGTTACATCGGTAAACGGCGACACAGATGGCGGCGTATACACAGGCTTCCCAGCAAGCCGATACATAAAAGCACCCATGGCGTCACGATTTACCGGCTGGACTGGCCGAAACGTTTTGTCCGAGTAGCCTGTCGAGATTCCTTTGGCAGCCAGCCAACTGATCTCTTTGTAGAACTGGGTCTTAGGCGTTACATCGGTAAACGGCGACACAGATGGCGGCGTATACACGGGCTTCCCAGCAAGCCGATACATGAAAGCGGCCATAGCATCGCGGTTCACAGGTTGAACAGGACGGAATGAGCCATCCGGGTAGCCAGTCGAAATTCCCTCAGCGGCAAGCCAACTAATTTCTTTATAAAACTGGTTGTCTGTACCCACATCGAAAAAGGAGCCAGTGGCTGTTGGCGTCGCATTCAGCAAGGGGACGACCGCGTTCGCTGGCCCGACTGCAAGGAATGGCACCACCAGGAGGAATGCAGTTGTTGTAGCTACCAGACGACGAGCATGTGTGAAGAAAGACAAAAGGCTGACCTCCGCATAAGCCAGCCCCAACGACCGACGCCTGGACGAGTTCCAAGATGAACTCAACCTACCCTCGTACAGGTTCAATAAATTTGATTAATCACTAAAAATGATCTAATGCTGAGTGAAAACTGAGGCAACCCGGGATATGGCGACGAATAACTTCGATCCTTCGGTGGTCAGCCGGCAAAATGATCCCAACCAGCGGGACGATACGACCGCGATCCTACGGTTATGTCTGCCTCGCCCACGGTTACCTTGCCGATCGCAGAGAACTCCGGTGGTAATGCGTTTCCGGGTGGGAAAGTGGCGAGTAGCCCGTAATCCTCGCCGCCGGAAAGCACCCACTCGAGTGGATCAGTCTGGAGTAAGGCCGCGGCGGCCCGCAGAGGACCGGCGAGTCGAACGAGGGATTTCGCATCGAAGTTGATCGCGACTGAGCTCGCCTCGGCAATACGCCGTGCGTCTTTCAGGAGCCCATCCGAGACGTCCAGCATAGCTCGCGCCCCTGCGATGGCAGCGACCGGCCCTGCAGCCAAAGGTGGCATCGGACGCCGCTGAATTTTTACCAGATTGAGCATGTCGGGGTCCAAAGCCTCAGAATCGTGGCTCGACTCCATGAGGGCCAGCCCCGCAGCGGCCCATCCCACGGTGCCAGCTAGAGCGACGACGTCGCCGGGCTTGGCACCCGATCTTAGAACCGGGTTGCGCCTTTCGAGCGTTCCAGTCACGGCAATCGTGACGGCGAGGTCGCGCCCGCCTCCCAAATCTCCCCCAACAACTCCGCATCCCGCCGCGCCGAGTTCCTGGATCGCAGCGGTCATGCCATCAGCGAGGTCCTCCACCCACTTCACTTCAGTTTGGCTAGGCAACGTCAGGCTCACGACAATCGATGTAGCTCTAGCGCCCATAGCGCCAATGTCACTTAGATTTTGCGCTGTGGCCTTCCACCCGACGTCGAAGCCGGTAGTAGCGTGTCCATTTGCGCGATCCAACCTAAAGTCCAGATGTTCGACGATCGTGTCGATGGAAACAACCACACGTCCATCCGCCACCGACAAGACCGCAGCGTCGTCTCCCGGTCCGACGACGGCGGCATCCGAGGCAAGCAGCCGCGGATAGATTCGCCCCAACAATCCAGACTCGCTGAGATCAGCAACTGTGAGATTCATGCTTCAAAACTACCCGTTATAGCTCCAGCGAGTGGGTTAACAACAGAGCCGTTAGATGAAACGATGCCCGTATCAAACAGTCGACTCAGTACTGCGCGAACTATAGTAGAGGCGGCGTTAGTCACCGGCGCACGGCGTATCGGAGGTAAAGCATGAGTGCTTCAACGGACCCAGATCTGCCGGCCGCGCGCCATTTGCGACCTGACCGGGCTCCCAGCCAACAGACCAACCGCAGCCAGCGGCCAAGCCCTGCGACTCGACCGACGTCTTCAATGACGCTCCGTTCGGGGTCATCGAATCACCGTCGAAAGAAAGTAATCGCCGTCGTTTTCGCCGCCACGGTGGCGATATCTGTTCCTGCCCTCATTACGGCGCTTCTCCTGCTGGGCTAGGCTGTAAGCGAACCAATCTAACAGAATCAGAGGAATCATTTGCCTATCATCATGCCTATATATGGAACCCGACCGGAAGCCATCAAAATGGCTCCGATTGTCAAGGCGCTGGATGAGTCCGAGCTTTTTGACTGTGTGGTGACCGTCACGGGTCAGCATCGAGCGATGCTGGATCAAGTTAACGATCTGTTCGGCATCAGCCCGGACCATGATTTGAACATTATCCAGCAACGACAGACCCTCACTTCGATCATGACGAAGACGATCGATGGTCTCGATCAGTTGTTCACGAAGTCCAAGCCTGATGCCGTAATAGTTCAGGGAGACACGACCACATCTACGGCAGCAGCTATAGCCGCTTTTTACCATGGCATACCGGTCGTGCATGTGGAGGCAGGTCTCCGCTCCGGTGATCTCTTCTCCCCGTTCCCCGAGGAGGCAAACCGGAAAATCACTTCCCAGATTGCCAGCTTGCATTTGGCGCCCACTTCAATCAGTCGCGACAACCTGTTAGCAGAGAACATTCCAATAAAGGACATAGTCGTTACTGGTAATACCGTGATCGATGCCCTCCTTGAAACCGTCAAGAAACAGGTTCCCTTCGTTGACCCTCAGTTGGAGAAGCTGGCTCTGTCCGGCCGGAACATCCTGCTGGTCACTACACACCGCCGTGAAAATCAGGGGGAAGCCATGAGGGGTGTGGGACGTGCGATCGCGCGTATTGCTGAATCCGAGCCCGAATTAATGATTGTTTTGCCGGTTCACAAAAATCCAGCAGTCAGAGAGGCGGTCCTTCCTGCCCTGGAGGGTAAGCCCAACGTGGTGGTAACAGAACCCTTGGCCTACGGCGAATTCACCCGGCTACTTTCCCTAGCGCACATCGTTCTGACTGACTCCGGTGGGGTCCAGGAAGAAGCGCCAAGCCTTGGGAAACCCGTTCTAGTAATGAGGGAAAACACCGAGAGACCCGAAGCCGTAGACGCGGGAACCGTCCGTCTCATAGGGACCGACGAGAATCGAATCGTATTCGAGGTCTCGAGACTTCTGAATGACGCCAATGCGTTTAGCGAAATGGCCAACGCGGTGAACCCTTATGGAGATGGAGGAGCAGCAGGGCGATCCGTCGCCGCGATTGCTCAGCTATTCGACTGCGGTACGAGGATAAGCGAGTTCTCACAATCAGCAGAGGCAAGCAATCCGGCAGCGGCACTCGACCCAGATAGCCTCACGCAACAGGCCGGAAAGGCAACAACCCGGACCGGACATCTCTGAATGACCCGGTCTGCGCGTCACTGAACCGCAGAAACATGCGTCCAGCCATGCCCTTCTCGGCTCAACCTGCCGGGGCCCAGGTCGGGACCCTCGGACTTATTGGGGATTGTACGCCTAAAGAACTAAGGGGATCCGTTCCCGGTAATCCTGATCTCGGGAATAAGGAAGGCTAAATGAAAACCAACGACCGAACGACCGCCCCCGAACTCGGTGCCATCACATCATTGCTCGCATCTAGGGGACGATCTTCCACTCCCCCTCCACCAAACCAAGGCGACATCAAGCTAAAAGATATGCTCGCTATAGATTATCATTGCCATAATTCGTTCCATCCGAAGTTGAAGGTAGCTTCGATTGTGCACGATCTATTTCTCAACGAACTACAGGCCTACTATCCGGTTCTACCACTTTACCCATCGACCCTGGTGGAATCTATCGACGCTGGTCAACCTAATTTGATAATCATTCACCGATCCGCATTCGATGATGGACCTTGGTTTGGCAGCGAAACTAGCGCCGGGGGCACAATGATCGACGAATTATTGCGAATTTTTCCCTGGAGCCGTAAAAAAAACGTGCCCGTCATTTTCATAGAAAATGGGCAAGCAGAGCACACGCACACTCAAAGTATCCGCAATATTGGTACAGTGATTTTCCCTTCTAGAGAGTTCTTTGACGCACTCCCAGAGAACCCTCGAAGACTAAAGATTTACGAACTTGCTCAACGATTCGGGCGCAATAGGCAAGAATATGATGGAAGATAACATAATGGGAATGACCCAATTTATTTATTGCGCTGACGAATCTGCCTCGCCAGATATACTAGACGGGATGGGAGCCCAAGTAATTGAGATGCTTGCGACTTCGGGCCAGCCGATACTGGTAATGGCTCCAGGCTATTTCGATCAAGGCCAACAAAGTGAAATAATTAAAAAGTTTTCCAATGTTTGTTTTTGGAAGACGAACAGCGCTTCTATGAGCGCTAGGGCGTTAGCCTGGAAAGTTTTTTTAGAGGCCGAGAAATTCGACGAACCAATTGTCGTCTCCCAAGGATTATCCCTTTCCATATCGTTTTCCGGGAACGATAAAATCTCCAAGCGCATGTGGAGCATCCTTTCGGATCAAGACATCGAACTGCACACAAATTTGTCTAATGACGTAAGACCCTCTTTTGAAAAAGCCTTGACGGTAGCGAGACGATTAATAGTCAGTAATACCGAGGCGAAAAAAGCATTACAGCTAAAGCTCCCCGACTTATCGTCGAAAATCGCTTTGGTCGAACAAGTTCACGAGAGCTCCTCCGACCCTGCCCATGTGTCGTCGAACCGAAAGTTCGAAATGACACTTGAACAACTCATTATGATGGAGTCTGCAAACCATCGGGTAATGGTCTATGCCGATGTCGACCTCCGTCTGTTAACTGATTCATCCGAAGGTTTGATTCGTTTCGCCTGCAGTATCGCCTCTAGGAATCAGTACGTTATTTTGGTCCTCCCTGTGGCGACCATACACGAAGATCTCAGGAAGTCGGTCGCGGAGTGTACCAACCTATATGCTGTCTATCCTTCGGTTAGAAGTCACCAGAAAATAGATGGATTTTTGCTTTCACGATATGCCGCCTGGCACTTGTCCGTTCTAGCTTCCTTTTTCGATGCATCAGCCGTCCTAGCCGACGTGTCGACCGCTTCATTTGCCTTGGCAAACACCGCTTTGCTTGATCGCTTGTATCCAGTATTTGAGTTTATGACCTTGGAGGAGATGACTCAGGCAAAATCGGCAATTGAGCCCATAATTGAAAAATGCCACAGGTTGGTTTTCCCGAATGAAGAAGCACGGTCCACATTCGAATCACACTTTCCTGCCGCTACATCCAAAACACTGCTACTCTCCAACGCCATGACTGCTCACGAACGTAGTGACGCTGAGACTCCTAACGCCGCCACTCAATTGTCTAACGAATTGAGTCGTTTGATCCCCAATTACCCGCTTGAATGGGGGAATAACCAACCCTTAAAATTACTTTTGGTTGGGCATGATTTCAAATTTGCTGGCGAGTTGCTCGAGCTTCTGGCCGGTCGCCGTGAAATATCATTGAAAGTCGACCACTGGGAAAAACAGAACATCCACAACGAGGCGGTTAGCGGACCGTTAACCCGTTGGGCAGACGTAATTTTCTGCGAATTTGCTTCCCATAATGCTGTGAGGTACTCCTGGGCTAAACAGCCTGGCCAATCCTTGATTGTGAGATTTCACGGTTACGAGCTTCACTCTGATTGGATACGTGATATCAATACGGAGAACGTCGATATTTTCGTTTTCGTCTCTGAATTCTATCGTCAAATGGTTGTTGAAAAACTTAATTGGCCCATGGAAAAAACAATTGTCGTTCCTAATATGGTGGATGTTTCGGACTTCAACCGAACCAAGCTCGAAAATTCCCGCTTTCATTTAGGTATCGCTGGTATCGTACCAATTCTGAAGAGGCCCGATCGTGCTCTGGATTTGTTAGAGAACCTGCTTCGGCGGGACACCCGATACACCCTACACGTGCGCGGGCGAGCCCCGTGGGACTATGGGTGGATGTGGAAGGACGATCATGTTCGCGACGCGTACGAGGCGTTTTATGAACGTCTAGCTTCCAACCCTGCTCTTCGCCAGCGGGTTGTCTTTGAATCATTTGCTCCGGATATGGGCAGATGGTTTCGCAAGATCGGATGGGTGCTTTCGCCCAGCGCGCGGGAGACCTTCCATCTTGCTCCGGTAGAGGGCATGGCATCGGGTGCGGTGCCTGTTGTCTGGAATCGTGATGGAGCCAATGAGATATTTGAGTCAGACTGGATCCACGACTCAACCGAGAATGCTTCCGAATACATTCTAAAAATTAATGCCGACTCGCAGTCATACAGTGAAGCCTCGGAGCGGGCCACTTCAAGCGCGAGTAAGTATGACTTGGGGGCAGTTGGAAAGGCATGGCTTCAGTTGCTCAAGACCGTGCCTTGCGCCCATAGTTTTAGTCCACCGGTTTCCATCACCTCCCGGCAGTTAGAAGACTCTTTCGCCAAGAACCCAACCCCCGCGCACTTGGGACGATGGCTAACAGTGCTATCCCGAGACGGCGATGAAGCCCGGATCGACCAGATACTCGAGACCCATTCCGATTTGGTAGGCGCCCTGCCCAGCTATTTGTCGATTGGAATCCACTCGAGGATCGCAAGGAAGGCCATCGTCGACGGAGGATTGTCGGTGCCAGCCCGGTCCCGGGGTGCTGCCTACCTGCCTGCCCACGGGATTTCACTCTACGTGGTTAGTCCGTCGGCAACAGAAAAGCTCCAGAGCCAGGATGCCCACGTTCGTTTCATCAGTACATCTGCCCCATTATTTTTGGGCGATGGATATGACCTAGGTGTTTCGTCACGTAGCGTTACTTTCATCGGCGATCTCCAATACACGCTGATGCCTCTCAAAAACGTACTAGGACTTAGAATAGATAAGTTCATTATCGCCAGCGCTGATGCGATCGTGCGAGAGGCTAGGGTTCATCGACCCGAATATATACGATCACAACGAGATTATTGGCTTGCTTTACCGGCTATTATCGCTGCCCGGAGGCTTGGGATCCCGGTTATTTGTGATGCAACCCCTTGCTTCCCAGATCACAACGATGCGTATGTTGATAAGTATGTTGTCGAAAATTCAGACCATGTTGAAAATGGAGAAGCCTTTCCTGATCAGGTTCGAAAAATGACGGGCGCCCACCTTGAACACCTCGGGAAAACAAAATCTCGAGAATTGTATGATCTCCGAGTCGGCCTAATTGCCGACGAATTTACGGCGCGCACAGTCTCACATTCCTTCAACACGGTGCCACTATCCCGGGCCAGTGGATATGTTGAGGTCGCCATTGGCGACTTGGACGTTATCTTCGTAGAGTCTGCTTGGGAGGGTCCAAATGATGAGTGGCGCCGTGGGGTAGCGTACTACGCGGGTCATGATCATGACCTAGAGAAAATTCTGGCAGTAGCTCAAATGCGAAATATTCCGGTCCTATTTTGGAATAAAGAGGATCCGGTCCACTTCAAAGCATTTTCGCATACCGCGGCACGTATTGCTCACGTGTTTACGACCGATGGAGATATGGTCGGAAAATATTTGGCACAAGAAGAGTCTAAAACCCTCACGGCTTCTTCGATTTCGTTTTATGCGGAACCACTTTTGCATAACCCGCTCCCGTCCGAAAGAGCATACGAACACACAGTTTCTTACGCGGGGACTTACTACGGGCGTAGGTTTGCTGACCGTTCAGAAGAACTTGACCGAATCTTCGAGGCGGCCAAGCCGTTTGGGTTAACAATTTATGATCGTCAGATTAATGTTCCAAATTCACCTTACAGCTTCCCGGATACCTTGTCCCCGTATATTAGGCCCGGCGTGCCCTATGATGAAGTTCTAAAAGTTTACAAAGCCCATCCCGTGAGTATTAATGTCAATTCTGCATCCGACTCTCCCACGATGTTTTCCAGGCGTATTGTGGAGGTTGCGGCCAGCGGAGGCTTAGTTCTTAGTGGAAAAGGTCGAGGCATAAACGAGCAAATTCCGGGTATCGTCGCTACTGACTCCGCTGCACAGTGGACTGAGTTGCTCGGGCAATGGATGAACGATGAAGAAGCCCGTCTAACAGACGTGTGGAAGCAACTGCGTGCAGTCACCCGCGCTCACCTGGCGGAGCATGCGTTGACGCTCATGATGCGTACCGCCGGAATTCCGGTCAAAGCACCTTCGCTGCCGCACTATTCTATTATTGCTCCAAATCTCAACATGGACATTATCAGCCACATAGTTCTCCAGACCTGGAGACCAACAACCGTGTACGCCATGAAAGCTGACAGTGATGCGATCATGGAGGCATCGCGTAACGGTATCCAAACGGTCGCGGTCTCAGGTTACGACGCGCTAGGCGGCATCGTTGCAACAAAGTGGATTGCGGAGTTCGATAGTTCGCTACCTCAAACTCACTACGAGGACCTTCTGCACGCTGCACGGTTTGGTCACTGGCATCACATTGTCTCAGAAAGGCATACCAGTCCTCAGCGGGGCGAACCGCTAGTCAGAATAGGGCCAAACACCCATGCGCGGTATGGGGTTCTCGATGTCGGCTTGCTGGAGTCAGCGGACGACTTCCATAGCTTGCCTTCGGTCGCCGGCGCCCAAACCCTGACGTGGCGAATACCCTGAGTAGCGCGCTGACAACGCTTTTCAGGCTTGTCGACAAGCAGTGGTGGCAATATTGTCGTTGTGATGTCCAACTAAGATTGGACTCCTCCCAGGCAATCCAACCCAGAGTGGCTCGGGGTTGGTCGCCGGGTTCGTCCGCTACGACGTCGGAATAGGCTCAGTGTGGGCACAGCCAGCCATGTCGAGCCTATGGTCCAAGTCCCGAGGGCGGCCTGGTGTCATAGCCTCGTAGCACAAGCACCAACTTTATCGAATGAGGGAGCTGCTGGTGGGGCGCAGGGTGTTGACGTTTTCTGATCGGACGGACATCGCAGTGGGGATCCGGGCCGGGCACACGGACCGTCAGATCGGGGTGGAGATCGGCCGTGACCACACGATTGTGTGGCGAGAACGGCACCGGAACTCCCTTGTGACGGCTCTTCGCGGTTCGTGGTGAATTCCACTGCTGAGGAGCCAGTAAGCCCCCAAACGCCTGACCCGTGTTCAAAACCACTTGCCGCCACCGGTCAGCCCATTGCAGCCACCGGTCAATTCAAAGTTGCAGTTGACACTCAAGGCCTGCCAGCGCCTCTACCAAAAAACAGGTGCTGGCGCGGGCGCGCTATACCGGCTCTCCATTGTTCGTGGTGCGAGCGGGCGGTTGCTGCCCACGATCGCGGAACGGCTTTCGAGCCGGGCTCGGATCGGTCTCCGACTGGCCTTGGCCGTTGGCGATCCCGCCACTGCCTACGAGCCGTCTGGACGTTGGAGAGTGACTTTGATCATTGCTCGGCGCCTAATCGCCGAGGCCGTCACAGCGAGAAATAGGCTCATTTGACCCGGCGGTCGGTGCGCCAGCATGAGATGAAAACCGTTTTGCTCGAACGATCAGCGGGGAACCCCTAATAGTTCTGATCGCCACCAGCACCATGGAGGTCTGGCTTTACTTGACCGCAATTGATAGTACAGAACGAACCACGAAGAACCCAAAACATTAGAGCCGCAACCAGCCCTAAATCCGCTGATCTGTTGTCGCCGATTTACATAATAACGGTGGAATTGACGCCAGCAAATGTTTCCTCACATTAGGGCCATATCTGTACGGGGTCGCTCCCCATTTATGGTTCTCCTCAGCGACAAGTAGGCCATCGGGGTAATTTATATATTGCACTCCTTCAAAGCTTTCAAACACATCATACAATTTCGAAAGGATTATATTATTACGATCTATTTCTTGTTGATTCGGAAGGTATTGCCCGGAAGTGTCGCGCCTAGCCCAGAAAAGTTTGTTAACAACTATGCGTCGCTCGCCGATAAGATCAACTAGCGAATTGACCCCAGTTTTGAAAAAATCAAGATGCACTGTTCCGCCCGGTTCAACTTCGCTCACTCCACTCAACTCAAGGCCAATTGCCCGAAATTCCGGACTATTCGTAATGTAGGATCCGTTGACCTCTAGGAGAGGGATTCGTTCATCTATAAGATCCACAAGCAGCATGTCGAAATCAGCCGACTTCAGTAATTCAGGTACTAACTTGGTAACGTCACATCTAAGAATATTTTTTTGAAATTCGCTAATAGGACGCGTTTGGGAATTACCTTCAATCAATTCCATAATCATAGGTAAAGGTTTCTGAAATATGCTAGCCAAAGAACTTCTAGTTACATATTGGACAACCTCGATCTTATTTGGTTCCGAAATTGCCTCTTGAGTCGTGCTGCTACCAAGCAATATCACACGAGTAGGAACAGCAGAGCTGACTGATGACTCTAAAGTCATTAGTTGATAACCAAATCCATCACGCACAACCGCACCGAATTTATCAATTCGCGCTTCGGGCTCGGTGCTTTCGTACTGGAACGTAGGTGAAGTCTCAGCCATCCGCAGCCTCTTCTTGTGACCGTCAGATACGGCAAAAAACTCGATATTCAGGCCACCGTACCCAATGGGAACAATTCCCAAAGCTACCGTCAGGGAAAAACTGGAGCCCTGTTGCGTGACGGCGAAACTAACACATTCGCGAATACGTTGCGTAATATTTCGCAAGTCCCGTGGTAAAACTCCTCGTTGTTGAGGTCCAAGGATTTTTGATTCGAGTAGCGAATCAACCGCCGCCTTTGCTGTCACAGCGGGATCCCTTAGCAGGTCAATTATGAGGGAGACAACTTCCGGTTCAGGAGGCGAATGGCCAGAACCAAATTGTGCCACCAGGATCTGACGAAAGTCAGTTTGACCATAACGTCCGGGCTGATCAAAAGAAAACTCCGAACTCTCCAAGTAAGGCATCATGTGGGTTTGGACATGCCAGTCATCTGAATTCTGGAGATAAACGAGACGACGAGGCCGAGTGTTGGCCGGCCGATCGCAGACGTTTAGTTCAATACCATTGCAACCGAAATGACTCAATGCCGCAGTCTTCCAGTTCAGCGCTTCGAAATCAACATCTTGAGAGACAGACATAGCAATTTTTAAATAATTTTTTACAAATTTCTCATTGTATTCCAAAATATTCGTTTGAGGATTCCACACGAATGCAGATGCTTTCGAACCCATTTTGTGAGCGAAGTGCAAAGCAGCAAAACCTCCTCCGGATCCGCCTACTAGAAGGATTTCTAGACCAGTCATATGGTGAAGGCGCAACAAAATCTTCTCAATTACATCTTGAGTCAGTGTGTGGCGGTTCCCCGCATACCAAGCCAGTCCAAGAGAACGGTCCAGGTTGAGCGAAGGGTCGGAAATAGTTACAAACGGCATTCCGTTTTTGGCTGCTATCCTCATTCCTGAAAAAAAAGGAGGGTTGCTTGATTGCCTCGAAGTCACCGCACCATTGAAAAATACTGGTATCGCGAGCCCGTCGCCATTTAATTTCGAAATACCGCTCATTAGCAGATCAAGATGCGGGGCATCTTTGAACATTATGGAGTGAATTCCATCGGCCCATTTTTCGGCAGACAAAAAATTGCCTAAACTTTCCCATTCATGAACTGGCGTTTTCCATGCTAAATGGTCGCATTGCTCGAAGAGTGAACTTATCATATGTCCTGCTTTCAATCCAATGTCATAGGAAAGTTCGCTGGCCGCAAATTCGGCCTCAAACCCTATTTGAATATTTGATGCCCCTGAGCAATGTGGTCGTTCATTAGGCGTTTAGTGTACCGAAGGTTTCGGGCGATATCGGTTTTCATGAAGTTAACATCTTCTTGTTGCAATATTTCCAACTCCGCCCGAGTCTGGAGGAACCGCTGGATTTCTTCCGTCGAAGCGGCAGGCGCGTACAGGTAGGTCGGCGTAGCATTGAAAACGCCAAGTCCCGCGTATCCGATAGATAGCATCATTTCACGCGAGGCCTCCCGCTCGGTCCCCGTTACAGCCTCAAAACTCAAAAGAGGTCGATCTCTCTCAATAATATCCACCCCGCCGCGTAGGATCTCTAAATCCATACCTTCCGCGTCTATTTTTATCAGGCTAACGGGCATATCGAAATGCTCCTGATCGAGAGATGAAAGCGGCATTGATCCGGAACTGTCTGCTACGAGCTGGGCGCCCCCGACATTGTTCTCCGGCAGACGTTTTAGTCGGGCGCTGCCGGCCGCGGCACCTAGCGCGATTCGACGTGCCTCGATTAGCCCATAGGAGAAATTCAGATCAATGTTCCTAACGAGAATTTCGGCCGTACTAGGTACGGGTTCGTATGCAACGACACGACATGCACATTCGATAGCGAAAAAAAGCGAATGATTTCCGATATTGGCACCCACATCGATCACGAGAGATCCGGGCCGAAGGATCGCTTTCAAGCGTCTTAGAAATTCTAATTCGTAAAAGGAATTTGTTGATAGAAGCGCGCCACCTATGTGATCGGTAAGCGAAGGCACTTCCAGGACTACCTCGCGCGATTCATGGATTACCCGCGCTGTAAGCTGGGACCTGTCTCCTGATTGAGCATCGGTTCCCTCTAACGTGACCGCATCCACCTGCTACCTCCCAAGGTTTCAATAGGCGACCACGTCAGCACGAGATCTATGCACATACCCAAACAGAACTTACCCTGTGGCGGCTCGCAGATACACATGCCGCACATAACTCAAGGGAAATGATTGCATCTCTGCGCAAGTCCCTTGCGTTGAGTCTAGTGGACAGGCTCCCGTCTAGGACGCCAGTCCATGCGGAAGTTGTCAAGGTGAATGGGGCCAGTGGGAGTTAGGCGGCTGCTTCTGGCTGGGTTTCCTGGGATGGTTTGTTAATCCATGCCGCGTCGGGGACGGTAAGTATTTTT
>NZ_JBTNDG010000002.1:0-503121 GCF_054511125.1 Arthrobacter sp. TMN-50 | reverse complement strand
AAAAACAACCACACAACACCACCAAAACGGCATCATGCAGCCAAATTCAACCAATCAATAAAACAATCGGTATCAACAAACATGGCACACTATTGAGTTCTCAAACAACAGACACACCCGGCACCAAACAGAACCAAACAGTCCCATCATCGCTCCGGAGCAACTTTTCAAACTTACCCGCTGATCATCTTTGGGTCAAATCGGCTGATCTTCCAATCTCTGGGCCATCGTGCACTCGGAGACGAACCGTAGTTCTGGTGGTTGTCAGCCGGTCGATTCCCTCGACCAGCGCGGATATAAACTCTAGCACCCTTCGGCCGGGGTTGTAAATCGGGTTGCGGGGCCAGTTCGAAAAGCCCGGCCCCGCACCGATCTAGGCCTTTTTCGGAGCCAGGTACACCACCCCTAGTGGAGGTACCCGGAGGTCAGCGTACGCAGGCTGTCCACTCCACGGTCCTTCGACTGCGTTCACGCCGCCAATGTTCCCCACACCGGATCCACCAAACTCTTCGGCGTCGGTGTTCAGTACTTCTTCCCACTCACCAGACCAGGGGAGTCCCACCCGAAATCCCTCGTGCGGTGCACCGGCGAAGTTGGCGATGCACACCAACGGGTTGCCTTGTCCATCCCAACGGATGAAGGACAGGGTGTTGCGGGCGCCGTCGTTCTCGTCGATCCATTGGAAGCCGGATGGATCGTTGTCGCGGACGTAGAGTGCCGGCGTGTTTCGGTAAATGCCGTTCAGCGACCGAACCAGATGCTGCACGCCCTTGTGGGCCGGTGTATCCGAAAGCCACCAGTCCAGACCGTGCTGTTCCGACCATTCGGATTCCTGGGCGTATTCGGTGCCCATGAAGATCAGCTGCTTACCGGGGTGCGCCCACTGGAACGCCAGGTAGGCGCGCACGCTTGCGAGTTGCTGCCACCGGTCACCCGGCATCTTCCGCAGCAGGGATCCCTTGCCGTGCACAACTTCGTCGTGGCTGATCGGCAGGAGAAAGTTCTCGGTGTACGCGTAGACCATCGAGAAGGTGGCTTTGCCGTGATGGTATCCGCGGTTGACCGGGTCTTCAGCCATGTACTCCAGGGAGTCATGCATCCAGCCCATGTTCCACTTCAGCCCGAACCCGAGGCCTCCGGTGTTGGTGGCGCGGGTGACTCCGGGGAAGGACGTCGATTCCTCGGCGATCATCACAATGCCGGGGACCCGCTTGTAGGCGGTGGCGTTGACCTCCTGCAGAAAGTCGATCGCCTCGAGGTTCTCTCTGCCCCCGCGACGGTTCGGAGCCCACTGACCTTCCTCACGGGAGTAGTCCAGGTAGAGCATCGACGCGACCGCGTCTACGCGAAGCCCGTCAATGTGGAATTCTTCCAACCAATACAGTGCGTTGGCGACCAGGAAATTCCTTACCTCACGGCGGCCGAAGTCGAAGATCAGTGTTCCCCAGTCGGGGTGCTCGCCAAGGAAGGGATCGCCGTGCTCGTACAGGGTGCCGCCGTCGAACTTGGCCAGAGCAAACTCGTCCTTCGGGAAGTGGGCTGGAACCCAGTCCATAATGACGCCAATTCCCGCCTGGTGCAGCCTGTCCACCAGGTATTTGAAGTCGTCCGGATGCCCGAACCGTGAGGTGGGTGCATAGTAGGACGTCACCTGGTAGCCCCAGGAGCCCCCGAAGGGGTGCTCTGCAACAGGCATCAGCTCCACGTGGGTGAAGCCCTGCCACTGCACATATTCCGTCAGCTGCTCGGCTAGTTCGCGGTAGTTCAACCCAACCCGCCACGAGCCCAGGTGCACCTCATACACACTCATTGGTCCGTTGTGTGGATCGGTGGCGGCCCGCGCTGCCATCCACTCGTCGTCCTGGAAGGTGTAGCGGGATTCGACCACCCGCGAGCCGGTAAGGGGTGGGATCTCGGTACCGCGGGCCATTGGGTCGGCCTTCTCACGCCACTGGCCGTCGCTGCCGAGGATCTCGAACTTGTAGCGGGACCCGGCAGCCGCACCGGGAATGAAGATTTCCCAGAACCCCGAACTGCCGAGTGTCCGCATAGCGTTCACCGAGCCGTCCCAGCCGTTGAAGTCAGCCTTGACCCGGACAGCCTGCGCGTTGGGAGCCCACACTGCGAAGCTCACCCCGTTGATGTCGCCAAGCACCGACGCATAGTGGCGGACGTGGGCGCCCAGGGCAGTCCACAGGGTTTCGTGCCGGCCTTCGGCCAGCAGGTGCATGTCGATCTCACCCAGTGTGGGCAGGAATCGGTACGGGTCGTCGACCAGTTGCGGCTCGCCGTCGTAAGTCACTTCCAACCGGTAGTCGGGGACGTGTCCAGCGGTTTCTGCCTCGACCGTGCCCACCCAGATGCCGTTGTGTTCGTGTTCCAGCTCGGTCCGCCCGTTGCCGGTCACTACGGTGACGCGCTGGGCGAGACGCCGCAAGGTGCGGATGGTCACTAGCCCGTGCCCATCGAGGTGGGCACCCAGCACGGCATGGGGCTGATGGTAGCGCCCCTCGGACACTGGCTGCAGCACGTCAACCGAGTGTTCGATGCGTCCCCGTGGAGTGGAGGCGGTGTCAGGATTGGGGACGGCATCGGGGGTGGCTGCGTCGGTGCTGACCGTGACAGGAGCGAGTGCCCGGCGCACGTCGCGCACGGGGATATCGACCCAGTCGGGGCGGTTCCGCAGCTCGTAAACCACTTCGTAAAGCGCCTTGTCCAGCCAGAGCGCGAGGAACAAGGGGTCGTCCGCGTCGACCTGGGTTCCGGTCTGCTCCTGATAGCCGGCAGCGAACGCGGCGCCCGCAGCCGCCGTCCACTGATCGGCATTCGCTGTTGCAGCATTGTTGCCGTGGGCGGCTGCCGCACCGGCATACTCGAGTGAACGCATCATCCCGACGACGTCGCGCAGCACCACATCGGGGACGCTGCGTTCGGCGGCGGGACGCAGAGGCTCGCCCTCGAAGTCCAGCACCAGCCAGGTCCCATCCGGCGAGGTGATGACCTGACCCAGATGATAGTCGGCGTGGATGCGCTGCAGCTCGGGCAAAGTCTTTACCTCGCGGATCCGTCCAATGATTTTCGCCACCTCATCCTCGAGAGGTCCGACCGCATCCCGTGCCTCCTGCCAGGCCCACTCGATGCGCTGCACCAGGGTTTCGATGAACTCAGCGCGTTCGCGGTCGGTCGCTGCACGGCTTCCGAATGCCTTGGCCAACTGGGCATGAATTCGCCCAGTCACCCGACCCAATTCGAGCGCCTCAGCGGTGAAGTTGGTGTTATCGGCAGCTGCAACCGATGCGGTGCGCCAGGCGTCGGTGCTGTTGTCGATGAAGTCGCGGAGCACACTGAGGTGGCCGGTCAACCACTGCTTACCGGCGGCGCCCGTATCTTCCCAGCCTCCGGTCACCCAACCGAAGGTGGCTGGCACGTCAACCGATCCAGCGTCGGTGAGCTTGGCGCTCACCTGAACGTCGGGGCTCTCCCCTGGCGCGAGCACCCGGAAAAACTTCACAATCATTGGACCAGATTCCGTCCGCACCACCACCGAGGTGTTCGATTGTTCGCCTTTGAGCACCGTCAACGGAAGGGTCTCAGTGAACGGTTTCTCTGTGGCAAACGAACCTAACGGATGCCCCTTGGTCCGTCCGTCCTCGGTGACACCGCCCGAGCGCATTAGTTCCACCCAGGCAGTAACGAAGACTGGGTCATGGGTGGCGTCGTAGATCCAACGGTGGCCCAGCTCGGAGTGTTCGGCCTCGCCGATCAGTGCGGCCTCGGCGCCCTTAAGCGGGGCATCGCGGTAGCTCAACGGGATCTGGACGACGTCCCGCCGGTGGCCGGAATCCACGGCGATCAGGTGAACGTCAAGCCCCACCTTTCCGGTCGGGTCCTCCAGCCGGATGCCGCCGACCCTTCGAAGTTCAAACTCCCGGCCTTTGGCAGGAAACCACCGTTGACCGGGGAGCCAGGTAGCAAGGAGTTCGGGAAAGGTCGGCGTCAGCTTGGGCATTACTTTATGGCCTCCGGGGCTTGAATGACAGGAAGGGCTTCGGTGTGCGGCGAAGCAACGTTCGAGCTGGTCGAACGCAGGCGGAGCCAGAAGAAGTCGTGGCTACCGAGCGTCAGCGTGAGGGCACCATCGTCACCGAATGCGGGGAACGGGGTGCCGCCGAAAAGGTCTCGAAGGCCCCGTCCGGAGTATTCCGGAAGGTTCAGCTGCGCGGCGACGGGGTGCTGCGACAGGTTGAACACGCAGAGCACTACCTCGGGCTGCTCACCCTCAGCGTTGTCGACCTCCACCTCGCGGATGAACGCCAGGACGGACTCCGCCTCGGTCGGCACATTGCGGTACGTGCCAAGACCGAAGGCGGGGTGCGATCGGCGCACGGCCAGCATTTGCCGCATCCAGTGCAGGAGGGAGCTCGAGCTGGCCAGCTGTGCTTCGACGTTGACGTGGTTGTAGTGGTAGACCAGCGACTGCACCACGGGCAGATACAGCTTTCCGGGGTCCGCCGTCGAGAACCCCGCGTTGCGGTCAGGGTTCCACTGCATCGGAGTCCGTGAAGCGTCACGGTCCTCGAGCCAGATGTTGTCACCCATTCCAATCTCATCGCCGTAGTAAAGAAAAGGGCTTCCGGGCAGGGACAGTAGCAGGGCGTGAATCAGTTCCACTTCGGCCCGTGAATTGTCGAGCAACGGTGACAGCCGACGACGGATACCAACGTTTGCACGCATCCTTGAGTCCGGGGCGTACCAACCGAGCATCGCTTCGCGTTCCTCGTTCGTGACCATTTCGAGGGTGAGCTCGTCGTGGTTACGAAGGAAGGTGCCCCATTGTGCACCAGCAGGGATATTGGGCGTTTCGGCCATCGTGTCGATGATCGGGGCGGCCTTCTGGTCGCGAAGGGCGTAGAAGAGCTTCGGCATGATCGGGAAATGGAAGCACATGTGACATTCCGGGCCTTCGGCGTCACCGAAGTACTCGACCACCTCTTCGGGGAGTTGGTTGGCTTCGGCGACGATAATGCGGCCAGGGTAGTTCTCATCCACCATGGTGCGCAGGTCCTTCAGGAACTCGTGCGTTTGCGGCAGGTTTTCGCTGTTGGTTCCTTCCTCTTCGAAGAGGTACGGAATGGCGTCCGCGCGGAAACCGTCGATGCCCTGATCCAGCCAGAACTTCACCACATCGAAGAGTGCCTCGATGACCCTGGGGTTCTCGAAGTTGAGGTCCGGCTGGTGGGAGAAGAACCGGTGCCAGAAGAACTGCCGCCTAACAGGGTCGAAGGTCCAGTTGGATTCTTCAGTATCGACGAAGATGATTCGCGCATCCTCGTACTTCTCGTCGGTATCGCTCCAGACATAGAAATCGCCGTAAGGTCCGTCTGGGTCGTTCCGGGACTCCTCAAACCAGTGGTGCTTGTCCGAGGTGTGGTTCAGCGGCAGATCGATGATGACCCGGACGCCCCGGGCGTGCGCCTCGGCGACCAGACGCTTGAAGTCGCTGATGGTCCCAAATTCGTCGAGGACGTTGTAGTAGTCGGCGATATCGTAGCCGCCGTCCCGCAGCGGGGACTTGAAGAACGGGGGCAGCCACAGACAATCGACGCCAAGCCACTGCAGGTAGTCAAGCTTGTCAATCAGGCCGGAGAAATCACCTGAGCCGTCACCGTTCGCGTCAGCGAAACCGCGCACCAAAACTTCGTAAAATACGGCCTTGCGGTACCAATGTGGGTCATGCGCGAGACCGGGCGCGTTGAGTTGAAACGGGTTGGCCACTAGGGCTTCCTCCTGAGGTAAAGAATGTGTGCTGGTTCCACATGCGGGTCCAGCCTGACGTAGTTGTGGGTGCCCCAGACCCAACTTTGGCCGGTGATGAGATCGTCCACCCAGAAGGTGCCGTCCTCATTGCAGTCCTCTGGATCAAGGGACAGGGCTTCAAGGTTCAGTGAGACAGTACTTTCCCGCGCGCCGTGTGGATCAAGGTTCACCACCACGATGATCGTGTCCTTGGCTGAGCTGTCTCCGTCGACGTTCTCCTTGTGCTTGGAGAACACCAGGGTGTCCGAGTCTGAGCTGTGGTGCAGTGTCAGGTTCTCAAGATCCCCTAGCGCCGGGTGGTCCCGGCGGATGTGGTTGAGTCTGGTCAGGTAGGGCGCCAGGCTTCTGCCTTCGGCTTCGGCCCGTTTGAAGTCACGGGGACGGTACTCGAACTTCTCGTTGTCGATTGACTCCTCGGCGCCGGGGCGGGCCACATGCTCGTACAGTTCATACCCCGCGTAGACCCCCCACAGCGGGCTGGCCATTGCGGCGAGCGCCGCCCGGATCTTGAACCCTGCCGGTCCGCCGTACTGGAGGAATTCGGTGAGGATGTCCGGGGTGTTCACGAAGAAGTTGGGGCGGAAGTACGGTGCGCTGACCTTGCTGACCTCCGTGAAGTACTCCTCCAGCTCAGTCTTGGTGTTGCGCCAAGTGAAGTAGGTGTAGGACTGCTGGAATCCCGCGCGGCCCAGGGCGTGCATCATCGGAGGGCGAGTGAACGCCTCGGCGAGGAAGACGACGTCGGGGTGCTTCGCATTTACTTCCCTGATCAGCCATTCCCAGAACACCACTGGCTTGGTGTGCGGGTTGTCCACCCGGAAGATCTTCACCCCGTGACTAATCCACAGCAGCACAATCCTGAGCACCTCGCGGGAGAGGCCATCCGGATCGTTGTCGAAGTTGATCGGGTAAATGTCCTGGTACTTCTTGGGTGGGTTCTCCGCGTAGGCGATAGATCCGTCCACCCGGGTGGTGAACCACTCGGGGTGCGAGGTGACCCAGGGGTGGTCCGGGGAGGCCTGCAACGCGAGGTCCAGGGCAACTTCCAGGCTGAGCTCGCGGGCCTGCGCCACGAAGGCGTCGAAATCGTCGAACGTACCGAGGTCGGGGTGGATCGAGTCATGGCCGCCCTCGGCGGCACCGATGGCCCACGGCGATCCAGGATCCCCTGCTCCCGCTGTCAGGGTGTTGTTCGGTCCCTTGCGGTGCGTGCGCCCGATGGGGTGAATGGGCGGGAGGTAGACGACGTCGAACCCCATGTCAGCGACGCCGGTGAGCCGGTCAGCCGCGGTGATGAAGGTACCCGAGGTCCACTGCGCCGTGGCCGGGTCATATGTTGCCCCTTCGGACCGGGGAAAGAATTCATACCAGGAGGCGCGGCCGGCAAGCTCGCGCTCCACCAGGATCCGGTACGGCTGCGATGTGGTGACCAGGTCGCGGAGCGGTTCCCGACCGATGGCGGCGAGAATATCGGCTGACTCGCCGGCGGCGAGACGCTCGGCCACGGGGAGTTCGGTGTTGGCAAGGATTCGCGCCGCCTTCGTAAATGCCGCAGCATCCTTGCCAGTCCGGGACGTTGCGGCGTTGGCGAACAGGGCTGCGCCCTCGGCGAGCATCAGTTCGACGTCGACGCCGGCCCCAATCTTCACCTCAGCGTTGTGGTGCCAGGTGCCATAGAGGTCCCCCCACCCTTCGATGACGAAGGTGTAGTTGCCGGCCGCTGGTGGGCGGAGCAGACCGGCATACCGGTCGAGTCCCTGACCCACCGGTGCCAGGCGCACCCGCTGCACCTCTTTGCCTTTGCTGGAGAGCAGGA
Organism: Arthrobacter sp. TMN-50; assembly: GCF_054511125.1. Classification (NCBI taxonomy): domain Bacteria; kingdom Bacillati; phylum Actinomycetota; class Actinomycetes; order Micrococcales; family Micrococcaceae; genus Arthrobacter; species Arthrobacter sp. TMN-50. The sequence continues at coordinate 495,488 of NZ_JBTNDG010000002.1, read as the reverse complement.
CCGCTGATACTCCCAGCTGGTCGTGCCCTTCACGGAAAACTGTGGCGCCCACCGCGACATCTGATCCCGGAATCGCTTTGGCGGGGAAAGCTCCGCCGTCGACCACTGGAGAAATGTGGGTGATTGGAATTCGTCCGAACCGCAAATCAGCCCCGTCTATCGGCTTCCTGGCGGTGCGTCCCTTACGTGGTGGCTTGATTGAAGTCGTCACAGGTTAGACGTTAGCGAGTATTTGCTGAGATTGCTAAGGCGCGCGGACGTAACATCCGCGCATTTAACAGTGGGCTTGGGGCCTTACGCAAACGTTTAGTCTCACTTGCTCTCATCCGCGGCTCCACACGGACCCGCACTCGGGAATATGCGCTAGCCTTTCCCGAGTGAAGGCAATCCGCAGATTTACAGTCCGTACCGTCCTCCCTGAAAGCATCGCCCCGCTGGGCAAGCTGGCAGGCAACCTCCGCTGGTCGTGGCATTTGCCGACCACCCGCCTGTTCCACGACCTCGACCCCACAGCGTGGGAGGCGAGCGGTCAGGATCCAGTGGCTTTCCTTGGCTCCGTGACCCGCGAACAGCTGAGCCAGCTCGCCGACAACGAGCGTCTCGTCGCCAGGATCCAGGAATTGGGCGAGGACCTGGACCGCTACCTATCGGAGCCACGCTGGTACCAGTCTCTCGGCGCCGATGCCCCGCGCTCCATCGCCTACTTCTCCCCCGAGTACGGCATCAGCGCCGTCCTTCCCCAGTATTCGGGTGGCCTCGGCATCCTCGCCGGTGACCACCTCAAAGCCGCCTCCGATCTCGGCGTCCCGCTCATCGGCGTCGGTCTCCTCTACCAGGCTGGCTACTTCAAGCAGTCGCTGTCCCGTGATGCGTGGCAGCAGGAAACCTACCCCGTACTCGACCCGGACGGCCTGCCGCTGACCCTGCTCCGCGAGGAGGACGGCACGCCAGCCAAGGTGGTCCTGCCGCTGCCCGCCGGTCGCCAGCTGATTGCTCACATCTGGCGGGCCGACGTCGGCCGCGTCCCCCTCCTACTCCTTGACTCCAACGTGGCCGGCAACGATGAGGCCGCCCGTAACGTCACCGACCGGCTGTACGGTGGGGGCGGTGACCAACGACTGCAGCAGGAGCTGCTGCTGGGCATGGGCGGCGTGAAGGCGCTGCGCATCTTTGAACGACTGACCGGCACCCCGGCACCCGAGGTTTTCCACACCAACGAGGGCCACGCCGGGTTCCTCGGCATCGAACGCATCCGTGAACTGATGGACCCGTCCAACGCGTCGCCGATGAGCTGGGAAGAAGCGCTCACCGCGGGCCGCTCCTGCACCGTGTTCACCACCCACACCCCGGTTCCCGCGGGAATCGACCGATTCGAGAAATCCCAGATCGAGCACTTCTTCGACGCGGGCCTGGCACCGTCGGTTCCGACGGCGAAGGTCCTCACCCTTGGCGCAGAGAACTACGTCGACGGCGACCCTAACAAGTTCAACATGGCGGTGATGGGCCTGCGGTTGGCTCAGCGTGCCAACGGCGTCGCCAAACTGCACGGGGTGGTGTCCCGCGGAATGTTCTCCGGGCTCTGGCCGGGATTCGATACCAGCGAGGTTCCCATCTCGTCGGTCACCAACGGCGTTCACGTGCCCACCTGGGTGGATCCGCTGATCGCGGATTTCGCCATGGAACGTTTCGGCGCCGAGTCGGTCCTGGATCCCCAGTGGTCGAAGGTGTACGACGTCGAGGATGCCGACATCTGGGCCCTGCGCCGCCAACTCCGCTCCAACCTCATTGACGACGTGCGGCAGCGGCTTCGGTCCTCCTGGAAGAAACGCGGCGCCGCAGACGCCGAACTGGCGTGGACCAAGCATGTGCTCGATCCCGGCGTCCTGACCATCGGCTTCGCCCGCCGGGTGCCCACCTACAAGCGGCTGACCCTGATGCTTCGGGACCCCGCCCGCCTGAAGGCGCTGCTGCTTCACCCTGACAACCCGATCCAGTTGGTCATCGCCGGTAAGTCCCACCCGGCCGATGAGCAGGGCAAGCGGATGATCCAGGATCTGGTCCGGTTCACCGACGACCCGGAGGTTCGCCACCGGATCGTCTTCCTGCCCAACTACGATATTGCGATGGCCCGCACCCTGTTCCCCGGCTGCGACGTCTGGCTGAACAACCCGCTGCGTCCGCTGGAGGCCTGCGGCACGTCGGGCATGAAGTCGGCGATCAACGGCGGCCTCAACCTGTCGGTCCTGGATGGCTGGTGGGACGAAATGTACGACGGCGACAACGGCTGGGCCATCCCCACGGCCAACAATGACGCGTCCCCTGAGGAACGCGACGACATTGAGGCGTCGGCCCTCTACGACCTGCTGGAGGAGCAGGTGGCTCCCCGCTTCTACAGCACCGTACGGTCCGAAGGTGCAGGTGCCGCGGGGCCATCGGAGCTGTCCCACGATGGCGTCCCGCACCAGTGGGTGGCCATGATCAAGCACACCATGGCGAATCTTGGGCCTGCCGTGTCCGCCGAGCGAATGCTGCAGGACTACGTTAGTCACCTGTACCAGCCGGCCTGGCGCGCCGGGTGCCTGGCCGCTGAATCCGACTATTCAGCAGCCAAGCACACTGCCGCCTGGCGGTCACGGATCAACGACGGCTGGTCTGCGGTTCAGGTGGAGCATGTCGACTCGATCGGTGTCGCTGAAGATCCCCAGATCGGCGACTCACTGACGGTCAACGCGTACGTCTCGCTCGGCGCGCTCTCCCCCGACGACGTCGCCGTCGAGGTGGCGTACGGACGCGCCTCGGAAAGCGATGAACTCAGCGAGGTGGCCCTGGCCGACTTGCAGGCGTCTCAAAACCTCGGAGCAGGAAGGTACCTGTTCGCCGGCGGAGTGACGATTGATCACTCGGGATCCTTCGGGTACACGGTACGGGTACTTCCCAGGCACGTCAGCCTGGCGTCGAAGTCCGAGCTCGGCCTGGTCGCCAACGCGTAGCAGCCCGTCCAGATAATCACAGCTTGCAGGCCTAACGCCTGCTGAGCATCGGCGGCAGTCGCACCAGAGTTTCCTGGGGTGGCTGCCGCTTTTGCGTGGGCAGCTAGATCCGGTAGACGCTGATGGAGTTGGCGGGCACAACGTCGGCCTCCCCCGACCCTATTCGCGCCCCGCGCCGGCGGTCCTGGTCCGCTGCTGTGGTGTAGCGCAGCTCGAATCTTGTGATGGAGGGGAGCCCGCTGTCCTTAAGTGCGTCCCGCCCGGGCAGGATGATTTTGGTGTCCTCTAGGCCACCGTTGATGACCACCAGGCCATCGAGGATCCCATTGGGTGATCCGAGGAGCAACTGCACCGTCCGCGACGCCGGGGCGGTCCACTGGTCCTGGGTCATCGGCGTGCCCGCCGGGTTAAACCAGTGCAGGTAGGAGCTGTCGTCCCGGGCCGGGTAGCCGTGGGGCTGATGGGCCAAAAATTCACGCCTGATCCGGAGTAGGGAGCGGGTGTGCTCGAGGAGGTGTTGGGCGTCGTCGTCGTGGTCCCAGTGCAGCCAGGCCAATTCGTTGTCCTGGCAGTAGGCATTGTTGTTGCCGCGCTGGGATCGGCCAAACTCGTCACCGGCGGTGATCATGGGAACGCCGAGGGAGAGCAGGAGGGTGGCCATCAGGTTCCGGGATGTCTGCGACCGGGCCGCGGAAATGCTCTCCTGGTCGGTTGGGCCTTCGATGCCGTGGTTGTAGCTGCGGTTGTCGTTATGACCGTCACGGTTCTGCTCGCCGTTGGCTTCGTTGTGTTTACGACTGTAGGACGTCAGGTCTGCAAGCGTGAACCCGTCGTGGGCGGTGACGAGGTTGATGCTGGAAATAGAGGTGCGCCCCGACGGGCCGAAGACGTCGGCTGAACCACTCAGGCATCCGGCCAGGCGCGCCACCGAGCCAGCGTCGCCGCCGGCAGTCAGACTGGCCTGGTCGGTGAGCCAGAAGTCACGCACCGTGTCGCGGAAGCGATCATTCCAGTCTGCCCAGCCCTGCGGGAAGTTGCCGGTCTGCCAGCCGCCCATGCCGATATCCCAGGGTTCGGCGATCAGCTTCACTCCGCGGAGGGCGCGGTCAGCGGCGACCGCTACGAGGAACGGGTGACGTGGGGTGAAGGTGTGAGTGTCATCCCTGCACATCGACACCGCCAGGTCGAAGCGGAAACCGTCCACCTGGAATTCCTCGACCCAGTAGCGCAGCGAATCCAGGGCCAGGGCAATGACGCGTGGATGGGCAAAGTTGAGGGTGTTGCCGCAACCGGTGGTGTCCAGGTAGCGTCCGCCGTCGCCGTGGCGGTAGTACTGTTGGTCGCCGAGGCCGCGCCAGCTCAGGGCCGGTTCATCGGGCGGACCCTCGGCAGTGTGGTTATACACCACGTCGAGGATGACCTCGAGTCCGGCCTCGTGGAGGAGTTTCACCATGCCCTTGAACTCATCCTGGACGGCCGCCGGCCCGGCGGTTTGGGAGGCCTCAGTGGCGTAGCCGGGCTGAGGCGCGAAATAACCGAGGGTGTTATACCCCCAGTAATTGGTGAGCCCCAGGGGCCCCAAGTGTGGCTCGTCGATATGGAAGTGGATCGGGAGCAATTCCACTGCCGTGATACCGAGGGCCTTGAGATAACCGATCATGACCGGGTGCGCCAAGCCGGCGTACGTGCCGCGGAGGTCAGCGGGGATATCCGGGTGCAGCTGCGTCAGGCCCTTGATGTGGGCTTCGTAGACCACCGTGTCACGCCAATGGGTCCGCGGCGGGGCCGAACCACCCCAGTCGAAACTACCGTCCTCGACGAAAACCGACCAGTAGACTGGACCGTCAGCCGTAGCTACCGTGTCGAGGGCCCGCGCGTAGGGGTCCAGGAGCAGCTGAGTTGTCTCTGACCGGGCGGCGCCGACCGGCCAGAAAGCGTACCGCGCGGAGTCTGCGAGCCCGTCCACCACCCCGTGGTGCACGCCGTCGGTGTAATCCGGGAGGGCTGAGGAATGCCAACTGCCGTCCTGGGCCAGGAAGTGCACGGCCAGGGCCGACACACCCGGCGCATACACGGCGACGTTTAGGCTCCGCGGACCTCGGCCCGGGTGCACGCCGAGTGGGAAATCGCTGGACGGGGGACTGAGTTCGAGAGAGAGGCTCATGGGCTGAATTTTTGCGCGTTGGTCAGGCGGAGCGCTGACGTGAGATTTCGTACAGGCTAATTCCCACGGCCATCGATGCATTCAGGGATTCCATTGCCGAGTCGATCGGGATTGACACGATCTGGTCGCAGTTCTCCCGGACCAGCCGTGAGAGGCCCTTGCCTTCAGAGCCCACCACGAGACAGACCGGTTCCCGGCCAAGCGTGAGATCGGGGAGTGAGACATCGCCGTCGCCGTCGAGGCCCAGCACGAAAATGCCCTTCTCCTTGAAGGATTTCAGGGTGGAGTTGAGGTTTCCCGCTTTTGCCACCGGGACGCGGACTGCGGCACCGGCGCTGGTCTTCCACGCCGAGGCGGTCATGCCGACCGACCGGCGTTCGGGGACAATCACACCGTGACCGCTGAAGGCCGAGAGAGACCTGATGATCGCGCCAAGGTTGCGCGGATCGGTAATACCGTCCAGAGCCACGAACAACGGAGCATTGTTGATGTGGCCCTTCTTCCATTTCTGGATGGTGTCGGTAGCGAGGTCGACCGCGTCGGCGTACTCGTAGGGAGGGATCTGCAGCATGATGCCCTGGTGCACTGATCCGTCAGCCATCCGGTCCAGTTCGGTCTTGCCGGTCTCCATCAGCGGGATACCACGTTCGGTGGCCAGTTTCAGGGACTCGCGGATCCGCTCGTCCATCTCGATCCGGATCGCGATGTGCAGCGCCTTCGCGGGAATGCCAGCACGGAGCGCCTCGACCACAGCGTTGCGGCCGGTGACCATCTCTTCGGCGCCCTTGCCACGGGTGTTGCGTGAGGAGCCGGGGTTGCGGTTGCCTGAGTGTTTGGCCGCTGAGCGCTCGGCGAACTGCTTGCTCTTATGCGCCTTGTGATAAGGGCGATCCTCCGCCTTCGGGGTGGGCCCCTTCCCTTCCAGCGCCCTGCGTCCGAGGCCGCCGGTACCGCCCGAGGGGCCCTTTTTACTCTTGCGCACAGCGCCAGGACGTCCGTGAGTGGCCATGAGGAAAACACCTTTGGGTAGAAGATTGGTCACCCCAGTTTACGCGGGGAACACGGCTGGCTTCACCGGCGTCCTACCCGCGAGAGAAAAGGTCAGTATTTCAGGCTCCAAGAGGCACCGTCGGCCGTGTCCTCGATGACGATTCCGGCGCTGGTAAGCGCGTCCCGGATGGCGTCGGCCTGCTCCCAGTCCTTGGCTTCCCGGGCGATCGTGCGCTGCTGCAACTGGGACGCGATAAGAGCGTCCAGCGCAACGTGCTCGGACCTACGTATGCCCTTGCTGGGGTCCTGGACATCGTCGAGTCCCAGCACACCGGTCATCGTCATGACGTCGACAAACGCCTTCTGGGTTGCGTCGCTATCCCCGGCCGCCAGCGCGGTGTTGCCCACCCGGACGGTGTCATGCAGCACCGCCAGAGCCTGCGGCACGTTGAGGTCGTCGTTCATGGCGTCCCTGAAGGCTTCCGGAGCACCGGGAGAATTGACCCTGAACCCGTTCGGGAACTCCCGCGCGCCGGCTTTCGCCAGGAACCCGTCGATGCGTTCGACGGCTGCGGCCGCCTCCTGCAGGGAGGTAGGCCGGTAGTCGAGCACCGACCGGTAATGGGCCTGACCGAGGTAGTATCTGACCACGCGGGGGCTGGCAAGGGCGAGCATCTCGGCCGGGCTCACCGTGTTGCCGAGTGACTTGGACATCTTTTCGCCCTCGAAGGTGACCATCCCGTTGTGCATCCAGTACCTGGCAAACGGGTGTCCGGCAGCCTGGGACTGGGCCATTTCGTTCTCGTGGTGCGGGAACCGCAGATCCAGTCCGCCGCCGTGGATGTCGAACTCGGCGCCAAGGTACTTGGTGACCATGGCCGAGCATTCAAGATGCCAGCCAGGTCTTCCGGGCCCCCACGGGCTGGGCCACGCGGCAGTTTCCGGCTCGTCCGCTTTCCACCCTTTCCACAACGCGAAGTCACGTGGGTCCCGTTTCCGGCTACCAAACTGGGGTTCGACGTCGGCAGCGCTCTGCATGTCGTCGATGTTCTGGCGGGTCAGCGAGCCGTAACCCTTCCAGGAGCGGACGTCGAAGTAGACGTCGCCCGAGTCGTCGTCAGCCGGGTAGGCGTGACCTCGGTCGATCAAGAGTTGGATCAGCGAGTGCATTTCCGGGATGTGGCCGGTGGCGCGTGGCTCGTAGGTCGGACGACGGACCCCAAGCGTGTCGTAGGCCCGCTGGAATTCGAGTTCGTAGCGGTAGGCGAGCGCCCACCACTGTTCACCGCGCAACTGGCGCGGCAGGGCATCATCGTGCTCGGATTCCTTGGCGCGGGCCAGGATTTTGTCATCAATGTCGGTGACGTTGCGGACTGCGGTAACTCGGTAGCCGCTGGCGCTCAGCCAGCGGGTGAGCTGGTCGAATGCGATCGCTGAGCGGATGTGGCCCACGTGCGGCATACCCTGCACTGTGGCACCGCAATAGTACAACCCGACCTCCCCCGGCTTGACGGGCACGAAGTCACGGATCCGCGCTGTTGCGGTGTCATAGAATCTCAGGCTCACCGGTCCAGATTAGCTGGTTTCGACGACCGGCTTCATCCGACGCGGGTTTCGGTCCCGTCACTGACGAGCACGACGACGGCAGTAGCCACCGCCGCGATGCCCTCACCTTTTCCGGTAAATCCGAGCCCGTCGGTGGTGGTGGCTGACACGCTGACCGGAGCGCCAGCCGCGGCGCTGAGCACAGTTTCGGCTTCCGCCCGGCGGGGTGCGAACTTGGGCCGGTTGCCGACCAGTTGCACCGCCACGTTACCAATCTCAAACCCCGCGTCACGCACAATCCTGGCCGCTTCGGACAGCAGGCTCAGTCCCGAGGCGCCAGCAAATTCGGGCCGGTCGGTGCCGAAGTGGGTGCCTAGGTCGCCCACGCCCGCGGCGGAGAAAAGCGCGTCAGCTGCCGCGTGAGCCACGACATCACCGTCGGAATGGCCACTCAAACCAGTCTCCCCATCCCATAGCAGACCGGCGAGCCAGAGGGGCCGGGGAGCCTCGGCAGGGGTAAACGCGTGAACATCTACTCCGATGCCAGTGCGCGGCAGATTCATGGTTGTGCCGTTTCTATCGAGGTGCGGGTCAGGATCTCAGCGAGCTGCAGGTCCTGGACGGTGGTGATTTTGAAGGCGGCATCGGCGCCGTCGACCACCTGCACCGGGATGCCGAGGCGTTCCATCAGCATGGCGTCGTCGGTCACCGCGGCCCCGGGGTCCTGATGGGCGCGGCGGAGGGCTTCTACCGTGAAGCCCTGGGGGGTCTGGACTGCCCGCAGGGTGTCCCGAGGCGGGGTGCCCGTCACCAGGGCCCCTTTCACCGTCTTGATGGTGTCGACAACGGGGATCGCGGGGATTACCGCGTCGGCGCCAGAGTGCAGCGCGGCTGCGACCCGCCGGAAGACCTCCGGTGGGGTGAGGGCGCGAGCGGCGTCGTGCACGAGGACGAGGACAATCCCGGGTGAAAGAGCAGCGAGACCTGCCGCCACCGAATCGGGGCGGGTAGCGCCGCCGTCGACCAGACGGATTTTCACGTCAGTCGGCACGGCAACAATGGCTTCCCGAAGGGTCGTGTCGCCCGCGGGGACGACGACGCAGATCTCGGTGGCCACACCGGCGTCGAGCACACCCTGCAGGGAGTGGTGGAGGATGCTGCGGCCTGCAATCTGCACCTGGGCTTTGGGGATACCGCGGCCGAGTCGCTGACCGGAGCCCCCCGCAACAATGATGACACCAACTTGCCCTGCACTGGGGCTTGGCCCGGAACTCGTTTCTGACACCCCATCACCCTATGCCAGGACAAGAAAAAGGGACCGCCCACCCGGGCGGTCCCTCACTCACTTCAGGAAGCTAGTACTTCGTCGAGAACGCTTGCGGCCTTCTCTTCGTCAGTCTTCTCTGCGAGCGCCAACTCGGAGATAAGAATTTGCCGCGCTTTGGCGAGCATCCTCTTTTCCCCTGCTGACAACCCACGGTCATGATCACGGCGCCATAGGTCGCGGACTACCTCCGCAACCTTGATCACGTCACCTGAGGCAAGTTTTTCAAGGTTCGCCTTGTAGCGGCGCGACCAGTTGGTGGGCTCTTCAGTGAACTCTGCCCGCAACACATCAAAGACGTGCTGGAGGCCTTCCTTGCCCACTACATCGCGCACCCCAACGAGGTCAACGTTTTCTGCTGGAACTTCAATGGTTAGATCACCCTGAGCCACCTTGAGCTTGAGATACATCTTCTCTTCGCCCTTGACGACGCGCATCTTGATCTCTTCAATCTTTGCTGCGCCGTGGTGAGGATAAACTACTGTTTCGCCGACCTCAAAAACCATGTGGACTTTCCCCTTTCCCGCAGGTCAGTTTATCACGAATTCGACACGCCGACGGCGTGTTTTCGCAGGTCAGCCCCGCCTTGAGGAAAATGTTGACTAAGATTCGCCTCTTGACGAATCAACGTTTAAGTGATTCACGTCGCTTCACAAGTGTTCTACGCAGGCTCTGACGCTCCCTCGTCGGGTTGCTTTTCCCGATAGGCTGTAAGCAAAGTTCAACTAGCAGTTTCCCCAAGCTGATCGACCACCGTAGGAGTTTGCGCTGTGAAGAGTGACCGAATCAATCCCCTGCAGCACACCCCGGCCAAGCGCAGCCTTGCTATTGGTGTGGCACTGGTCGCTGTCCTGGGCGCAACCGGTTGCAGCGTGACCAGTAAACAGGCCACCACCATCCAGTACGCGGCGTCAGACGGCATTGTCGACGAGGTGGGCCCCCTGGAGTTGCGCAATATCATGATCATCACCTCCGATGAGGGCGAGCCCGGCACCATTCTCGGAACGGTGTTCAACCCGACCGACTCCGCAGTGCAGTTAACCATCGAGGGCGACAACGAGACGGTCGACGTCACTGTTCCCTCCGAGGGGAAATGGATCTTCGAGGATGAGACGACTGACGACGGGGTCCTCGAGGGCATCAGCGAAATCCCCGGCGCCCTCGTTGACCTTGCCTTCGTGGTGAACTCGGAAACCGTGGAGTTGCGGGTTCCAGTCCTGGACGGCACGCTCGAGGAGTACCGGGAGTACGTGCCGGGCGGTTACACCCCCGACCCCACCCCGACGCCCGAGGAAACCGGCGAAGAGGAGGAGTAGGCCTCAGGACTCGTACTTGTAGCCCAAGCCGCGGACGGTTACGAGGTGGCTCGGGTTGGACGGGTCGGCTTCAATTTTTCCGCGGAGACGTTTGACGTGCACGTCGAGGGTTTTGGTGTCACCTACGTAGTCCGAGCCCCACACCCGGTCGATGAGCTGACCCCGGGTCAGTACCCGTCCGGCGTTACGCAGAAGCATCTCCAGCAGCTCGAACTCCTTCAGCGGCATGGAGACGGGGTCACCGTTCACGCTGACCGTGTGCCGCTCAATGTCCATCCTCACCGGACCGGACTGGACGGTGCTGGAAATCAGCTCGTCGGGTTCGGCCTGTCGCCGCAGGACCGCCCGGATCCGGGCCACCAACTCCCGTGAGGAGTATGGTTTGGTGACGTAGTCGTCGGCCCCCAATTCCAGGCCAACCACCTTGTCAATCTCGGAGTCCTTGGCCGTCAGCATGATGACCGGGACGCTCGAGCGCTGGCGCAATTGCCGGCACACCTCGGTGCCCGACTGTCCGGGGAGCTGCAGGTCAAGCAGCACCAGGTCTGCACCGGCCCGGTCGAACTCCGCAATGGCTTCGATTCCATCGTCCACCACTGCGACCTCGAACCCCTCCCTACCCAGCAGATAGGACAGGGGGTCACTGAAGGACTCTTCGTCCTCGACGATCAGAATGCGGGTCAAGCGCTTACTCCTTGTTCGCGGGCGGAGGATCCGCCCTGCTTCTCGCCGGCGTGACCGGCTGACTTCTCGGAACGTCGGTCGCTGCGCTTGTCACCGGTGACAGCCCGTGTCTCCGAGGACTCAGCGTCGGCCTCCATCTCCGGCAACCGGACTGTGAACGTGCTGCCCTGGCCATGCTGGGACCAGACGGTTACCTCGCCGCCATGGTTAGAGACCACGTGCTTGACGATGCTCAGGCCCAGGCCTGTGCCGCCGGTCTGACGGGACCGCGCAGCGTCGATACGGTAGAACCGCTCAAACACACGCTCCTGCTCTTCGGGGGTGATCCCGATCCCCTGGTCTGTTACCGAAATCTCGGCAAGTCCCTCGCGGGACCGCAGGCCCACTCCCACCCGGGTCCCCTCGGGCGAGTATCGGATGGCGTTGTCGATCAGGTTGCGGAAGGCCGTCATCAGGAGGTCCGGATCCCCATAGACCGGCTCGCCGATCCGCCCGCCCACCACGATGTCGATCTGCTTGCTCTCTGCGGGCAACCGGTTCCGGTCAACCGCCTCGGCGATTACCGTGTTGATGTCGACCGGCCTGCCCCGCCGCACAACGTCAGCACCCTGCAGCCTGGAGAGTTCGATGATGTCCTGGACCAGTGCGGACAACCGGGCGGATTCCTTGTGCATACGGCGGGCAAACCGACGGACCGCTTCCTCATCCTCGGCCGCGTCGTCGAGGGCTTCAGCAAGGAGCGAAATGGCGCCGACTGGCGTCTTGAGCTCATGCGACACGTTTGCCACGAAATCGTTGCGGATCTCCTCGGTGCGGGTGATCTCCGTGCGGTCGTCGGCGAGGATCAGGACGTACTCTTCCCCCAGGGACGCTACCCGGGCCAGCACGATGATCGTCCCCTGACCCAGCGGGCCGCGCGGCAGTTCCAACTGCTTCTGCTCGATCACACCGTCCCGGCGCACCCGGGCCGTCAGTTCCAACAGTTCAGCGTGCACCACGGTGTGCCCGCGCACCAGCCCGAAAGCGTACGCTGCCGGGCTGGCCCGCACTACTCCGTCGATGGCGTCCACGACCACGTAGGCACGACCAATGATGGACAGCACCTCGGCTGCACCATCCGGCAGGGTTGGCTCATCGACAAACAGAAGAGAGCGCCGCTGGATTTCGCTCAGCCGGAAAGCAGCCATGCCGAAGATGCCCAGGGCGACACCCACCAGTCCGGCGATCAGAATAAGAAGAACGGAGTCCACCCGCCTAGCTTATGCGTACCGCTCGCGTCGGGGTGGGTGTTCCAGTGGCAATAGGGAGGTGGTTCAACTAACGTTCATCCAAAGGTGCAGAACAGTTCATCACCGACTGAGACTGTGCTGTGTGGGACTGTGCATAGACGTACGCAGTCATCTCTATGGAAAGGATGCCTCCCGTGCGGAAGGTTTTTCAGGCAGAGCTTCACCAGATCGGTGAACAGCTTATCGAAATTTCCCAGCTGGTCTCGGTTGCACTGGACAAGGCAACCACCGCGTTCGAAACCGCGGACACCGAACTCGCCCAGGACGTGATCGCCGCCGACGCACGCATCGATTTCCTTCAGAACGATCTCGACGAGCGCGCCATCGACATCCTCGCTCTCCAAGGCCCCGTCGCCAGCGACCTGCGGATGATCGTGGGCGCACTGCGGATGAGTGCGTCGCTGGAACGGATGGGTGACCTGGCGCGCCATGTGGCTCAGCTCGCCCGGCTGCGGTACCCGGAACATGTGATTCCCGCAGCGATCCGCTCCACCTTCGTTGAGATGGCCGAACTGGACAAGCAGATCGCCACAAAGGTGAAGGAGCTCCTCGAGACCCGCAACCTTCAGCTGAGCAACGATATCTATGCACACAACGCGCGGATCAACGAGCTCCATGCCGGTGTCTTCAAGTCGATCGCCGCCGCGGATTGGGACGTTTCGGCGCCCATCACAGTTGATGTGACCCTCGCTAGCCGTTACTTCGAGCGGTTCGCCGACCACGGCGTCTCCGTAGCCCGCAAGGTCACCTACCTGGTGACCGGCGAATGGCAGCCCACCGCGCCCCTGAATTAGACGCAGCACAACCAGACAAAGCGCTGCTACGCACACCGAACAACGACGACGGCCGGTCCCCGCGGGGGCCGACCGCCGTCATTGTTTTTCTAGCGGTAAAACCGGTCGAGCCTAATGCTTGCCCTGGTTGGCGACCGCCTCGATGGCCGCCGCAGCGGCGTCGGCGTCCAGGTAGGTGCCGCCCGCTTTGACAGGGTGCAGGTCCTCGTCAAGTTCGTAGATGAGCGGGATGCCGGTAGGAATGTTCAGTGACGCGATGTCGGCGTCGCTGATGCCGTCCAAATGCTTCACCAGTGCCCGCAGGGAGTTGCCGTGCGCGGCGATCAGCACAGTCTTGCCCGACCGGATGTCCGGGGCAATGTCGGATTCCCAATACGGGAGGAACCGGTCCAGCACGTCCTTGAGGCATTCGGTGCGGGGTACGGAGTCGCCCAGGTCCGCGTACCGTGGATCGGTCGCCTGGGAAAATTCGCTGGAATCCTCGATCGGCGGTGGCGGGGTGTCATAGGAGCGGCGCCATTCCATGAACTGGGCCTCACCGAATTCCGCGAGGGTCTGGGCCTTGTCCTTGCCCTGTAGCGCACCGTAGTGGCGTTCGTTGAGCCGCCAGTGGCGTTTGACGTCAATCCAGCTGCGATCGGCCGCTTCGAGTGCAAGGTTGGCGGTGATGATGGCACGCTTCTGCCGCGAGGTATACACAATGTCGGGTAGCAACCCGGCCTCGACCAGCAGTTCGCCACCGCGAATGGCTTCGGTGCGGCCCTGCTCAGTGAGCGGCACATCAACCCAACCGGTGAACAGGTTCTTCTCGTTCCACTCACTTTGGCCGTGGCGGAGCAGGATCACTTTGTAGGAAGTCATGGGTTTAGTCTGCCGCATGAGACCCACTTAGATCATCTGCTGTGCACTTCTGTTACCGGTGAGCCTTCACCACGGGCCGTAAGGACCGCTACCACCGCGAACTTCCGAGACGGCAGGCTTCACATCGGCCAGGTATACACAGGCGGCGACAACGGCGACAATCTGCAGCAGCCCGAAGAGACCGGTGGAGGTCACGAGCACGGTGAGCACGCCGACGGCGGCAGCGCCACCGGTCATTGCGGTCCAGAAGCCCTTGGTGCGCTTCGAGGTGGCCTCGAAGTTCGCAGCGGGTCGTTTCACGCAATCAACAAGCGCCCAGATCTCAATTCCGAGCGCCACCAACCCGAGCGCCAGGTACAGGTAGTTCCTAATCTCATAAGCGATGTCCACGGGTCCAGCCTATCGGGTGGAATCGCCGTGTGGTCGCAGCGGGGCCAGTGCCTGCTCCAGATCGGCCCAGAGGTCTTCGGGATTCTCGATCCCCACCGAAAGCCGCACCAGCGCCTCCGGGACGGTGACCGGTTCCCCCGACTGCCGCCGTCGTCGTTCAATCAGCGATTCGACGCCGCCCAGCGAGGTGGCCGGCAACCAGAGCCGCACGGCTGCGACGAGCGCTTCCGCGGCCGCTACATCCACCAGTTCGATGCTGATGATGGAGCCGAAGCCGTTGAGCTGCTCGGCAGCGCGCTGGTGGCCGGGATCGTCGGGGAGTCCTGGGAACCGGACCCGGGTCAGTGCCGGGTGGGACTGGAGTTTGCCCGCAAGATAGCTGGCACTCGCCTGCGACCGTTCCACCCGCAGGGCCAGCGTGCGCAGTCCCCTGAGCGCCAGCCACACCTCGAACGGTCCGGCGATGGCTCCGTGCAGGGTGCGGTGCCGGAGCAGTTGCGCGTGGACTTCGGCAGCCGAGGTGGCGAGAGCGCCGAGGATGACATCGGAATGCCCGGCCAGATATTTGGTGACCGAGTGAAGCACCACATCGGCGCCGAATTCCAGGGGCCGGCAGACCAGCGGAGTGTTGAAGGTGTTGTCGACGACGACCGTGACCCCGGTGGCCTTCGCGGCGCCGATGATGGTGCGCAGATCGGCGACCTCAAGCATCGGGTTGGTGGGGCTTTCCAGCCACAACATGTCGGCGCCCACCAGGTGGTCAAGTACCTGGTGGGTGTCGGCGACGTCGACAGTCTGCAAGGTGAACCTGCCGCGAGAAGCTTCGTCCTCGGCGAGGCTCAGCGAACCGGCGTAGGCATGCCGGGGCATCACGACGACGCCGCCGGTCGGCACCAGCGACAGCGCGGCAGCAGCAGCGCCGAGCCCCGAACTGAACACCAGCGCCGGTAGGGCTGCGCCCTCCAGTTTCCCGAGCGCCTCCTCGAACGGGTCCCAGGTGGGGTTGGACATGCGGCCGTAGATCCGGTCTCCAGCGACCGGATCCACTGCCTCGTAGAACGTCGACGACAACACGATCGGCGGATTCACTGGCGCGTCGTGTTGTCGCGAAGGGCGTCCCGCGGCCACCACGATCGTGTCCGGGGCGAGCCGGTGGTCGTGGTGGTGGGCGTGGTCGTCGTCGTGGTGGGTCATGGATTCAGCGTATCTGTGATCGGGGTGGGACTCACCCGGGACTGTTGTGTCGGTGATCCTCGATAGGCTGGGCACGTGAGTACACCATCCCCGCGCCGGACGTCCGGGCTGTTCATTGCCTTTGAGGGCGGCGACGGCGCCGGTAAGTCGACCCAGGCCGGCCTGCTCGCTGCCGCCCTACAGGAGCGCGGCCGTGAGGTGCTGCGGACTCGGGAGCCGGGTGGCACAGTCATTGGGGAGAAACTCCGCTCGCTGGTGCTGGACCATGGCCAGGGTGCCATCGACCCCCGGACCGAGGCCCTCATCTTCGCCGCGTCACGGGCGGCCCACGTCCACCAGGCGATCCTGCCCGCCCTGGAGCGGGGTGCCGTGGTCGTCTGCGACCGGTATATCGACTCCTCGGTGGCCTACCAGGGGGCCGGGCGCGGGCTGGGTACCGACAGCGTGCTGGAGGTGAACCTGTGGGCCGTCGAGGGGCTGCGACCTGATCTGACGGTGCTGCTCGACGTCGAACCGCTCGAGGGGCGGGGGAGGCGCACCCAGAACGGCGCCGAGGACCGGCTGGAATCCGAACCGGACACCTTTCACTCGCTGATCCGTGGTGCATTCCTCGATCGGGCGGCAGCCGACCCGGCGCAGTACCTGGTGCTACCGGCGCGGAAACCGGTCGACGAGTTGGCTGACGCAATCCTCACGGCAGTTGAGGGGCAGCTGGCGTGAGCGTCTGGACGTTCCTGATGGGCCAGGAGCAGGTCGTGGAGCAACTGCAACGCGCGGCATCGGCGGACCAGCCCAATCACGCCTGGCTGTTCACCGGGCCCCCGGGGTCGGGGCGGTCCAATGCTGCCCGGGCGTTCGCAGCGGCACTCCTGTGCGACAGGGTGCAACTGGATGAGCGGGGATGCGGGGAGTGTCGGGCCTGCCGGACCGCGCTTGCTGGTTCCCACGCGGACATCACCAACGTCACCACCGAAAAAGTGACCATCAGCATCGACGAGGCGCGCGAACTGGTCCGCAAGGCGCAGGACAAACCGTCGACCGGCCGCTGGCGGGTCATCATCGTCGAAGACGCTGACCGGATGCAGGAGCGCAGCACCAATGTGTTGCTCAAGGCCATCGAGGAGCCGCCGCCCCGGACCATCTGGTTACTGTGCGCGCCGAGTCCCGGCGACGTCCTCGTGACGATCAGATCCCGGTGCCGGGCCGTCAACCTGCGTCTACCGCCGGTGAAGGATGTCGCTGACCTGCTGGTCCGCCGCGACGGCATCGACCCGGCAACAGCCGAGGCCGCCGCCCGGGCGGCGCAAAGTCACATCGGCGTCGCCAAGCGGTTGGCCACCGACGACGGCGCCCGCGACCGCAGGAACCAGATCGTCAGGCTGCCGCTGGATCTGAAGACCGTCTCCGGAGCGATGAAGGCGGCGGCAGACCTGGTCAAGCTCGCCGAAGCCGAGGCCCAGAGTTCTTTCGAGCAGCGCGACGCCCAGGAGAAATCAGCCCTGTTGGCAACACTAGGCGCCCCGGAAAGCGGCACCCTGCCGCCGGCCATCCGGGGGCAGGTGAAACGCCTGGAGGATGACCAGACCCGGCGTGCCAAACGCTCGAAGAACGACTACTTTGACCGCGCGTTGACCGACCTGACTTCGTTTTACCGGGACGTGCTGATGCTGCAGGTTTCCAGCGGTCGGGACCTGGTGAACGAACCTTTGCGGCCCGAGCTGGAGGCGTTCGCACGGAGGGGAACCCCGGAGGGGACGCTGCTGCGGATCGAGGCAATCAACAAAGTGCGGGACCGGATCGTTAATACCAACGTTGCCCCGCTGCTCGCCATCGAGGCGATGGCAGTCAGCCTCCTCCCCGAAAAGGATTACACCGCGTGAGACGAACTCCCTCTAGCCGCCTGGTCTCGGCCGCCGCCGTCCTCTCCGGTGCACTGGCGCTGTCCGGGTGCCAGCTGCTGTCCCCAGGGTCCGGGGATGGCCCGGACACGGGGGTGGAATCGGCGGGTACCGATGTGGTGGGCGAGGTTCCCGCCGGACTGGAGGACTTTTACACCCAGGACGTGGTGTGGGAACTGTGCGAGGAGTCCTTCGCCTGCGCCACCATCGAGGTTCCGCTGGACTACGCCGACCCCTCGCGCGAGTCAATCAACATTGCGCTCATCCGTAGCGACGCGACCGGCGAGCCCCGGGGTTCCGTGCTGGTCAATCCGGGCGGGCCGGGCGGCTCGGGGGTCAACATCGTCAGGGATGCGCTCACGTTTGTTACCAGCGACCGCCTGCGCGAGGCGTACGACGTCGTCGGCTTCGACCCCCGCGGGGTGGGGAAGTCCTCGGCAGTGGATTGCCAGACGGATGAGGAGCTCGAAGCGGACCGGTTGGAGTATCTGGAGCCGGGGGTTTCCGACGCCGAAGCGCTGGAGACGCTCACCCGTGAGGCCGAGGAGTTCGCTGCCCAGTGCGCCGAGCGGACCGGCGAGCTGCTGGGTTTCGTTGACACGGACAGTGCGGCCCGGGATCTGGACATCCTGCGGGCGGCCGTTGGGGATCAGCAACTCAACTACCTTGGGTTCTCCTACGGCACGGCTTTGGGCGCAGCCTACGCCGAGTTGTTCCCCACCACCACCGGTCGGCTGGTGCTCGACGGGGCGGTTGATCCGTCGTTGAGCAGTGAGGAGATCACTCTGGGTCAGGCCCGCGGCTTTGAGGCTTCACTGCGCAGCTATGTGGCCGACTGTCAGCTGGCCGCCGACTGTCCGCTCCCCGCCGGGATCGAGGAAGGCGTGGAAGTAATCCAGGATTTGTTCCGCTTGGTCGAAGAAAGCCCGATGACGGCTTCGGATGGTCGGCTGGTCACCATCGGCACCTTCTTCACTGGGTTTATCCTGCCGCTCTACGACAACAACAACTGGACTCTGCTGACAGGGGCCATCGATCAGGCGCTGCAGGGCGACCCGTCGGCGATGCTGCAGCTCGCTGACCTGGCCGCCGAGCGCGAGCCGAACGGCAGCTACGCCACCAATAGCACCGAGGCGTTCACCGCAATCAACTGTCTCGACTACCCGATGACCAGCGATCCCGCCCAGTTGAAGGCCGACGCCGCAGAGCTGGCCGCCGCCTCACCCACTTTCGGACCTTACCTTGCGTACGGTGGGCTGACCTGCGACGCGTGGGCTTTTGAGCCGGTGTTGGAGCGGGCCCCAGCATCGGCCCCCAATGCTGGGCCGATGCTGGTCATCGGCACCACGGGGGATCCCGCGACTCCTTATGACTGGTCGCTGGCGTTGGCCGACCAGCTGACGACGTCGGTCCACGTCACCTGGGACGGCGAGGGGCATACCGCCTACGGGCGGGCCGGGTCCTGTATCGGGGATCTGGTAGATTCCTACTTCATCGACGGCACAGTGCCGGAGGATGGCGTCAGCTGCGACTAAAGCCTGCGTCAAGCGCTTTTGACCGCGTGCGACCGCTCTTATAGAGTTGACGCTTGTGGATTGGGCCGTGCCAACGCGCGTCCCGTGAAGCTTCAGCCTCCTTAGCTCAGTCGGTAGAGCGTCTCACTCGTAATGAGAAGGTCGCCAGTTCGACTCTGGCAGGAGGCTCCACTATGAACCGCTACCGGGGTCGAGCTGAGAGCTTGCGGCGACCGTTGAGACCGGAAGGCTCTGGACCCATACCCCTGATGGCGATTGTCGCCGGAACTCCAGTCTGGGGTCTTCCCGATCCAGTGCACACATGTTCAGTATGCTTGCTCCGAGCAAGCAGGTTTCCTACCCTTAGGGGGGTCAGCGTGCAATCAGCCCTGACCTCCATCGAACCTGAACGAACACAAGGGAGTCTTCGTGAAGAAATCCAAAAGCATCTCAGTGGCGCTTTCTCTGTCACTGACCATTGGAGTGGTCGGGGCGGGAACTTTACCAGCCCAAGCCAAAGGCGGCGATGACTCAGGGAAGAGAAATCATGCTGCTCCCCTACCCGCAGAGGAGCGAGTCACGCCGATACCGGAAGTGACGCGGCTCTCCACGACTGCGGAGTCCTACCCCTTTGGGGCAGCGGATCACCAACTGATCCCAGAAGACCTGTCGAAGCAGGGCTACGTGGAGGAAGAATACCTCGCAAGCGGCAACGCTAACGTCTATTCGTGGCCAGCTCCCGGACCTGCCGTCATCCGCACCGAAGATGCCCCGTACACCACCCGGGTTCTCGTTCGAAAACCGGCCAACGACAAGCATTTCAGCGGCAACGTCGTCGTTGAAATGCTCAACCCCTCGAATTTGTTCGATCTCAACATCGGGTGGGCTGTAGCCCACGAGCAAATCGTGAACAACGGGGATGCCTGGGTGGGAATTACCGCCAAACCGATATCTGTTGACGCACTCAAGAATTTCGACGCCGAACGATACGGTTCCTTGTCCTTCGCAAATCCTCTACCACTGGATGACCCTCGAAACTGCACGACAGTAGCTGCGGACAGTTCGAGGACAACCGAGAACGGCTTGATCTGGGACATTTACAGCCAGGTGGGCACCTGGTTGAAAAGCGATGCCTCCTCGAATCCACTGACCTACGGGGGCGAGTCTGGTCTCGTCGATAATGCCTACGGACTTGGCTACTCCCAAACTGGAGGCTATCTGGCAAACTACATCAATGGGGTGCAGCCCCACGTCATTGAGTCGGACGGAGCCCCGATCTATGACGGGTACATTGTTGGCGTAGCTGGTGGCGCCTTCGCCGGGGCGTACCCGATGAACCAGTGTGAAAGTGCGCCCGCAGCGAATGACCCGCGCCGTCAGTTTGAAAACGTCGGCGTTCCAATCATCCGGCTCATGTCCCAGTCTGACTACCTTCGCGGCATCGGCTCCCGACGCCCAGACAGCGATGCGCCAAACGACCGCTACCGGCATTATGAAATGGCTGGCGCCGGGCACGCCACTCCCGATGAACTGTATTTTTCTGCTTCTTCTGAAGACATCGTGGCCGCGGGGCGAACGGTCCCCCCGATGAATTGCAATGAAGGACCCCGCAGCCGTTTCCCGAGCTCCATCTTCTTCAATGCCGCCTTGCAAAACCTGGATCTATGGGTGCGGGAGAACATTGCTCCGCCGCGGGCGGCACCGATTCTGGTAGCGAACGGTGCACCCGTGCTTGATGAATTTGGCAACGTGCAGGGAGGGTTGCGCTCCCCCTTCCTGGATGTGCCGACGAGCACCTGGTACGGCACCGCGACGGGAGCTTCCTTCTGCTTCATCGCAGGATACGAACGCCCGTTCAACAAAACAACCATTGACAACCTGTATCCAAATCACGGGTCCTATGTGAAAGCGGTGAAGGAAAATGTCAGGGAGCTGAATGATCAGCGCTTTTTGACTGACGAGGACGCCCGGGCACTCCGCAAGGAGGCCGCGCAGGCGGACATTCCATAAATACCGGAACGATCTGGTGACCGGTGGTTCTCCTTATGCGCCGCCCGCGGACTGCGCATAAGGAGAACCCCAGTAAGGTGTTCCGCCGCGCTACGGAGGATCAGGGGGCGTCGTTGGCATGCCCAGCAGGGCCTTGATCCGCGCTTCAGCCTCGGGATCGGGCTGGGCGGCAGCGAGATTGGCCTCGACGACGGCGCGGAGCACTTCCTCCCGCTGAATTTTCACGCCGCGCGGCGCATCGATGCCGATTCTGATACCTTGGGTCGTTATCGGCGTCGAGCCGTGAAGCACTGGCCATCGAGGTAGCGGCGCTGCGGGATCAATTGTTCCGCCAGGCCAACTCCACACACCGGGTCCGTACCATTTACGCCGGCAATTCGGATGCCGGGGGTGGCTTTGCTTTCACCGAGGCGCCGAACCATACCGGTGTCAGCCCCGTCGAGCGACGGGTTGATTCGGGGGTAACTGCGCGCTTAGACATGGATGGCGCGGCGGCCTTCGGCACCGGGGACGCGTCCGTGTTCCGGCCGATCTTCATGGACTTCCTGCGGTGAGTGCAGCTCTGGCCTTCACTACTTCCCCGCCCGGACTCGACCCGCTCGTCAACTTCTCGCTGGATAAGGTTGACGGCGCCGACGGGCTATACGCGCTGCAGGCCAGCGAAAACGCAGCGCTGCGGCTGTTCGTGCTAGACGCCGCCGTGTACCTGCCGGGCTACCTGCCGGCCGTTTCGTCGTCGCACCTTGATGCGCTGGACCCACCGGAAGGCGAGGCTCTCACCTTTTTGGTGGTCGCTAACCCCGGCGAAAATGGCACCACGGTGAATCTGCTCGCACCTATCCTGGTTAACCCGGCGACGGGGTACTGCACCCAGGTCATCCTGGAGCGGGGCGAGTAGCCCGTTCGGGCCGGATTGGCCGACTACGCGTAGCAGTAGGCCGACGTCGTCATGCCTGGTGCGTCCGACGACAACGCCTTCCGGAAACAGGGCCGTTCCGGTGAGCAATCCGGACGGACCGCGTTAACCTGGACATCGGCGAGGGAAATTCCCCTCACCGATGTCCAGATCGGTCACCGGAGCGCGCCCGGCGAGCGCTTTTGGCGGTCAGGCGAAGTCTGCAGTCGCCGGATCCGCCCCGATGCGTCCGTCGGCACCCTTGTCGAGAGCGTTAATGGCGTCGATGTCGCCGGCATCGAGAGTGACATCGAGCGCGTCCCAGTTCTCAACGATCCGAGACTCAGTGACGGATTTCGGGATCACGACATTGCCGACCGCGAGGTGCCAGGCGAGGACGACCTGCGCCGGGGTGGCGTTGTGCCTGGAAGCGATCTCCACCAGGGCTGGATCGTCGAGCAGACCCTTGCCCGAACCCAGCGGTGACCAGGACTCGTGCAGAATCCCCTTCTCTTGGTGGAATGCCTTCAGCTCAGCCTGGTTGAAGAACGGGTGCGTTTCGACCTGGTTGATCACTGGGACAATGCCGGTGGCGTCGATGATTTCCTGCAGCGCCTCGACGGTGAAGTTCGAAACACCGATGGAGGTGACCCGACCCTGCTTCTGCAGCTCGATCAGAGCCTTCCAGGTATCAAGGTACTTGCCCTGTTTGGGCTGTAGCCAGTGGATCAGGTAAAGGTCAAGCTTCTCCAGCCCCAACTTCTCCATCGAGGTGTCGAAGGCTTTCAGGGTGCTTTCATAGCCTTGATCGGCGTTCCACAGCTTCGTGGTGATGAACAGATCGCTACGGTCGAGACCGGAAGCGGCGATGGCCCGGCCAACACCGGCTTCGTTCTGATACGCGGCTGCAGTGTCGATATGACGGTATCCGGCTTTGAACGCCCGCCCGACGACGTCTTCCGCTGTTGTGTCGTCAACCTGCCACACTCCGTAGCCGAGCTGGGGAATGGTGGCGCCGTCATGAAACGTAAGATTCGGTGAGGTAGTCATAATTGCCTTTCGCCGTAATTACTGAATGCGATGTCACTAGGTGAACGGCCTGCGTGCCCGGATTATTTCATCAGTCCGCCTTTCAGCGCCGAAAGCGTTCAGCGGGGCGAAGTGTTTATCGGGCCGCTAATTGGCGCTCGGCCTCGGCGATATCCTCTTCCACCAGTTCGGCCCGCCTCCGCACATTCTCCAGGCCAGCGGATGCCAGTCCCCATCGTTCGCCGTCGAGCCGCGCCATCGCTGCGGCCTCCGCCGTCGTCGCGAGGGAATTACCCGCTCTCGACAGAGCACGGTGCACCGGGGTAAGCGCGCCGGGAATGTCCAAACCCTCACTCGGCGATGACGCCTGCGCGGCTACACAGATCACCCGGACGCGCTCCAACAGCGGCCCGAGCTCGTTGGCGAGAACGGCGAGCTGATTATAGACGTCGTCGTCACCCACGCCCTCAAGGATCTGGTGATAACGATCCAACCCCCGGCGGAACCGGTCGTGTGCCCGCCGCCAGACGCCGGTGCCCAGCTCCGCGTCGTCCTTGCGACCTTGCCGTGCTGCTGTGAAAAATCCCATCGTAGCTAGGTGTGAATGAGATCGGTCAGTACGTCAACCCGCTCGGGGTAGCCATGGGGAGTGGCGCCCGGGTAACCAGGACCCTGATATTCACTCATGGGCCTATCGTCTCACGGTAACCACGTCCGACAGCCCGGGTAGTCCCCCCATCGGGTCACCCGGGCCGTCTCCGCGAGCAAAATCGGTCAGTCGCCGATGCGCTCCAGCGGCGGGAGGGTCGCTTCGCAGCCCTCCTGCTCGCGGCGGTCGAGTTCCTCGGTGAGTTCCTCGAGGCGCCCCTCGGTCTCAGGATCCGGCAGCCCGTACCGCACATACTCTGAGTCGAGTTCGCGATGGATTCTGCTGTTGAGAAGTTCTACTTCTGTGCTTTCCAGCTGCGTCAGGTCCGCCGGGAATGGTTGGTCGGGAGAATGGCGGGTGGTGTCGTTCATTGGGTCCTTCCAGGACGGCTCAAGACTAAGAGGTGCCGCGAGTGCGGCGCGGCCAGACGGTGAAGTCATCAGTCTGGCCGGAGGTCAGGGCGGCGTCTATAGGGGGGGTATTACGGGGGCACGGCGCAGGAGGGATGCCAGCGGTGCTGAGGAGTGTGGGTGGTGTTGCTGGAGCATTTTAGCTGGAGCCCAGAGAGGCGATCCGCGCAGCCTGATGGCCATCGAAACCCTGCTTTGTAGGAGAAGTTATCGTGGCTGTCTGCTCAACCTGACTAAGACTATATCTCATCCTGGCTTACCCATCGCCGTCCGCCCGGAGCTGACCAGTCATCCTTGCCGCGCGCACCGGTTACAGTGGAGTCCGTTACATATCGGGGCGTTCAGCGACGTCCGAAAGTAGAGGACGCAATGACAGATATCCCACGGCTGGAATCGGACGTTCACAATGTTTTGCTGGACATGGTGATGGACAGTGATGATGTGAACACCTTCCTGACGGGGCTCACCCAGCTTGCTGCGACCACCCTCACCTCGAAGGCAGCCGGTGAGGTGCTGTGCGGCCTGACCTTGCTCCGGCCCCGAACCATGGCGACAGTCGCCAGTAGTAGCGAGCTGGCCCGCAAGACCGATGAAATTCAGTACGCGTTCGACGACGGTCCTTGCCTGCGGGCGGCGCGGGAGAACATTACGGTCCATGTCCAGAACATTCCCACCGACGCGCGTTTCCCCGACTACCGTGACGCTGTCGCTGAACATGGCATCCGGTCAGCGCTGGGGATCCCCGTTCCGCTGGGCGGAGACGCGCGCGCAGGGCTGGACTTCTATTCGACGGTCTCCCACGCGTTCGACGACGGCGCCGTAGCAGCAGCTGAGGCTTTTGCCCTTGAGGCCTCAAAATCGCTGCGACTCGCCGTCCGGATGGCCCAGCTCAGCGACGCCAGCAAGCATCTGGAAGCCGCCATGCAGTCCCGCACGGTGATCGACCTGGCCGCAGGAATCATCATGGCTCAGAACCGGTGCTCGCAAGGCGAGGCGGTGAAGATCCTGAAGGCCGCATCCAGCGCCCGCAACATCAAGCTGCGCGACGTCGCCAGCGCTGTTGTCGCCTCAGCAAATCAGGCCCCTACCGCTACGCACTTCGACAGGTAGGTGTTCGTCCGCTGTTCTGTGCGCTAATCCTGGGTCACAGTCCTTTCGGCGGGAGTAGCTTTTTGCCAGGGCCACCGCCCGGATATTTCGAGCTCCAACGAAAAGCTCAGGAAGGTCCTGACCACGATGATTAGCGCCAAGACGCCTACCGAGTCAAAAGTTGGCGTCACAGCGACGGTGCGAATGATGTCCGCGGCAACCAAGAGTTCAAGGCCGAGAAGGACCGATCTACCCAGCCTGCGACGATAGGTTTTGTACGTTTCTTCGCCTTTTCCTCCGCGAAGGGCCATTGAGGCGGCAAGCGATGTGGCAACCACCACTCCTGCCAGAATTGCCAATACCCCTGCAATTTCCACCGCTTCTGCAGTTCTTCCAATGACGTCTTTGAAATCCATGGTTCTGTTTACTCGCCCGTTAGCTGACGTGGTCGCGTACCCAGGGTGATCAGCGCAGTGATCAAAGAGAGAATGAACATGCCCGCCTTGAGCGCAGTCAGGGTTGAGGCGAAGGCTACCGTTTGCGTTGTGACGGTTGCGGATCCGAAGAGGGCTTCAAGTGCCAGGTTCTCGGCAATGTCTACAATCGCGTACAGGGTTGGGACAGCGGCATAGACCCAACGGAGCTTGCGCCCTCGCGCGATCTTAAAGATCAGGAGGATGAGCGTGGCGGAAAATACGAGGGGAAACAGCGTGTCCCACAGATAGTGAGACGCGCCATAGCGTTCGAGGAGTTCGTCGGTCATCAAAGCGCGGACTGCTTCGATGTCTTCGACGTCGTAGCCAAGGAGCCGCGCTTCGGGGAGAGTCTGCCCACCCAGGGCGCGCTCAATGGAGGCCAGTTGCAGCCAGTTGATGGTGGCAAGTACGGCAGTCAGAACGAGGCCAAGAACTACGATCCAGGCTTTAGGTCCGGTGCGGGATTTCTTGTTGGGCGAGCTGTCGGTTTCCATCACCCATTATGAGCATCTCGACAGTTCCTGAGTACAACTCCGCGCCGATGCTGAGCAGATTCGCACTGCTGCCCGCTAGCCAGGCTCGTTGGCTGAGCATAACCATTGATGCTCTGCGAACAAACCCGGTCAGCGGGCAGCTGTGTCGGGTCGTGCCGCCTAACAGCAGCGGCCCTCCGGATTGGCGTCCTGGCGGTCGGTTTTGTCCCGCCAGAACGCCTTCTCGGTCATCGGCGGCTCAGCGTCGTGGGTCGCCGCGTGGTGGTCGAGGTAGGACTGGTAGGCATTTTCACCCATCACTCCCTTGAACAACCAGACGGCCCGCCGGGCCCGTTCCAGGACGCTCATTAGTGGCCGGTCCTTGCCGGCAGCTTGCTAGCCGGCAGAGCAGCCCACTGCTTCTCCAGGTCCTTCTCAGCGGGGGTGGCGAGCATTCCGGACGGTGCGTAGATCCGCGAGGGAACCGCCTTGTCCTCGGTGTTTGGCCCGCCGCCATTGCGGTATGCCTTCACCGAGGCGACGATCGCCGTGGTGATCACGATCAGCGCGAGGGTGACGAAGACGATCGACAGCACACCCTGGATGAAGGTGTTGCGGACCACCGCTTCCATTGCAACCACTGACTGTGCGGCTCCGAAGCTCTCTTCGCCTGCTGCGAGCGCATTGCGGAAGGCGAAATGGTTCGCCCAGTAGCCCACCGACGGTACCGGCGAGAAGATCTTCAGGAACGACGCCGAGATGGTCACCACTGCGGCGAAGGCCAATGGCAGCGCTGGGATCCACAGGAACTTGAAGGCTCCCTTCCGTGCACAGATCGCCATACACACGGCGAGTGCGATAGCCGCCAAAAGCTGGTTCGCGATGCCGAAGAGCGGGAACAGCGTGTTAATTCCGCCCAGCGGGTCGGTGACCCCCATGATCAGGATGGCCCCCCAGCCGGCTACCATTATGGCCGTGCAGATCCATGCGCCGGTCCTCCACGAGGTGTCGCGGAACTTGGGAATGAAGTTACCAATGCTGTCCTGCAGCATGAACCGGGCGACGCGCGTACCGGCGTCGACGGCTGTCAGGATGAACAGCGCCTCGAACATGATGGCGAAGTGATACCAGAACGCCATCATGCCGGAGCCACCTATGAAGGACTGCATGATCTGCGCGATACCGACGGCCAGGGTCGGTGCGCCGCCGGTGCGGGACACAATGGATTCCTCGCCCACGTTGTTGGCCAGCTGGCTCAACATTTCGGGGGTGAGGTTTACCCCTGCCAGTCCCAGCCCGTTGACGAAGGCGACGGCGCCCTCGATGGTTCCGCCGGTGGCGGCCATCGAGGAGTTCATCGCGAAGTAGATGCCACGGTCGATCGACAGTGCCGCGACGAGAGCCATGATCGCGACGAAGGATTCCATCAGCATTCCGCCGTACCCGATGAACCGGGTTTGGCGTTCCTTCTGGATCATTTTCGGCGTGGTTCCGGAGGCGATCAGCGCGTGGAAGCCGGAGAGCGCTCCACACGCGATGGTGACAAACAGGAAGGGGAAGAGCGTGCCTGGCACGACCGGTCCGTCGGAGCGGCTGGCGAATTCACTGACCGCGGGGACGCTGATTTCCGGGCGGGTGATGATGATGGCGACCGCCAGCATCACAATGGTGCCGATCTTCATGAAGGTTGAGAGGTAATCGCGGGGTGCGAGCAGGAGCCAGACTGGGAGCACTGCGGCGATGAAGCCGTAGATAATGATGCCCCAGGCGATGGCCACGCGGTCGAGGCCGAAGATGGCAACGCCCCACGCCGTTTCGCCGATCCAGCCGCCAGCGATGATTGCAGCCATCAGCAGCACGAAGCCGATGATCGACACCTCGGTGACCTTACCCGGGCGGATATACCGGAGGTACACGCCCATGAAGAGTGCGATGGGGATGGTCATCGCGACGGAGAAGACGCCCCACGGGCTTTCACCGAGGGCGTTGACGACCACGAGCGCGAGGATGGCGACGATGATGATCATGATGGCGAGAGTTGCGATCAGGGCAGCGGTGCCACCGATCAGTCCGAGCTCTTCGCGGGCCATCTGCCCCAGGGAGCGGCCGCCACGACGCATGGAGAAGAACATGACCAGGTAATCCTGGACGGCTCCAGCGGCGATGACGCCGAAGATAATCCACAGGGTTCCCGGCAGGTAGCCCATCTGGGCTGCGAGGACCGGACCGACCAGCGGGCCAGCGCCAGCAATGGCGGCGAAGTGGTGTCCGTAGAGGACCCGGCGGTCCGTCGCAGCGTAGTCCTTGCCGTCCGCCTTGTACTCGGCGGGGGTTGCCCGCCGATCATTGGGCTTCAGGAGGTTGCGCTCGATGAACTTCGAGTAGAAGCGGTAAGCAATGAAATAGGTGCACACAGCGGCGAAGACAAACCAGATGGCGTTGACCGTTTCGCCGCGCACTATTGCCAGCATGGTCCAGCTGAATCCGCCGAGCAGGGCGATACCTACCCACAGGGCAATCTTGGCTGGGGTCCACCGACCTTCTTCGTCCTCGGCTAGTGTCGGGTCGAGAGCCGTAGGTGGAAGATCGGGATCCTGCACCAGGACGACGCCGTCCGGGCCGTCACCGTCGGCTGGGCTATGCGTAGCGTTATGCGCAGCGCGACCGGGACTATTGTGATGCTCACTCATGGTGCTCCCTTGGATTTGAGTGTTTGAACCTGCCGAAGTTAGCAATGTGATGGTCGTTACGCCACAGTTTAGCCACCGACCACGCCCGCCCGTCTGTAAGCGGGTACTATTTTGCGCCCAAGGGAGGCGTGGACGCGGGATCACGGGACTATTTCCCACCGACCGTGCCCGATCACTGGGATTGTCTAGACTATCCCGCCGATGGACGCCGGTCAGCGGGAGGGAGCGACGGTCAGCAGGACCTTCCCGGCGTGCTGACCCGAATCGAAGTACCGGTGCGCTTCGGCTGCCTCCTCCAGCGGGAAGGTTCGGTCCACCAGCGCCTTCACTGCCCCAGACGTGACCAACGGCCAGACCTGGTCCCTCACAGCAGCCATAATTGAAGACTTCTCAGCCACCGGGCGTCCGCGCAGCGTGGTGCCGGCCACCGACGCGCGTTTGGTCATCAGCGCCCCGAGGTCCAGTTCGGCCTTCGCGCCACCCTGCAACCCAATGACCACCAGCCGACCACCGACAGCGAGCGCAGCCACGTTCTGTGCCAGATATTTAGCGCCAACGACGTCGAGAATGACGTCCACACCCACGCCCGACGTCGCGGCGGCCACCTCGGCGACGAAATCCTGCTCCCGATAGTTAATGCATGTGCCGGCCCCGAGGCGCCGGGCAACGTCGAGTTTCGCTGCGGACCCTGCAGTGACGATCGGAATGGCCCCGAACGCCAGCGCCAACTGGATGGCCATGGTGCCGATACCACCGGATCCCCCGTGGATCAGGACCCGCTCCCCCGGTTGAAGGCGAGCGGTGAGAAAGAGGTTCGAGTAAACGGTTGCGGCGACTTCCGGCAACGCGGCAGCCGTGACCAGGTCAACCCCCGGCGGGGCGTGAAGGACCTGCCCCGCCGGCACTGCCACCCGCTCCGCGTAGCCTCCGCCGGAAAGCAAGGCCACCACCTCATCGCCCACGGAGAAGCCGGACTCGCCAGCATCGGCAATCCGCCCGGAAACTTCCAGTCCCGGGTACTCCGAGGCCCCCACCGGTGGAGGATAGTTGCCTTCACGCTGCTGCACATCCGCGCGATTCAGACCGGCCGCGACGACGTCGATCAGCACCTCTCCCTGCACCGCCGTCGGCGCAGGAACCTGAGACTCCGCGAGCACATCCGGCCCGCCCGGTCGGGTGATCACTACTGCTTTCACAAGGTCCTCCGCTGGACTGGTTTTTGGTTGAACTGGAAGCTACGTGAAACACTACTCACTTGGGAAGGTTGTCCGAGCGGCCGATGGAGCTGGTCTTGAAAACCAGTGTGCGGTAACCCCGTACCAAGAGTTCGAATCTCTTACCTTCCGCCCGTAATAAAAAGTTGGCCCCGGTAGTTACCGGGGCCAACTTTTTTGTTTACCGCAATCTCCTGGCCCCTTCACTTCCCGTAATCTCTCGTTCACTATTGTCTGGTTTGCTCAATACCGACCCGAAAGTTATCTGGATCACAATTACCAGAGTCTTGGGTCATATCCGTCTGCAGCTTTATCCTTCGGGCGGACTCACTCGCGGCTGTCACCAGCCAAAGCCAAGGAGAACTAGCGAATGAAAAATTCGTCATGGAAGGGCGGGCTCGGGGCCGTGATCGCGGTGGGACTACTCGCCTCACCGGTCGTTGCGCTTCCTGCCTATGCCGCGCCGAACGGCGTTGTCATCAACGAGGCCTACGTCAATGGGGGCAGCGCGAACGCCCCGTACCTGAACAAATTTGTCGAACTCCACAACACTACGAATCAACCGGTCGACGTCACCGGCTGGTCACTCCAGTACCGTGCAGCTGGCACCTCCACTGCACCGACTGGGGTGTCGACGCTCAGTGGAATCATCCCGGCAGATGGCCACTACCTCATTGGCGGCACCAGCAATGCTGACAACGGTGCTGCGCTTCCCGCAACGGATGCCACCATTGCGGCCAGCTTCGCTGGCGGCGGCGGCACACTGATTCTCTCGAACGAGGCTGAGGCAATCGATCCGCTGCCCACAGGTTCGATTATCAATAACCCTGCCGTCGAGGATCTACTGGGTTATGGCTCCTCGAACACCTTCGAGACAGCTGTTGCGACCAAACCGGACAGCAACTCCGATCCTCGGTCCTTGAACCGAACGGAATTCGCCGACACCGATGACAATTCCGCCGACTTCTCCCTCCGCGAAGCAGTCACTCCCACTAACGCGGACGGCGAGACCGGCAGTGTTGAGCCCCAACCTGAACCCGAGCCGCCAGTTGCTGGTGCAGTAATCCCGATTGCCGATATTCAGGGCACCGGAGACGCCTCGCCGCTCGCGGGAGACACTGTCACAACCCGCGGCGTCATTACCGCTAGCTACCCAACCGGAGGGATTGACGGCTACGTGATCCAGACCGAGGGCACCGGGATCGAAGCGGGCGCAGCCTCCGACGGCATCTTCATTTACTCCCCTGCCACCGTCGCCGACGTCGCGATCGGTGACCATGTTGAGGTGACCGGGCAGGTCGGAGAAAACTTCGGCGTTACCCAGATTGAAGTGGTGGGCGGCGCCGCCACGGTGCTCACCGAGCCAGCCGAGGAGGTCAAGTCCCTCATCACGCCGTGGCCCGCCACCAACGCGGACCGTGAAGTTCTTGAGAGCATGCTTGTGCGGCCCACCGGCGATTTCACCGTCTCCGACAACTATGACCTCAACCGGTACGGCGAGATCGATCTGGCCTTCGGCACCGAGGCCCTGGTACAGCCCACCGAAATTGCTCCCCCTGGCACTGAAGAGAACGACGCTGTGCGGGCCGACAACAGCGCACGAGGAGTCACCCTCGACGACGGCGCCCTAGTGGACTTCGTCCGGACCACTGACCAGGCCCTGCCCTACCTGACGGTCGAAAATCCGGTCCGGGTCAACGGGTCAGCGACCTTCACCTCCGACGTCCTAGTGGACTTCGACTTCGGCGTGTGGAGGTTCCAGCCAGTCACTCGCCTCACGGCAGAGAATGCCGCCGAAATCCAACCAGTCACCTTCGCCGGCGAGCGACCAGGCACCCCCACTGATGTGGGCGGCGACATCAAGATCGCTTCGTTCAACGTTCTGAACTACTTCAGCACCACCGGCGATGAACTGACCGGTTGCACGTATTACAACGACCGCGCGGGCAGCCCGATTACCGTCCGGAGCGGTTGTGACGCCCGAGGCGCAGCCAACACCGACAGCTTTGAGCGGCAGGAAGCCAAGATTGTCGCGGCGCTGACCAACCTCGACGCCGACATGGTCTCGCTTGAAGAAATCGAGAACTCGGCGGCGTTCGGCAAGGAGCGCGACGAGGCCCTCGCCACCCTAACCGCCGCGCTGAACGAAGTCGAGCCGGGCGTCTGGGACTTCGTCCCCTCCCCTGCCGGGATTCCCGTCAACGAGGACGTGATCCGCAACGCCTTCATCTACAAAACTGCTGCGGTCGAGACGGTGGGCGACTCGGTCATTCTCGACGACGACGTCGCGTTCGCTAATGCCCGCAAGCCGTTGGCTCAGGCCTTCCAGGTCGCAGGCGACGACGAGTCAACAAAATTCCTCGCCATCGTGAACCACTTCAAGTCAAAGGGTTCCGGCTCTGGGGAGAACGCAGACCAGGGCGACGGGCAGGGAGCCTCGAACCCTGACCGTATCGAGCAGGCAACCGCTCTGGTGGACTTCGCCGAAACCATGCAGGAAGAGGCAGGCACCGAAAAGGTTTTCCTGACCGGTGACTTCAACTCATACTCTGCCGAAGATCCCATGCAGGTGTTCTATGAGGCCGGGTACATCAACCAGGGCGTTGAAACCGGGAAATACTCCTACGTCTTCGGTGGACAGTCCGGGTCACTCGACCATATCCTCGCCTCGCCCGAAGCCGATGCTACTGTCACCGGCGTCGATATCTGGAATATTAACGCGGTCGAATCACTGGCACTTGAGTACAGCCGGTTCAACTACAACACCGTGAACTACTACACAGCTGACCAGTACCGCGCCAGCGATCACGACCCGGTGATCGTAGGTCTAGATTTTGACGAACCCATTGAGTTCACTGACATCGCCGGTAACGAACACCAGGACCACATCGAGTGGATGGCCGAGAACGGTCTCTCCACCGGCTGGCTGGAAGCCGACGGCACCCGGACGTACCGCCCGCTAGCGAACATCAACCGCGACGCAATGGCCGCGTTCCTCTACCGCCTCGCCGGGGAACCTGACTTCGACCTGCCCAAGGAATCACCGTTCAGCGACGTCGACTTCCCCGCCAACGAAGCCGACCGCGTAGAGCACTTCGACGCGATCATGTGGATGCACCAATCCGGCCTCTCGACCGGCTGGCCCGAAGCCGACGGCACCCGCACCTTCCGCCCGGTCACCCCAGTCAACCGGGACGCGATGGCGGCATTCATGAAACGCTTCGCCGGGGAAGTTTGCCTCGACGCGACAGCCATGAACTACGCCAACCCAGCCGGACCCCCCTTCTCGGACGTGCCCGAAGGCATGATGTTCGAAAAGGAAATCTCCTGGATGAAGGACACCGGCATCTCCGAAGGCTGGGGCGACGGCACCTACCGCCCCGTCACCCCAGTAGCCCGTGACGCAATGGCAGCCTTCGTCAACCGGCTCGACGACACCTTCGGAACCTGCGGCAAATAACCCCAAACAGGCTAGACCGACGGCGGGCCCCTACGGGGTCCGCCGTATCGGTTAACTACTGGCTGGCGAGGATTGCTGCGGCAATGTCATCGGCGTCGCGGAGCGTCCGCCCCCCGGCGTCGACCGATGTGTGCGCCTGGGCGGCGATCGCTGTCCCCCACTGGGCCGAGGCGAGCTGCAAACCCAGCACATACAGGTGGGACTGGGGGCGGCCGGACCCGTCG
This sequence comes from Arthrobacter sp. TMN-50, assembly GCF_054511125.1. Classification (NCBI taxonomy): domain Bacteria; kingdom Bacillati; phylum Actinomycetota; class Actinomycetes; order Micrococcales; family Micrococcaceae; genus Arthrobacter; species Arthrobacter sp. TMN-50. The sequence goes on along the minus strand of NZ_JBTNDG010000002.1, from coordinate 461,916 downwards.
ATAGCGCGGTAAGGCGGTTGCGTGACGTCCAGTCCGGGTGAGCTGACCGGCACCCCGTCGGCGGCCATCATCATTCTGGGCCGGACCAGCCCGTCGTCGAGCAGCTGCCGCAGCAGCGGGGACAGGGTGCTCACGGCCCGGTTGGGCGGCATCATGGCATCCACCAGGTGGCTGGCGGATACCCTGGCGCCCTGAACCCACGGTGAGGATGCCTCGAACCGCTCGGTATCCTCATCAACAACGAACGTGGGATTAGGTCCCACAAACTGCACCACGCTGGCCCGCACCAGGGCAGCCAACTGCGCGATCCTGATCGATGGTGGCCCACTGGCCAGCCCCTCCACCAGGGGCTCGAACCATCCGCGAAGCTCTGCCATCCACGACTGGTCGGTCAGCCCGCCGTCGGCCACCACCTGTTTAATGACGGTTCGGCCAGCATTCATCGCGCCTATCGCCATCTTCAGCGGGCTGTCCTCGCCCCGAGCGGACTCGGCAACGTCCTCATCGAGATACGCCAGTACCGCGTTCTGATAATCGTGGGAGGTGGCAAAGCGGCGCCCGGCAAACGGGTGGGCGAGCCCTTCAACATTCAGGTGATGCTCTGCTGGCACCTCGGTGGTGAGGAGCGTCTCAAGCGCCGCTGTCCATTCCGGACCGTTGACGGCGATAGCCGCGTTAAGCCGGGCAAGGAACCCGTGCGGGTCGGCCAGGAGCCGTTCCCCTGACACCCTCGCCAGAGTGGTGTAATAAGCGCTCATCACGTCGCGGTGCAGAAGGGGCCAAATGTCGTGGTCGAAGCCCGGCAGGATCCCCTGGTCAGCAAACGACCGCAGGGCCGGTAGGGTGCAGTAGTTCAATGACACGCTCCGCGGGAGGTAACTATCCAACTGCGCCTTCGCCCGGTACGGGACCCCCCGCCGGGACGCCGCAACGATCCTGGGCTCCCGACCGGACAATTGATACGCCAGACTCCCGCCGTCGTCGTGGACAAAGAGCCCTCCGCGTCCCTCGGTCAGCTGAATCATGACGTCGAAAAAGTTCAGGCCAAGGCCCCGAACGAGGACCGGCTTCATGGCTGGAAGCCTCCTCCAGTCAATATCGGCGGGGACAGCCGGCGGCCAGTACGCGAGACTGTACCGACCCGCACCGTCACGCAGGGCGATTTGGTCAGGGCTGAGCTGCGCCGGAACATGCCCCAGAGCCAGGACGACGTCGTCCACCGCAAGTTCCGAACCGTCGCCCAGTCTCAACCGAAAGCCGGTCCCGTCCGGTACCAACGCCAGCGCTTCGGTCCGGTGGTGGGTCACGACGACGTCGGCCGGGCAGCGGTCAATGAGTTGCTGGTAGGTCCACTCCAGGTACCTGCCGTACAGCGCGCGGCTGGGAAAGTCTGAACCGCCGAGCCGCTTCAGCTCCCGGTGATCGGCGCTGGAAAGCGACCCATCCGGCTGGTCACTCATCGCGACCCGCCAGTCATCGAACGAATGATCCACCACCGACGGAGCGAGTCCGTCGGCACTCGCTCCAACGGGGACCACTGTCGGGAAGAGAGACGGCGTGTTCATCAGGAAGAGCCTGGACTGGTCAGAGCGCCAGACGTGTCCGGGACCGGGGAGTTCAGGGTCAATTAGGTGAATGTCCAGGGGCCCGTGCTGGCCTGTCGGGGCCGCTTCCCACTGGGAGATGAGCCGTTCCAGCACTGACGTACCGCGGGGGCCTGCACCCACCACAGCTACCCGTTGGTTACGACCCGTGTGCATCAGCTAAGGGTATCCGCTGGGTCGGGGCGGGAAGGAACTGGGCTGGCCGGAACCGGGCCTGTTGGCTGGTTCGGCGGTCCCGGCGGGCGTGCATAGGATGGAAATATGACCTTCACCACAGACCAGCGCCCCGGTGCGACGCCCGACGACGAGTTCCTTTGGCTCGAAGACATCTACGGCGATTCGCCCCTCGACTGGGTTCGCGCCGAGAATGCGGTCACCGAGCGGTTACTCGTCACCGACGAATTCCGCAACATGGAGCGGGATGTCCTTGAGGTTCTCGACTCCACTGACCGCATCCCGATGGTCTCCAAGCGGGGCGAGCACTTCTACAATTTCTGGCGCGATGAAGCGCATCCGAAGGGGTTGTGGCGCCGGACCGGCTGGGACAGTTACAAATCGGCCCACACCGAGTGGGAGGTGCTGCTGGACCTCGATGCGCTCAGCGCTGACGAGGGCGTCGAGTGGGTGTGGGGCGGGGCGATGTTCCTGCGTCCCGCCGATAGCGCACCGTACCGGCATGCCCTGATCGCGCTCTCCCCCGATGGAGGTGACGCCCGGCGGTTCCGGGAGTTCGACGTCGTCTCCCGGGCCTTCGTTGCCGGTGGCTTCGACATTCCGGCCGCCAAGAGCCGGATCAGCTGGGCTGGACCGGATGCTCTGCACGTGGCCACCGACTTCGGCCCCGGATCAATCACCGCCAGTTCCTATCCGCGGACGGTGCGCACCGTGCGCCGCGGTCAGTCGTTGGCCGACGCCGAGCCCTACTTCGAAATCCCCGTGGATCACATGATGGCGGTGGTGATGCGGGATCAGACGCCCGGGTTCGAGCGTGACATCGCCGTCGACACCATCGACTTCTACTCCAGCCGCACCCATTTGCGCTGCGACGACGCGTGGGTCCAGTTGGACGTTCCGGACGATGTCAATGTTTCACTCCACCGACAGTGGCTGACTCTGCGGCCCCGCACCGACTGGGCCGTGGACGGCACGGTGTTCCTGGCTGGGTCACTGCTCGGCATCGATCTCGACTCTTTCCTGGCGGGCAGCCGGTCGCTGACCACGCTGTTCCAGCCCGATGCGCAAACCTCGCTGCAGTCCTGGAGTTGGACGAGGGACTACCTTCTGGTCAACCTCCTCAACGACGTGTCCTCCGAGATCAGGGTCCTGGAACCGTCCCGGCAGTGGCGGATGGAGGCCCTCGACGCCTGCCCGCCGCTGCACTCGGTGGACGCGTTCGCTGTTGACGATGAGGCCGACGAGGCCGGGAACGACTACTGGCTCCTGGCCAGCGGGTTTCTGACCCCGACGACTCTGCTGCGTGGGACCGTCGGCGGGACGCACACCCAGGTGAAAGCGTCGCCGTCGTTCTTCAACGACGACCGGTTCACCGTTGAGCAGCACTTTGCGGTGTCCAAAGACGGGACGCGGGTACCGTATTTCCAGGTCGCGGTGACGGATCTGGCGCTCGACGGCAAAAATCCCACCCTGCTCTCTGGCTACGGTGGGTTTGAGCACGCAATGACCCCCGCCTATTCGGGAGTCATCGGCCGGGGCTGGCTGGAGCGGACCACTGAGGCCGGTCGGCATGGAGTGTACGTGGTGGCGAATATCCGGGGCGGCGGAGAGTACGGTCCAGCCTGGCACCGGGCAGCGCTGCACGCCAATCGTCATCGCGCCTATGAGGACTTCGCCGCGATCGCTGAGGATTTGGTGATACGCGGCGTCACCCAGCCGGCGCTCCTTGGCTGCACCGGTCGCAGCAACGGTGGTCTGTTGGTGGGCAACATGCTCACCCATTACCCGCACCTGTTCGGTGCCATTTCCTGTGGTGTCCCGTTGCTGGATATGCGCCGGTACACCAAACTTTCGGCGGGCTACTCGTGGATCGCCGAGTACGGCGATCCCGATAAGCCTGAGGAATGGGAGTACGTGCAGACCTTCTCGCCGTATCATCAGCTGCGTTCGGGGGTCGGCTACCCGAGGACACTGATCTGGACGGCGACCAGCGACGACCGGGTGGGCCCGGTGCAGGCACGAAAGATGGCGGCCCGGATGAAGGCCCTCGGGATCGGCAATGTGTGGTTCCATGAGGCCCTGGAGGGCGGTCATGCGGGGGCGTCCGACAATCGGCAGGCAGCCCGCATGCACGTGATGTCGCAGGAGTTCATGTGGAAGGCGTTGACCGGCGGGCTTTAGCCGCGGCCGGTTTTGCTCTTGCCCGCTTCTTACAGGTAGCCTTGGGTGGCTAGTAATAGCCGCTGGAGACGTGCCAGAGCGGCCGAATGGGCTTCACTGCTAATGAAGTGTGGGCCTAAAGCCTACCGGGGGTTCAAATCCCCCCGTCTCCGCGATTTCACCCAGACACCCCGGTTCTCGACTGAACCGGGGTGTCTGTTTTTGCCTGGATCGCCCTCGCCCATGCACAAGCCCGCTCAGGCCTTCAGGCCCAGCACAAAAGGCAACACTTCCTGCGCTCCGCCATCCCGCAATGCCTTGCCCGCCACCGTCATCGTCCACCGGCTGTCCGCCAGGTCATCCACCAGCAGCACCGGGCCCGGGTTGGCGGCAAACCATTCCCGCCCTTCGCCGGGCACCGCGAACCGATCCCAGACGGCTGCGAGGCGAAATGCACTGTTGCCGCCCGGCGCTCCCGTGGGCCAGCCACGCGGCGTTTGCAGGGCGCCGAGATAGGGGATCCGGCCTACCCCGGCGAGGCCCTCAGCCAGCGACTGCACCAGCAATGGTCGTCGTCGCGACGGCACACTGACTACCGCTACCGGGCGGTTGTCCCAGCCCCATTGAGCCAGCACCGAGATGCACGCTTCGATCGCTAACGGGCCGAGCGGCTGGTCTTCAGCCGTGTCAGCCAGCAGCTCCCTGAGCTGGTTGCCCCAGCCCAGGTCGGTGAGCCTGGCCAATGCGCGGCCCGCGCCGTTCGCCTGGTCGGCGGGGATACGTCCCTTGACCGGTACGCCGAGTTTGTCCATGCCGCTGGGCCACTGGCCCCTTGGATCCAGTTCCACACCTACCCTGCTCAGGGCCTTCTGGGCACTATCGGAGGCATCGTGGGCCACGTCATCCGAGTACCACGGGCCGGCGCAGTTATCGCATCGTCCGCACGGCGCCGCGGTAGGGTCGTCGAGCGCCGCGGCGAGGTACTCCATCCGGCACCGCGAGGTGTTTTCGTAATCCAGCATGGATTTCTGCTCAGCGACCCGGGCTTTGGCGATCCGCTCGTACCGTTCGCTGTCGTACACCCATGGGGTCCCCGTGGTTTCCCAGCCGCCCTGCACCTTTCGCACGGCCCCGTCCACGTCGAGGACCTTCAGCAGCAGCTCCAACGGAGTTCGTTTGAGGTTGACCTGCGCCTCCAGAGCGGGCGTGGACAGGATTCCGCCGGCGCCCAACGCCTCCAGGACCCGGGTCGCCCTCTCCTCGGAGGGCATGGACGAGGTGGCGAAGTACTCCCAGATTTCCCGGTCCTCGGTACCGGGGAGCAGCAGCACATCGGCGTTGGGTGTGCCACGGCCTGCCCGACCCACCTGCTGGTAGTAGGCCACCGGAGATGAGGGCGCACCGAGGTGGACCACAAACCCCAGGTCCGGTTTGTCGAACCCCATACCCAGCGCACTGGTGGCGACCAGAGCTTTGACCTCGTTGTTCTTCAGTGCGGCCTCAGCCGATTCACGATCGGCGGGGTCGGTGCGACCCGTGTAGGCAAGGACCCGGCGACCGTTGGCGCGCAGCAGGTGTGCGGTGTCCTCGGCCGCTGCGACGGTCAGCGCATAGATGATTCCGCTGCCCGGCAGGTCGTCGATATGGGTCAGCAACCACGCCAGTCTCGAGCGCGGGCTGGGCAGTCGGAGCACGCCCAACCGCAGGGAATCGCGTGCCAGGGTGCCCCGCAGAGTGAACACTTCGGTGCCGTCGGTGCCCAGCTGCTCTTCGACGTCGCTCACCACCCTGGAGTTGGCGGTCGCGGTGGTGGCCAGGACCGGCACTCCCGTCGGCAGTTGGGTGATCAGGTCGCGTAGCCGCCGATAATCCGGGCGGAAGTCGTGGCCCCAGTCGGAGATGCAGTGGGCCTCATCGATCACCAGCAGACCGGTGCGCCGGATCAGGTCGGGAAGGTGGCGTTCCCGGAACGCCGGGTTGTTTAACCGTTCGGGAGATACCAGCAGAACGTCGACCGAATTGTCGTCTAGCTTGGCGGTGATCTCCCGCCAGTCCGTCTGGTTGGCTGAATTGATCGCTTCAGCACGCACACCGGCCCGCGCCGCCGCGGCGACCTGGTCCCGCATCAGGGCGAGCAACGGGGACACGATCAGCGTGGGCCCCGCGCCGCGGGAACGCAGCAGCAGGCTCGCGACGAAGTAGACGGCCGACTTCCCCCAGCCAGTCCGCTGGACCACCAGGGCCCGCCGCCCTCCGTTCACCAGAGCCTCGATTGCCTCGAACTGGCCGTCGTGGAACTCGGCATCCTCACTGCCCACGAGGGTCCGCAGAATCTCGGCTGCCTGATCATGAAGTGTGGTGGTATCAACCATGAGCCCTAGTATTGCAGCCCACCCTGACACTTGGGCCGGTGGATTCTTTGATGTGGAAAACCCTCCCGCCCATGCCTCCACACGCCTTGCCTGACCGGGGGCAACGGCTAGACTCTCTCCGTGAGTAAATCCTTTGATCTTTCAGCGTCCTTCAAGGCCTACGACGTGCGCGGCATCGTGGGCGAAAGCATCACCGTGGAAATCGTCGAAGCGGTAGGCGCTGCCTTCGTCGACGTGATCGGCCTGTCGGGGACGACAGTTCTGGTGGGCGGCGACATGCGGCCATCCTCACCGGAATTCAGCAGCGCTTTCGCCCATGGCGCCACCCGCCGCGGGGCCGACGTCGTCCTCCTGGACCTCATCTCGACCGACGAGCTGTACTACGCCAGCGGCACCCTCGACGCTGCGGGGGTCACCTTTACCGCCAGCCACAATCCGGCCGAGTACAACGGAATGAAAATGTGCCGTCCCGGCGCTGTGCCTGTGTCATCGGAGACCGGGCTGGTGGAAATCCAGGCCCGTGCCGAGCAATACCTGAACGACGGATCCATTCCCGCGGCCGGCCACACCGGCACCATCGGGGTCCGCGACGTGCTCCGCGGCTACGCAGAGTATCTGCGCTCCCTGGTGGACCTGTCCGGATCGCGCCCGTTGAAGGTCGTTATTGATGCCGGCAACGGGATGGGTGGTCTCACCACTCCCGCGGTCCTGGGCGATTCGCTGCTGCCGAAGCTTCCCCTGGACATCATCGAGCTGTACTTCGAACTCGATGGGTCCTTCCCCAATCACCCAGCCAACCCGCTGGAGCCGGCGAACCTCAGGGACCTCCAGGCAGCCGTAGTCAGCAATCAGGCGGACATCGGGATTGCCTTCGACGGCGACGCCGACCGTTGCTTCGTGATTGATGAGCTCGGTAACCCCCTGTCGCCAAGCGCCGTCACCGGGATGGTCGCACGCCGGGAAATAGTGCGGGCGCAGGCCGCGGGGGAAAACGCACCAGTTATCATCCATAACCTCATCACGTCGCGGGCCGTGCCCGAATTGGTGGAACGGTTGGGGGCGCGTCCCGTCCGCACGCGGGTGGGGCACTCGTTCATCAAGGCGGTAATGGCCGAGGAAGGTGCCGTGTTTGGCGGCGAGCACTCAGCCCACTACTACTTCAAGGATTTTTGGAACGCTGACACCGGCATGTTGGCGGCCATGCACGTGCTCGCCGCGCTGGGCGAGCAGCCCGGGCCGCTGTCTGATCTGGGCCGTGACTACGAGCCGTACTTCTCGTCGGGTGAGATCAACTCTCGGCTGGACGATGTCCCGGCGGCTGTTGCCCGGGTCCGCGAGGAATTCGCCAACGACGGCGTCACTGTCGATGAACTCGACGGTCTCACCTTTACCGCTGATGACGGGTCGTGGTGGTTCAACCTCCGCGCGTCAAACACCGAGCCTTACCTGCGCCTGAATGCTGAGGCTGTTGATGCTCAGATTCTGGCCACCCTCACCGAAGAAGTCCTGGCCCAAGTCAGGCAGTAGTTCCTTCCCAATGATCGGGTGCGGTGGGTGGGACTGTCTGGACAGTCCCACCCACCGCTGGAAATCAGTGGGAAATCCGGAGCCAGGTCCGTTTAGACAGCGAACCGCTCCTTGAGCCCCCGCAGCTGATCCTCAAGCTCCGGCGGGAGGGACTCCCCGAACCGTGAGTACCACTCCTCGATGCCCTGCATCTCGGCCGCCCATTCCTCGGGATCGACCCGCACCGCTGCGTCCACCTCAGCGGGTGTCATGTCCAGCCCGGTCAGGTCAAGCGAGTCTCCGGTCGGCACGAAGCCGATTGGTGTCTCGACGGCCTCGGCAGTACCTTCCAGCCGTTCGATGACCCACTTCATGACCCGCGAATTCTCGCCGAAACCTGGCCAGGCGAAACCGCCGTCGGCGGTGCGCCGAAACCAGTTCACCAGGAAGATTTTCGGCAGGCGTTCCTGATCGGCCTTGCTGCTCAGGGTGATCCAGTGGCGGAGGTAATCACCGGCGTCGTACCCGATGAACGGAAGCATGGCCATCGGGTCACGACGCACCCGACCCACCTCGCCCGCGGCTGCTGCTGTCGTCTCGGAGGACAGGGTGGATCCCATGAAAATGCCGTTGGTCCAATCGCGGGACTGGGTGACCAGGGGAACGGTGGTCTTCCGCCGACCGCCAAAGAGGATGGCCGAGATTTCGACACCGTCGGGGTCGTTGAATTCATCGGCGAGCATGTCGATCTGGTCGATTGGCGTGCAGAAGCGCGCGTTCGGGTGGGCAGCAGTCTTGTCCGACGACGGCGTCCAGTCGTTCCCCTGCCAGTCGGTGAGGTGATCGGGCACTTCGGCGGTCATTCCTTCCCACCACACGCCGCCGTCGTCAGTCAACGCGACGTTGGTGAAGATGGAATTGCCCTTCGCGATGGCGCGCATCGCGTTGGGGTTGGTGAGCCAGCCCGTGCCCGGTGCGACGCCGAACAGTCCGGCTTCAGGGTTGATGGCACGTAGCTCCCCCTCGTCGCCGAAGCGCATCCAGGTGATGTCGTCGCCGAGCGTCTCGACCTTCCAGCCCTTGATGGTTGGATCCAGGAGCGCCAGGTTGGTCTTGCCGCAGGCAGACGGAAACGCCGCGGACACATAGTAGGTCTTGTTCTCGGGTGAGGTGAGCTTGAGGATGAGCATGTGCTCCGCGAGCCAGCCCTCGTCGCGTGCCATTACCGACGCAATCCGCAGGGCGTAGCACTTTTTACCCAGCAGGGCGTTGCCGCCGTATCCGGATCCGAACGACCAGATGGACCGCTCTTCGGGGAAGTGCACAATCCATTTCTCCGCGTTGCAGGGCCACGAAACGTCAGCTTCACCCTCGGCAAGTGGGGCGCCCAGGGAATGCAAGGCAGGCACGAACTCGGCGTTGAGCTCGGTCATCCGTGCCAGCACCTTGGTGCCAATGGTGGCCATGATGCGCATGGAGCTGACTACATACGCGCTGTCGGTGATCTCCACACCAAACTTGGGGTTGGCTGCATCCAGGTGACCCATCACGAAGGGGATCACGTACATGGTGCGCCCGCGCATCGCTCCGGTGAAGAGTCCCCGCAGCTTCTCCTTCATCAGGTCGGGGTCCATCCAATTGTTAGTGAACCCGGCGTCGCGCTCGTTGCGCGAGCAGATGAAGGTCTGTTCCTCCACGCGTGCCACGTCGGCTGGGTCGGAGAACGCCGCAAACGAATTGGGGAAGGTCTCGGGGTTGAGCCGCCGAAGTGTCCCCGCGTCGACCAGTTCGTCGGTCAGCGCCTTGTTTTCAGCCTCGGAGCCATCGACCCAATACACCCGGTCGGGCTGAACCATGTCGGCAACTTCCTGAACCCATGCCAGCAATCCTGCGTGGGTGGTTGGGGCCTCGGCCTGCGACCCGCCGAATCGCGCGCCCGGCATGCCGCTCAGATCGGTTGCGTCCAGGTTCTTGTCATCAACCAGTTGGCGTACAGGATCGCCCATAACATGTCCCTTCGTTGGGTGGGTGGTCTACCGATGCTATGGTCCTTGTCACTTAGTGCAGGAGACCACCATCTGGTCAGACGTGGGGTCTGTGACGGTATTTCCCTAGAATCCACGGTGCTGGGGTGCTGTCAATAGTCCACAATGTGATTAAGGTCACCTAGACCGGTCTAGTCACAGCTCGGCCGGGCCGCCGTCGGTTAATCGGGTCTCACCAGACCGAATTAGGCGTAAATCGGCAATAGCTGTAAAGTTATCCAAGGCCAATAGGAAGTCATGGCGTGTCCGAATGTTGGACCTGACAAGACTGATCACTGCGGCAAATGCGTGCGTAGCTCAATGGATAGAGCACCTGACTACGGATCAGGAGGTTGGGGGTTCGAGTCCCTTCGCGCGCACAGTAGAGATAAAAATATCCTCCGCCATCAGGTGGAGGATATTTTTTTGCCCCTCTGTCGGCCGAGGTTGCCCCTTTGCAGCAGCGGTGCAAAGCTCAAGGCATGAGCGACTTTGAGGATTTTGACGTAATTGTGATCGGCGCCGGGGCTGTCGGCGAAAATGTGGCGGATCGTGTGGTGCAGGCAGGGTTGTCGGCAGCCCTGATTGAAGCGGAATTAGTGGGTGGGGAGTGCTCGTACTGGGCCTGCATGCCGTCCAAGGCCCTACTCCGTCCGGGCGCTGCGCTGAAAGCAGCCACCACAGTTGCAGGGGCGCGGGAGGCTGTCACGGGTTCACTCGACGTCCAGCAGGTACTGGACCGCCGCAACCAATTCACCTCCAACTGGGATGACACCTCGCAGGCCGATTGGGTCAAGGGGAGCGGGATCACCCTCATCCGCAAAACGGCCCGGCTCACGGGTGAGCGTTTGGTGGAGGTGACGCACGACGACGGCGCGATCCCTCTCCGGGCGCGGGTTGCCGTTGTCCTGGCCACCGGTTCCGCCCCCACCGTCCCCCCCATCGACGGCCTGGCTGACGTCGACTTCTGGGGCACCCGGGAGGCGACCTCGGCGGCCCTGGTGCCGTCGTCGCTCGCTGTGCTGGGCGGCGGCGTAGCGGGCGCCGAACTGGCACAGGCCTTCGCCCGCCTGGGCGCAAAGGTGACGATCATCGCCCGGGGCGGCCTACTCTCCAACTACCCTGAACCCGCCAGAGAGCTGGTGCGGAAGGGCTTGGAGAACGACGGCGTCAACGTCATGACCAACACAGCCACCGAGTCAGTGCGGCAATCCGCCAATGGCACGGTAACGGTGTCCCTGGACGGTGGCGCCACCGTGACCGCGGAGAAACTCTTGGTCTCCACCGGGCGGCACCCTGCACTGGCTGACCTCGGTCTGGAAGAGTTGGACCTCGACCCGACGAAGCTGGTCACTGATCCGTCGGGCCGAGTACAGGGCACCCAGTGGTTGTATGCGGTCGGCGATGCGGCGGGGAAAGTCCTGCTGACCCATCAAGGGAAGTATGAGGCCCGAATCACCGGATCGGCGATCGCTGCACGTGCAGCCGGGACCCTCGGCGACACGGTTCAGGACTGGAGCAACTATGCTGCCACCGCCGACCAGTACGCGGTGCCCCAGGTGGTTTTCACTGATCCCGAGATTGCCATGGCCGGGAGGACCCTCCAGCAAGGCCAGGACGCTGGCCTCAACGTGAGCGAGACGTCCCTGGAGATTGCTGTGGGCGGATCGGCGCTGCATTCCGACGGCTACCAGGGGTGGGCGCAAATGGTCGTCGACGAGGACCGAAAGGTGCTGATTGGCATGACCTTCGCAGGCCCGGACGTCGCTGAGCTTCTGCATGCCGCAACAATCGCGATTGCGGGGGAAGTTCCCCTTGACAGGTTATGGCACGCGGTGCCCGCCTACCCAACGATCAGCGAGGTCTGGCTGCGGCTCCTCGAGAAGTACGGCCTTTAGGCCCGCCGCACCACGAAGTCGGTCATCACGGCGTCGCGACCGTCCAGTTCGGCCCAGCGCCGATCGTGCTGCAGGACTGACAGGCCCGACGTCGGGTAGTGGGTTGCCATGTCCATCACCGCACCCTCGTTGGACTCAACCGACGCCAGGCGCATCGCCACCTCCTGGATTCCCGGCAGATGGGTGATCACGAGAAGACTGGTGACCGTCTCTGGGACGTGGTTGATCAGCGACAGGATTGTAGTTGCGGAGGCCGAGTACAGCTGCTCCTCAAGTTTGGGGGTGGGAGCCTTATCCCCCAGTTCATGGCAGATCCAGGTGCAGGTCTGCCGGGTCCGCAGGGCCGAGGAGCAGAGAATGAGGTCTGGGACGGCGCCGTTCTCCACCATCCATTGACCAGGCAGAGGAGCGTCCCGGTGGCCGCGGGAACTCAGGGGACGCTCGAAATCCTCGACGTTGCGCGGCCAATCGGATTTGGCGTGACGCAGCAGCATGAGCCGTTTAAGGTGGTGGGATGCCATGGCCGAAGTCTATGGGGTTTTCGCGGCGGGACGCTTATGCTACCGGGAAACAGAAAGAGCGGTTTCCCGGCTCTCGCCCCGGGAAACCGCTCCGATCTGTGGGTCAGCGGTCGGTGTTCCGCTTCAGTCGATGCTGCCTCAGCACTGGCAGAGGCGGAGGCGGTGAGGTCGTTGGGGAGTCCCTCCGCCGCCTCCGGCTCAATGCTTCAGTGCTGGTGTCTGCACCGACCTGGGAATTTCTTCCCTGCGTTTAACTTATGCCGCGAACCCCCACATACCACTACGCAGGGACTACCTGACTTTCCGCGATAGGTACGTAGTTTCTACTCGTTCTGCAACCCGGACTACTTGGTTTGCTTCCGGATGTCCCTTCGTGAAGACAACCCCAGCTTTGTGAGGATGCTTTCGACGTGCCCATCCACGGTTCTGATCGATACCCCAAGTTCCTTGGCAACCTGTTTGGCGGTCTTCCCGGCCGCGAGGTCCGCGGCGATAGTCGCTTCGCGCGGGGTCAGGCGGGTGGCGTGCCGGAGGGCCGCCAGCTGTGGGTGAAGGCGTTGCAGTTCAGGATCAAGTTGTGCCAGCACCTTCGACGCGCTGCGGACTACTTGGCTGTTTGACCGCTGCGACTGAGTCAGCAACACCCCGAGGCACACGGGCACCAATAACTCCTGGCCGCGATCAAGACACAGCTCGGCGGCGGCAACCAGGTCGACGGGATTCCCTCCGGAGAGAGCGGACAGCACTGCATGCAGGCCCTGGGCGCGCGGGTCGGCGAGTCCTGCGGTGCGCAAGATAGCAGCGTCGATGGCGCCAGCCTCTCCGGCTTGCACCTTGAGCACGCTCAATTCGGCGCGAATCTGCGGATTCGCCGCCTCGTGCGTCTCTGGAGTCAGTTGGCGCGAGGACAACCCGTCCGGTTCACCCACCACAGCCATGTAGGCCGCGGCGAGCATCCGGCGTTCGGGCGGCCCCAGGTAAGTGAGCCGACGGTACTCCGCCACATAGTTTTTCAGACTTGGGTCGCCGATGAGCCAGGAGGTGTACGCAGCGAGCGCGGTGGCGAGCGGTCTGAACCGTTTGATGTCTCGCTCCCGAAGGACAACAATGGCTGTCCGGAAGTGGGCTAACGCACCTAACGGCCGACCGCGGCGCAACGCCTTGAGGCCCTCGATCAGCTCCCAGAAGCCGATGAACCGCTTGACCCAGGGCGCCCTGCCGTCGGTGACCCTGGCTTGCAGAGCCGTAAGGTCCTCCCAGAACCCACCTCCGGCCAGCAGGAACATTAACCGCACCAGGATATATCCACCGTGGTTCCGCAACGGCTCATGAGCCAGAACAAAATCAAGGGCCAGCTCCAATTCCCGGGCCGCAGCCGCGAGATCACCACGCCGGTACTGCAGTTCGCCGGCAACGAGATGCCAGGTCAACGCCTCTCTCGGATCATGCGGTACGCCAACCGTCTCGACGACTGGCAGTTCGGGGATGGTCCCGGCGGCAAGGTGTTGCAGGTCCCGACCAAGCCGCGTAATCAACGCGCTCTCGTAGGCGCTCCCACCAGGGTCAACTTCGACTCGACGTCGGACGGCATGAGTGAGCGCCGAGGCACCCATCCCGGTGGCGAGATTAATTTGAAACGTGAAGTGGACCACCGAGGTCATGATCTCCGGTTCCAGGTCACTGAGGACGAGGCGTCGGAGCCGGGGCAGCGCAAGGTCGGTTCGTCCGTCATAGAACTCGGCGCGAGCCCGCTGCAGTTCGGCGGCCGCCGCCAGACCCGGCTGGTCCGCTGTGATGTCGGACGGCAGTAAACGAAGCAGGGACTCGGCCGTGTCCGGCTGGTCGAGCCGGTTGGCTATAGTGGCGGCGTCGAGCACTTCGGTGTCATCGACTGCGACGCCCACAGACAGCTTCCACATCACCCGGTGAATAATGCCCGGCGCATTGGTGAGACCGGTGAGGTGTTCGCGGACGTTCTCCCACAGCCGACGCGATCGGAATGGTTCGACCCGTTGCCTGATGGCGGCCCCCAGAATGGGCGGGGTTGCGCGCAGCCAGACCTGTCCGGCGTCCTCCTTACGGGACAGAGCACCCTCCAGTAGGAGGGCGTTGACGGGATCCACGCCCCACAACTCCACCGCCACCTCGACGGGTATTTGGTGGGCCAGCGCAACGGTCAGAAGGACATCTTTCTCCTTCGGCCCATAGTCTGCAATCAGACTGAAGATCCGTTCGGCCACTTGTTCGGTCAGGCGTAGCTCGCGCGGCAGGATCCAGACGCCGTCGCGCAGTTGGATCAGATCCTCAAGGGCTCCGTCCCGCGACACCATTTCCAGCAGGACCGGGCTTCCGCCAATCACCTCGCACACCAGGGTGCTGGACAGTACGGGGAGAGTCCCGCCCAGGATGGATGAGAAGTATTCCCGGACCTCCGCGGCACCCAACTCCGGAATCAGGACCTCCCCGATGAAGCCGTCGGCCAGGAAGAGTTCCAGGTCAAGCGGCAACTGACTACGGGGACCGCAGCGGATCAATAACCCGATGGTGGGGGATTCTGCCAGGCGCGTCAGTACGGCGATGCTTGCCGTATCAAGATGCTCGGGGCCGCGCACCACCACCACGCAACTCTTTCCCGCGGTGAGTCGCTGGATGCGGTCGCGCACCGCGGCGAGGACCTCCATCTCCGAGTTGAAGTCAATATCAGGCGAGTCCTGGAGGAGCGGGGCTAGCGGGGCATAGGGTAGCCCCGAGAATGACTCGGTTCCCTGCACGCTGACTGTATAAAACGGGTCGGCCGATGCCAGAATGCGCGTGAGGAGGAAGTCTCCGCCGAAGACCGTTGACGTGGTGAGGAGTAGCCCTCCGGAACGTGACGTCACCAGTTCCCGTCCCGCGGCATGAAGCACTTCGTCGAGAACGCTCCGTGTGACATTGCCGGCGGGGGCTGAACTATTCATGCACCGCCCGATTCAACGGCGTCGTCGGGTGGCTGAAGCGCCCCCCGCAGCTCCTCGCGGGTTGAGACGCCCAGCTTCCGGTACGCGTTTTGCAGGTGGCGCTCGGCGGTCCGCGGCGAAATACCCAGCACGGCGGCGATCTCGGAATTCTTGCTACTGGACATCGCCAGGTCAACCACCTGGCGTTCCCGCCGGGTCAGCATCGCCGTCTCCCCGGGCGCGTCCGGGCGAACCTCGGATCCGGGCACGAGTTCCTGGGCGGCGCGCTGCACCTCCGGCAGCCTGATCCGCCCCGCCGTTCGTGATGCCAGGGTAGCCGCTACCGTCGACAGCCCGAGGTTTCCTTGCCTGGCGGCAGCCTGCGCTGCCCTGACGAGAGTAGTCGGCTCACCGGTCAACAGCCCGTCGGCAAGCAGGCCAAGCTGTCGGGCAAGCGGGCCGGTCGTCGACCTGGCGCACCGCTCGAGGCGCCTGAGGTCCAGCTCATTGAAGTCATCCCCCGAGCTGGGGTCCGTGGCGCCCTCGCCCTGCAGCAGCACCAAAGACCCGAGCGCGAACAGTTGCAAACCAGACAGGCCCGTAAGCCGCTTGTCACCCGCCAATTCCTTGAACTGGGCGACCATATGATCAACCGTGTCATGCACCGTGAACAGGTCGGCGCACCGCTCCAGAAACCATCCGAACATGTCCGCGGGGCTTGCCACGCTTTGCTCGCCGCCGACGACGCCGGCCCGTGGCTCCCGGGCGATTAGTCGCGGAAACAACAAAGTCGACTGCTCTCCGAACAGCAGGCGACCGGGTCGCCGCAGCACATTCTGCGTGAGGAGGTCGCTGAGCGCCCGCCACTCGCCGTTGAGGAACATGACCCGGTAATGGGCTGTCTCCCCGATTTCCCGTACGACGGCGGACCGCACGGTTCCGGCGACCAGCCCACATTCGATAGTCAGGAGTCGGGCGCGGGCCGAATCGCCACAAACCGCGTGGGCCTCCGCAGCGAGCATGGTGACCAGATACCGGGACTCCGAGCCCACCGGGAGGGGGATGGAGCGGTACAGCTGAAGCATTGCGCGGTAGTTTCCGGTCCGCCGGTGGGCCAGGAGTTGCCCCACCGCGTCCCCCGCCACGTCCTCCGGTGCCGCCTCTCGGGCAGCGAAGATCGACCACACTAGTCGGCTCAGTGCCGCTTCATCCGCGGTCGGCACAGTGGACGCGTCCGTCGTCTGAGCCTGTCCGGTCAGCGCACGCTGCCCCTCCCGGACCTGGCCCAGGAACCAGTGAGCCTCCGCCTGCATGCGAATCGATAGCCCGGTTCGCCGCTTCACGGCAGAAACCAGGTCAAGGGCAATACGCGGCGAGTAGGCGCGTATTGCGTCGTCGGCGGCGGCTAGCAGTGCCGTGTCGTTCACCTCGATGCCACGCTGCAACGCCCACACGATGTTGGCGCCGGGCGGCCGCACTCCGCGTTGCGACATCTCGGGTTCAACGATCGTCGTCCACACCTCACGGCTTCTAGCGTTACCTAGCGTTTGCCGCAGAATGTGCGCCAGACCCTTGCTGTGCAGCCAATAGGTGTTCCCCCCGTCGCGGGCTTCCACCATTCCCTCGCGCTGCAGGCGTTCGAGAGCCCGCATGTCGCAATGGCGTGCCAGCACATCGATGTGGACCGATCCAGCGGCGGCGAGCACCTCAAGTGCGGCCCTCTCATCGGCATTGAGTCTTGACTGCAGGACTGCAAGCCCGCTCCGGAGCGAACCGCTGGTGAAGGGCTCTGCGTAGTGGTCCGTAGTCCGCCAGACTCCGTCTATCTGGGCAATATTCCCGTTCTCCCGGGCATGTGCGGCGAGCATCGTCAAGATTCGCCCATTGCCTCGAGAGTGCGCATGCAGGGAGTTGGCAACCGAGGTGGAAACCTTCCCGTCAAGGAACCGTTCGATGACGGCCCTGCCCTCGTCGACCGTCAACGCGGTGAGGGTAAGTGGTTCCATAGCCCGGCTATTGACTGCAGCCCTAATCTCGGGGCTGTCCTCAACCCGGTTGCAAGACACCAACAACGTGACCGAAGGTATGTCCAGCACCATGGCGCACAGTGCCCTGCTCTGCGGATCCAGGAAATCGAAGTTGTCGATCAGGAGGATTACCGGCCGGTCGGTGCTGAGCTCGCGAAGCCGGGCGGATAACCGGGCTAGGACCACCGCTGGGTGGGGAATGGCACCGCTGCCAACACTGACGAGATCGCCCAGAGCCAGGTACGCTGATTCACTGCCTCGGGGAGTTCCTCGGAGACGGACTATGTTCCGGTCGGCTTCGAGCGCCAGCGCTGCCAACCTGAGTGTTTCAGTCTTTCCGGAACCGAACTGGCCCTCGACCGCCACCGACACCCCATGCCTGAGCAGCTTTTCCTGTTGTTTCACCAACTGGCTGCGGGTCTTGTCCCCAGTCATACCTATCCCCAATGTGGCGCGTGCTCGAATGGGAATTTGGCAACTACCACCGCCTCGTTACACACCAACCCCAGCACCCGCCAGGGCGCAGGGAATCGTGAAATCTTCCGCTTCTGCAGCCACTGGTCATCCGGCTCATCTCATCCGAGGGAAGGCTGACTCCCAACAACCATCCCGATGATGAGATTGCCACAGGTTAGCACCTGTTTGCGGCGATGGGAACCCTGCGCACCACCCCAGGCACCCTACCCGCCGATTCGGGCGGGTCGAGGCCCATCAGATGGAGTATTCGGGGGCCGCCCAAACAATCACTTCGGGGTGCTCATAGAACCGGTAGCCCTGTCCTCTGACCGTCCTGACCGTGTTCGCCAGCCGACCGAGCTTCGAGCGCAGCCGACGAATGTGGACGTCGATGGTGCGTTCGTTGGGCACCTCTTCGGCGTTACGCCACAGTCCACTAAGAAGTTCCTCCCGACCTACTGTGCGGGTCCCATTTTCGACCAGGTAGTTCAGCAGTTCAAACTCTTTAAAGGTGAGGTTCAGGGTGTCGCCGTCAAGATGAACTTCCCGCCGGGAAAGGTCAATCAGCACGCCGGTAGAGCGCGGTGCGGCGGGCAATGTTGGCGTGAGAGCACGGCGGGTGACTGTCGGATCGCCGAGGGCCCGACGGACGACGTCGATATCGCTGCCCGCGGCGTCGGCCGGAGCCAACGCAACAGCCGCGTGACTCTGGGCCTGCGGCACGAGTGACCGAACATGGGCCCGGACATCCTGCGCCAATTTGGTCAGTGTTGTTCCGCTACTCGCTGCGGTCTCCTCATCCAGTGCAACGTAGAGCACAAATCCCCGCGCGGTGGTGTCCCCGGAGACTGGCTGGGGTCCCGGGACGCCGTTCGGTGTGACTACGGGGGTGGGCGCTGTGTCGGGCTGGCCGGGTTCCGCACCGCCGGGCACTGCCTGGAGCGGTCGGTACCGAGACGGCGACTGGTCCTGAGCCGGGACTTCGCCATAGGGGACGAAGGATGGGCTCGGCTGGTGGGACCGGCCCTGGAAATTAGCGCGGGCTTGCGCGCTGCGAAGGGAAATGTGGACGTATCCAGATGCTACTGACATGTATGGCTTGCCTCTACGTGGATGGCCGTCATCACGGCACGAATGCGGGGGTATGCCCGGTCGGGATGGCTTCATGGAGCCCGCCGTTGGGCTAAAAGGGGCGTACGGGTCTGGGTATGCCGTTACGCATGCATTCGACACCAGTGCGTTCCACGTACAGGTTGCGTGCCTGCTGCGGAAGTTGCGACTGGAGATGCCGACGAGTGGGTAAACACATTACAAATTATTGCACGTCACATTCCTTTACGCACAAGTAACAATGCTGCGCGAGGTGGCATGAGGGTTGAATCGACACTGGACAGATCGTTCCCGGAGGTCGCTAAGCAGGCTTTGGATACGTCGCTTTATCTATCGAGAGCGCGCTCTAGTCATCATTCGTCCAGCGATAGCCCGCAGATCGAGTACCAGCCGCCACGAACCTCGGTCCGGTGAGGAATCTAGACATCGGTGGGCGGAATACCCCTCACCCAAGCCGAGGTTGACCCCCGCAGTCCGGGTTGCTCACCGGAAGGGGCCAGGGCCGGGGTGACTAGCCGACGACGCCGTACAGGCGGTCGCCAGCGTCGCCGAGGCCGGGCACGATGTAGGCGTTTTCGTTCAGTTTCTCGTCGATAGACGCGAGCACGATGGTCACGTTGGCGTCGTCCAGCTCGGCCTGCAGTGCTGCGAGACCCTCGGGGGCGGCCAGGAGGCAGATGCAGGTAACGTCGGCGGCGCCGCGTTTGAACAGGAACTTGATGGCCTCGCGTAGGGTGCCACCGGTTGCCAGCATCGGATCGAGGACGAAGATCTGACGGCCGGTCAGATCATCGGGGAGCCGCTCCGCATAGGTGATGGCCTCAAGGGTTTCCTCGTTGCGAGCCATTCCCAGGAAGCCCACCTCGGCTGTGGGGACCAACCGGGTCATACCCTCGAGCATGCCCAGGCCTGCCCGAAGGATTGGGACCACGAGCGGGGTGGGCTTAACGAGTCCGGTCCCAATCGTGGTGGTGACCGGCGTCTCGATCTCGACGGGCTCCACCCGGACATTGCGGGTCGCCTCGTAGGCAAGCAGCGTCACTAGTTCTTCGGTCAGCTGCCGGAACACCGGCGATGCCGTGTTCTTATCCCGTAGGACGGTGAGTTTGTGGGCCACAAGGGGATGATCTACAACCAGTACGCGCATAGCTCAAAAGTATCATTGGGAACATGCCGCTGAACCCCCCGCCCACCAACCCGCTCCATTCCCAGTGGATGGCCTTGGCACTGGATGCCGCCCGCCAAACGCTGGCGACCGCGGATGTGCCGATCGGCGCCGTCGTCATTGGTCCGACGGGCGAGATTCTGGGGACCGGATGGAACGAGCGGGAAGCAACGGGCGATCCGACCGCCCACGCGGAGGTGCTGGCCCTCCGGCGGGCCGCCGCGGCGGTCGGCAGCTGGAGGCTGGAGGACTGCACCCTTGTCGTCACGCTTGAGCCGTGCGCCATGTGCGCGGGGGCGTCAGTGCTCGCCCGCATTCCTCTCGTCGTGTTCGGTGCCTGGGATGCCAAGGCGGGCGCCGCCGGGTCGGTCTTTGACATCCTGCGGGAACGGCGGCTCAATCATTGGACCGAAGTCATTCCTGGAGTACGGGAGGACGAATGCGCCGAGTTGCTGAAGATCTTTTTCAGTACCCGGCGCAATGAAGGGTGACTCCGTGGGGCCGGGCCAGCGGAGTTTCGCTAGGCGCTGAGACGGTATCGCACACACCAAGTAGTGCGTAGGCTGACTAAATCCGGTAGAGCCGCATAGTGTTAAGGAGTAGTTTGATGAACTCGCAGCAGGACGGCATGAAAGAACTGAATAAGGTGTTGAAGGACGCTGACATCGCGATCCTCACCACGACCAACGGGGAGGGCCAGCTGGTCAGCCGCCCGTTGGCGGTGCAGAAGGCCGAGTTCGACGGCGATCTATGGTTCTTCACCGATGACCCCTCACCCAAGGCCGACGAGATCCGCGCTAACTCTCAGGTGAACGTGTCGATCCGCAGCGGCAAGGGTTACGTCTCGATCGCTGGCACCGCGTCCCTCACCAAGGACCCGGCCAAGATCAATGAACTGTGGAGTGCCTCGGTGGAGCCGTGGTTCGAGAATGGTAAGGAGGATCCGTCGGTCGCATTGATTAGGGTCGACGCTGACACTGCCGAGTACTGGACGCTCGACTCCCCGAAGATCATCTCGGCCTTCAAGATCGCCAAGGGCCTGATGACCGGCGAGCGCGCCGATCCAGGCAAGAACGACGTCGTCGATCTCTAACGTTTTGGGGCTTGGGCCCGCCAGCCGGTAAAGTAATCGCGTTGGTGACGTGTCCGAGCGGCCGAAGGTGCAACACTCGAAATGTTGTTTGGTGAAAGCCAACGTGGGTTCAAATCCCACCGTCACCGCGTGATGGCAAGACCCCTGCATCCCTGATAGACATAGGGAAGTGGGGGTTTTGTTTTGTCTCCCTAAACCGATGCCGCCTACCGCGCTTTCCGGATGCGGAAGGGCCCCTTGGCGGTGGAAGGATCAACAACTGAACCGCCCTGGATGATCTCGACCTGACCGGAACCAACCAGCCTCCGGGCTGCCCGCCGCGCGGGCTCCTCGAGACGATCACAGTCGCCCCGCCGAGCAGTAGCGCACCTCATCCCAATTCCCTGCCCATTTGGCACGCCATTCCATCCGTCTCCCACAGGACGCGCAGGTCTTTTCGGCGGGTGTTCGCACTACTCCGCGCTGTCGGTGGGCCATAGTTTCATTCTCCACGAGGCGCAGGCGCACCCTTGTAGTCTTGCCCATGTGGCATTGAGGATACTGGCAGTCGGCAAGAAGCATGAAGCGTGGGTCAGCGACGGCATCGCGCGCTATGAGAAGCGGCTCAAAAAGCCCTTCGACTTGACCTGGCAGCTCATTCCCCATTCAGCGAGGGAGAACGACGCCGCCCGCCGGGAAGAATCTGAGCGGTTGCTGGCGAAGCTCACTGCCAGCGACTTCGTAATCCTCCTTGACGAACGCGGCAAAGCCCTGGACTCCCCTGGCCTGGCCCAAACCCTTCAGCGACCCATCGACGGCGCATGCACGGTGATCCTGATCATCGGCGGCGCTTACGGCGTGGACCCGTCTGTCCACGCCCGCGCCAATCTGGTCTGGTCACTATCGCCCCTCGTTTTTCCTCATCAACTGGTCCGGTTGATTCTCGCCGAACAGCTTTACCGCGCGCAGGAGATCGCGTCGGGGCGCCCCTACCACCACGAGTAACCTTTCCCACCAAGCCGACCACCCCACCACGTCGAATACCCTTAGGTAGGGCGGGTAGCCCTTTGTCCGCAGTATGAGCGCGGCCAACCACATGATGCAGGGAGGACGATGAGCGGCGCACCGGAACCATTTCGCTTGGTCCGGTCCTCTTCGACGTCAGCGGTTGTCCTCGCCCTTGCTGCCGGGGCGCACGTTATTGGCGGGGGAAACCTCCCAGCCCCGTTGATCGTTGCCGCGCTGGGGTCGGCAACGCTCTTGGCGGTCACTGTGATTGCAAAAAAAGCATTATCGCTTCCCGCCCTCCTACTTCTCCTGGGCTTGGGGCAGCTGCTACTGCACCACGCCTTAAGGCTCACGACGACAGCGACGGCGTGCACCGCCGCTCCGGCCCGTCACCACGCCGTGCAGGCGGTTTCCTGCCCGTCAAGCAGCTTTCAGGGTCACGCCGAGACCGCCCACACCGATGTGAGGATGCTAGCGCTCCACGCGGCGGCCGTCGTCGTTACGGGGTTCATGCTCCAACGGGGCGAATCCGCCCTCCGGCGCGCCGCGGGTTGGCTCGTTCCACTGCTGCGCCTGCCCCACCCCCTCGCCCTCGTCCCAGCCCCACGAATTCCCGCCTTCCCCTCGGTGCCGGTGCTTCGCACTGTTCGCGCCCTACGGGACATTCCTCCCCTGCGTGGGCCACCACTGGCATCAATCCCCGTCTTCTCCCCCGCCTGACAGACGCAGGCTTTGGGGGCTGATCTACCATCCCCTCAACCCATTTTTTGCTGTCCTGAGCTCCGCGCGCCCGGACAGTATCCTGAAAGGCATACCTCATGAAAGCTTCAGCACGCAGAACCGTCACCACCTCAGCACTCGCCGTCACCACCGCTGGGCTGATGGCCCTCGGGCTCGGGACCGCATCGGCCCACGTGAACGTGAGCCCAACCAGTACCACCGCTGGCGGTTACACCCAGCTCAACTTCGCAGTACCCAGCGAATCCGACACAGCGCTGACCGAAAAAATCGAAATTCAGCTGCCCACAGACACTCCCTTCACCTCCGTCCGGGCGAAGCCGGTAGAAGGGTGGACTGCCGAGGTAGTCCGCGGGGAGCTTCCCGAACCGGTCGAGATTGACGGCGCCACTCTCACCGAGGGTGTGCTGTCAGTGACCTGGACTGCTGACAGTGAAACGGCCGGACTATCGGCCGACGAATACCAGGTCTTTTCCCTGTCAGTCGGCCGGCTTCCGGAAGCCGGAACCACAGTAACCCTGCCCGCCATCCAGACTTACACAGATGGCAGCGTGTCCAGCTGGGATGAGATAGCCGAGGAAGGCGCCGACGAACCCGAAAGCCCTGCGCCATCCTTCGTCACCACCGCCGAGACCGAGGAAGGCGGACATGGCCCCGAAGCAGCCCCCGACGCCGCGGCCGATGCAGAGCAGGCCTCCTCAACCGAATCCACGGCGACCCAGCCGGTGGTCTGGGTAGCGCTTGCCGCCGGCCTGCTCGGTCTGGTAGCGGGTGCACTCGCCCTGATCCGGACCCGCAACACCAAATAGCAGCAGCGGGTAAGAGTCTGTAACGATCCCTGCGTCAATCGTCCGTCTCATTACTGCGGCCGATTGACGCAGGGGCAAACACCGGCGAAGGTGAGTCCATGGGTATCCACACACGGACTTCGTCCACCGCCGCCGTCGTCTTCGCGGCCCTCAGTTCCATCGCTTTGATTGCAGGATGTGGAACATCCAGCTCCACCGACCAGGAAACGACCGCCCCGGCGGCCGCAAAAACCACCTCCGCAGCGCCTGCCGCTGAACCGACGGAGGAAGCGAGCGAGTCACCCTCGCCGGAGGCGTCCGCGGAGGCGTCCCAGCCTATGGTCTCAGCCAACCCCACCGAAGATCCCACCGAGGAGGCTGCCGAGGAGCCCACCTCTTCCGCCGCCCCCGCCGGCCGGACCTGCACCGCTGCCGATTTGTCGGCCACCGTGGAAACTCCGATGGGTGCCGGGAGCGCCGGTACCGCGACGCGCAACCTCATCCTCTCGAATACGTCTGACGCCGAATGCACCATGACCGGTTACCCGGGGGTGTCCTATGTGGATGCGTCGGGGACGCAGGTTGGCGCCCCCGCAGACCGCGAACCTGGCGTCAACGCCGCGGCAGTCGTATTGCAACCGGGACAATCCGCGATCGCCACCCTCCAGCAGACCAACGCTCAGAACTACGGTGACAGCTGCGCCATTACCGACACCGTAGGGGTGCTGGTCTACCCACCGGATGCCACAGACTCTCTCGTGGCAGCCCAGGAGTCGTTTGGGTGCGCCGACGGGGGCATCATCCTGATGACTGTCGGCCCCGTCGTGGCCATGTAGTCCAGCTCTTCAAAGGGCCCTCTTGGGACTCGAGCGTGTCGTCGGGCGCGCCGCCCACAAAAAGGCAGCCACCCCTGCTTTGTCGGGGATAGGGGAGCTTGGGACCGCTGCGTCACAAAATGTCAGCCGCCTGGGAGATGATGAATCGGTGACGTCGGTGCTGGAAAAGTTCACTCCCGCAACCCATCAGTGGTTTGCGGGGGCTTTTGCCGCGCCCACCTCCGCGCAGGAAGGGGCCTGGAACGCCATCTCGGCTGGCGCTAACGCACTGGTCATTGCCCCCACCGGTTCCGGCAAGACTCTCGCGGCGTTCCTCTGGGCGCTGGACAAGTTCATCGCCTCCGGCACCGCCGAGGCCGAGACTGCCGCCAGGGCGACGCCGACGACCAAGGGAACGCCAGCAAAGAAGCGGGGCACCCGGGTGCTCTACATCTCGCCCTTGAAGGCGTTGGGCGTCGACGTCGAACGCAACCTGCGCGCCCCGATGATCGGCATCACCCAGACAGCGAAACGGCTGGGCCTTCCGGCGCCGGTCATCACCGTGGGGGTGCGGTCGGGTGACACCTCGCAGGCGGACCGGCGTGCCCTGCTGACCCGGCCACCGGACATCCTTATCACCACGCCCGAGTCACTGTTCCTCATGTTGACCTCCAAGGCGCGGGAGACGCTGACCGACGTCGACACCGTCATTGTCGATGAGGTCCACGCGGTCGCCGGTTCCAAACGGGGGGCTCATCTTGCGGTCTCCCTTGCCCGGCTGGATGCGCTGCTCGAGAAGCCTGTGCAGCGTATCGGACTCTCCGCCACCGTTGAACCGCAGGAGACGGTCGCCCGTTTCCTGGGTGGCAACGCACCGGTCCAGATCGTGGCACCCCCCTCGAAAAAGCAGTGGGACCTGACGGTCACCGTGCCGGTCGAGGATATGACCGAGCTCGGCGGCCCCCCGACCCAGAACACCGGAGACGACGACGCCGATGCCGTCCCGCAGGGCAGCATTTGGCCGCACGTCGAAGAGAAGATCGTCGACCTGATTCAGGCCAACCGTTCCACCATTGTGTTTGCCAATTCGCGCCGACTGGCGGAACGACTCACTGCCCGTTTGAACGAGATTCACGCCGACCGGGTGGAAGCCGCTGCGGCGAGGGTGTCCCCGGGTGATGACACGGATCCGTCTGCCCGGCCAGCACCACCAGCACAGCCGATGGGCCAGTCGGGTCAGGCCGAGGGCGCTGAACCGCTGCTGGCGCGCGCCCACCACGGGTCGGTGTCCAAGGATCAGCGTGCCCTGATCGAGGATGACCTCAAATCAGGGCGCCTGCGCTGCGTGGTGGCGACGTCGTCGCTGGAACTGGGAATCGACATGGGCGCCGTTGACCTGGTGGTCCAGGTGGAGTCCCCGTACTCGGTGGCCAGCGGGCTGCAGCGGGTGGGCCGCGCGGGGCACCAGGTGGGCGAGGTGTCCCAGGGGGTACTCTTCCCCAAACACCGTGGCGACCTGGTGAACACCGCCGTCACGGTTGAGCGGATGCTGGCCGGGAAGATCGAGCCGCTTTACATCCCCGCCAACCCGCTGGACATCCTGGCGCAGCAGACGGTCGCGGCGGCGGCCCTGGGCACCATCGACGTTGAGGAGTGGTTCGACGTCGTCCGCCGATCGGCGCCCTTCGCCACCCTGCCACGCTCCGCGTTCGACGCGACCCTCGACCTGTTGGCGGGACGTTACCCCTCCGACGAGTTCGCCGAACTGCGCCCGCGAATCATCTGGGACCGGGTGGAGGGCACCATCACCGGGCGGCCCGGCGCTCAACGCCTCGCCGTCACCTCCGGTGGCACCATCCCAGACCGGGGGCTCTTCGGCGTCTTCCTGGTGGGTTCGGCCGAACCCGGCACCGGGGGCAAACAGGGCGGGCGCCGGGTGGGTGAACTCGACGAGGAGATGGTCTACGAGTCACGGGTGGGGGACGTGTTCGCTCTGGGCGCCACCAGCTGGCGGATCGAGGACATCACCCACGACCGGGTGCTCGTGTCCCCGGCGTTCGGACAGCCCGGACGGTTGCCCTTCTGGAAAGGTGACTCTCTGGGTCGGCCGGTGGAGCTGGGCCGCGCCGTCGGTGCGTTTGTCCGCGAGACCTCTATCGCCACCCCCGAAGACGCGCAGGCCCGGTGCAAGGCGATCGGGCTCGACGACTGGGCGGCGGGCAACCTGCTGACCTACCTCGCCGAACAGCGGGCAGCCACCGAAATTGTCCCCAACGATCGCACCCTGGTGGTCGAACGGTTCCACGACGAGCTTGGCGACTGGCGCGTCATTCTGCACAGCCCGTTTGGCATGCCTGTGCACGCCCCCTGGGCACTCGCCGTCGGGGCCCGCCTTGAGCAGCGGTACGGCATGGACGGCTCGGCGATGGCCTCAGACGACGGCATCGTGCTGCGGGTGCCGCTGATGGACGACGAACCGCCCGGGGCTGACCTGTTCCTGTTCGACGCCGAGGAACTAGACGGTATTGTCACCACCGAGGTGGGCGGCTCGGCGCTGTTCGCCTCACGGTTCCGCGAGTGCGCTGCACGCGCTCTCCTTCTGCCCCGCCAGAATCCCGGTAAGCGCTCCCCGCTCTGGCAGCAACGCCAGCGTTCCGCGCAACTGCTCGACGTCGCCCGGAAATACCCCACGTTCCCGATCGTGCTCGAAACGGTCCGCGAATGTCTGCAGGACGTCTACGACCTGCCCGCCCTGAAGGACATCGCGGCCAGCATCGAGCGCCGGGAGCTGCGGATCGTCGAGACGACAACCTCGCAGCCGTCGCCGTTTGCCCGCTCCATGCTGTTCGGCTACGTAGCCTCTTTCCTCTACGAGGGCGATTCACCGCTCGCCGAACGCCGCGCCGCGGCCCTCTCCCTCGACCCGACCCTCCTCAACGAACTCCTGGGACGTGCGGAGTTGCGTGAACTGCTGGATCCGCAGGTCATCACCACCACCGAAAGCGAGCTACAGCGGCTCGCACCGGACCGGACCGTCCGCGGCCTCGAAGGCGTCGCGGACCTGCTGCGCCTCCTCGGCCCACTTACCACCCAGGAGGTCGCCGACCGCTTCCAGACCGCCGAGGAGGCCGGCGACGCCCCTACGATCGACGATGTGGGGCCGCTCCTCACGCACCTCACCCAGGCCAATCGGGCGCTGCAAGTCTTTATTGCCGGCGAGGAACGCTGGTCGGCCGTCGAAGACGCCGCCCGGTTGCGTGATGCGCTGGGCGTTCCACTCCCGATGGGCATCCCGTTGGCCTTCATCGAGCCCGTCGCGGATCCCCTGGGCGATCTGGTGGGCCGCTACGCCCGCACCCACGGTCCGTTCACCGCAGCCGAAACGGCACAGCGGCTCGGCCTCGGCGTTGCTGTGGTGTTGACGGCCCTGCAGCGGCTGGCCGCCGACGGCCGGGTGGTCGAGGGCGAGTTCCGCCCTGTTGCTTCCCTCCCCGAAAGCACGCCTGAAACCATCGGCCACACTGCAGCACCCAGCGAATGGTGTGACGTCGAGGTGCTACGCAGGCTGCGGCGCCGGTCCCTGGCCGCGCTGCGACAGGAAGTGGAACCGGTGGATCCCGCCGCGTACGGCAGGTTCCTGCCGTCCTGGCAGCACGTCGGTTCCGGCCTGCGCGGGCTGGACGGGGTGGCCACCGTAGTGGACCAGCTGTCGGGAGTGCCCATTCCGGCCTCGGCATGGGAGCCCCTGATCCTCGGCTCCCGGATAGGGAACTACACGCCTGCGATGCTCGACGAGCTCACCGCCACCGGCGAGGTGGTGTGGTCTGGAGCTGGCTCCCTGCCGGGAAACGACGGGTGGATCGCCCTGCACCTGGCCGAGAACGCACCGCTCACCCTTCGGCCGGACCCGGTGTTTGAACCCTCTGCCCTGCAGCTGAACCTCCTGGACCTCCTGGGCCGGGGAGGTGCCTACTTCTTCAGGCAGCTCGCCGAATCCCTGGACTCCGCGGCGCCACCCAACGACACCGAGGTGGTCAACGCCCTGTGGGAACTGGTGTGGGCTGGCCGGATCAGCAATGACACGTTCACGCCGGTGCGCAGCCTGCTCGCCGGCGGCAAGACCGCCCACAAGCAACGCGCCGCCCCGCCGCGGGCCCGGTCGTCGCGGGTCGGGCGGCTGGGGCGCGCACCGGGGGCGTCGCTGACCGGATCCTCCCTGCGTGTGTCCGGTAAGGACGACGGCGTCCGCGGCTACCAGCGCAGCACCCCGCCCATGGCCGCCGGCCGGTGGACCGTCCTGCCACCGGTCGAGGCGGAAACCACAGTCCACGCCCACGCCACAGCCGAACTGCTGCTGGACCGGTACGGAGTTGTCACTCGCGGGTCTGTCGGGAGCGAAGGCACCCCCGGTGGCTTCGGCCTGCAGTACAAGGTGCTGGCCCGCCTTGAGGAAATGGGCCGGTGCCGGCGCGGCTACTTCATCGAGCGTCTCGGCGCTGCCCAGTTCGCTGTCCCCGCCACGGTCGATCGGCTGCGCTCGTTCGGGGCCGATGCCCAGCAGGAGCGTCGGCCGGGTGAGGATCCCGACGTCGTGCGTTCCTCAATTGCCCTCGCCGCGACCGACCCGGCTAATCCCTATGGGGCCGCCCTCGCGTGGCCCACGTCCGACGGCGGGCACCGTCCGGGCCGAAAAGCCGGCGCCCTCGTGATCCTGCAGGACGGCAAACTCGCCCTTTATGTGGAGCGCGGCGGCAAGACGGTGCTGGCTTTCACCGGGGACTCGGCGGCCCTGCACGCGGCAGCTGGTGCGCTGGTCGCGGTGATCCGCCGGGGTGCGGCGGAGAAGATGGCCATTGAAAAGGTCAACGGCGAGCCGGTCCTGGACTCCGAGGCGGGACGCGCGTTGACCGCCGCGGGGTTCTATTCCACCCCGCGGGGGCTGAGGATCCGTGCCTGAGGGGGATACCGTCTGGCGGGCAGCCCGCGAACTGAACGCTGCCCTGGCTGGCCGCACGCTGACCCGCTGCGACATTCGGGTTCCCCGGTTCGCCACCGTCGACTTCACCGGCGAGACGATACAGAACGTGGTCGCCCGAGGAAAGCACCTGCTGATTCGGGTGGGCGACGATGACGGGTTCACCATCCATTCGCACCTGAAAATGGAAGGCTTGTGGCATATCTACGCCAGAGGAGCGAAATGGCGCCGCCCGGCGTTCAAGGCACGCTGCATTCTTGAGACCGCCGAGTCCACGGCAGTGGGATTCGAACTGGGATTCCTGAGAGTCCTCGCCCGGTCCACTGAGGACGAGGCGGTCGGTTATTTGGGTCCCGACCTCCTCGGACCGGATTGGGACCCCGATGAGGTACTACGCCGTTTGCTGTCGCAGCCGGACCGGCCGATCGGGTTGGCCCTGCTGGACCAGCGGAACCTTGCTGGGATTGGAAACGTGTATCGATGTGAGTTGTGTTTCCTTGCCGGGGTGCACCCGTTGACTCCGGTCGCCGGTGTTCGTGACCTGCCGCGTATGGTGGCCCTGGCCAAAAAACTCCTCGAGGCGAATAAGGCACGGTCCACCCGTGCCACCACCGGCAACCTGAGGGGTGACACACTGTGGGTTTACGGCCGGGAGCATCGGGGCTGCCTGCGGTGCGGTACCAAGGTGACGCTGGAACAGCTCGGGGACAACGAACTGGAACTGCGGGACCTGTACTACTGTCCGTATTGCCAGCCGGCCAGTCCGGCGGCGTCCGAATGAGCATCTTCGCCACCATCCGAAAGGACCTATGAGCTGGGCAGCGACCCTTCCCGCGTTTGTTGTTGCCTTGACGGTGGTCTTCGGTCCAGGTCTGGCCTGGGGTGCTGCGTTGGGACTGCGGCGGCTCACGCTGCTGGCTCTGGCGGGGCCGTTCAGCATCACGGCGGTGGTGGTGGCGGCTGAGGTTGCCGCCTTCGCCGGAGTCGACTGGTCGCTGCTGCCGGTGCTGGGCGTCACCCTGGTGGTGGCAGGCGCGTTGTGGCTGCTGCGCCGCAGCGTCGGGCAATTGATCCACGCCAGCACCGCGGGAGGTGCCGAACCGCAGGTCCGTACCAGGACCGTGCTCATCGCCTGGGCGGTTGCTGCGGTACCGGTGGCGGCGTGGATGTTTTGGATGTTCGGGGGTCCCGAAAACATTGCCCAGTCCCACGACAACATCTTCCATCTCAACGCGCTTCGCTACATCGCCGAGACCTCCAATTCCTCGTCGTTGACCCTCGGCTACCTCGGAACCAGGGATGGAACGTTCTATCCGGCCGGCTGGCACGCAGTCGTTTCCCTGGTCATCGCCACCTCAGGTGTCCCTTTTGCTGCAGCCATCAACGTGACCAACCTGGTGCTGATCACCGGGATCTGGAGCGTGGGCTGCCTCTTCCTGGTCAGCCGGCTGACCGGTGAGCGCGCCCTTCCCCTCCTGGTCGCCGGTGTCCTCTCCACCGCCTACAGCTCTTTCCCGTACCTGTTGTTGGAGTTCGGTGTGGTGTACCCGTTCATGCTGTCCATCGCCATCCTCCCCGCAGCCCTCGGGCTGGTCATTCAGCTGGTGGGCGCTGGCACTGAGGTGCAGCTGAGACGCTTCGGGAGCGTGCTGCTCCTGGTGGGGCTCCTGCCCGGCCTGTTGCTGGCCCACCCGTCGTCGCTGCTGGGGCTTCTGGCCCTGTCGGCGCCAGCTGTACTCTCGGTGGCGGCTCGCACCGCCCGTGCAAATAGCGGTCGACGCCGGCTGACGGCCGTCGCTGGCGCAGCCGCGTTTGTGGTGTTCTCGACTGTGCTGTGGATGATCGTCCGTCCCGCGGAAAGCAGCTCAGATAACTGGGCCCAGGCGGGTGACGCCGTCGGAGCAATCTCCGAGGTCCTGCTCCACGGCCCTCTGGGTCGGCCGGTGGCCCTGCTGGCAATGATATTCACCGCGGTGGGGGCCGCCGTCGTGCTGTATCAGCGCAGCCACCGGTGGGTCATCGTCATGTATCTGGTGGCGGGCGCACTGTTTGTTCTCGGCAGCTGGCAGGAGGAGCCCGCCCTGCGGTGGATCGTCGCGGGGCCCTGGTACAACGACTATTTCAGGATCAGCGCGATGCTCGCCCCCGCGGGACTCCTGGTGGCAAGCATCGGCGGCGTGGCGCTGACCAGTTCAGCGATCCGGGGCCTCCAACATGCCCGTGCGACCCGCAGCACGCCCGAGCCAGGCTGGTTCGTGCCAGCGGTGACAGCGGTTCTGGTGGTGATTGGCCTGGCCGCGGCACCGCTGTTTGCCGTCCAACGGGCGGTGAGCGAGGCCGCCTTCCACTACCGGTATACCGATGACTCGCGGCTGCTGACCGTGGACGAGCTGGCGCTCCTGCAGCGGCTGCCGGACGTCGTGCCCGCCGACGCGGTGGTCGCGGGCCAGCCGTTGACTGGTGCTTCAATGTCGTATGCCTTTGCCGGGAGGAAGGCCCTGCTGCCTGCTGGCACCAGCCCGGTGAGCCCGGAAGCCAGGCTTATCTTCGACGAGCTGGACAAGATGAGGCAGAACCCGGCAGTCTGCGACGCCGTGCGGAGCACCAACACGGCCTTTGTCCTGGATTTCGGGACGGCTTCGGTCCACGGCGGGACGGCGCCAATCTTCTCCGGTCTCAATGACCTCTCACCCGGGGCAGGCTTTGAGCTCGCGGACCGGGAAGGTGACGCGTCGCTGTACCGGATTGTGGGCTGCGGTTAGCCGCCGGTGCTGAGGGCGCGGGCGCGTACAGTTGATGGGTGATGCAATCCCCCCTTCCCGTCCGCGACGGCGTCAACGCCACCCGGTTGCGGCTGCCCGCCGAGGGTCCCTGGGGAACCGCGCTCGACTACATCCTGGACCGCTGGGACCACGTCGATCCTGAAGGGATCGCCGCCCGCTTCGACCGGGGTGAGGTGGTCGCGTTGAACGGCGAGCGGCTGACCCGCGCGACCCCCCTCACCGAACACACTTTCGTCTGGTATTACCGGGAGCTGCCGGTCGAGAAACGTCTCCCGGTAGAGGTGGGAATCCTGCACCAGGATGACAACCTGCTGGTTGTGGACAAACCGCATTTCTTGCCCACCACGCCGGGCGGCCGCTACGTGGCCGAGTCTGCGTTGGTCAGGCTGCGGGTCCAGCTGGACCTCCCCGATCTGATCCCGATGCACCGTCTGGACCGGCTGACCGCCGGAATCCTGCTGTTCTCCACCAACCCGGCCACACGCGGGGCTTATCAGCTTTTGTTCGAGAACCGGCTCATCTCCAAGGAGTACGAGGCGGCCGCCCCGGTTGATCCCACCCTGGACCTGCTGGACCATCCACGCGTGGTGCGCAGCCGCATCGTGAAGAGCCGCACCTACCTGCTCGCTCAGGAGGTAGAGGGCGAACCCAACACGGAAACACTCGTGCACCTGGCGGAGGAGCGGAACGGGCGCGGCCGCTACCGGCTGATCCCGCATACCGGCAAGACCCATCAGCTTCGCCTGCACATGGCCCGGCTGGGCCTGGGCATCGTCAATGATCCGTTTTACCCCGTGCTGCACCCCCAGGCGCCTGACGACTACACCAAACCGCTCCAGTTGCTTGCGAAAAGCATCGCGTTCACCGACCCCCTCAGCGGCCTCGCCCGGCGTTTTGACAGCCGGCTGCAGCTCCAGGATTTCGCCTAGCCGGTTTTGCTGCCCTGGACCGCATCCCGCCGGTCACCTGTAGATTGGAATGGTGGATCTCACCGATCTCGGAGCATGGTCGCCGCTGTTCCATCCCCTGACCTTCGTCGTCGTCGTCGTCGACGTGTTCATTCCTGCCGTGCCCTCCGAGTTTCTGGTGATTGCCTCGGGCACCATGGCCTCCGAGGGCACCCTGCTCCTGCCGGTGGCACTCCTGGTCGCAACCCTGGGGAGCTGGCTGGGTGACATCATCCTGTACCTGCTGTTCCGCAACCGGCTGACCTCGTGGCTGGACAGGTTCCGGTGGGGTCGCGGAATCCACCGCGGTATCCGTACCGCGGTCGAAAAGGCAGGGAAGTCTCCTACCTATGCCGGGCTAATCGCCCTGAGGTTCCTCCCGGCCGGGCGGTCGGCGGGTGTCGCAGCGGCCGGTATTGCCAACCTTCCTCTCCGGCCGTTCCTCGCCTGCGCCGTCGTCGGGGGCATCCTGTGGTCGTCCTGGCTGGTCATGTTGGGCTACATCACCGACATCACCACAGGGTTTCCGCTGTGGGTTAGTGCCCTGCTCGGAATGGGTATAGGTACTCTGGTGGGACTTGTAATTACTGCGTTCCTCGCGCTCAAGCAACGCCGGAAGGTGAGAACCACTGATGAGCACCCCGATTCAGCCCGTCCCCCGGCTGCCGGACAACCCGACTAATCTGGCGGCCGTAACGCCGGAATCCCCGCCACCTCGCGCAGCGGCTGAGGAGCCCGCACCGGGCTCGATGTCACCGGCACTGGCCCGGCTCCGGGCAGGACGACCCGCCAGCAGCATGACCCAAGCGCCAGCCGCCAATGCAACGGCACCGGCGATAACCGGAGCAGTGACCACAGCAGCCGACGCCGTTCGCTCTCCTTCACTAGCGCGGGACCGGACTAGCGCCTCCCGGGCTGCCACCCGCCGAGGAGGGCACGGCGACACCCCGGTCGTGGGAGGCATCGGCTCCTGGGACCTGGATCTGGTCCGACGGATTACTGTGACCATCGTCGTGATGGGCGCCGGTCTGGGCGTAGTGAGCAGCGCTGGCGCCTTCGGTGGACCGGATATTCGGGAGGCCCCCCTCAAGACATTTGACTCCGGGACAACCCTGATCTCCCCGGCAGCACCCGCGCATTATCTGTGGCTGGTTATCGGCGTCGGCCTGGTAGCGTACGCGGCGCACCAATGGTTCCCGTCCCAGCGGCGAAGCCCCCGCCATCGCGGACTCGGCTGGATAGTTGCCGCATCGGTGCTGGTGACAGCGGCCTGGGTCCTGGCCGTTCAACAGAATCGACCCACTACAAGCCTGGCGATGATCGTACTACTACTGGCCATCCTGGTGGGCTCCCTGCGCTGGCTGAACCATTACCCAGCCCAGACTCGTCGTGAGGGCGCCCTGGTTGATGTCCCGCTCGGCCTGTTTTTGGGCTGGACGGGAGTCACCGCCGCCGTGCAGATCGCGGCGGTGCTGACTACTCAGGGTGTCGACTGGCTGGGATGGGGCGCCCAGCGTTGGGCACTCATCGGGGTGGTCCTGCTCACCCTGGCCGCGATGGCCCTGTGCATGACCGACCGTGGCCGGATCGCGGTCGCTGTGGCTGTGGTCTGGGGGTTGGCGTGCATGGTTCCAGTGCGGTTGTTCGGTGATCCACAGTCAACGCCGGTCGCATTCGCCGCCGGGCTGAGCGCCTTTCTGCTCATCATCTCCGCCGGATCGAGGCGGCACCGGGTGGATCATGCATACCGCCGAGCGCTGCGCGCACGGCAGATGGCTACAGTCGCTCCCATCGATTTCTACGACGACGGAGAACCCGTAGAGGCCCGACCGTAGCTACCCGCTCCACCGCGTGTCGCATGTTCACCGCCGCCCGGACGGCCTGCCGGGCACCGGCCTCGTAATCGGTCTCCTCGACAAGGAACCGGAGGGTGATCCGCGGTGTTCCGGCAACGACATCAAGCTGCTTCGCCTCCACCAAATGGGCTGCACTGAGGGCTGCGTGTGCTGAGTCCATGACGGCCTCCGGCGCGTGCCCCGGGAGCAGACCCCGAATGTCGAGCTGGGCACGGAATGACGGCATGGGATAAGTCTGCCATCAAGGGTTCCCGGTGTGAGCCGTTCCGCTCAGACTGCCGGGGCGAACAGTTCGAGGGCCGCGTTGTCCGGGTCCCTGAACTCAAGGATGAACCCAGCACCGATATCCTTGACCCCACTATGCTCAACGCCAAGATCATCAAGTAGGGTAGCCGAAGCATCCAGCTCGCTTCGCGAAGCGACGGCAAAGCTGAGGTGGTCGAGCCCGCAACGGTCCTCGTCGTACCGGTCGCCCGCCGTTGCAACCGGGCGTAGACCCAGCAGGCCGCCCCCGAAGCTGTAGATCACGCCGCCGAACAGGAACCCCAACTGGTCCTTGGTCTCCTGGTCCGCGTCAGCGGGCGGAGCCTCGAACGCGATGTCAAAGCCGAAGACTGCTTCGTAGAACGCGCGGGACCGGTCAATGTCGGTCACGGTCAGTCGAACGTGGGCGAAGTCTGTGACGGGGATGGGCATGGTGCTCCAATCTCGAAGGCGTAAAACCCCACGATATACCCGGCTCCCCGTCGGCAGACAGTAGCTGGCAGGCGACAGACGGCAGGCGGTAGTACAAGGGGAAACCCTGGGGGGACTTAGTTGATCGCCGACAGCCCGGTGATGGCCCGCCCCACAATGAGCGTGTTGATCTCGTAGGATCCCTCATAGGTGTAGATCGCTTCAGCGTCGGCGAAGATCTTGGCCATCCGGAAGTCGGTGGTAATCCCGTTGCCCCCGAGGATTCCGCGTCCCAGGGCGACGGTCTCACGCATCCGGGCCGTCGTGTAGGCCTTGGCGAGCGCCGCCTGGGGCATGTCTCCGCCGCCGTCCGCCTGTAGTTGCGCCACCCTGGCCATCATGGCCAGGCTGGCGGTCGTGTTGCCGAGCATGCGCACCAACTGCTCCTGCACCAGCTGGAACCCGCCGATGGGCCGGCCGAACTGGTGTCGGTCCACAGCGTACTGGCGGGCGACGTCGAAGGCGGCGAACTGCTGGCCCACCGCCTGCCAACCAACCAGGATCCGCGAGCCGCGCAGCAACCGGCGGGTGTCGGCAAAGGTGCTGATACCCGCAAACCGGTCCGCTTCGGGCACCCGGACGTTGTCCAACAGCACGTCGGCGTTCTGGACGGTACGCAAGGCAATCTTGTTCTCGATCCGCGTTCGGGTTACGCCGTGGAGTGTCGCGTCGAGAATGAAGCCCCTGATGCTCCCATCAGCGGTGTCCCTCGCCCAGAGCAGCATGTAGTCGCAGAAGGTGCCGTTGCCGATCCAGCGTTTGGCACCGTTCAGGACCCAGGTGTTGCCGTCACGCGTTGCGGTGGTCGAGAGGCCCCCGGCCACATCGGAGCCGTGGAGCGGCTCGGTAAGCGCGAACGCCCCGGTAATCCGGAGGTCCATGGCATCCTGCAACAACCTGGCTTTCTGGTTTTCGGAACCGAACTCGTGCAGCGCCTCAACGAAGAGGTCGTGATGCACCATGAAAAAGGTGGCAAGCGACGTATCGACTCGCGTCATTTCAGCGATCACCATGCCGCTGAACAGGTAGCTGTACCCCTGCTGCACCGGGGTGCTCAGGTTCAGCGCGGCGAGTCTGGGGAGTACCTCGATGGGAAACTCCGCGCTGTTCCACCAGTCCTCGGCCGACGGCGCCACCTCCTTAACGAGGAAGTCGCGGACGTCGTCGAGCTTCGCGCGCTCGGCGGCACTGAGCAGGGACTCGAAGCCCATGAAATCGGCTGAGGGGAGGGTGCTCTCCATTGAGCTGTTCCTTTCCAAAGCTGCGGTAACAGCTATTTCGGTGCCATGCGGATGGCACCGTCGAGGCGGATCGTTTCGCCGTTGAGCATCTGGTTCTGCACAATGTGGGAGACCAGGGCTGCGAATTCGGCGGGTTTGCCGAGCCGGGACGGATGGGGAACCTGGGCGCCCAAAGAGTCCTGTGCCTCCTGCGGCAGCCCGGCCATCATCGGGGTTTCGAAGATTCCTGGCGCGATGGTGACCACCCGGATCAGCGAGCGGGCGAGTTCCCGCGCGATGGGCAGGGTCATCGCCGCGACAGCACCCTTGGAGGCGGCATAGGCGGGCTGACCGATCTGCCCGTCGAACGCTGCCACCGAGGCGGTGTTCACGATCACCCCCCGTTCAGGTGAACCGTTCGGTGGGGAGACGGGTTCGGTGGCCGCCATCGCTTCCGCGGACAGCCGGATCACGTTGAAAGTTCCGATCAGGTTGATCTTGATGACCCTCGCGAATTGCTCCAACGGAAGCACCCCGTCGCGTCCGAGGACCTTGCCCGGCGTGGCGATCCCCGCACAGTTGACCACGGTGCGCAGCGGGCCCAGCGCCACGGCGGCGTCGACGGCGGCCTGCACCTGGGCGGGGTCCGTGACGTCTGCCGGGGCAAAGACGGCGCGGTCGCCGAGTTCGGCGGCACGTTCGGCGCCGGTGGATTGCGGCAGGTCCACCAGGACCACCGTGGCGCCGTCGTCGTACAGTTTCCTCGCGGTGGCCTGGCCCAGACCCGAGGCTCCCCCGGTGACCAGTGCCACAGTGTTGCTGATGTCCATGGAGTCTCCTTGGGCTTCGATGCCGTTGGGCGATCTGTCGGTCAGGCGGGCTCGGGCGTAACCTGATGCCCACCAAACACTACTGTGACGCAGCCCATACTGCACCCGGCGGGCACGGTGGTTGGCAGATTGCTCAATACCATTCGCGCGGTATCCGGTTAAGGTGGATTTATGCTCACTTCGGGGGAGGAACTCCAGCTCCGTGCGGCGGGACTGCGGGCCGAGGCCGCTGCGGAGTCCGTCCGATCCCGCTTCGGGTACCGCCTCTTCGGGCTGCCAGGAACTCATCTAGGGGCTGTGCGGTGTCCCCGTGGGCGCCCGGACCCTGCCTGGCACTACTGGTGGCAGGCCCACTACCTCGATGCGCTGGTGGACGCAGCACTACGGGAATCGGAACGGCGTGAGGTGGGGCACCCGGTGTCCGCGCTAACGGCCCGGCGTCTACTGCGCGGGATCCTGCTGCGCAACGGACTGCGCTGGAGAAACTCCTATTATGACGACATGGCCTGGCTGGCCCTGGCAGTGGACCGGCTACCGCTCATCGGACAGGACGGCGGACACGCGATTTCGGCTCTGGAACGGGCGCTCCTGTCGGCGCACACGCCGGACGCGGGTGGCGGGCTGTACTGGAATACCGACCGCGACTTCAAGAACACCCCGGCCACCGGTCCCGCGGCCCTGTTCTTCGCCCGGCGGGGCGATCCTGTCCGGGCGCAGGAGTTGGTGGATTGGCTGGGGCACCGGCTCAGGGACCAACAGACGGGCCTATACCAGGATGGCATCCGGCTCACGGCAGGCGGCGAACTGCTGGTCCCGACCGTGTACACCTACAATCAGGGGCCGGTCCTCGGCGCCCTCCTTGAGTTGGGTGGGGACGCCAACCTGGCCGCCGCCGCTGACCTAATCATCGCCGTCGGGAAACACCTGGCCCTGGACGGGGTCCTGATCACGCATGGGGGTGGCGACGGCGGTCTGTTCACTGGGATCCTGGCCCGCTACCTCAGCCTCGCAGCGCTGGATCCCTCGCTGCCGGTCACCGTTCGGCGCACCGCCGCAGCCCTGGTCAGGACGACGGCAACCTCGTTGTGGTCGGGGCGCACCGAGGTGCCCGCATCCGTCGACCGTGGCCGACGACGCCGTCCCGGCACCGCGGTGCTGGCGTTCCCGACACGAACCGGGGACGACGCGCTCGCGGGCGGCGCCGAACTGTCCACACAGTTGCAGGCGTGGATGATCCTGGAAGCTGCCTACCGCGTGATCGCCGGAGAAACAGGTGAGGGGGAGACACCCGGGTAGGCGAGCGCCCGGTGGCTGATGCCCAGCGATACCGTGTCGCCGCGGTTCGGCAGGTCGGGGGCGGCCATCCTGGCTCGGACGGTCAACCCGGTGGGCAGTTCAACACTGACCAGGGCGTCGTGGCCGGCATAGGACACGGAAGTGACGGTTGCTTCGGTTCCACCGCCCTGCAGGTGTAGCCATTCCGGCCGCAGCATCACGCATACCGGTGAGCCGTCCTTCGGTTCGCTGCCGTCAACCATTTCGGCCTCCACCAGGCCGAGGCCGCACTCCACCAGTCCGCCGGACCAGTAACCGTCCACTTCCACTGTGTCACCGACAAACGCTGCGACCCACCGGCTGACCGGTCGGTCGTAAACCTCTCGAGGGGTGCCCCACTGCAGGATTTGACCGTCCCGCATCACCGCTACGTAGTCGGCCAGGGACAGCGCTTCTTCCTGGTCGTGGGTGACCAGGAGGCTGGTGTTGCTTTGTCCGTGCAACAGTTCGGCGACTTCACGGCGCAGCGTCGACCGTAGTTGGGGGTCAAGTGCAGCGAACGGCTCATCGAGAAGCACCAGATCCGGCCGGGGCGCGAGTGACCGGGCCAGTGCCACGCGCTGGGCCTGGCCGCCGGACAGCTGGGACGGTGCGCGGTCCACCAACTCTCCAAGGCCGACGAGCGCGGCCAGGTCTGCGATCCGTCCAGCCCGGTCCGCGTTGCGTTTAAGTCCGAAACCAATGTTGTCCCCAACCGATAGATGGGGGAAGAGCGACGCGTCCTGGGGCACCCAGCCGACACCGCGCTTTTCTGGGGCTAGCCGAACAGCGGGCGAGGAGAGGAGATTGTCGCCCACGCTGATGGTGCCGCCGGCCACAGGGAGCAGCCCGGCGATGGCGCGCAGCAGGGTGGTTTTGCCGCAACCGCTCGGACCGAGCACAGCGGTGAGGGCGCCCCGGGGGATCTCCAGGTGGACCCCGTCGAGCACAGTTGTGTCGCCATAGG
The DNA here is from genome assembly GCF_054511125.1 of Arthrobacter sp. TMN-50. Lineage (NCBI taxonomy): Bacteria > Bacillati > Actinomycetota > Actinomycetes > Micrococcales > Micrococcaceae > Arthrobacter > Arthrobacter sp. TMN-50. Next base: position 421,915 of record NZ_JBTNDG010000002.1, on the reverse strand, counting down.
CGACGCGTAACCCGTCAATGACTACCCAACTCACAGATCCTCCTTCGCGACGCCTCGGAACCCGGAGAGCACCACCGCCGGGACGGCGGCCAGCAGCACCAGGGTTGCCGCGTAGGGTGCGGCAGCCCCAAATTCGAACACTGTGGTCCGTGACCACAACTCAGTGGCGAGGGTGTACGTGCCGGTGGGGCTCAGCAGCAGCGTCGCAGGTAATTCTTTCATGACGGCGATGGCCACCAGTAGCGCGCTGACCCCAATGCCGGGGAGTGCCAACCGGGCGGTCACCCGACACCACGACTGCAGTGGCGACAGTCCCAGCATCCGCGACACGTCAACCAGGTTCCCCGGAACCGCCGCAATGCCACTGCGCATCGTGCCGATCGCCTTCGGCATGAACAGTACTGCGTACCCGAAGATGAGCACCACAACCGTCTGGTAGAGCGCAGGGACCGCCGCCAGCGCGAAGAACACCAGCGCGAGGCCCACCACAATGCCGGGCAGCGCGTGGCCGAGGAACCCTACTGCTTCCACCGCGGCTACCAGCCGGCCCCGGTACCGTGCGGCCAGGACGGCAATGGGGAGAGCCAGCACCAAGGCCGCGAGCGCGCCAGCAAGGGCGAGGCCCAGGGTGGTTCCGACTGCTTCGCCGAGACGCGCAAGGTCGATTTCCCGCAGGGTTTCGGCTTCCAGCAGGCGGCTGGTGAGCCCACTGACGGGGACGACGACGGCGACCACGGGCGCGCTGAGCACCAGAGCGAATACGACGGTGATCCACCGCCCGGCCGGGATCAGAGGCATCCGGCCGCGGGCGGTGCCCTGGTTGACTTGCCCGCGGAACCGCTTCTCGCCGGCAACCACGGTCAGCGCCAGGACCACAAGCACAAGAGCCAACAGGGCGGCCTGGTTACGGTCAAAGCTGGAACCGTAGGCCGAATTGATGCCCCAGGTCAGGGTTTGAAACCGCAACATTGCCACCAGGCCGAAGTCGGACAGCGTATACAAGGCAACGAGGAGCGCGCCAGCCACAGCCGCGGGCCTTACTCGTGGCCAGGTTGCGGAGCGGAAGGCCCCCCACGGCCCACAGCCCAGGGTCCGGGCCACCGCCTCCAGGTCGCCCGACGCGCCGCGGAGGGCGGCAACGACCGGCAACGTTACGTAGGGGGTGCAGACTGCCGTCATGATCAGCCAGCTCGCAAAGAATCCATCGAGGGTCGGCAGCCAGACCAGCCAACCATAAGCCGCGAGATAGGAAGGCACGGCGAGTGGCAGCGCCGATATCAACAGCATCGCCCGGGCCGCGGGGAGGCGGACCCGGGTCAGCGCCCATGCCGACGCCGTACCCAGCACCAGGCAGGAACCAGTAACTGCCGCGGCCAGTAGCACCGAGTTCAGTGCCAGCTGCACCACCTTCGCCCGCAGAAGAGTATCGGCGAGTTCGGTGAATCCGGCGTCTGCGGTCCGCGCAACGAGGTACCCCAATGGGATGGCAGCGATCGAGGCGCACAGGATGGCCAGCACCACCAGCCACCCGGGGGGTCTGACCCGAGGCGCGCGCGGAAGTCGCGCCGGCGCGGTGCCGACACGCCTCACGCGGATCATGCTCATCGGGTGTCGTCCGCTCTGTAAAGTCAGATCAGCCCATGCTTGCTGAGCAGTTCCTGGGTAGTCTCAAGTGAATCGAGGTCGGACAGGTCCAGATCCGGGTTGACCAGCGAGTCCAAAGCCGGCAGGCCTTCCTGCGCCTCAACGCCTTCCGCAAGGGGATACTCGAACGTTTCCTCGACAAAGTACTGCTGCGCATCGGCCGAGACAAGGAACTCGACGAACTCCAGGGCATCAGCGTCCTGAGCGGCGCCGGAGAGAATCCCCGCTCCGGTGACATTCACGATTGATCCCGGGTCACCAGCCTCGGGGAAAGACAGCTCGGCGCGCATGTTCTCTTCGCCGATTTCCGCCGCCTGTCCGAACCAGTAATAGTGGTTGATTAATCCGGTGTCGACAATTCCTTCATTCACAGCGGTCAGCACAGCCCCGTTGTTCTCAAAGATCTGGGGATCGTTGGCGGCCAGTGCCGCCACCCACTCATCGGCTGCTTCTTCACCCTTCAACACGCGGTATGCGGTGATGAAGGCCTGGAAGCTGGCATTCGAGGGGGCAACGCCCACCCGGCCAGCCCACTCGGGGGTGGTGAGCTCGTCAACCGTGACGGGCACCTCATCGGCGGCGAGCTCCTCGCCGTCGTACACAATGACCCGGGCGCGGCCGGTGACCCCTACCCAGCTGTCATCGATGGAGGTGAAACCGGCGGGGACGCCTGACGTGAGATCCTCGGGGAGGGTGGCGAACAGACCGGCGCCACCGAGGGCGCCCAGCGCTCCAGCGTCCTGGGACAGGAAGACCTGGGCGGGTGTCTGCTCCCCTTCTTCGAGCAACAAGGCACCCAACTCAGCGGTGTTGCCATACCTGACATCTACTGCCACGCCACTGGTTTCCTCGAACATGTCGATCAGCGGCTGGATCAGTTCCTCATCCCGGCCGGAATAAAGGGTCAACGCATCATCGCTTTCCAGCTCCGCGGCGGGTCCTGAACTGCTCTGCTCTGTGGGCTCACCTGTCGCCCCGCAGCCCACTAGGGCGAAGAGGGTGGCGCCGGCAGCGAGGGCAGCAAATTTATTGGTCATGCGGGATGCCTCCGAGGGTGATCAAAATTAGTGCGGGTAAGGATTACCTTACACGGGAATGAGCCCTAATTAGTCACACAAATATGACCTAATGGGTTCGGGGCAGATCAGGGGCGTTTGCGTTGGGGGTACGGCGTTTCGTGGCGGGCAAGCATCGCCACGAATTTGGCGATATTTCGTTCCCGTGCGGCCTCGGTTTTGAGTTGTCCCAACCTAAAGATTAACGCGTACCTATTCTGGGAGGAGAGGACCCCGAACATGGCCAGCGCCGCGGGGTCGGCGGCGATGGCGGCGGCCAGGTCAGCGGGAACCTCAGCCGTCGCCGGTCCTGCATAGGCCCGCTCCCACCGGCCGTCGGCTTTCGCGGCGGCGACGGCGTCATGCCCTGCCTGGGTCATCCGTCCCTCCGCGGTCAACCGGTCAATGTGGCCGATGTTGCGCAATGACCAGATGCTGCGAGGCCCGCGCGGGGTGAACCGCTGGAAGGTGCTTCCGGCATGCCGCCGTCGGACCTGCCCGTCGATCCAACCAACGCAAAGAGCCTCATCCAACGCTGCCTGGTAGGTCAGGTCGGTGACCGACCCGCCCTTCTTGTGCAGAATCAGCCAGACCCCGGGCGAGGTGGAGTGGTTGGCGCCAAGCCATCCTCGCCAGGCCGGAGCATCGGCGACCAGCAGTTCGAGCAGTTCGGCCTTCATGGGGCTACTGTAATCCCCTATGCTTCGGCGAACTCCCCGACCCAGAATTCTGGAGGAAACCTCATGCTGCGGGCGCGTCCTACCCTGCTCACCACCGACACCGAGCAGATGGCTTCCCTTTTCCGTGCCCTCGGCCTGCTGCGGGCGGAAGGGAATGCTGACCAAAGCCTTTTCGACGCAGGGGGCGGCCGGATTGCCCTCCGCGAAGCCGCGGAGGGACTCGGCGTCATCGGCTTCGAAGCGGGCGACCTGACCGTATTTGCCCGCCGCACCCGCGAGAGTGGAACGGCGGCGGAAATGGTCGAGCCCGACGGCGTCACGGTCGTCCTCGTCACGACCCCCCGGATTCGCATTCACTGTCCATCAGGGTGAGCGGGCGGCGCTTTCCGGCGTCGACCCGGACCTGTCTGTGGCGTGCAGTTGGCACACGCCCGATACTGCGTCGGCGGCGAAAGCGCTGGGTGACATTGGGGCACGGCCACTCCCTGCGGTTCCGGACCACTTCGCAGCCAAAAACGGGGGACAGATATCGGTCCAAGCAGGCAAACACCAGCGCGTGGACGTGGGCTTCGTGTATGCGGGTGACCTTTCCGGCCTCCGCGACAGGGTACTGAACGCTGGATTCCACGCGGTCTTAGCCGATGCTGACGCCGACCATTTCCTGCGCGTTTCGCTCCCGTCGGGAGAGTCTTTGACAGTCGCCCCCGATTCAGCCAAGGGCCGAAGAGCAGCGCGCCGCCCGCCATCAAGCCCTCGTCTGCGATAAAACAAAGTATGAACGTTCGTACCCCTGACCCCAATCCCGGGTGGCTTTCGGAAGAAGACCTCTACGAAGCCCGCCGCCGCCTCCCCATGGTCTACGTTGAGGCCATCCCGGTGCGGTGCGACTCGCTGGGGTATGTCACAGAGGTTGGCTTGCTGCTGCAGGCCAACGATCAGGGGGAGATGGTCAGGACGTTCGTGTCCGGACGTGTGATGTATCGGGAAACCATCCGCGCTGCGCTGGTCCGCCATCTGGAGAAGGACCTGGGCCCGTTCGCTCTCCCCCAGCTGCCGCCCTGCCCAGTGCCGTTTACCGTCGCGGAGTATTTTCCGTCTCCGTCGGAAACCGGGATGACCGACGACCGGCAACACGCCGTCGCCCTCGCCTACCTCATTCCCGTGACCGGGGAGTGCCAGCCCCGCCAGGACGCTTTGGAGCTGTCCTGGATGACCCCTGACGAAGCGCTCAGCCCCGGCGTTCAATCCGAATTCTCGGGTGGGCGCGGTGGATTGCTCCGCCAGGCGCTGGCCTATGCAGGGTGGGGACGCTAACCAATGAGTGAGAACCGGAAACCGACACGGGTACGCAGGCTCAGCGCCGAAGCTGTCACCGCCGGCCACCACATCATCGGTCCAGCCGGCGAGGACCCTACCAAGGTGGTGGACACCACAATCGAGAATGACGATTTCGGGACCCCCGCCCTCGTCGTCGCGACCCTCGACTCCGGTGATTCTCTTCGCATCGCTGCCGGTTCGCAGGTCCAGGTTGCTGTGGACGACGCTGAGGCTGGGACCGGTTCGATCCCCGCCCAGGACGGTACCCCGGAAGCGGTCATTGCCCACGCGGTGTCCGTACACCCGGAGAGTGCTCAGCTGCAGGGTATCGCCGAGCGGCTCTCAAACGGCGTGAACGTCAAATCGGGGAGCAATCTACAGGACGTCTATGACCTCGCGCTGAGCCTGCTGGTTGATTTCGCTGACGCAACCAACGCGCAACGGGTCTGCGATCTGCTGACCCCGCTACCGTTTGACGGCAACTTTGGGCGCTGGAAGTGGATCGAGGGAGCGTTGGCGCTCGCCTCCTATCTGGCTTACGACGACGGCGACGCCGCTCGCGCGGAGGCCTACTCGGCGTCGCTCCGCACCGCCGACGACGCCGAAACCGACCCTCTGAAAGCCAAACTTGCGGCAACGGTGCGGCAACGCCAGCTCAACGCCCCCAACCTTTACGATCCTGAAATTGGCCGCGCCGCAACCGCCGGCGACGCGGCGGCCGAGAAGGACTGGCGGGTGGTGCGGCTGACAGCGCTGTTCCACCTGCGTTCACACGGCGGATCCGAGACGCTGACTACTGAGGAACTTACCCGGCGGATCCACAATGAGCTCATCGCGATCCGCGCACTGTAAGCCCCTGGAGGGGTAACCGCTGCGGGAGTAGAGTGTCGCCATGAATCACTCGCCCGGTACCGCCGGCACGGCCGCAGCTGATGCCCCAAATCCCCTTCGCGTTCACATAAACGCTGACGCCCGTCAGGTCTGGGTGATGCTGCGCGAACCAGCGAAGATCGCCCAATGGCATGGGTGGGACTACGATGGTCTGGCCGAGGAGATCCGCCTGATCTTCTTCTCCCCCGATGTCGCTGAGGCGCCAGACCACCTTGTGCTGACGCTTGAGGATGGGGACACCTTCACGGTGGTGCCCGGCCCGGACGGGACGGCCGTCACCGTCGAGCGCGGGCAGCCTGAACCGGGTTCCGACCTCGCGGACTGGCACGAAGACATCACGGAGGGGTGGATTTCCTTCCTCCAACAGCTGCGTTTCGCGCTTGAACGGCACCCCAACACCGACCGCCACACGGCGTTCTTCTCCGGTACCCCCGCCGATGGGCGGTCCGCCGTTGACCGGCTCGGCGCCGGGTCGGTTGGTGAACCCGGCGACTCCTACACGCTGACGATGCCGGGTGGCGAGGAACTGACGGGCCGGGTGTGGTTCCGGACCGAACGACAGCTCGGGCTAACGGTGGCGCAGTATGCCGACCACGGTGATGGGTTGCTGATTCTGGCCGAACAGCCGATCGCGGACGGGGTGCGGGACAAGCCCGCCGCGATGGTCATCGCCTCGACCTACGCGCTGGGCGCCAGAGCCCTGCACGGCGTCTGGAACAGCTGGGAAAGAGTACGACGCGATTTCTATCCGGACGCCGACCCGCTGGTCACCTCAGACCTCGACCGTGCGGGCAAACCGTCGTCCTGATTGCTGGCAAAATAGGTTGGTGCCAACAGATACGCAGCAATCTTCCTTCTCGTTCACCGTCGATCAGCGGCTGAGCGGCCCCGCAGGCGGACAACTGTATGGCCGCACCGGCACCATCACCACCCCACACGGTCAGATCCGCACACCGGCGTTCATCGCCGTCGGGACCAAAGCGTCGGTGAAGGCGGTGCTCCCCGAGTCCATGAAGAAGCTGGGCGCACAGGCGCTCCTCGCCAACGCATACCACCTGTATTTGCAGCCCGGACCCGAGATTCTCGACGAAGCCGGCGGGCTGGGTCGCTTCATGAACTGGGACGGACCCACGTTTACCGACTCGGGTGGCTTCCAAGTAATGAGCCTGGGCTCCGGGTTCAAAAAGGTCATCACCATGACCGTCGCCGACGCCGGTAGCTCCGATCACCTGGTGGCGGCGGGCAAGGAGCGCCTAGCCCACATCGACGATGATGGCGTGTGGTTTAAGTCGCACCTCAACGGGGACCGGCACCGGTTCACCCCCGAAATTTCGATGCAGGTCCAGCATCAGCTCGGCGCCGACATCATGTTCGCCTTCGACGAACTCACCACGCTGATGAACTCCCGCGGCTACCAGGAGGAGTCGTTGGAGCGCACCCGGCTCTGGGCCAAACGCTGCCTCGCCGAACATGACCGGCTGACCGACGAACGCGTGGGAAAGCCGTATCAGGCGCTGTTCGGCGTCGTCCAGGGCGCCCAGTATGAAGATTTGCGGCGCAAAGCCGCCACGGACCTCGGTGGAATGAACTTCGACGGGTTCGGCATCGGCGGCGCCCTGGAGAAGGAGAATCTCGGGACCATTCTGGGCTGGTGCGCCGACGAACTACCCGAGAACAAGCCACGGCACCTGCTCGGCATTTCGGAGCCGAACGACCTGTTCACCGGCATCGAAAACGGCGCCGACACCTTCGACTGCGTCTCCCCCACCCGGGTGGCCCGCAATTCAGCGTTCTACACGCCGGACGGTCGATGGAATCTGTCCAATGCCCGGTTCAGGAGGGACTTCACCCCTCTGATGGACGGCTGCGACTGCTACACCTGCACCAACTACACCCGCGCCTACATCCATCACCTGTATAAGGCGAAGGAAATGGTCTCGGCCACTCTCATCTCAATCCACAACGAGCGATTCATCGTGAAACTGGTCGACGACGCCCGCGGCGCGATCGGCGACGGCACCTTCTTCGACCTTAAGGCCGAGGTCCTGGGCCGCTATTACGCCACGAAGCACTAACCCGCATTTCCGCGCGCAGAAAAGTGGCTGACCCGCAGTTCCCACGCAGAAAAGTGGCTGACCCGCAGGTGAGTGGTTGCGCGACAGCGACCCTGCACGTGGGCCACTTTTCCAGGCTGGCGGAGTAACGTGGGCCGCGTCGGATCCACCCAACCGGGCCGGGTCGGGCCTCGAGTCCTCCTCTACAGCCGCCAGGGGCGTCGAGTTGTCCACATAATGGCTTCGATCCACCCCATCGGGCTTGGACCGGCGCATGCTGACTGCATGAATACCGAGTGCCCGTCCTGGCTGAACCTCTCAGAGACCCCTTGGACCACCGCGGAACTCGCCGACCGGAACGTCAGCGATCGGCAGGTGGCTCGACTCGTCCAGACGGGAGACCTGGTTCGGTTGCGTCGCGGATGTTATGTGTCGGGCCAACTCTGGGAACAACAGTCGCCCAAAACACGGGCGCTGCAACGCATTTACGCACACCACCACTCACTTCTACCGGCCAGTCAGTCAACGCTGGTGTACAGCCATACATCGGCTGCCCGCGTCCACGGGCTGCACCTGTGGAACGTGGATGACTCGATCCACGTCACTCAAAGTTTTCCCACCTCACCCCACGGACATGGTCCAGACGTTCAAGCCCACTACTCACCGTTGGCGCCCGAGGTCGTGTCCATCAGACAGGGTTTGCGCGTCACCTCGCTGGAACGCACCGTGGTGGACTGCGCACGAATACTCCTCTACCAGCTGTCGCTGATCATTGCGGATAATGCCCTGCACCAAGGCGGCGACCGCGCACTGATGCGGGACATAGCCCTGCACCTCACCGGCCACAAAGGCATCGCAAACGCGAGAAAGGTCCTCGCTCACGCCAGCGCCCTGGCCGAGTCCCCGGGTGAAACCCTGGCCCGGCACATCATCCGACGCCTGCGGCTACCGATACCTGAGGAGCAGGTCGCCGTCCGGACCAGACATGGTGACCACCGACTCGACTTTGCGTGGCGGGAGCTGCTGCTGGCCCTCGAGTTTGACGGCAAGATCAAGTACTTCGCTTACGCGCCCACCGACGAGGTGCTCTTTCAGGAGCGTCGCCGGGAGAAAGCGCTAATGGAGGACGGTTGGCAATTCATCCGGTTTGAATGGTCGGATTTGTTCAGGGAGGCAGAGTTGCGCGCCAGGCTCACCACGGCCCTGCGCCGGGCGGCCTTGCTCCACCGAAAAAGTGCCTAACCCGCAGACGAGTGGCCGCCCCACCACTCGTCTGCGGCTCCGGCACTTTTCCGGCCCATCTCCAGGAAGTAACGGGACGGCGGCGCGGCTAGGATGCCGCGTAACTCGGTTCGCGCTTCTTGATGGCCCTGATCACCAGTGCCGTGACCGGAACGAACAACACCTCGATCAAGGTTTTATAGAGGAAACCGAAGATCAGGTAGTTCAGGAAACCGCCAAAAGTGGTGATACCAATAACCGACGCAGCAATGGCGCAAAAAATTAGGGTGTCGGCGAACTCGCCGACAACAGTTGACCCGAGCAGACGGCCTACCAGGCCGCGCTCCCCCAATCGGGCCTTCATCCGGACCAGCACCCACGCGTTGAGGGTCTGCCCCACGGCGAACGCCAGAAGTGAAGCCAAGACGATCAACGGGACCGGGCCGAGAGCGCCTTCAAGGGCGGCCTGCTTTGACGTGCCGAAATCGTCGTTGAACCCAGGGAGCGCGATGATAATCAGGTAACAGAGGGAGGCGAACGCGGACAGCAGGAACGTCACCACGATGGCTAGCCGGGCGGCTCTGAAGCCGTAGACCTCGCTGATTACGTCGCCCAGAATGTAGGCGAGGGGGAAGAGGAAGAAGCCGCCGTCGGTAATGATGCTGAAATCGCCGAGAATCGGCCCGACCATCACTCCCTTGGATGCTCCGATGTTCGACAACAGCACCACGACGGCGAGCGTCGCGAGCATGACGGCGAAGTAGGTGCTTCCGGAAGAGGCAAATTTGGCGCGGGTTTTTTCCTGCAGTTGAGGCAACGTCATCTCATTCATCGAAGTGGTTAGCAAACACTTTTCGGCCCACTGTATTAGCACTGATGCCCGGCTGCCCCCGGGCAGGTCAATTCTCCCACGGGGATGAGAAATGCCCGCAACTGGCCGCTCCGGACGAAAGTGGGCAGACTATACGAATGCCCCTATCTCATTCCGCCCCACCAGTGACGCTGACCATCGCCGGATCCGAAGCTACCGGAGGCGCTGGCGCCCAGGCGGACCTCAGAACCTTCCAGGAGTTGGGTGTCTACGGCATCGCGGCCCTGAAGTGCATTATGTCCTTCGATCCGAAGGACAAGTGGAACCGCCGCTTTGTGCCGGTCGACCCGCAGGTGGGCGTCGATCAGTCGGAGGGGGCGGAGTGCGCGCTAGGCGCCGCCACCGCTGCCAAGCTGTCCAAAAGCGCCACCCCCCTGGAAGCCGCCCGAACTGCCGTAGCATTCGTGACCGAGGCGATACGGAACCGGGTATCGTCCCGGGTGCCCTTCGACGTCGCCTGGCAGGGCGGCGCGGCCGGTATTCCCGTATGAGAGTAGCGATTCTGGGCGACATCGGACAGCGGATCTACCACGTTGGTGACGATGCTATGACCCACGCAGCGGTGGACGAACTGGCTGTCCGGGGTATCGGTGATGTCATATTGCTCAGCCGGAATGTACCTGACACCACCAGCCGGTTCGGGGTGGCAGCGGCGCCAACCATCGAATTTCCTTGGCCCTATGCCGCGTACCAGCATTACCTGAACGACATACTTTCCCTCCTGGCTGGTGAACCACACGGGCTGGCCGACGATGACCAGGTCTATCAGCTCATCGAAACCATCAGCCGGTGCGACGCGGTGCTGATAGCGGGCGGCGGCAACATGAACTCCGTATATGGCTGGCTGCTGTACGAGCGCGCAGCGGTCGTCGAGATCGCCCGGCATCTCGACAAGACGGTGGTCATCGCCGGTCAGACCGTCGGCCCGCTGCTCTATGAAGCGGACCGCGACGTCGCTGCGCGGATGCTTTCCCACGCCGCCCTGGTGGGAGCGCGCGAGGCCAGCACCCTGGACCTCGTCCGTGAGCTGACGGGAACCACTGTGGTGCCCGGCCTGGACGACGCCTCGTTCCTCGCCGCCAGCGCGAACCGAGGAGAGGACCAGCCGGCCGGAAGCCCGCCAGCGGGTGCCTACCTCGTTGGAAGCTTCGCCGGCGGAGCAGGCGCCTGCCCGCGCGATGTCTTCGTTCGGGAGGTCGCGAAAGTACTGGACGACGCGGCCGAACTGACCGGCCTGCCCGTGTTGCTACTCCCCCATATGGCGGTGGAGGGCGAGGGCGGTGTCGATGAAACCATTCATGCCGAGATCGCGGCCGCGATGACCTCCGCCGTCAAGTCCAGGCAGATCGCGGGAGCGCGGGACACCGCGGTTTTGACGTCTAGAGCCGCACTGGTAGTCACATCGCGCTACCATCCGGTGGTTTTCGCGCTCGACGGCGCCGTCCCGACGGTGGCGCTATCCCTCGACGAGTACAGCGACGTGCGTCTGCGCGGGGCACTCGCCAACTGGGGGCTTGCCGACTTCGCTCTGCCTCTGCCATCCCTGCTGGACGGCACCGTTCGGCTGGCCATCCACGAAGCCTGGCAACGACGAGAGGACATTGCCGACCAGGTAAGAACGCTCCGCCCGCAGAAACTTGCTGAGTCAGCCGCCTGGTGGGAAACGGTCGTACGGACCCTTCAGGGCCAACCCGCTGACGCCCTGGTCCCCGGCCCACACCAAAAGCTGGCACCCGGAGGCACCTGGGCCGCCTCCGCCGCCGCAGCGCGAGTGGTGTTCATTCCCATGTCAGCGGAGCTCGCCCACCTGCACAAGACCCGGGAACACCTTGACGGGGAAGCCTCCGCAGCGCGCGCCGAGCTGCAGGGCTGGTTCAATTCCTCCAGTTTTCGGCTGGCCCGCACCCTCGCCTCACTCCGATTGCGGCCGCGACCGCGCAAAGCCCCTAAGGACTCCCCGTGACCACCGCTTCCCCCGCCTCCGTTGCCATCATCATGCGGTCCCGCAACCGTTCGCTCCTGTTGGACCGCGCCCTGCGGGATGTTCTCAACCAAACCGTGGCGGATTGGACTCTCGTCGTCGTCAATGACGGCGGCGACCGCGCTGAAGTGGATCCAGTGGTGGACCGTTACCGCTCGCGGCTCGGCGAACGAGTCCAGGTCATCCACCACGACGCGGCGCTCGGGATGGAGGCCGCCTCCAATGCCGGTATCCGCGCGTCGGACTCCACGTTCATCGCAATCCACGACGACGACGACGAGTGGCACCCAGCCTTTCTGGAGCGGACCCTCGCTCACCTGGCGCAGCACGACGACGCCGGTGTGGCAGTGCGCACCGAGATCGTCTACGAGCGGATCCTGGGCGGAAGAATCGAGGAGGTCGGCCGGGAAATCTTTCAGCCCCAGCTGCAGTCAGTGACACTCTTCGACACCCTCCGACACAACCGTTGCGTTCCCATCTCGGTGCTCTATCGCCGTTCGCTTCATGACCAGATCGGATACTACGATGAATCCCTCTCCGTGGTGGGTGACTGGGAATTTCAGCTCCGGCTGCTGCGGCACCACACCCTGGGGTTCCTCGGCGCGGAACCTCTGGCATTCTGGAACCAGCGGCGGGAAGCGACCGGCGACCTGGGGAATAGTGTGATCGTCGACGATTCCGATCACAAGCTGCTGGATCAGGAAGTACGGGAGCACCATCTCAAGGAGTACGCGAACCAGTCCGGTCTCGGGTCGCTGCTCTACCAGACGGCATATCAGCAACGCGAGTTCGATCATCTTCACGAGCGGCAGAACTACTCAGAGGACCTCCTGAGACAGATTCTCGATGCTAACCATCAACTTGGCGAACGGATGCGGGTGCTGGAGGAAGCGATAAGCGACGCCAGCCTCGTATCGCTCGTGCGTCGCCGGTACCGCCGGCTGAAGGACCGGGTTAAGCGCCGCTAAAGGTCCGCTGAATGTCACCGATTTCACACCGTTCGATTGTTCTCAGGTAACTATCAGGCAATTGCCTAACTTAACTAAGTTTTTTATGTGCTACCCGTTGACTTGTGACTCACTACCCAGAAAAGTGGTACCGGTGGAGGGGGTCGGGTCTGCCGGCATCCATCGATTATTACTGCTGACGCAACTTGTTCACTCAGGGAATGTCACTCACATCTGTCATGACCGTGTCAGCAGTACCTGCCGGGAGCCAATCACAGGTCTCGGCGGGTGGTCATGACTGAGCCTCACTAAGGAGAAGTATGAGCAAGTCATACCACCGGAAGACGGGAAAGGCTGTGTTGGCATCGCTAACTGGCCTTGTTCTGGCTTCCAGCATGTGGGCGCCTGCTTCGGCCCTGGAATCACCGTCATCTGGTGAGCCCACCGCTGAAGGAATCGAGCTCCAGACGGTGCCCGATCTCAAAGTCAGCCGAGACCTGGCGGATAAAACCGGTCCGACAGCTGCCTACGTCCAGTTCTCAGGCAAAGGGGCCTTCGAACAAACCCAGTCGGTAGAAGTCCGCTCCGGGATCCAGCCTCCGGCGGACCGGACCAACGAGGTACTGAACATCCGGGCTGGAATTCAGGCGAAGGCGGACGAGGTGGCAGCTGAGGCTTCGGCTTCCCAGCTGTACACCACCACCAACACCATTCCAGGCGTTGCCATCCAAGGTGACGCAGCGGCAATCAAGGCACTTGCTGCCCGTCCCGACGTCGTAAAGATCACCGGCATCGTGCCGAAGACCGTCACCAACAAGGGCGCGGACATCGACACTCGCGCCCTGGACGCGTGGACAGCCCGCGAGCAGACCGGCGAGGGAATCACTATCGCCGTCCTGGACACGGGGCTCGACTACACCCACTCCGGCTTCGGCGGACCGGGAACTATCGAAGCGTTCGAGCAGGCGCAGGCCGACCTGACACCAGACCCCGCTCTCTTCGACGCTGCCAAGTATGTGGGCGGCTACGACCTGGTAGGCGACGACTACAACGCAGACGACCCGGACAACGACATTCCACAGCCGGATCTCAACCCCCTCGACTGCCAGAGCCACGGCTCCCACGTTGCCGGTACCGCCGCAGGCTACGGCGTCAACGACGACGGCACCACCTTCGACGGCGACTACGGCACCCTCGACGTCAACGGTGTCAACGCCATGCGGATCGGCCCCGGTTCGGCTCCTGAAGCCCAGCTGGTCGCCCTCCGTGTGTTCGGCTGCGAAGGCTCAAGCTCGGTGGTCGGGCAGGCGCTCGACTTCGTGCTTGACCCTAACGGCGACGGCAACTTCGACGACCGAGCCCAGGTTGTCAATATGTCACTGGGTTCCTCCTTCCCAGCCTATGACGACCCCGAAAACGACATCGTGAACGCTCTGACCGCTCAGGGCGTCCTATCGGTCGTCTCCTCTGGTAACAGCGGCGACGTCTACGACATTGGCGGCTCGCCAGGCAGCTCCGAATCCGCTCTGACCGTCGCTGCAAGCGTCGGTTCGCAGATCACTCTGGACCGTGCCGATGTGCTCGCCCCGGACGACGTCGTCGGACAGGCCGCTGGTCAGTACAGCGTCAACTACGACTACTCCACCGCCACCGAGGCAGAGCTCACCGGCACCGTCGTCAAGGCTGACCCGGCCAACGCTTTCGGTTGTAATCCCTTCGCGCCAGGAACCTTCAACGGCGAATGGGTCTGGCTGCAGTGGGAAGAGAACGGCAAGTTCCCTTGTGGATCGGCGGTTCGGTTCAACAACGTCGAGGCTGCAGGTGGAGCAGGGGTCGTCCTCGACTCACCACGATCAGTTTTCGAGTCAGGCATCGGTGGCAACGCCACCATTCCAGGCATCCAGTTCAACGCTGAATTTTCCGAGCGGCTGGAACCGGCAGCAGAAGCGGGCACCCTCCAAATCCGCCTCGACTCCGAATATCAGGCAACTGCTGGTGGCAGGTCCAACGCGCTCGACACATTGGCGTCCTTCTCCTCGCGCGGCCTGCACGGCTCGAACGGCGTGATCAAGCCCGATGTAGCGGCACCTGGTGTCTCCACCGGTTCGGTCCAGGTTGGCACAGGAACCGGCGCGTCGGTCAAGAGCGGCACCTCGATGGCAGCCCCACACGTTGCTGGTATCGCTGCCCTGGTCTTCGCTGAAACCGATTTCAACCCATACGAGATTAAGTCGATGATCATGAATACGGCCATCGCTGACCTGGTAACGGCCGACGGCGTCGAATACGCACCAAACCGCGTCGGCTCCGGTCGGGTTGACGCTGTGCTGGCTCTCGACACACCGGTCCTCGCCTACGCAACTGAACAGCCAGCGCTCACCTCGGTGAACTTCGGCGTTCTGGAGTTGGGCAACGAGGCCACGACCATGACCAAGCAGATCACTGTCGAGAACAAATCTGACACCGTGATCCGTTACAGCGCCTCCTACCTTGAGGCGTCCACGATGCCCGGCGTTGAGGTCAGCGTGACCCCACAGGTACTCGCGCCGGGTACACTCACCAACGCGTTCGACGTGCCAGCTAACGGGACGGCCACCGTCGATGTCACTTTGACCATCGACGATCCAGCTGCCCTGGCGAAGACCATCGATCCAGCTGCCGAGGAAACCCAGCTTGGCGTTGCTCGCCAATACCTTGCTGACGTATCCGGCCGCGTGCAGTTCGCGAGCGATGTGAATACCATCCGTGTCCCTGTGTACTCGGCACCGAAGCCCACCTCGGAGATCTCGGCTGGCGCACAGATCCTGTTCGAGAACGCATCAACCCTTGAGAGCTCGGTAACGCTCGAGGGCCGCGGCCTCCTGCAGGGTGGGGAAGATTCGCTCTACGCGTCAATCGTCTCCCCTCTGGTTCTTGGCGCTGAAAGCCCCCGGGCCGACAAGCGTCCGCTGGAGTCCTTGTACTCCCTCGACCTGCGTTCAGTGGGTGCCGCTTCAACGGTTCCCACAGTCCTTGCAGCCGGCGGCGAAGCAGAAGAAGGATTCCTGAACCTTGGTATCAGTACCTGGCAGAACTGGGCGCAACTTGGGGGTAACAGCCAGGTTGCAGTTGAACTGGATGTTGATGGCGACAGCGAAACCGACATGGTTGCCATCACCCTCCGCATCGACGACCTGGACATGATCCTGTTCGAGGTGGCGCCGGTGCTCGAAGACGGCTCGCTTGGCCAGGGCGAGAACCTGTATTTCGCCAACGGTGTCGACGGCAGCCTGGACACGAACACCTTTGACACCAACGTCGTCACGTTACCGGTCCCAGTCACCGAACTGGGCCTTGATCTGAGCGCCTCTGCTCCGATCCAGTACCGCGTCTCCACGGCAAGTCCCTTCAACGTTGACGCAGACGGCGGAACCGGCCCGGTTGATGAGACCGAGTGGATCAACTTCAACGTCACCGAGCCTGAACTGTGGTTCGAGGGTGAGACCCCTGACGCAGCGTTCATCGCAGCTGAGGGTGCCACGATCGGCGTCAACCGCCAGGAAGGCGTCACCGACGCCCGTGCGTTGTTCCTGCACCACCACAACGCAACGGGCCTGAAGGACGAGATCCTCGACCTGCAGGTGGACCAGCTTCGCTTCCCGGATGTAGCGGGTAACGAGCATGAGAAAGCGATCAACTGGCTCGCCGACCAGGGCCTGACCAAGGGTTATCCGGACGGCACCTACCGGCCGCTGGCGTCGATCAACCGCGATGCCATGGCGGCGTTCCTTTACCGCCTGGCCGGAGAGCCTGCCTTCGCGGAGCCGACCGTTTCTCCGTTCGCTGACATCACCATCGAAACCCAGTTCTACAAGGAAATGGCGTGGATGGCTGAGACCGGGCTTTCGACCGGTTACGACGAAGGCAACGGCGTAGTCACCTACCGTCCGCTGGCTCCCGTCAACCGCGATGCGATGGCTGCCTTCATGAACCGCTTCGCTGGCGAGTATTGCAGCATCGCGGACGCCCTGGACTACGACGCACCGCAGGTTGCACCGTTCCCGGATGTTCCGGTGAACGATCAGTTCCACCGGGAAATTTCCTGGATGGCCGAGAACAAAATCACGCGGGGCTTTCCTGATGGCGAATACAAGAGCCTTCAGCCGGTCGCCCGTGATGCCATGGCCGCGTTTATCCAGCGACTCGATGGCTACACTGAGGACAACGGCGGCTGCAACCCGTAACCACGGTTAGCAACAGCTAAATTCGCAAAAGTGGTGGCCACCCGGCAACTGGTGGCCACCACTTTTATGTCCACGTCAAGCAGCCGGCCCCTTCACAAGGATTCCGTCACCATCGGCGTAGACGGTGTCTCCCGGCGCGAAGGTGACCCCGCCGATAGTGACCGGCACGTCCACTTCACCCACCCCGTCCTTGGTGCTTTTGCGGGGGTTGCTGCCGAGCGCTTTGATGCCGAGCGGCAGGTCAGCCAGGACGGCGCGGTCGCGGATGGCTCCGTTGATGATGACGCCGGCCCAAGCATTCCGCACCGCGATGTCCGCAATCATGTCGCCCATCAACGCCCGCTCGAGTGACCCGCCGCCGTCGACCACAAGCACAGCGCCCGCCCCGGGGGTTGAGAGCACGGACTTCAGGACCACGTTGTCGTGATAGCACTTCACGGTCCGTACCGGGCCGCTGAATGCTTTTTTCCCTCCCAGGTCCTGGAACTGGACGGACACCGATTGGATGCCTTCCCCGAGTTCGTCGTACAGGTCTGCGGTAGCGATTTCCATGGTGTCTCCTGATCGGTGTTTGCGCGTGGTGGTAGGTCAGCCCGAGTGGGCCTCAAGGAAGCTGTACACCTCGGTCTCGTCCACCCCGGGGAACGCGCCCGGCGGCATCGCGGCCAGCAGATGGGAGTGGGCCCGGGCGCTCGGCCAGGCGTGGCCGGCCCAGTTTTCAGCCAACGACGACGGCGGGCGCCTGCAGCAGGCCTCGTCCGGGCAGAAGGACTTCTCCCGCATGGCGGTGTCCCTGCCCCTGAACCATTTCACGTGCGCGTACGGCACACCGATGCTCAACGAGAACTCGCCGTTCGCTGAGCGCTCGGTCCTGGCCGTGCACCAGTAGGTACCGCTGGGAGTATCCGTGTACTGGTTGTAGGCACGGAACTTGTCGGCCACCTCAAACACCACCCGCGAGGTCCATCGTTTGCAGGAGGGCTGGCCCTCAATGGCGCCGGTGTGATCCTGGGGGAACGTGACGCCGTCGTTCTCGTAGGCCTTGTAGATGATCCCGCTTTCGTGAGTCTTCTGAAAGTGGGTGGGGATGCCCAGGTGCTCGGTCGCTAGGTTGGTGAACCGGTGCGCCGCAGTCTCATAAGATACGGCGAACGCATCACGGATGTCCTCGACGGCGATCTCCTTGGCCGCCTTGGACCGCTGCAGGAACTCCACGGCCGGTTTCTCCGGCAGCAACAATGCGGCGGCGAAATAGTTGGTGGCTACACGCTGCCGGAGGAATTCCCGATAGTTTTCGGGTGTCTGGTGATCCAGCACATAATGCCCGAGCGCCTGCAGCAGCACCGAGCGCGGATCGTGGTCGGTGCGCTGTGACTGGGTCAGGTAGATCCTGCGGTTCTTCAGATCGGTGACTGAGCGGGTGGAATGCGGGAGGTCGCCCACATGATGCAGGGTGAACCCCAGATGTGCTGCGATGTCAGCGATCAGGTGCTGCGACATGGGTCCCGTAGTGTGACCCACCGATTCGAGGACCTTCTGCGCTTCGGCCTCAAGCTCGGGGAAATAGTTGTTCTGCCGTCGCATCTCCCCGCGCAACTCGGCGTTAGCCCGTCGGGCTTCCTCTGGGGTGGCGACCTGCTCGTTCAGCCGCCGCTCCAGCTCGCCCTGAAGACCTACCAGTGATTCGAGGACCTCCATCGGTAGCCGGGCGGAAATGCGCACCTTCGGCAGGCCGAGGGACCCATACAACGGGCCGCGCTGTGCCCGCTCCAACTCGATCTCCAGGGCCGCCCTCCTGCTAGGCGGCTCCGCGCCCAGCAGCTGGTCGATGCCCACACCGAGGGCCGATGCGAGACCCTGCAGCATCCCCAGTTTGGGTTCCCGTTTGCCGTTCTCGATCAGCGACAGCTGCGACGCAACGGTGCCGACGACGGCGCCCAGGTCGTCGAGCGTCATCCCCTTCGCTTTCCGGAGATGGCGGATCCGTCGGCCCAGGCTAATCGCGTCGAGGTCTCCCGGCCCTCCGGCGCCTACCTCGACAGACCCAGTGGATTCCGGGCGATTCCAGGTGGTCGGCCTGATTGGCATGTTAGTCATTTATTGAGGTTACGCGAAGAAGTGCATTTCTTGCCAGTGTTTTTACCTAGGCAAGGGGTTGAAATGAGAGAAAGGTTGATATTACGAAGCCGGCGAGCACTTTACGAACTTCGAACTACGGCTCAGGGAATTCAAAGGAGAACGCAATGACACAGGACCAGACCACCCCACCTGCACGCACCGCATCGACCGGCCAGGACGCCGAGGGATCGGCAGCGCGGGAGCTGGAACTCGAATGGTCGGCCAACCCCCGCTGGGAGAACGTCGAGCGGGACTACTCGGCGGCCGACGTCGTCCGCCTCCGCGGCCGGGTCCAGGAGGAGCACACCCTGGCCAAGCGGGGCGCCGAGAAGCTCTGGACCCAGTTGACCGATCAGGCCCGGACAGGCGAGTACACCCACTCGCTTGGCGCATTGACCGGCAATCAGGCAGTCCAGCAGGTCAAGGCCGGATTGAAGGCCATCTACCTCTCCGGCTGGCAGGTCGCCGCGGACGCCAACAATTCGGGGCACACGTATCCAGACCAGTCCCTTTACCCCGCCAACTCGGTCCCGACGGTGGTGCGGCGCATCAATAACGCGCTGCTGCGTGCTGACCAAATCGACTTCGCCGAGGGTGTCCAGACGGTTGAGGACTACCTGGTGCCCATCATCGCCGACGCCGAGGCTGGTTTCGGAGGCCCGCTCAACGCCTACGAGTTGATGAAGTCGATGATCCAGGCTGGCGCCGCGGGCGTTCACTGGGAGGACCAGCTCGCTTCGGAGAAAAAGT
Source organism: Arthrobacter sp. TMN-50 (assembly GCF_054511125.1). Classification (NCBI taxonomy): domain Bacteria; kingdom Bacillati; phylum Actinomycetota; class Actinomycetes; order Micrococcales; family Micrococcaceae; genus Arthrobacter; species Arthrobacter sp. TMN-50. Next base: position 402,163 of record NZ_JBTNDG010000002.1, on the reverse strand, counting down.
GCGGCCACCTCGGCGGCAAGGTGCTCATCCCCACGCAGCAGCATGTCCGCACCCTCAACGCCGCCCGGCTCGCGGCCGACGTCGCGGGCGCACCATCCGTGGTCATAGCGCGGACCGACGCTGAGGCGGCAACGCTGATCACGTCGGACGTCGACGAACGGGACCAACCGTTCATCACCGGCGAGCGCACCCCCGAAGGCTTTTACACGGTGCGCAACGGGCTCGACGCCTGCATTGCGCGGGGTCGGGCTTACGCACCATACGCGGACCTGCTGTGGATGGAGACTGGAACGCCCGACCTCGACCTGGCGCGGAAGTTCGCGGAAGGCATCAAGTCGGAGCACCCGGACCAGATGCTGGCGTACAACTGCTCGCCGTCATTCAACTGGAAAAAGCACCTCGATGACGCCACGATCGCCAAGTTCCAGCGTGAGCTCGGCGCCATGGGCTTCACTTTCCAGTTCATCACCCTGGCCGGATTCCACGCCCTCAACTATTCAATGTTCGACCTCGCCGAAAGCTACGCCCGCGACGGCATGAGCGCCTACGTCGAGTTGCAGGAACGTGAATTCGCCGCCGAATCCCGCGGCTACACCGCCACCAAGCACCAGCGCGAGGTGGGAACGGGCTACTTCGACCAGGTTGCCACCGCCCTCAACCCCACGGGCAGCACTCTCGCCCTGGCCGGGTCCACCGAGGCCCAGCAGTTCCACTAACCCCGCACCACCCCCGGCACCCACTTTTTCCAGGAGGCACACCATGAACAATCTGATCACCCTCAACGGCGTTACCCTGACGGCGCCGGCCGTGCGTCGCCAGGACGAAATACTCACCCCCGAGGCGCTCGAGTTTCTGCGGCGATTGCATCAGTCGACAGCCAGCCGCCGGCAGGAACTTCTGCAGTTGCGGCAGCAGTCCCGCGCCAAGATCTCCAACGGCACGGACCCGCGTTTCCTCCCTGAGACCCAGCACATCAGGGACGACCCCGGCTGGCGGGTTGCGCCCATCGCTCCCGGCCTGGAGGACCGCCGGGTGGAGATCACCGGGCCGGTGGACCGAAAGATGACCATCAACGCCCTTAACTCGGGCGCCAGGGTGTGGCTCGCTGACATGGAGGACTCTTCCACCCCGAGTTGGTCCAACGTCATTAATGGGCAGCTGAACCTGCGCGACGCTTTGGCGGATCGGATCGACTTCACCTCGTCGGAGGGTAAGGACTACCACCTGGGCACGGACCGTCCCACCATCGTGGTGCGACCCCGCGGCTGGCACCTGCCCGAGAAGCACCTGCTGATCAACAACACGCCGATTGCTGGTGGGCTGGTGGACTTCGGGCTGTATTTCTTCCACAACGCCCGCACCCTGATCGGGCAGGGCCGTGGCCCCTACTTTTACCTGCCGAAGATCGAGAATCACCTCGAAGCGCGGCTGTGGAATGACATCTTCGTTCAGGCCCAGCAGCTCCTCGGCCTCCCGCAGGGCACCATCCGCGCCACGGTCCTGATCGAAACCATCACCGCGGCCTTCGAGATGGAGGAAATTCTCTATGAGTTGCGCGAACACGCCGCGGGTCTGAACGCTGGCCGGTGGGACTACATCTTTTCGGTGATTAAGAACTTCAGAACCCGCGGACCCCGTTTCGTCCTTCCCGACCGGTCGATGGTCACTATGACCGCCCCGTTCATGCGCTCCTACACGGAGCAGCTGGTGCGAATTTGCCATCGCCGGGGAGCCCACGCGATCGGTGGGATGGCCGCCAACATCCCCAACCGTCGCGACGAGGCAGCTAACGCCGTCGCGCTGGAAAAGGTGAGGGCCGACAAGACGCGCGAAGCCAACGACGGCTTCGACGGCTCTTGGGTAGCTCACCCGGACCTGGTGCCGGTGGCCATGCAAGTGTTCGACTCGGTGCTCGGCACCGAGCCGAATCAGCTGGCCAAGCTGCGCGACGACGTCGTCCCCGACGACAAGGCGCTGCTGAACATCGCTGGCACTCCCGGGGTCATCACCGAGGGTGGCATCCGCGGCAATCTGGAGGTGGGGGTGAGGTACATCGAGTCCTGGCTGCGTGGCAATGGGGCTGCAGCGATCAACTCGCTGATGGAGGACGCGGCCACCGCCGAGATTTCCCGGTCGCAGATCTGGCAGTGGGTCTATTCGGGAGCTGTCACCGACGACGGCGAGGTGATCACCCACGGCTGGGTGGCCGAACTGCTGGAGGAAGAGTTCGAGGGGCTGGAGCGCTTCGACGGCGACCGGTTCGACGACGCCCGCGCGATCTTCGAGGAAGTAGCCCTCGGTGAGGAGTTCCCCACGTTCCTCACCGTCCCCGCCTACGCCCGCTACCTGCACGAAAGCAGGGAGCTCGCCGCGGTCTAGCCAACCCCCGAGACGTCGGCCGAGGGGCGCGCCCAGTTTAGGCGAGGGCGCGCCCCACCTGGGTGGCCGGGAATACGCCGAAGCCACCCCCGCGTTGTGCGAAGTATGAAGATTGAAATTTGGTCAGACGTCAAGTGCCCGTGGTGTTTCGTCGGTAAGCGCCGGTTCGAGAAGGCCTTGGCAGCGTTCGCCCATCGGGACCAGGTCACGGTGACCTGGAAGAGCTTCCAGCTCGATCCGGATCTACCAGATCACTACGACGGCACCGAGCAGCAATATCTTGCTGAGCGTAAGGGCATCCCGGAGGACCAGGTCCGTCAGATGTGGGACAGCCTCGCCGCCTCGGCCGCTGGCGAGGGCCTGGTTTTCCGGTTCGAGGACGTCGTGGTGGGCAACAGCTTCACCGCCCACCGCTTTCTGCACCTGGCCAAATCCCAAGGCCTCGGCGACGTGGCGAAGGAGGCTATCCTCTCAGCTCACTTTGAGCAGGGCAAAGACACCGCCGACACCGACTTCCTCGTGAGCCTGGGTGCTGGCATCGGTCTCGCGGAGCAGGACGTACGTGGGACCCTCAGCACCGACCGATTCGCGGACGACGTCAGGCAGGACATCGCCGAAGCCCGCGCCCTCGGCATCAGCGGAGTCCCATTCTTCGTTATCGACCGGAAGTACGGCATCTCTGGGGCCCAACCCACGGACCTTTTCGCTGAGGCACTGGACACCGCGTGGGAGGAAGCTAACCCGCTCACCCTTGTGACCCCTGCAGGATCGGCTATCGGGGCCGACGGTGAAGTGTGCGGCCCGGACGGTTGCAACTAGGGCGTCGCAGGAGTCGATTCCGGGGCCCCGGACGTCGACTCCGCCTCGGCGGACGCCGTCGTCTGATCCGCGCAAACCAGTCCGGCAGGGGTTTCGTCCAGGTCTTCCTCAGCGATGAGAGCCTCGAACCCTGAACCGACAACGACGTCGACAGATGCGTCGGTGCGCTCGTCCTCAACGAAGACTGTCCCGGGAATCTGCCGCTGCACGGTGAAGGCATTCGCGTAGCCGGCAGGCCCCGACACGACGATGGCGGTCATGCCGACCCGGTTCACCGTGCGGTTGCCGATCTCACCCAGCACAAATGCCCGCTCCGCCAGGCGCTCGCCGACGGTTCCTGCCAACCCGTCAATGGTCGTGCTGTTGTACAGGTTGACGGTGACAGCTGAGGGCGACTGCACCTCGAATGGGCCCGCCGGGCAGGTGTACGTCGGCTCCGGGTCCGGTTCCAGCGCCGCGATGCGGATGTCCCCTCGGTTGATCCCGATGGCAACGAACACGGCCGCTATGAGCAGCGCAACTAACACCACCAGCACCACGCCGTGACGGAGCCGGCGCATGTAAACGTGGGGGCGCTCCACCTCACCCGTGTCAGCGAATACGTTGTCCAGGTCGTTCTCAGTGACGATCCGGTGGCCGTGCCACTCGATGGGATTCTTTTTAGACTTCTTGGTTTCGTGCCGATGCGGGGACTGGTCAGTCATCGATCACCAGCACGCGCGCGTGCAGAATAGTCCGCTGATGCAGGGCCGTCCGGACGGCCCGGTGAAGTCCGTCCTCCAGGTACAGCGTCTCGTTCCACTGAACCACATGTGGGAACAGGTCGCCGAAAAAAGTGGAGTCCTCTGCGAGCAGAGCCTCCAGGTCCAGGGTGGTCTTCGTGGTCACCAATTCGTCCAGGCGTACCTGACGGGGTGCGACGCCGGCCCAATCCTTGGGGGTCACATGACCATGTTCAGGGTAGGGACGTCCGGCGCTTACGGCTTTGAAGATCACCAATACAGACTAGAGAACATCAACGGTCAATGGAACACGAACCGCGCCCAACAGAACTAAGTGGCCTAAAGGTTACGTTCCGGTGACTCAGCTCGCAATAATCGGGACGGTCCGTACAGCAAGTATTTCGCCAGTGATCCAATCCTCCCATTCGACCCTCAACTCGTACCGGCCGGCCGCCGGTGGTAGCAACATCACGTCGTAGCGCTCGGCGGCACCAAAGCCGAGCACGTTAGTCAGCAAGGGATAGCCTGCCGCGGCGCAGGTAGGAGACGGCACACCCGGGACTGAGGTGTCCCTGAAGGGCCGCCCGTCGTGGGCGATGACCTCGGCGATCCGGGCGGGGTTCCCTGCCGCGTCGGTGAAGTACATCCGATTGGGCAGGTAGTTGGCGTTGACAATCCGCAGCAGGGTGGGCTTGCGCGCGCCGGGCACCACATTGGCCGGGATGGACGAAAGACTCCAGACGCTGTCGTCAGTGTCACCCCGGTTGGCGAGGTTGCCCCCGAGCAGGTAGAAATGTTTGGGCTCAAACCGGTTAAGGCCCGCATCCTCGCCAGACAGCCCTGCAGCATGGTTCATTTCATGCCAGCGCGGGTCCAGCGAATACGGAATCAGGATGCATTCCGTCGCAATGTCGTACTCGGGCCCGTCCACAAAGGGTCTCCGGGCTCCTGGGGTGACAGGGTAGCTAGGATGAACCACAGGGTCCACCACCAAAGCACCGAACATCCCCATCTGGGCGTGCAGGACGGTGTTGACGTGACAGTGATAGAAGTAGGTCCCCGCGGCCCCGTAGTTGGGGTCGCCGGGCCTGCCCGGTTCGGCCTGCCACTGGTACGTGTAGGTGCCTCCAATCTCGAAAGAGGTGTGCCCCACTCCGTCGTTGCGAGGATCCGGCTCCATGCCGTGCCAGTGAATGGTGTGAGCTCCCTTGGCCGGGGTGAACGTCGCATGGAAAATCTCGCCTTCCGTGGGTCTCAGCGTCGGCCCCGGCAGGCTCCGCCCGGAATCCTCTGATTCAAAGCTCCAGACCTCGAATTTATTACCGTCATCGAATAGCAGGTCCCGCGAGAAAAAATCCAGCACCACCGACCGTTGCGGGGTCTGCAGAAATTCCGTGACAGGGTTCTCAAGGTCCAACTGTTCTGAGCTGAAGTCCACCTGGCTGCGGAAGCGGTGACTCGGGGGACCCTCGTCATCAGGAACGGGTAAAGGTACAAATGTGGCGGTTGGCGGCGGAACCGGGGTTGTTGTCACAGATGGCGTCGGAGCGGCACTGCCGGCTGGCTTTGATGTGGGCGTCTTCGTCGGTTTAGGGGTCTTGCGCTCAGCTTCCTTGCGTTTCCTCTCCTCAGCCTCGCGAGCCTTCTTCTCAACCTCAGCCCTTTTCGACGCCGCGTCCTGCGCTTTCTTCGCAGCTTCCTTGCGCGTGGACCAGGGAAGTCGGCGCGCCGCTCCTGCAGGTATCTCGACGTTGCTCACAAAGCCGCTCCTGTGATCGGTGCTTTCAGGGTCCAGTGTGCGACCAGCCCGCCAGGATACAATCCCCCGGCAGCTGTCTGCGATGGCTCAGCGTGACAGTGCATTGGGTACTCCCAGTCTGTGGTCCGCGCGGCCCACACAGCGTTGACGGCATCCGGCGGACGCTTGATCGGGAGGATGCAGTCCTTGCGGTCCATGGGTTCCAGTTCAACCACGTCCTCCCACTGTTGGACCACAATGTGACCATCGGCGTCCACGAAGCCGTCACTGCGAGGCCAGTTGTCGTTGTTGCGTCCCACGGTCCATAGGTGGTTGCCGTGGAAGTGCATCTGGTGGAACACAATGCCCGGGTTGACCATGCGCACCAGCTGCCCTCCGCGCAGCGTCCCCAGCTCGGTGCCCTCACCAAACTGCCGGACGTCCAGCTGCCGCGGGTAGCCCGAGATCAGCGTCTCTTCCTCGGTTGCCAAATTCAATGCGTCGTTGGTGGTGATGCCAAGGGATTCGAAGCCACTGCGCCCGTTGAGCAGGAAGTACCGCGGCACCGCCTTCGTACTGCGTGGGTCAACGGTCCTTCCAGAGGCCTCAATCCCGGCCCAGACCGGGTCAACATCGTGGCAAATCCAGAGCCACTGGCGTTCGAATGACGCCATGTCTTCCCCGATGGCCCAGCGATGCTCCGGATCGATCACCAGCAGCACCCCAAACAGGCCCAGCACCCGCTGAACCGGCGCGTTGGTCGGGTCTGCGTAGATATACGTCCCGGGGGCTGGGGCAACGAGTTCCAGTAATCCGCTTTCTCCGGGTCGAATTGCCCCGGTGCCCACGTCGCTGCCGCCTGGACCGGCCCCGTGCAGGGTGAATTGGTGCTGTTTGGACAGCCGATTGTGAACCCGGATCCGGATCCTGCTCCCCACTTCGGCGATGATGGTCCGCTGGGGGTAATAGCTCGCCCAGTAATTTCTTCGGATAAAGTACTGCCCGGGATTGGCGGGGTCCGGCCCTAAGGGCTGGGGCGTTCCATGCGGGGGAAGTGGGGCACCAAGGGGGTAGCTCCGACTCTCCACCAGTTGCCCGTCCGCTGTGTACACCTTGGGGGCAATGGTAAGGCTCGGGCGGAAATCGTCGACATCGGTCGGTCGGTCCCCGAATCCACGGTGGTAAACCAACGAATTGTCGACCATTTTGAGGTAACCCTCATTGATGTAGAGATCCAGCACACCGGGGATTGGGCTGACGGCGAGGGGCCGCGCCGTCACCACTCTACTAACCCGTGCGGCCTGGGGCTGGGCGTGAAGCAGGGCTACCGCGCCCACACCGGCGGCTGCCCCGTACCGGAGGAAGTCCCAACGACCCAGCTGGCCGCCCGTGGCCCTCGGATCGGTGGGTTCTCCAACGTTCTCGTAGCCAGTTTTTGCGGTTCCCTGGCTATCAGTCATGATTCACCGCCAGCGCGCCCAGCCGGTTGAGCACCGGCGGCAACTCAAGGACCAGGGGGGCGCTGCCGCCCCACGGGTCGGTGAACTCGGCGGAGAGTCGCGTCTCATCGGAGGGCACCAGGAAGTTGATCCATCGGGAGGTTGTCGATTTGGCCGGGAGCGGGCCGGTGATCGCTTCTGCGTCCCGGTTCGTCACGGTAGGTCCGTCCGCCCCGATCCGCAGGCGCAACTGGCCCGGGGCGAAGAGGACGGACTGGTCGGAGTCGTTGCGGACCTCCAGTCGAAGGGCAAGGTGTTCCCCCCAGGTGCTGTTCGCCGGTTGGGCTGTGCCACCGAGCGTGCTGCCGAGCGCACTGTGACCGCCATGGGCGGTGCCTGGCAAATTCTGTGCGTCGGCGCCATCTGGACCGTTCGCTGACAGGAACCTCAACTGCCGCTCGGCCTCGGTCAGCCGGACGCTGCCAAAGGAAGTCTTCGTTCCCGGCGGGCCACCAGAAGTGCCAGTTGCCAGCAGGCCGCCCATTGCCGCTGCGCCAGTCACCGTGACACCGATCAGTACGCCAAAGACCCGGCGCGTCAGGCCGATCCGGTCGCCATCTGTGGCGCTCACGTCGACGACTTCGTCCGCCTCTACAGCGGGTTGCTCAACTTCCTCCAATAGTGTGATCATCGGTCCATCCGGTCAGTATGTGTGAGTATTTTTGAAGGATGCGTGTCTGAAAACACGCGTGTCATCATTTTGCTTTCGACACCTTGTAGAAACCATGGAGAATTGACCTATGCCCGATACAGATGCACACCTGCGCACCGGACTTCTGCTGGACGTCGACGGGCCGATCGCGAGTCCCGTGACCCGGACCGTGCGCCCGGGAATCATCGCCGATCTAATCACCCTCGCCGCCGCGGGGTGGCCGGTCATCTTCAACACCGGACGGTCCGATTCGTTTATCCGCAGCGAGGTGATGGAACCGATGCTCGCGGCCGGGATTCCGGAGGGCGTGGTGTTCCACGCCATTTGCGAGAAGGGCGGGGTCTGGTTCAGCTTTGACCGCTCAGGAGCCGGCGAACTGCACGTCGATCAGTCGCTCGCGCTGCCGAAGGAGTTCGGGGCAAAGATCCGCGACCTTGTGGGAAAGAAATACTCGGCCCACATGTTTTTCGACGAGACCAAGTATGCGATGGTCTCGGCGGAACAGCACATAGACGTGGACAACACCGACTACCTGGCGGAGCAGGCCGGATTCGACGCGGATGCGCTGGCCCTGATGCGTTCCTTCGGGATGGGAGTGTGCCGGTTGGCCCACCATGCCCCGGACAGCGACGACAACATTGACTTCAGGATCGATCCGACCATCATCTCCACCGATATCGAGTCGGTCCGCCTGGGCAAGGACCTCGGCGCCGAGCGGGCCCTGGCCCTGCTCCACACCATTCCGTCCCGGTGGCGGACCGTCGGGGATTCACGCACCGACTACGCGATGGCCGATTATCTCCACGAACACGGGTATGACGTCGCCCATGTCGACGTCCGGCCCGCCGACGGCGTTCCCGCGACCCCCTACCCAGTGCTCACCGAGGACCACCTGACCAACGACGACGCCGGTGCCGCCTTCCTCGCGGGCTGCGTGCGGTCCCTCCGGGAGGCCGGTCACGAGCCACCAGCCAGCTAGGCCGCTTTGCCGAGCGCGTCCTCGATGGCCGCGACAACCTCTTCCGACTCAGGGTCAACGGTCGGGGCGAAGCGCGCCACCACCGAGCCCCGATCGTTGATCAGGAACTTCTCGAAATTCCACTTCACCAGTCCGGGTAGGATCCCGTTCTTGAACTTGGTCAGCTCCGAGTACAAAGGGTGCTGGTTCTTGCCGCGCACGTCAGCCTTTTTGGTCAGCGGGAAGGTGACGTCGTAGGTGGTGGAGCAGAAGGACTGAATGTCCTCGTCGGTGCCGGGCTCCTGGCTCATGAACTGGTTGCAGGGCACCCCGACCACCACAAACCCCTGATCGCGATACTTCTGATACAGGTTCTCCAGCCCACCATACTGTGGGGTGTACCCGCACTTCGACGCGACATTCACCACCATCACCGTCTGGCCTTTGAATTCCCCGAACGACTTCTCGGTGCCGTCATTCATGGTCAAAGGAATGGAATGCAGATTCTTTGGTGACATGGTTACTCCCGGTAGGCGACTGCTTAGCATTCGTACGGTAGCAGTCCGCGGATGGGCCTGCGCAATAATGAGAGCGTGGCCTCCCTTATCAGCACCTGGCGAACACAGCTCCGCAAAACCTTCACCGGCAACGCGGAGGCCCCTCCATCCTGGGCTGAGAAGCTCGACGAGGGCGACGATGTCGGCTACTTCCCGCCGTCGTCAGCGGCCTGGGCAGTTCACGGCTCCATGACTCCCCTGGTCGGCGGCATCCGCGCGCTACTCCTACAGGCCCTGCACCCGGGGGCGATGGCGGGCGTCCACGACTTTTCCCGCTACCGCGAAGACCCCCTCGGGCGCCTTGCCGGCACCATCCAGTGGATCTTCACCGTCACCTATGGGTCTGCCGCGGCGGCCAGGGGCGGCTCCGCCTGGGTGCAGCGGCTGCACCGGCGGGTCTCGGGGACCTACACCGACAGCAGGGGCGCCACTCAGCCCTATTCCGCGGCGTCCCCGGATCTGCTGCGCTGGGTGCATCTGGCTTTCACCGACGCGTTCCTCGCCTCACACCTTGCCTACGGGCCGAAAATTCCCGGTGGCGCTGACAGCTACGTGGCTGAATGGGCCCAGGCGGGGCGACTGATGGGGGTCACCGATCCGCCGGAGTCCACCGTGGAGCTGGCCGCCCAGCTGGCCGCGTTCGACGGCGAACTCGTCTGCGGCCCGCAGGTCACCGAAGCCCTCCGGTACATCAAACGTCCGCCACTACCGGCGTCACAGCGGCTGGGATACCAGGTCCTGTTTGCCGGGGCGGTAGCCACTCTCGAGCCGCGCCACCGGGAACTACTCGGGCTCCGCGTGCCATCCCTCGGACCGATCCCGCTGCCTGTTCGTACAGCAACCCGGCTAGTGATGCTTATCGTCCGGATGGGTCTTGGACCTGAGGGGCCCAGCGAGGCTGCCGCACTCCGTCGGCTGGCACGGCTGCGCGGCACCGACGCCGAGGCCAACCCGCCACGGCGTGGGAGGTAGCATCCGGGCAAGCTGCAGGGCTGCTCGCTAAGACCGGGCTTTTACTGCGCATGAACGCTCATGCGCAGTAAAGCTGGCCAATGGATGGGCATCTGTGCCGGCTTGGCCCAAAGGAAAAGCACCCCCAGCCGAGGCTGAGGGTGCTTTTTTCTAGTGCGGAGGATGGGGGATTTGAACCCCCGAGGGCGTTAACCCAACACGCGTTCCAGGCGTGCGCCATAGGCCGCTAGGCGAATCCTCCTAGTTTGGAGCAGATACCAGACTACCCAACGGAGAACGATCTAACGAATCGCCGTCGGGTGACCCCGCCCCACACCACCAGAAAGAACCGTTACCCGACGCGCCGCCGACCGGTCCTAGGCCGGCATTTGAGCCCTCGGCCCGGCCGATAGCCCAGTTCGAAGCTGACCGCCGGATTCCTGTAGACTCTTTTCCGGCCCCTCATGTGGTGTCACCCTGTGAACTCCCCCAGGACCGGAAGGTAGCAAGGGTAAGCGGGCTCTGGCAGGTGCATGGGGGGTCTTCTCATTCCCTGACGCTTCAGGAGCACCGATGAACAGCCCCGGCGCCGGACGCTTCGCACCCAGCCCCTCCGGGGAGCTGCACCTGGGAAATCTTCGCACCGCTATGCTCGCCTGGCTGTTCGCGCGCAGCACCGCACGGACGTTCCTCCTGCGGATCGAGGACCTGGATCGCGTCCGTGCTGGAGCCGAGGATGCGCAGCTCGCCGAGCTGGCCGCCGTCGGGATTGACTGGGATGGGAGGCCGGTTCGCCAAAGCGAGCGCCTTCCCCGGTACCAGGACGCAATCGAATCCCTGCGACATGCTGGCCTGCTGTACGAGTGCTTCTGCACCCGTCGGGACATCGCCGAGGCAGCAACCGCGCCGCACGGCCTGCCCGGCTCCTACCCGGGCACCTGCCGTGCCCTCACGCCGTCGGCCCGCACCAGGCGACCTGACCGTCCGCCGGCGCTTCGATTACGGTCGCGGGTCATCTCGTGGACGGTTCCCGATCAATTGCACGGCGAGTACACGGGATCGGTGGATGACTTCGTCATTGTCCGCAGCGACGGTGTGCCCGCCTACAACCTGGCCGTGGTGGTCGACGATGACGCCCAGGGGGTGGACCAGGTGGTCCGCGGCGATGACCTTCTCAGCTCCGCGCCACGGCAGGCTTACCTCGCCACGCTGCTGGGGATCACGCCGCCTCAGTACGCGCATGTTCCCCTGGCTCTGAACCCGGAGGGTCGGCGGCTCGCCAAACGGGACGGCGCCGTCACCCTGGAATCCCTCGCCGAAAAAGGGTGGAGCAGTGGCCGGGTAAGGGATCTGATCCTTCGTTCGGCAGGACTCCCGGCGGGTACGCTGGCAGAAGCGCTGGAGGCGTTTCACCCCGCAGAAGTGCCGCGCGAAGCCTGGCTGGTCGACCCCGAGGACCTGTCCTGATGCCACCACTGCAATACGTCACCACCAACCGATAGGGTTCTTCTGTGAGCACAGCCCTTTACCGCCGATACCGTCCCGAAGCTTTCGCGGATGTCATTGGCCAGGAGCACGTCACTGAGCCCCTCATGGCTGCCATCGAGAAGGGTAGGGTCAACCACGCCTACCTGTTCTCCGGGCCCCGCGGCTGCGGCAAGACCACGTCCGCACGCATCCTGGCGCGCTGCCTTAACTGTGCCCAGGGCCCCACCCCGGTCCCCTGCGGTGCTTGCGACAGTTGCGTGGAGCTGGCCCGCGGTGGCTCCGGAAGTCTCGACGTGATTGAGATCGATGCCGCAAGCCATGGCGGTGTCGACGACGCCCGGGACCTGAGGGAACGCGCCACTTTCGCGCCCGTCCGCGACCGGTACAAGATCTTCATCATTGATGAGGCCCACATGGTCACGTCGGCGGGCTTCAACGCGCTGCTGAAGATCGTTGAAGAGCCGCCCGAGCACATCAAATTCATCTTCGCCACGACCGAACCTGACAAGGTGATCGGCACCATCCGGTCCCGCACCCACCATTACCCGTTCCGGCTGGTTCCGCCCGAGCCGCTGCTGGCGTACCTTGATCTCCTCTGCCAGCAGGAGGGCATCCCGGTGGCGCCCGGGGTGCTGTCCCTCGTGATCCGGGCCGGCGGCGGCTCGGTACGCGATTCCCTCTCGGTCCTCGACCAGCTCATGGCAGGGGCCGGTCCGGAGGGTCTCGACTACGAACTGGCCGTGTCCCTCCTCGGGTACACGCACGCCTCGCTGCTCGACGACGTCGTCGACGCTTTCGCAGCAGGCGACGCCGGCACGGTGTTCAGCGCCGTCGACCGCGTGATCCAGACGGGCCATGACCCACGCAGGTTCGTTGAGGATCTCCTTGAGCGGTTCCGCGACCTCATCATTGTCAACGCCGTCCCGGACAGCGCCGCAGCGATCCTTCGCGGTACCCCGGATGACCAGCTGAATCGCATGCGCACCCAGGCGAACCAGCTGGGACGCGGCGAGCTCTCCCGTGCGGCCGACATCACCAATACGGCCCTGACGGAAATGACCGGCGCCACCTCCCCCCGCCTTCACCTTGAGCTCTTGTGTGCGCGCATCTTGTTGCCTGCCGCCGACGAGACCGAGCGGGGAACCCTGGCACGCGTCGACAGGATTGAACGTCGGCTGCAGTATGCCGGCCCCGCAGCCGTCGCCGACCAGCCCGCCGGACCGGGCGCCAACGCGCAGGAACCCACTCCTACCTCCAGCGCACCAGGCAGCCCCCGGGTAACGCCGCCTACCGCGACCCCCGCACCGGAAAAGATCGCGCCCAGTGATTCGACGTGGCCAGAGGAGCCAGCCCCTGCCGAGAAGTCGCCGACCGCACCGGTTCCAGCTTCATCGGATCCGGGCGCTTCGGCACCCGAGGCCTCCGCGCCGACCACTACGGGTCCTGACGCACCGGAATCTGCGCAGCGAGAGGCAACAGCGGCTCCTGGCTCGTCTGGCGCGCCGCAAGTGGAGATGATCCGCCGTGCGTGGCCCGAGATCATGGACGAACTGGCCCGGATCAAGCGGACCACCTGGCTCAACGTCAACCCCGACGCCAAGCCGCGGACCATGAACGGAAACCAGCTGGTGCTCGCCTTCGCAACGCAGGGGAACGCCATCGCCTTCCAACGCGGCACCCATATGGATAATGTGAAACAGGCGATCCACAAGATCCTCGCCTTGAACGTCACTATTGAAGTACTTCATGATGGAGCAGCGCCAGCGGGTGAGCCAAACCCAAAAGTACCCACTAGTCGGCAGGCGCCGACGGAGCCCCCCAGCAGCTCGATGCCCGAGTCGCGCCAGCCAAGCCAATCGCTTCCGCCGGCGACGCCCATCTCACCACCGCCGGCATCACCGGCTAGCTCGCCCCAACCAGAACCGTCAGCAGGCACCCCAGCAACCGCTGAATCACCCTCGGAGCCGGACAGTCCTGAATCTCCCGCCCCGACACCCCCTCCCCCGGCGGCTCCGAAGTCAGCCACTGCCGGTGCGTCGCCCGCGCGATGGAATACCGGGTCCGTCGCCCCCGCGACCGGGGCCACCTCTGGAGTTCCGAACACCGAACGCCCCCGTCCGGGCCGGCCCTCCGCCGCCGAACCTGATGACTCGTGGGCTTCGATTGAGCCGCCCTCCGATGAATATGATCTGGGACCCGAAAGCAACGCCTGGCAGACAGCCGAACCAGCCAGCGCTGAGCCGGAGCACTCATCGCCTGTTCGCCGTCCAGCGACACCGAAGATCGCGACGCCGGAACAGGCCACTGTGTTAGTGCGGGAACCAACGCCTGAACGCCCACCCGCCCCCGAGCCGGCGAGTGCACCCCGGCAGGCACAGCCACAGCAGCAGGCCGCCGCCCCGCCACAACACTCAGTGGCTCCCGCGATGGAGGTTGCCCCGCCCCCAGCGAAACCGCTTAGCCGGTATCAGCGCCTGCTCGACGAGGCAGAGCGCAAGCGGCTGGAGGAGGAAGCGGCCAATCCGCGTATCGGCGCCGTAGACTTGACCTACGTTGAGGACGAGCCAAGCGCCGATGATGAAACCATCGAGGAGTCAGGGCTGGTTGGACGCTCAGCCATCGAACGCATCCTCAACGGCAAGCTGATTGAGGAACGCGGCGTCGACAGCCCGTAGGGTTCCGCCCCAAAGGATTTAACAACCAGAAGAAGGTCCAGTGTACGAAGGCGCAGTCCAGGAGCTCATTGACGAACTGGGCCGCCTTCCGGGGGTCGGGCCCAAGTCGGCCCAGCGGCTTGCCTTCTACATTCTCGAGGGCGACGGCGAGGACATCAAGCGCCTCGTGAACGCCATTGTCACGGTCAAGGAACGGGTCAAATTCTGCTCGGTCTGCGGCAATGTCGCCGAACAGGATACCTGCGGGATCTGCCGTGATCCGCGCCGTGATCCAACAGCGATCTGCGTGGTGGAAGAGTCAAAGGACGTGATCGCGGTGGAGCGCACCCGATCCTTCAGGGGCCGCTACCACGTGCTCGGCGGCGCCATCAATCCCATCGCGGGTGTCGGCCCCGATCAGCTCCGGATCCGGGAACTTCTGAGCAGGCTCTCCGACGATCAAATCGAAGAGGTCATTATCGCCACCGATCCGAACCTCGAGGGAGAAGCGACCGCCACCTACCTGGCGCGGATGCTGAAGACCATCGGGGTCAAAGTGACCCGTCTGGCCTCCGGCCTACCGGTGGGCGGCGACCTTGAATACGCCGACGAAGTGACCCTTGGCCGCGCCTTCGAGGGGCGCCGGACCGTCTCCTGACCCAGCACCTTCGCCGGTCAGGCGATCCGCGTCCCCTGCGCGAGCCGCCGGGCGGGAGTGGCAAGCTTCCGGCGTCCAAGCCATAGCAGGCCTCCCGCCAGCGCCGACTGCAGCACCAAACCCAGTGGCCAGATCGGGAATCCGCCTTCGGGGAGGTCCCGGCCAAAACCTTGTGCTTCCTCGCAGGTCGTCTCATAGTCGGGGCCAGCCTGCAGGAAACGAACCCCATCGCTGATGCCCTCCATCACGCCGGGCTGGACGTATCCGTCGGAGGTCATCGGCGAAGACACCTGCCCAAAATCACCACCGCGAGAGTACGGCACCGAGTCGGCCACGATGACGAAGGGGTTGGCTGCCAACAGCCAGGCCGTCCGTTCGGTGTGGTGCACGGTCTGAATCTCGGTGCGGGTGATGCATTCCATCTCCACCGACGGTGGAATCTCTGCCGAGAAATCGGTGCCAGGTGGATAGTCCATGTAGGAGTAGGACACCTCCACGTTGTCTTCCTCGACCAGTGCGTAGCTCAGCCCGAACGTGATCAGCGTGCCGATGCCCAGCAGTGCCACCACCATGTAGGTGGTCACGATGGAGAACAGAGGGCGGTTCGCCAGAGCCGAGATACCGATGCCGATCGCCGACACAATGCCCAACTCAATGCTGAGCATCAGTAACGAGACAAACGCCTCTGCCGGGTTCACCCCACCCAGCGCGAGCGCCCAGAAGATGAACGGTGTGCTGACCAGCAGGAAGGCCAGCGACGCCACCCACGAGGCAAGCCACTTGCCCCACAGAATCTGCCCGGGAGTAAGCAAGGTGATCTGCAGGATGGCGAGGGTACCGGCGGCACGGTCCCCATTGACCGCATTTGCCGAGAGTCCCGGCGCGACCAGCAGCCCAAAGAACAAGACGAAGCCCACCACCAGGTCAAAGAGGATGGCTCCCGTCCCGAAGGTCGACGCCGTCGTCAGGGACGCCAGCAGAAATACCAGACCGATGACGAAGAACCAGACAACCAGCATGATGTACCAGGCCCGTGCCCGCAGCCGTTGCCGCATTTCCAGGCCGAACACCGCTTTTACTCCACCCCAATACGTCAGGGCGAGGTCGGAGGACGCTCCGGTGGAGCCCGGCTGCTCAGTGATTGAGATACTCATTGTCTGTCCGTATCGAGGCTCATGTAGGTTTCTTCGAGGGCACCGCCGGCTGGCGCGAAGGCAGTGATGGCGACGTCGGCGAGGACCAGGGTGCGCAGGAGCCATGCCGCCTGGTCAGTGCTGCTGACCAGTACCTGATACTCGGTGCGGCGCGAATCCCCCCGCACCTCAAACTCGACGCCGTGACTGGCCAGCGCGTCGGCCAGCGGCTGCAAGGGATCAGCCTGGATGTAGTAGCGGCGGATCTGGGTGCCAGCCTCGTCGAGCGTCTGATTCTTGACCGACTCGCCCCGGTTGATGAACACCGCCCGGTCGGCGATCTCGTCGAGTTCGGAGAGCACATGGCTTGACACCACAATGGTCTTTCCCTGATCCGCGAGGGACCGCAGTGTGGTGCGAAGGTCCACCCGGGACCCAGGGTCGAGCCCAGACGCCGGCTCATCCAGGAGGAGCACCGCAGGATCGTGGATCAGCGCGCGGGCCAGGCTTAACCGCTGTTGCTGCCCGCGCGACAGCACCCGTGCGGGTTTGTCTGCGAACTCCTCAAGCCGGACGGCCGCCAGTAACTCTGCTGCGCGGTCACGGCGTCGGTCGACCGGCATCCCGTAGAGCGAACCCATCGTGGTGAGGATCTCGGTTGCGGTGAGTGTTTCCCAGACCCCCAGGGTGTCGGGCATCCATCCGACCCTGCGCCGCACTGCGGCGGCATCCTGCATTGGGTCCGCGCCGCCCACGGTGAGCGTCCCGCTGTCGGGCGCTAGCAGCGAGGCCAGGATCAGTAGCAAAGTCGTTTTACCCGAGCCGTTGGGCCCGATCAGCGCTGTCACCTCCCCGGGCGGCGCCGCAAAGTCGATGTGCCTGATGGCTGCGACGGAACCGAAATTCCGCGCAATCCCCCTGGCAACGATTCCCCCATACTCGTTGTTCATAGTTGAACATTATGCGACTTACGTCACATTGAGGGGATGCTGGGCGGAACAATCGGACGCACAATTGGTTGACGCAAATCCCGCAGGGCTAAACTTGGACCGTCAACCGCGGCGCCAACGATGTCGCACGGCATCACCCACATATCCGTCAGCGAGCGTGCGCATGAGCTTGATCGTCCAAAAGTTTGGTGGCTCCTCAGTTGGGGACGCTGCTGGCATCAAGCGTGTCGCGCAGCGGATCGTCGAGACCCAGCGTGCTGGCCACCAGGTAGTGGTCGTCGTATCGGCGATGGGCGACAGCACCGACGAGCTCCTCGACCTGGCCGCACAGGTGTCCAACGACGTCGTCGCCAACCCCCGCGAAATGGACATGCTCCTGAGCGCGGGCGAACGTATTTCCATGGCTCTGCTGGCGATGGGCATTCAGGGGCTCGGCGCGTCTGCGCAGTCATTCACCGGCAGTCAGGCCGGCATGATCACCGACGCCATCCATGGCCGCGCCCGCATCATTTCCGTGTCACCGCACCGGATCCGAACCGCTATTGACCGCGGCGACGTTGCCATTGTCGCGGGCTTTCAGGGAATGAGCCGTGAGAGCAACGACATCACGACGCTTGGCCGTGGCGGGTCGGATACGACGGCGGTGGCGTTGGCTGCAGCGCTCAGCGCGGATGTCTGCGAAATCTATACCGACGTCGACGGCATCTACAGCGCTGACCCGCGAGTGGTGCCGAGTGCCCGGAAGATCGACCAGATTTCCAGCGAGGAAATGCTGGAAATGGCAGCGTCAGGCGCGAAAATCCTGCACCTGCGCAGCGTCGAGTACGCACGTCGGTTCGGGGTCCGCCTGCACGTACGCTCCTCGTTCAGCGAGCGGGAAGGAACCTGGGTGCTGCCCAGCCCCGACGACCAGATCAAGATTCAAGAGGGAGATCCCATGGAACAACCCATCATCTCGGGCGTCGCCCATGACCGTTCGGAAGCGAAGGTCACCGTGGTGGGTGTCCCCGACATTCCCGGCAAGGCCGCGGAGATTTTCGGCATTGTTGCTGGAGCGCATTCCAACATCGACATGATCGTGCAGAACGTGTCGACGCACGGGTCCGGGCGCACCGACATTTCCTTCACGCTACCGATCGTTGAGGGTTCTGAAGCGTTGGCCGCCCTGAAAGCTGCCCAGAACCGGGTGGGGTACGAAAGCGTCGACTACAACGAGAAGATCGGCAAGCTGTCACTGATCGGCGCGGGAATGCGCTCGAATCCCGGAGTGTCCTTCCGGTTCTTCAAGGCTCTGTCCGACGCCGGGGTGAACATCGACATGATTTCAACGTCGGAAATCCGCATCTCGGTGGTAACCGATGCCGACCTGCTGGACCGTGCGGTCCGAGCCGTCCACGCGGCGTTTGACCTCGACGGCGAAACGGTGGCCACCGTGCACGCTGGCACCGGGCGCTAATCCTCAGTGTGAAGGACCTTCTTGCCTGACCAGTCGTCGTATTTCATTGGTGGCTCGGGCGCTCGTGCTGGCGGGTGCTCTTTCCGCACCGCGTAGTGGTGCCCCGTCGAGTCCTGCTCCACCTCAAATCCGGCAAGGTCGACCTCCGACGCCTGCTCAAATTCGTCATGCCGGTGGATAACGGGGAGGCTGGAATCGCTGCGTTCCGCCGGGCCCATAAAGACTTTGGCCGGGTTTTTTAACCACCTGCGTGACGATGCTCCGGGGTGATCTTTCATTCGAACCGCCTTCTTTCCGCGCGAGACGCCTGCCGACAATTTTACCGCCAACGGACGGAAAAGGCGCCGCCGAAAGCCGGTCAGCTAGCTTTTGGGCACAATGTAGGTGCTGCCGTCCGGGCGCTTCACCGTTTCCCACTGCGACGCCTCGGCTTCACGGTCTTTCAGCAGCGCCTGGTTCTCCTGGGTCATGGGGTGATCCAGTGAACTGCTCTGGGCCGGCCCGAACACTGCGCGAGCCCGCCCCGTCGCCTTCATGAACCGTTGCACAAAACTGGTCTTACCTGCCATGGTGTTCCTTCCGCGCTGCTGGTCGATCAACGCCTTCCTGCTCCCATTATCCTCTCTGGGCGACCGGTCCCACGCTTCGACCGGACGTAGGCACGGTGAGACACTAAAGGGGTGAGCAGCTTATCGACCAGTGCGACGACGTCGGCCCGGCCGGACACCCTGACAGTGCTGCGACGGGAACAGTGGCTCGACGCTGCGGCATCACACCGGGCACGGGTGGAACCCTTCGCGCGCCCATATCTGGAACGGCGATCGGCCGGGTTGAAGCACCCGGTTGAGGACTTCCTGTTCACCTACTACACCCAGAAACCGGGCCAGCTGTCGCGCTGGCACCCGGGAGCCGGCGTCGTACTCACCGGCCCGGAAGCCGCCGAACGGACCGACTGGAAGCACTACCGGACGCTTACTGGAGCCGAGCGTACGGAACTGGCCCTGGAGAAGGACGTAGCCGCCGTCACCGCCGACGTTGACGCGTTCCGCCGCGACCGTGCGGAGGCGCTGCATTTCGCGGCGATCATTGTCCGCCGCACGCAGGCCCGGCGGGCGCAGCTGGGTTGTTTCGGTCTGCACGAGTGGGCGATGGCGTACCGGTCGCAGGTCAATGGGGTGCGCCACGAGTACCTCGAACTCCGGCTCGGGGCTGAGGGAACCGACCAGCTGGTCGAAGACAGCAAGATCAGTTGCACCCACTTCGACGCCTTCCGGTTTTACACCCCGCAGGCGGTTCCGCTGAACGCGCTGCAACCCACCCGGGTGACGCAGCGTGACCTTGAACAACCCGGGTGCCTGCATGCCAACATGGACCTGTACAAATGGGCGTACAAGCTCACCCCCCTGCTCCCCAGCGCCCTGGTGATGGACTGCTTTGAACTGGCCTGGCGGATCCGGGCAATGGACATGCGGGCTTCACCCTACGACCTCGACGCGTGGGGCTATGGCCCGATCCGCGTCGAAACACCCAGGGGCCGCTCCGAGTATGCCCGTCTGCAGCGCGGCTTCTCCGACGAGTCCCAGCACCTTCGGCAACGATTGGGCACCGCTTTGGCGAACGTGGAACTGACCGGGAATGGGTCAGCGTTGAGCTAGTAAAGGTCCCTCAGGGCCACCGGGCCAAAGGGGCCACCGAACGCAGAGCCACCGGGCCACAAGAGCTCGTCGGCAGGAGAAGGAGAGATTCCATGATCCGCGAAGACCTCTCCCGCCAGCCGTCGACGCCGCTGGGCGTCCTGGCCGGTGCTGGCATGCTCCTGGCGCTGCTCACCGGCTGCGGTGCCGGCGGAGGCACACCGCCGGGGTCAGCACCCGGCGACCCGACCACGCAGGCGCCGAGAACAGATCCCGAGCCGTCGGCAAGCGTCGGCCCCGCCGCTGACTCTCACCTCACCATTATCGTGACCGCCGACGACGACGCCGAACCGGTCACCTATGAGCTGGGGTGCACCGCCGGTGCGCCCGTTGGGGAATCCGAGTTACCGGACCCCGCCGCGGCCTGCGAGGTGCTCACCTCGCACGGTGACCTGATCATGGCCGCGCCGGAACCCGGCGCCATGTGCACCCAGCAATACGGCGGTCCGGAGACCGCCGTCGTGAAAGGCACTGTTGCCGGAGAACAGGTCAAGGCAAGCTTCTCCCGGGAGAACGGCTGCGAGATTGCCCGGTGGACCATGTTTGCGCCGCTGCTCGGGGGCCCCGGCGGCGCGGGCGCCCTGTAGCCTGGTGTCCCGCCGAACGCCCTCCCCCGCCGCCCGAAATAACGGGCTGCAGTGATCCCCGGTAGACTGGCCAGGCAAGCTCGCGGAGCGCTGGATTCACCACTTCTTCTCAGCGTGAGACGGCACCTCCGAAGCCACTGCATTTAACGCACCTTGAGCCCAGGAGTAACCGGATGCCCCGGATAATTGTTGACGTCATGCCTAAACCCGAGATTCTTGACCCGCAGGGCAAGGCCATTGCGGGTGCGCTGCCGCGGTTGGGCTTTACCGGGTTCTCCGGGGTCCGTCAAGGTAAGCGCTTCGAACTCACCGTTGACGGCGAGGTGACCGAGGAACTGCTGGAGCAGGCACGCGCCGCTGCAGCCACCCTTCTGTCCAACCCGGTCATCGAAGACGTCACCCGCGTTGAGGTGCTCACCGACGGACCCGGCGAGGCCGCGAAGTGACCCAGGTGCTCGCATCGGAGACTGGGGCGGCGCTGGATTTGGTCCGGGTCGGGATTGTCACCTTCCCGGGCTCCCTCGACGACCGTGATGCCGCCCGCGCGGTGCGCCTCGCCGGTGGCACCGCCGTCCCCCTCTGGCATGGCGACCACGACCTTCAGGACGTTGACGCCGTCGTCATTCCCGGTGGTTTCTCCTACGGCGACTACCTGCGCGCCGGCGCCATCTCCCGCTTCGCGCCGCTGATGGAACAGATCACCGCCGCCGCCTCGGGTGGCGAAAACGCACTGCCAGTGCTGGGAATCTGCAACGGATTCCAGGTCCTCACCGAAGCTCACCTGCTGCCTGGCTCCATGATCAAGAACAACCACCTGCACTTCCTCTGCCAGGACCAACGCCTGCGCGTGGAGAACTCCACCACCGCGTGGACCGCTTCCTACGCCACCGGAGACGAGATCGTGGTTCCTCTAAAGAACCAGGACGGCCAGTTTGTTGCCGACGAACGCACCCTCGACGAACTGGAGGGCGAAGGCCGGGTAGTGTTCCGCTACGTCGGCGGCAATCCCAATGGGTCCCGCCGCGACATTGCCGGAATCTCTAACGCCGCCGGAAACGTGGTGGGCTTGATGCCGCACCCCGAGCACGCGGTCGAGGCCGGCTTCGGTCCCGACTCCTCAGCGACCGGGCAGGTCGGCGTCCGCGGTGGCACCGACGGTCTAGGAATATTCACCTCTGTACTCAAGAAGCTGGTTAAGTAGTGACCTTCAATAGCTCCGGCGCGCCCGCTGAGGCCCGCAAATTCAACATCGACACCGTAGCGCACGCCGCCGAGACTCCCGACGTCGAACTTCCCTGGGCGGCTCTCGGGCTGAAGGAGAACGAGTTCAACCGGGTCGTCGAGATCCTCGGTCGCCGCCCTACCGCCGCGGAGTTGGCCATGTACTCGGTGATGTGGAGCGAACACTGCTCCTACAAGTCCTCGAAGGTGCACCTGGCGCAGTTCGGGGACAAGGTCACCGACGCCATGAAGGAGCACCTCCTGGTAGGCATCGGCGAGAACGCCGGCGTCGTCGACATCGGCGACGGCTGGGCCGTCACCTTCAAGGTGGAATCCCATAACCACCCCTCCTTCGTGGAGCCCTACCAGGGTGCAGCGACCGGCGTCGGCGGCATTGTGCGTGACATCATCTCGATGGGCGCCCGTCCGGTCGCGATCATGGATCCGCTGCGGTTCGGTGCCATCGACCACGCCGACACCCCACGTCTGGTGCACGGCATCGTGTCCGGCATCGGCGGGTACGGGAACTCCCTCGGCCTGCCGAACATTGGCGGTGAAGTGGTCTTCGACTCCGTCTACCAAGGCAACCCACTGGTCAATGCACTGGCTGTCGGCGTCCTGCGGCACGAGGACATCCGCCTGGCCAACGCCTCCGGCGTGGGCAACAAGGTGGTCCTCTTCGGCGCCCGCACCGGCGGCGACGGGATCGGCGGCGCCTCGGTGCTGGCCTCCGAGTCGTTCGACGCCGACAAGCCGTCCAAGCGCCCCGCGGTGCAGGTGGGCGACCCGTTTGCCGAGAAGGTCCTCATCGAGTGCTGCCTTGAGCTGTTCAAGGCCTCAGTGGTGGAGGGCATCCAGGATCTCGGCGCGGCCGGGATCTCCTGCGCCACCTCTGAACTGGCGTCCAACGGCGACGGCGGCATGCACGTGGAGCTGACCGATGTGCTGTTGCGCGATCCTTCCTTGACACCGGGCGAGATCCTGATGTCCGAGTCGCAGGAACGCATGATGGCGGTCGTCACCCCGGCCAACGCGGCCGCGTTCGAAGCCATCATGGACAAGTGGAACGTTGAGTACTCGTGGCTCGGCGAGGTCACCGACACTGGCCGGCTCATCATTGAATGGGACGGCGAGAAGATTGTCGACGTCGACCCCCGGACCGTCGCCCACGACGGACCCGTCTACAACCGGCCCTTCCACCGCCCAGCCTGGCTCGACGCGTTGCAGGACAACACGTTCGACGGCGACCGGCCAGCGGACGGCGATGCCCTCCGCGCCGCCGTGCTGGAGCTGATGGCGTCACCGAACATGTGCTCGAAGGAATGGATCACCAACCAGTACGACAGGTTTGTGCAGGGCAACACCGCTCTGGCCATGCCCGACGACGCCGGCGTGGTCCGCGTGGATGAGGAAACCGGCCTGGGCGTCGCTATCTCCACCGACGCGAACGGCCGCTACTCCTACCTGAACCCTTACGAGGGCGCCCGTCTGGCCCTCGCCGAGGCCTACCGGAACGTCGCCACCACCGGCGCCAAACCGCTGGCCGTCACGGACTGCCTGAACTTCGGCTCCCCAGAGGACCCCGAGGTGATGTGGCAGTTCGCCGAGACGGTGCGCGGCCTCGCGGACGCCTGCCAGGAACTCGGTGTCCCGGTCACCGGCGGCAACGTGTCCCTCTACAACCAGACCGGCGGCGTGCCCATCCACCCCACGCCGGTGGTCGGAGTGCTCGGCGTGTTTGACGACGTCGCCCGCCGCACTCCCTCAGGCTGGCGTGATGACGGGCAGGCCGTCTACCTGCTTGGCACCACCCGGAATGAGCTGGACGGCTCTGAGTGGGCCAACCTGCGCGGCCACCTCGGCGGGCAGCCGCCGGCGGCCGACCTGACGGCGGAGAAGACCCTGGCCGCCATCCTGATCAACTCCTCCCGTGACGGCATGATCGACGCCGCCCACGACCTGTCCGAGGGCGGGCTCGCCGCTGCACTGTCCGAGGCTGCCCTGCGCTTCGGCGTCGGCGCGCGGATCGGGATCGATGAGCTATGCGAGCGCGACGGCATCGACCCGTTCACCGCACTGTTCTCCGAGTCGCAGGGGCGCGCCGTCGTCAGCGTCGCCCGCTCCGAAGAGGTCCGGTTCAACGACATGTGCACGGCACGCAACTACCCGCACCTGCGGATCGGCGTGGTCGACGTCGAAAGCGGCGCCCTTGACGTGCAGGGCCACTTCGCCCTGCCGCTGGATGAGCTGCGTGCAGCCCATGAGTGGACCCTGCCAGCGCACTTCGCCTGACCGTCCACCGCGCCCGATCCCGGCAGCCGCCCCACAAAACGGCGAACGCCCCCGATATATTAGGGGCGTCCGCCGATATCTGGGGCGTTTGCCGGGATCGGGGGCGCTAGCGGATTCGGACGCCCGCGGATTAGGGGCCCGGAAGCTAGCTGGCCAGGCGCTGCGCGGTGGAAAGGTACCGGCGGGTGACAAGTTCCTGGCAGAACCGGGCCACGGGTGCGCCGAGCGTAAAGAACCAGTTGGCGTGCCGGCTGAAGGCAAACACCTCGAAGTAGACGGCATCGTCCGCATCGAGGATGGCGATGAAGGCCTCTTCACCGCGCGCCGGGTGGCCCGGCAACGTGCCGTACCCAAACCCGGCCCGCTGCGCGCCGCCGCCGGCATCGGCCGGCTCCTCGACCCACACCACCCGGCACGGCGCGGGCAGCCGCAACCGGCCCACGCCGAACCCGGGTACCACGTCGCGGCCGACGACGGCGCGACCCTGGTCCGGGGGCACACTCAACCCGGCGCCGCGGTGCAGCTGCCAGGACAGGATGCCGTCCGCCAGGCGGACATACGCGGCGTGCCCTGTACCGACCCGGACCCGGCGGTTGACCTGCCGAAAACCATCCGGGGACTCACCGCGCTGACTCCATCCAACAGGCTCATACGTGAAACTAGGTGTCGTCATCTGCTGCCCATCTGCTCCAGCCGAGCATCACGCGGTCTCGCGTTGGCAGGGATGCCACCACAAGGTCATAGGAATCCTCAATCATGTCGCGGATCATCGGGTCCGGGAGGCTACCGGTGCACGACACACCATTCCAGTGGGTCTTGTTGAGGTGGTAGGCGCCCACAATTTCCGGGTGCGCGGCGCGCAACTGCTCCGCCAGTAGCGGCTCACACTTCAGGCTCACTGACAGCTGCGGGTCCGACAGATCGGATAGGGCGAACATCTTCGCGGCACCCCCAGGGGCTTTCACCTTGAACACCGATGCTGCAGGGCCGAAAGGGAAGTCCTCGAAGGTGCCCGGCAGCGCCAGACACAACTCCCGCAGACCAACTGGATCCATAGGGCGAGCGTACCGCGAACTAATGGCAGGATGGGAGGACACCAACCGCAGGAGCGCACCATGAGCGAGGCAAAACGCCAGGCAGATAAGGCAGTGGACGCCGCCGAGGACGTATCGGAGTCCAAGGCATTTGAGATCGCGGCCCGGGCTGGCTACATCGCCGCCGGTCTGCTCCACCTTCTGATCGGCGTGATCGCGCTCCGCGTGGCGATGGGCGGGTCCGGCAGCGCTGATCAAAGCGGGGCAATCAGTGCTCTGGGCGACGGCCCAGGTGGAGCACTGCTCCTCTGGGGATGCGCCATTGGCTCGATCGCGCTGGCACTGTTCTCGGTCAGCGAGGTGTTCTTCGGCGCCCGCGGCCTCAAAGATTCCGACAAGCTCAAGTTCCGCGCCAAGAACGGCGCCAAAGCGGTCGCCTATGGTGTCATCGGCGGCACCTTCGCCACCTACGCCGCGGGTGGCGGCAGGGACAGCAGCGAAAGCACCCAAAACCTGAGCGCCTCCCTCATGTCCAACCCCGCCGGTTCGATCCTACTGATGGCTGTTGGGGCCGCAGTGATGGTGGTCGGTGGCTACTTCGTCTACAGCGGTGCCACCAGACACTTCACCAAGAATCTGTCCGGGCTGCCCGGGAATGGCGCGGGCGACTCAGTGATCCGCCTCGGCATGGTGGGTTACATCGCCAAGGGTGTTGCCCTGCTGGTGCTGGGTTTGCTGTTCATTGTGGCGACGGTGAAGAACAATCCCGAAGAATCCACCGGCCTGGACGGCGCATTGAAGTCCCTGCAGGACCAGCCGTATGGCGCGTGGATCCTCGGCGTCGTCGCCGTCGGCCTGATCGCCTACGGCGTGTTTATGGTGATCCGCTCCAAATACCAAAAAATGTAGCTGGTTTTACAACCCCAGGCGCGGCGCTTCGATCGCCGGGCAGGTGTTCATGATGACGGTGAGGCCCGCCGCCGTAGCGCGAGCCGCCGCGGCCTCGTCGCTGACCCCCAGTTGGAGCCAGACGGCTTTCGCGCCGACGGCGATGGCTTGATCCACCACCGCCCCCACCTTCGATGAGTTCACAAAGCAGTCGACAACGTCGATGGTCCCCGGGATATCGGCTAACCGCCGGTACCCGGCCCGCCCGTGCACGGCGTCACCCTTGAGGCTCACCGGGATGACCTCCATCCCCAGGTGATCGATCAGGAACCGGGAGACCCCCAGCGCCGCCCGTCGGGGGTTATTGGACAGGCCCACCACCGCCCAGCGCGCCGGGGTGGTGAGCAGTGAGCGGATCAATTCGGGATCGTTGCTATGTGCCAAGGTGTTCCCTCTCCTCTAAATCTGATCAGTTGGCCGCAGGAGCAGTTGCCTGCTGGGATCGCCTCCCCCGGAAGGTTCTGCGGTAGCCAGCCGGGCTAACGCCGAGCGCCTTATGAAAATGATGACGCAGCAGGACGGCCTGCCCGAACCCGGCTCTCGTTGCGACGGCGTCGATGCTGAGCTCTGTGTCTTCCAGCAGGGCCTGCGCCCGCAGCAGCCGTTGAGCGTTCACCCAGGCGGCCGGGGTTGTCCCCGTTTCAGCCCGGAATCTCCGCGCGAAGGTGCGATCAGACATGTGCATCCGTGTCGCCAGGGCGGCCACAGGTTGGTCCTCGTCCAGATGATCGCCCAACCAGACCAGCAGCTGTTCCATCGTTTCGCCGCACGTCACCGGAAACGGCCGGTCAATATATTGCGCCTGCCCACCATCGCGGTGGGGTGGAACCACCATCCCTCGGGCTATCGCGTTGGCAACCTTGGTGCCCAGTTCGGTGCGCACGAGATGCAGACAGGCATCAATTCCCGCCGCGGACCCCGCACTGGTGATGATGTTGCCGTCCTGGACGTAGAGCACATCCTCATCTACGGTCACTTCCGGGTAGTCATCAGCCAGCATCCGTGAGTGCTTCCAATGCGTTGCGGCCCGGCGTCCGTTGAGCAACCCTGCCTCAGCCAGAACGAATGCTCCGCTGCAAACGGACAGAATCCAGGCGCCACGCTCGTTCGCCTGCCGCAGGGCATCGATGACAGGCTGGGGTAGCGTCCGCCCGCCGTTGTAAGGGCAGACGATCACCAGGTCAGCTGTCGCAACGGGCGAAAGATCATTGTCTACTTGCACCGCAAAACCCAGGCTAGTCGGCACCAGACCGGGGCTGTGAGCGCAAATTTGAAGGTCAAAGGGGGGCACCCCGTAGGCGGTCCGGTCCGAGCCGAATACCTCACACACCACGCCGAATTCGAAGGGCGCCAAGCCTGGGAGAACCACTACTGCCACACTTTTCAGCATGAAACCAGTATGGCAGAAATTTAGCGAATAGGGTCGTTTCTGCCACTGTTTTTGTACCCTGGTCGGGCGGATTATCGAGGTATGGAACTCATAACAGCCCTCGCGTTGATCGCAGTGTTCACGGCCGTAGTGCAGGTATTATGGGCCGTTGTTCGTGACGGTTCGGGGCACGCCCCGCCTATCCGGTCGCATCGTCCCTGGGCCGCTGAGCACTTGCCGAGCATCGCCTATTCACGCACCCAGGATCCTGGGGACAGTTGATGATTGCCGCGATAATCTTCGGCATCCCAATTGCAGCGTTCGCCTACATCGGCAGGATGAGTGTGCCAGCGGTCGAGCGGCTTCCGCTGGGATCCTGGGGTATCCGCGGGCTCGCCAGAAACCTCTGGCAAGGGCTCACCATTTGCTCCGCGGAGACCCCGCTGGCGCGCACCCTGAACGACCTGGAACGGTGGCAGCACGCTGCGCGCGGGCGACACTAATTGTCGGATTGTTACGCCCACACTTGCGAAGCATCCTTCCACAGGAGTTTAGTAGTGCTTGACCATCCCGAGCGGCCGAGAGACCTGGATCGATGAAGCCGCAGCAACCCTGGCCATCCGGCTGACCACAGTCAACCGGTGACAGTAGGGTGCTACCGCCAGGACCGATGGAGTTGACTCTATGAGCGTTCTGGCATCACCACATCCGAGAACTTCCCTGTCCACCAAGCAGGCACTCACTATCACGTTCACTGGCGTGGGCCGCAGCTTCGGCTCTGCCTCCGATCGCCGCGCCGTGCTACGGGACATCAACTTCGAGGTCAATGCCGGCGAGGTACTCGCCATTCTGGGGCCCAGCGGCTGCGGCAAGTCGACCCTGTTGCGGGCAGCCGCCGGCCTTGACGCACCCAACGCCGGGTCGGTGCTGATTGATGGTATCGAAGTTCACGGCATCGACGAACGCTGTGCCGTCGCATTCCAGGAGCCACGACTCCTGCCCTGGCACACCTTGCAGGCTAATGTGGCGATCGGACTACCCAAAGCCTTCAGCGCCAGCGAAGGCAAGGCCAAAGTGGCCGAGCTGCTGCACCTGGTCGAACTGGATTCGTTCGCCAAGCACCGTCCGCGGGAAGTCTCCGGCGGAATGGCGCAGCGGGCCTCCCTGGCGCGCGCGCTGGCCCGCAACCCGGGCGTTCTCCTCCTTGACGAACCGTTCGGCGCACTGGACGCCCTGACCCGGATCAAAATGCAGGACCTCCTCCTCAGCATCCACCGCGCCCAGCCCACCACTGTGCTGCTCGTGACCCACGACGTCGATGAAGCGCTGCAACTCGCGGACCGCATCATCGTCCTTGGGCCCGACGGCGACCGGCCCGGCGCGACAATCACCGAGGTGCTTACTGTCCCAGGGCATCGACCCCGCAACCGCAACTCGACTGACCTCGGCCGAATGCGCAGCTCTCTTCTGGCTTCCCTCGGAGTCACCGGCCACTAGGCTGCACCCTCCTCCCCGCCCTCCGGCACCACCGCCTTACCTCTTTGCAGCTCCCCCGCACCGGGTGCCGCACTTGCACCACCCCACTTTTGTTCGTCTCATCCATCCCGTCTCGGACGATTTCTTACCTAAAGGACCCTCATGAACCGCAAACCTGCACCTTTCCCACGCCGCTCCGCTCTGGCCGCCGCGTCCCTTGCCGCCGTCGCTTCACTGACGCTGACGGGTTGCATGGCCGGTGAGGATGCCGAATCGGCGGGCCCTGCCGGGGGTGAGCTGAACATCGATTTCGCCACCTACAATCCGCTAAGTTTGGTCATCAAGGAGCAGGGCTGGCTTGAGGATGAACTCGCCGACGAGAACGTCACCGTCAACTGGATCCAGTCCGCCGGCTCCAACAAGGCCAATGAGGCGCTGCGGGCCGGCGCGATCGACGTTGGTTCCACCGCCGGTTCGGCTGCCCTGCTGGCCCGGTCCAACGGATCGCCCATCAAAGCAATCGACATCTACTCCCAGCCGGAATGGGCTGCCCTGGTGACCAGTGCAGACTCCGACATCAAGGAGATCGAGGATCTGCGGGGCAAGTCGATCGCCGCGACCAAGGGCACCGACCCCTACTTCTTCCTCTTGCAGGCCCTGGAGGCCGGCGGGGTCGATCCCTCCGAGGTGACAGTTCAGAACCTGCAGCACGCCGACGGGCGGGCGGCCCTGGCCAACGGGTCGGTCGACGCCTGGTCGGGGCTCGACCCGATCATGGCCTCAGCCGAGCAGGAGGGCGCGACCCTGTTCTTCAGGGACATCGACTTCAACACCTACGGCTTCCTCAACGCCACCGAAGACTTCCTGGCCGAGAGCCCCGAGGTCGCCCAGACAGTGGTCAACGCCTACGAGAAAGCCCGCGAATGGGCGAAGGAAAACCCTGAGGAGACGGCCGAGATTCTCGCCGAGGTGGCAGGGATCGACGTCGAAATCGCCAATGCCGTCATCATCGACCGCACCAACCTCGACGTCGACCCGGCCCCGGGCGACGCGCAGCGGGCCGTCCTGGAGAAAATCGGGCCGGTATTCGTCGAATCCGGTGACGTCTCCAGCCAAAAGCAGGTCGACGAAGCGTTGGATACCCTCTTTGATGACTCCCTGGTACGTAACGCGGACCCCGCAGCGATTGAGGCTTCCTCATGACCCACGGCGGGGATCCCTATTTCACCGGGAACAGTGTTGCGGGGGTGGTCAGGCCCGAGGGGCTTGCACCCTTGGCGGCCTCAGGCTCCACCGTAACAACGGCAGACGCTGCCCAGCCGCAGCCCGAACGGGGTGGACCGGCACATGGATGGTCCCAGGCCGGTCCGCTGCGGCGCGGCTGGGTGCGTCTGCTCCTTGGGATGATCCTGCCAGCGCTGATTATCACCGTCTGGCAGCTGAATTCGGTGACCGGCCTCTTCAGCGCTGTTCAGGTGCCGCCACCCGCAGCAGTATTCAACGCCGCCGTCGAGCTGATCCAGCGCGGCGAACTGTGGACCCATGTCGGCATCTCCACCCAACGGGTCCTGCTTGGCTTCACCTTCGGTGCCGCATTGGGCCTGGCGATCGGCTCCCTGGTGGGACTCTCGCGGATCGCCGATGCCCTCCTCGCACCGACGATCGGCGCGCTGCGGGCCGTTCCGTCGCTGGCCTGGGTGCCGCTACTGATCCTCTGGATGAAGATCGGTGAGGACTCGAAGATCACGTTGATCCTCATCGGGGCCTTCTTCCCGGTTTTCACCACTGTGTATCTGGCGTTACGCCACGTGGACCGGAACCTGGTCGAGGCCGGCCGGGCGTTCGGGCTCAACGGGTTCAAACTGCTGACCACGGTGCAGCTGCCTGCCGTGATTCCCTCGGTCTTCTCCGGTCTCCGGCTCGGCCTCGCCCAGGCGTGGCTGTTTCTGGTCGCTGCGGAACTGATCGCCTCCTCCCTCGGGCTCGGGTATCTGCTCAGCGACTCGCAAAACAACGGGCGGGTGGACAGGATTTTCCTGGCGATCATCCTGTTGGCTGTCATCGGCAAGACCACCGACGCGCTACTGGGGATTGCAGAGAAGTGGGCGGTGCGGAAATGGGCCTGAGCCTGCCGGAAGTGGACCCGCTCACGGAGACCGACCGGGTGGCGTTCTGGGAACGGCAGGCCCGCCGGCTGGACTGGGCTGCCGAGTGGTCCTCAGCGCACACCTTCGCACCGGCCCGCCCCGTCCCGGGCGGGGAAGACGGAGAGCTCACCGTTCCAGTGATCGAGTGGTTCACTGGCGGCCAGCTCAACGTGGCGCACAACTGCGTGGACCGCCACGTCGATGCCGGGTTGGGCAACAAGGTGGCATTGCACTTTGAGGGCGAACCCGGTGACCGCCGGACCGTCACCTACGCGCAGTTGCGGGACCAGGTATCCCGTGCCGCCAACGCCCTGCTGAATCTGGGGATCGGCAAGGGCGATCGGGTGGTGATCTACCTGCCGGTCCTGGTGGAAACCGTCGTCGTCACCCTGGCCTGCGCCCGGATCGGCGCGGTCCATTCGCTGGTGTTCGGCGGGTTCTCCGCCGAGGCGCTCCGGTTCCGGGTTGAAGACACCGGCGCCAAGCTGCTGGTCACCACCGACGGGCAATACCGTCGCGGTGCGGCGGTACCGGTCAAGGCCAACGCCGACGAGGCCGTGTCCGGATCCAACAGCGTCGAGCACGTCCTGGTGATCCGCCGCACCGGCAGTGACATCGACTGGACCGCGGGCCGCGACATCTGGTGGCACGACGCCGTCGATGCCGCCTCCCCCCAGCACGCCGCTGAGCCGTTCGACGCCGAGACCCCCCTGTTCATCATGTACACCTCCGGCACCACCGGGAAACCCAAGGGCCTGGTGCATACCTCCGGTGGGTACCTCACCCAGGCGTCATGGAGTTTCGACTATCTGTTCAGTCACCCGGACCCTGCCCGGCGCGACAAGGAAGTGCACTGGTGCACCGCCGACCTCGCCTGGGTCACCGCCCACACCTACGAGATCTACGGGCCGCTCTCCAACGGCGCCACCCAGGTGATCTTCGAGGGGACGCCCAACACGCCCCATCCTGGACGGCACTTCGAGATCATCGAGCGCTACGGCGTGACGAGTTACTATACGGCCCCCACCCTGATCCGGTCGCTGATGGGCTGGTTTCCGGACGGCGTGCCATCCGGTTACAACCTCTCCAGCATCCGGCTCCTCGGCACCGTCGGTGAGGCGACCAACCCTGAGGCCTGGCGCTGGTTCAGGGAGCACCTCGGATCTGGTACCGCGCCGGTGGTGGACACCTGGTGGCAGTCCGAAACCGGCGCCGCCATCCTGTCTCCCCGCCCTACCGATACGTCCTTCAAGCCGGGCAGTGCATCCCGGGCCCTACCAGGTGTCAGCACCCGAATTGTCGACGACGCCGGTCGTGCGGTGCCGCCCGGCGTGCAGGGCCTGATCGTGCTCGACCAGACCGGGCCCGCCATGGCCCGGACCGTGTGGGGTGACCCGCAGCGTTACCTGGATTCCTATTGGCGGAAGTTCGCGGCTCAGGGCTGGTTCCTGGCCGGTGATGGCGCCCGCTACGACGACGACGGCGATACCTGGATCCTCGGTCGGATCGACGACGTGCTCAACGTGTCGGGTCACCGGCTCTCCACCATCGAGATTGAATCGGCATTGGTGGCTCACCCGTGGGTGGTTGAGGCAGGGGTGTGCCCGGTCGCGGACCCGCGGACCGGTCACGCCATCGCCGCTTTTGTGGTGCTGTCCTCGTCGAGTAGTGAGGTACGCACTGAAGAGGAAGTGGCCCGGGTTCTGCGGGACCACGTCGGTACGGTGATCGGGCCGATCGCCAAGCCGGCGGCCGTCGTCGTCGTCGGGGATGTCCCGAAGACCCGGTCCGGGAAGATCATGCGTCGGCTACTGACCCAGCTGTACGAGGGATCCACCCTCGGTGACACTACGTCGCTGCAGAATGAGGCCTGCGTGCCGGGTATCGCGGCGGTCCTTGCCGGACGGGCAGCACAATGACCCCGTCCGCGGCCCGCGCCTCGCCCTCCGGCCATCCCGGGAACCTTTCGCGCCGTCCCGGAGTCAAAGTGGACATCGGTGGGAAACGTACCGCCCACCGACCTCCACGTTGACCCCCACGGTCCAGGTTGCTCACCGATCCGGACGTTCAGCGGCGCAGCATCATGTGGCTGGGGGCAAACCTGCAATGGGGAGCAACATTCTTGGCCTTACCGCGATGGGCCTGCCACACTGGTAGTGACCATCCCGAGCGGTACGAGAGATCTGGCTCGTTGACACCGCAGCAACCCTGGCCACTGCCCCCACAGTGACATTAGGGTGCTAACGCCAGGCACGATGGAGGTTTTCATGACTATTGACCTTTCCCAACCCCTGAAATTCGCCTACTGGGTTCCCAATGTGAGCGGCGGGCTGGTGGTGTCGACCATTGAGCAGCGCACCAGCTGGGACTTCGATTACAACAAGAAGCTGGCGCGCATCGCGGAGACCGCCGGCTTCGAGTACGCCCTCTCGCAGACCCGGTACGCGGCGTCGTACGGCGCTGACAAGCAGCACGAGGCCACCTCGTTTTCGCTGGCCCTGCTCGGTGCCACCGAGAAGCTCAAGGTGATTGCCGCCGTCCACCCCGGCATGTGGCAGCCGGGTGTCCTGGCGAAGTTCATCATCACCGCCGACCACATCTCCGGTGGCCGGGCCGCAGTGAACATTGTCTCGGGCTGGCTGAAAAGTGAGTTCACCGGGTTCGGGCTGCCGTGGCTGGAACACGACGAGCGGTACGTCCGCACCGAGGAGTTCATCAGGATCCTCCGCGGCCTCTGGACCGAGCAGAACTTCACCCAGGCCGGGAAGTACTACAACATCACCGATTTCACCCTCAGCCCGCCACCCGTTGACGTGCCGGGTCGGCCGCACCCGGAAATCTTCTTCGGCGGTAACTCGACGGCGGCACAGGCGACCGCGGGCCGGGTTGCCGACTGGTATTTCTCCAACGGGAAAGACCTCGAGGGGTTCAAGGAAAACGTCGCGGGCGTGCAGGCATCAGCGGCCGACGCCGGACGGCACCCGAGGTTCGGGCTCAACGGCTTTGTCATTGCCCGCGATACCGAGAAGGAAGCCCGCGAAACCCTTCGCGAGATCGTCGCCAAGGCCCATAAGCCGGCCGTCGAAGGGTTCCGTGACGCAGTCCAGGAGGCCGGCGCGTCAACCAAGGACGGCAAGGGCATGTGGGCCGACTCGTCCTTCGAGGACCTGATCCAATACAACGACGGGTTCAAGACCCAGCTCATCGGTACACCGGAGCAGATTGCCGAACGCATCGTCGAGTACAAGAAGATCGGTGTGAACCTGATGCTGACCTGCTACCTGCACTTCCAGGAGGAAGTCGAGGCCTTCGGCAAGAACGTCCTCCCCATTGTCCGCGAGCTCGAAGCGGATCTCGCCCGCAAAGAGGGCCTAGATTTCAATGTTGACAACCAGATTAAGGCAGGTGTCTGATGGCTGACCGCAGCTTCGGTTTCCGCACGCGCGCCCTCCACGCGGGTGGCACCCCCGACTCGGCCCACGGTGCCCGGGCCGTACCTATCTACCAGACGACGTCGTTCGTCTTCAAGGACACGGCCGACGCCGCCAACCTGTTTGCGCTACAGAAGTACGGCAACATCTACTCGCGGATCGGCAACCCCACGGTCGCCGCATTCGAGGAGCGGATCGCGTCCCTGGAGGGCGGGATCGGGGCGGTGGCGACGGCGTCGGGCATGAGCGCCGAATTCATCACCTTCGCGGCGCTCTGCCAGGCGGGGGATCACATCGTCGCCGCGTCGCAGCTCTACGGTGGCACCGTCACCCAGCTCGACGTGACGCTGCGCCGGTTCGGCATTGACACCACGTTCGTGCCCGGCACCGACCCCGCAGATTATGCGGCGGCCATCCAGGACAACACGAAGGCCGTCTACGCCGAAGTAATCGCCAACCCGTCCGGCGAGATCGCCGATATTCAGGGGCTGGCGAAGATCGCCCACGACGCCGGGGTGCCCCTGATCATCGATTCCACCCTGAGCACTCCCTACCTGATCCGTCCGATCGAGCACGGCGCGGACATTGTGATCCACTCCGCCACGAAGTTCATCGGCGGGCATGGGACCACACTTGGCGGCGTCGTCGTCGAGGCCGGCACCTTCAACTGGGGTAATGGCAAGTTCCCCACCATGACCGAGCCCGTGCCGTCTTACGGCAATATCCAGTGGTGGGCCAACTTCGGGGAGTACGGGTTCCTGACCAAGCTGCGCACCGAGCAGTTGCGGGACATCGGGCCGTCCCTCTCCCCCATGTCGGCGTTCCAGCTGCTGCAGGGCGTGGAAACCCTGGCCCAGCGCCTCGACGAGCACCTGTCCAACGCTCAGGCGGTCGCCGAATGGTTGGAGAACGACCCGCGAGTGGAATACGTCAACTACGCAGGGCTCCCCTCACATCGTCATTTTGAACGGGCAGCCAGGTACCTTCCTCAAGGGCCGGGGTCGGTCTTCAGCTTCGGTGTGAAGGGCGGCCGGGCGGCGGGGCAAAAGTTCATCGAATCGCTGCAGCTTGCTTCGCACTTGGCGAACGTTGGTGACTCCCGGACTCTGGTTATCCATCCCGGCTCGACGACGCACCAGCAGCTGTCCGCCGAACAGTTGGTCACGGCTGGCATCCCCGAGGACCTGGTCAGGATTTCGATCGGGCTGGAGGACCTGGACGATATCCTGTGGGACATCAACCAGGCGCTGGACCTTGCCACTGCGCCCGATCTTGCAGTAACGACGACCCTAACCGAAGGAGTTCAGGCATGAGCGCTGACCTGGAAACGTCACGGACCTGGGAGGGCCCGTCCGCACCCGAACGGCTCGCCCTCCTGCGCAAGGCAAAGTCAGTGGCGATTGTCGGGGCGTCGGACAAGCCGTCCCGGGCGTCATACTTCGTGGCGACGTACCTGCAGTCGTCGTCGCCCTACCGGTTGTACTTCGTGAACCCGGTGGCCAAGGAAATCCTGGGCCAGCCCGCCTACGCATCACTAGCGGATCTACCCGAGGTTCCCGATATTGTTGACGTGTTCCGGAAGCACGACGACCTCCCAGGGGTGCTTGAGGAGACGAAGGCGGTCGGCGCCAAGACCCTGTGGCTGCAACTGGGTTCCTGGCATGAGGGCGTTGCGCACGGCGCCGAAAAGGCCGGCCTGAATGTTGTGATGGACCGGTGTATCAAGATTGAGCACGCGCGGTTCCACGGTGGACTGAACCTGGCCGGCTTCAACACGGGAGTTATCTCCTCGAAGCGCCAGGTCACCGCCTAGCCCGACAACACCACCAAGGGCTAGTGGGATTCGACGATTTCCTCGTTGCGCGCAAACCGCCGATTCTTCAGGACGGGCAAGAACTGCCGGACGTCGGCGATCCGCTGGCGTGACACGTTGGTGGTTACCACGCTCTCTTCCTCGTCGTTGAGGAAGACCTGCGGGATCCCCATCGGATCGAGGATGGCCGAGTGGCCGATGGTGTGCCCGCTGGAGGTTCCTGCCGCAGCGATCCAGACGGTGTTCTCGATGGCGCGGGCCTTCAGCAGGGTTTCCCAGTGATCCACCTTGTGGTCGCCCTTGAACCAGGCGGCCGGCACCAGGATCAGATCTGCTCCGCGGTCAGCGAGGGCGCGGGCCTGTTCCGGGAAGCGGATGTCGTAGCAGGTCATCAGGCCTACCGTGAGCTCACCGATGGTGACCACCTTGATACCGCCGTCGCCCGGTTTGATCCGGGTGGACTCCTGGTAGCTGAAAGCGTCGTACAGGTGGAGCTTGCGGTAGGTGTCCACGATCTTCCCGGTGGCATCCACCAGCACCAGCGTGTTGTAGGGGCGGTCCTCACCGCTGCCCTCATACCCGCCGGCGACGATCGCGATGTCCAGTTCAACGGCGATGAAAGACAGATGCTGCACGAACGTCGACCAGTTCTCGTCAACGGCGGCAGCCAGCGAACCTTCCACCTTGCCGATGGAGAACATGGATTCCTCGGGAAAGACGATCAGCTCCGATCCCTCGGAGCGCGCCCGTTCGGCGAGCCCCCGCATGGTCCTGAGGTTGTCCGAGACGTCGCCGCCCGGCCGGAACTGCCCAACACTGATCTTCATTGTCGCCGCTTTCAGTCATGAAATAGGTGCCCTTACAGCCTACCGAATGCTTGAAGGTCCTATCGTTGGGTTATGAGACTGCAACCTATCGTCCCCGGTCCGGGCCAGGAGTCAGTGTGGGACTACCCGCGACCACCCCGGCTGGAGAACGCCAGCGAGCGGATAGTGATCGAGTTTAACGGCACGGTGATCGCCGAGAGCACCACTGCGGTCCGGGTCCTCGAGACCAGCCACCCGCCGGTGTATTACGTGCCGATCGAGGATTTCGTAGCAGCTGCGTTGGTCTCCGCGGAAGGTTCCTCGCTGTGCGAGTACAAGGGGATGGCGGCCTATTACGACGTCGTCAGCGACCGCCACCGCGCACAACGCGCCGGGTGGACCTATCCCAGTCCGGCTCCCGGCTTCGAGGCTTTGCAGACCCGGGTAGCGGTTTACCCGGGAGCGATGGACCGCTGCCTGATCGGCGACGAGGTGGTCACTGCCCAGGATGGCGACTTTTACGGGGGCTGGATTACCAGCCGAATTGTCGGGCCTTTCAAGGGTGCGCCGGGCACCTGGGGCTGGTAGCCCGGTAAGCACCGTCAGCGCAAAACCTCGTGGCGGGATCAGGTAACGCCCAGCTAACGCTCATAGAGACCTGATAGCTTCGCAGGTTGGTTATCTATCTGGCAGGAGAACGTTGTGCGGAAGAAGTTGTTACTGAGTATTGCCTTGGCCGGGATTATGTCTGTGGTGTCCGCGTGCGGCACGCCCGAGGACGGCAGCGAGTCAGGATCCGAGACGTCGCAGTCCCCCGCCAATGAAAGCGCAGCACCCGATGCGGCTCCCGAGGTAGCCGAGCCCGACCTTGAGGGCGTGCCCGACGTCGTCGCGCTGGTCAACGGCACAGAGATCCTGAAAGCCGACTTCGAGTCGGTCTACACCGCCCAGTACGAGCAGGCCGCCATTCAGTCGCAGATGTCCGGGGAGGCTGTCGATCAGGATGGGCTGAAAACCCAGACCGTTGAGGGAATGATCGGCACGGAACTGCTGGTTCAGGAAGCTGGCAAGAGGGGGCTCGAGGCGAGCGAGGAAGCAATCACCGCCGCACTCGACGAGCTCGTGGCAGCCAACCAGCTCGGTTCGGCGGATGAGTTTTACGCGGCGCTCGCCGAGCAGGGCATGGACGAGGCAACCGTCAAGGACCAGCTTGCCACCCAGGTCCAGGTGGAGCAGCTCATCAAGGAAGAGGCCGGGGACGCCGCACCCTCAGAGGAAGAGCTCACCACCGCCTACGAGGAGGCAGTGGCCCAGCAGGAAGAGCAGAACGCCCAGAGCGGCGAAAAAACCGAGGTTCCTCCCTTCGAGGAGGCGCGTCCAGCTCTTGAGGAGCAGCTCAAGAGCCAGAAGGAATCCGCAGCAGCGGAGTCCCTGGTGTCCAGCCTCCGTGAGGAAGCGGACATCACGATTAACCTGTAAGACGCACGGTCGGTGCCACAGCTACCCTGTGCGTCGGCGCCGAATCCTGATCGGGCCCTTGATCGCTGACGGGTCAATGACCGACCCGCCCTGGGTAATTTCCACCTCGCCGGCCGCCACCATCCGCCGGGCAGCGTCGCGGGACGCCTCCATCAGGTCCCGCCACTGCCCGTCGGAGACGGCGCGGGCGGCCTCCGACGGGCAGATCGTCGCCTCCGGCGCACGCCTGTCGAGCAACCGCCGGATGGCGGCCTCGAGGAGCTGGCCGGTGTCGTCGCTGGCGGGATCCACTGGCTGTTCTAGCCGATCAGATCATTGATGACGATGGTCTGATCACGGTCCGGGCCCACCCCAATGGCCGAGAACCGCGCACCCGACATCTTCTCCAATGCCCGCACGTACACTTGCGCGTTCTCTGGCAGGTCATCGATGGTGCGTGCCGTGGTGATGTCCTCGGTCCAGCCCTCGAAGTACTCAAAGATGGGCTCGGCGTGATGAAAGTCGGTCTGGGTCATCGGCATCTGATCATGCCGGACGCCGTCGACATCGTACGCCACACAGACCGGGATCCGCTCGATTCCGGTGAGCACGTCAAGCTTCGTCACGAAGTAGTCGGTGAAGCCATTGACGCGGGCGGCGTGGCGCGCCAGCACGGCGTCGTACCAGCCACAGCGGCGGGGACGGCCGGTGTTGACGCCGAACTCACCACCCTTCGTCTGCAGGTACATGCCCATGTCGTCGAAGAGTTCGGTGGGGAACGGTCCGGCGCCAACCCGCGTGGTGTAGGCCTTGATGATGCCCACGGCGCGACTGATCCGGGTGGGACCGATTCCCGACCCGACCGAGGCGCCGCCGGCGGTGGGGTTCGACGACGTCACGAACGGGTAGGTGCCGTGGTCCACGTCGAGGAAGGTGGCCTGGCCGCCCTCCATGAGGACGACCTTACCTGCGTCGAGGGCTTCGTTGAGCACGTAGGTGGAGTCAATGACGAGCGGACGCAGGCGGTCGGCGAAGGACAGGAAGTATTCGACCACTTCCTCCACCTCGACGTCACGGCGGTTGTACACCTTGACCAGCAGCTCATTTTTCTGGGCCAGCGACCCTTCGACCTTCTGCCGCAGGATCGACTCGTCGAAGACGTCCTGAACCCGGATCCCCAGGCGTGCGACCTTATCCATGTAGGCGGGGCCGATGCCACGCCCGGTCGTCCCGATGGCCCGCTTGCCGAGGAACCGTTCGGTGACCTTGTCGAGGACCTGGTGGTACGGCGCCACCAGGTGGGCGTTTGCCGAGATGCGCAGCTTGGAGGTGTCGGCGCCGCGGGCTTCGAGACCCTCGATTTCCTCGAAGAGCGCCTCAAGGTTGATGACGCACCCGTTGCCGATGATCGGGATCGCGTTGGGGCTCAGGATGCCTGCCGGCAGGAGCTTCAGCTCGTACTTTTCACCACCGACGACGACGGTGTGCCCTGCATTGTTTCCGCCGTTCGGCTTGACGACATAGTCAACCCGTCCGCCGAGCAGGTCGGTTGCTTTGCCTTTACCTTCGTCGCCCCACTGGGCTCCGACAATAACGATCGCTGGCATGGGATCCTCCCCCATCGTTGCGGCAGCACCCGCACAACACGCGATGCCGCCAGAAGTGCATGAGAATGCCCCAAGACCTCACACTGCGTAGCTGCAAGAAATCTGGGGCTCTTACCACCCGAGTTTAGCAACAGATCCTACGGGAGCTCACTTGCGGTGGCTATTCGCGGCGAGTTAGGAGATGCGGGCGTCCCTGCCAGGCCAGGACCAGGGCTCCGGCACCAAGCAGCACGTTGGTCCACACATAGCCAACGTCGCCATTGACGATGTTGGTCACCGCCGCGCCCGCCATGACCAGCACGAGCAACAGCGCCCCCAGGGTACGGACCCGGGGTACAAACAATGCGACGCTGCCAATAAACTCGAAGGCAGCGGTCAGGTAGACGGTCCACCCGGGCAAGCCTGATTTCTGGAACGGGAGCAGGGCGGCTGGTTCCCCGATAACCTTCTCGATGCCCGCCCGGACGAAAAAGAAAGCCAGCACGGCGGCGAGCGCTAGCCAAACCAGGTCGATCCGCTTCTTCTGCATAGGCCCATAATGCCACTCGGGACACCGCCGGAGGGGAGAATACTCTCATGGATCGTTTTGTTGGCACCATCGCAGGACTTGGCACCGGTTCAGGCACCCGACTGGTGGTGGGCCGCTGGGTCGAGTCGCCGTTCGGGCCCTTCACCGACGTGATGGTGGAGGACAACGGCGGGATGCGGACGCTGCTCGCTCCCACCCGGGCGGTCGCCGACTACGTCAGCGCCACCTACCAGTTCGACCGCGTGCTCGTGGTCGACGTAACCTCTACGCTCGACGGCAGCACCCTGACGGTCACAGCCGGGCCCCTGACGGTCGCCGCTGAACTGGGCGAGGTCACCGGGCTGGGCCG
This sequence comes from Arthrobacter sp. TMN-50, assembly GCF_054511125.1. NCBI lineage: Bacteria > Bacillati > Actinomycetota > Actinomycetes > Micrococcales > Micrococcaceae > Arthrobacter > Arthrobacter sp. TMN-50. The sequence continues at coordinate 360,788 of NZ_JBTNDG010000002.1, read as the reverse complement.
GTTGCTGCGCCTCGTTCCCGCCCGGCTGGCCACCTCACCACGCTGGCTCAGCCTCATCAATCCGGTCGCTGGCTTGTTCATGCCGGGCGTCAGGACGGCCGGTTCGGCAGGGAATGGCCGCACGGAATACTACGGGGTAACGACGGCCCGGAGCATCCTCGCGGCGACGGCGAGCTGGGACGAAACCGACCTGGGTTGTCTGGCCCGGCTGACACCCCCGGTACGGTTTGGGTTCAGCTCGGCCCCGGCCGCGCCGATGCTGGTCACCGTTGTGACCAGCATCAGGCAGCCGTAAGTTAACTACCGAGCTGTTTGCTCGCCTCGGGGTCGGATTCGCCCAGAAACTTGGCAATCCGTTCGGCCTCGTCAATCTCCCCGATGGAAGCGGCGGCCCGCCCCAACGCGTAGAGCGAACGCAGGAACCCGCGGTTGGGCTCGTGCGAGTACGGGACCGGACCGGTGCCCCGCCAGCCGTTACGGCGGAGGGCGTCGAGGCCGCGGTGGTAGCCGGTCCGGGCATACGCATAGGACTCGATGGTGCGTCCCTCGTCGTACGCCTCATCGGCGAGGATGGCCCACACCAACGACGACGTCGGGTACTGGGCGGCGAGGTCAACCGCCTCGTCACCGGCAGCCAGCCGTGCCCCAAGATCCGTCTCCTCAGGGAGCAGGGTGGGCTCGGGGCCGAGCAGGTTACGGCGGAATTCGTCAGACATCCTAGAGCTTCTTCCCGGCGGAGCCCAGGGATGCGGCGGCCTCGACGACGCGGGCGGCGAGGCCGGCTTCGGCTGCTGCACCCCAAACCCGTGGGTCATAGACCTTCTTGTTGCCCACCTCGTTGTCGACCTTCAGGACGCCGTCGTAATTCTTGAACATGTGGTCAACCACCGGGCGGGTAAACGCGTACTGCGTGTCAGTGTCGATGTTCATTTTAATGACCCCGAAGGAGACGGCGTCGGAGATTTCCTGCGCTGACGAGCCGGACCCGCCGTGGAAAACCAGATCGAAAGGCTTGTCCTTCCCCAGCTTGGCGCCGATCTGGTCCTGGATATCCTTGAGGATTTCGGGGCGCAGCTTGACGCCACCAGGCTTGTACACGCCGTGCACATTGCCGAAGGTCAGGGCGGTCAGGTAGCGGCCGTGCTCGCCGGAGCCCAGGGCATCAACGGTGGCCAGGGCGTCTTCGACAGTGGTGTACAACTTGTCATTGATGGCGTTTTCCACGCCGTCCTCTTCACCACCGACGGTCCCGATCTCCACCTCCAGGATGATCCTTGCTGCTGCCGCCCGGGGGAGGATGTCCTTGGCGATCCGCAGATTTTCTTCGAGCGTTTCGGCTGAACCGTCCCACATGTGGGACTGGAAGATGGGGTTGCCGCCGCGCTTGACTGCCTCTTCGGACGCGGCAAGAAGTGGGAGGACGAAGTCGTCCAGCTTGTCCTTGGGGCAGTGATCGGTGTGCAGGGCAATGTTGATGTCGTACTTCTTGGCTACCTCGTGGGCGAACGCCGCGAACCCGAGAGATCCGACCACCATGTCCTTTACCGACGCGCCGGACCAGTACGCGGCACCGCCGGTGGAGACCTGCACAATGCCGTCGGAGCCCGCCTCAGCGAACCCGCGCATCGCCGCGTTGAGGGTCTGTGACGAGGTGACGTTGACGGCCGGATACGCGAATCCCCCAGCCTTGGCCCGGTCGATCATTTCCGAATAGATCTCAGGTGTTGCGATAGGCATAAGGACTCCTTTGTGGAATGCGTGCTAACAGGCGGGATGCAAAATGGACCGCTCAAGCCATCCTATTCGACTGGTCGATCAGCAGAAACGGCCTGAACGCTCTGGTCGAAGACGTGGCGGCGGATCCAGGCGTGCATGGCGATTGCGGCGGCGGCTGACGCGTTGATGGAGCGGGTCGACCCGAACTGGGCGATGGAGAGAGTGGCATCAGCGGCAGCGTGCACCTCGGGGGTGAGCCCTGGCCCCTCCTGGCCGAACACGAGCACACAGTTCTCGGGCAACTCGTAGCCTTCCAGCGACACCGAATCAGGGAAATTATCGATCCCAATTATTCGCAGCCCCTCCCCCGTGGCCCAGGCCACGAACTCCTCCACCGTGGGGTGGTGACGGACGTGCTGGTAGCGGTCGGTGACCATGGCGCCCCGGCGGTTCCACCGCCGTCGTCCGATGATGTGGACTTCCTTGGCCAGGAAGGCGTTTGCGGTGCGCACCACCGAGCCGATGTTCAGGTCGTGCTGCCAGTTTTCGATCGCCACATGGAAGTTGTGGCGGCGGGAGTCAAGATCGGCGACAATCGCGTCGTGAGCCCAATAGCGGTATTGATCAACCACGTTGCGGGTGTCCCCTGCGGCGAGCAGGTCGGGATCCCAGTGACTGCCTTCCGGCAACTGGCCCGCCCAGGGTCCAACGCCAACCGGGACCGGCGGAATTTCGGGATTTTCTTTCACGCTCCCAGCCTAAGGTGAAAGACTGGGGCTGATAGCACCGCCCAGACGGCAGGGAGAGATCACATGCGCGAGAACGAACACATTGAATGCTGGCTGACGGACATGGATGGTGTACTCGTCCACGAGAACCAGGCCATCCCGGGTGCAGCGGACCTGATTGACCGTTGGGTGGCCACTTCCAAACGATTCCTGGTGCTGACCAACAACTCGATCTACACACCGCGTGACCTGGCAGCCCGGCTCAAGGCTTCGGGCCTGGAAATCCCCGAGGAGAACCTATGGACCTCGGCTCTGGCGACCGCCCAGTTCCTCAAGGATCAACTGCCGGGCGGACGCGCCTATGTCATCGGTGAGGCGGGATTGACGACGGCGCTGCACAACGCGGGTTTTGTGCTCACCGATCAGCACCCCGACTACGTGGTTCTCGGCGAGACCCGCACCTACTCGTTCGAGGCCATCACCAAGGCGATCCGACTGGTGGAAGGCGGCGCCCGGTTCATCGCGACCAACCCCGACGTCACCGGTCCCTCCAAGGAAGGGCCGCTGCCCGCGACCGGGGCGGTAGCCGCCCTGATCACTGCTGCCACCAGTCGCGTCCCCTACATTGTGGGAAAGCCCAATCCCATGATGTTCCGGTCGGCCATGAACCAGATTGACGCCCACTCGGAGACGACGGCGATGATCGGCGACCGGATGGACACCGACATTATCGCGGGGATGGAGGCCGGGCTGCATACGGTGCTGGTGCTGACTGGGATAACCCAGCGGGGCGACATTGACGCGTACCCGTTCCGGCCCGCGCAGATCATGGAGTCGGTGGCGGATCTCATCGATCAGGTGTAGCAAGTGCCCGGAATTCTCAATTTCCGCGACATCTCCGAGCTCACTGCAGCCGATCCCCGGGCGCCCGTGCCCGGCCGGGTGTTCCGCTCCAGCCAACCCTTCGGGTGGGATCGCGGGGCCACCATGGACTTCCTCACAGGCAAGGGGATCGAGGCGATCGTTGACCTGCGGAGCAGCCGCGAGGCGGGCATGGTGCCGTGGCTGGTGGCGGCCGACGCCGGGATCGACGTCGTCGCTGCACCGCTCGACCCCTCAGAGGCGAACCTGGCCTCCACCCTGGACCTGTTGACCGCCGAAGACCTGGGAAACCACTACGTGGGTTGGCTGCACAGCCGCCCCGAAGCGGTGGTCAGCGCTCTGACGCCGATCACCGCGGGCCGGACCACGCTGGTGCATTGCGCGGCGGGCAAGGATCGGACGGGAGTGATCACCGCCGTCGTCCTCCTGGTGGCGGGGGTCTCCGATGAGCTGATCATCCAGGACTACGCCCACACCAGTGGCGCCCTGCCCCTTATCCTGCCGGCGCTCGCACAGCTCTGGATGGGAAACGCACCGTTGGGTTCGGACCAGATTTCGTTCGATAACCCGCCGGTGATCCTCACATCCCCGGCCGCAGCCATGGCCACATTCATCGACGGGCTGCGCCGTGAATTCGGGACCGTCGACGCCTTCCTGGCCGGTGCAGGCATGGACCGCACCGATCTGGCGCGGCTGCGGCGGACGCTCAGGGGTCAGTAGATAGTTTTGAGGTAGCCGCCGCGCGGGCGTGGAAGGAATTCATCCTGCAGCGCCACGACGATGCTCTGGTAAATCAGTGGGTTCCACTGCGGGCTGGCGTGAGCGGGGACCGCACCCTCGGTGACGTAGTCGGCCGATACCAGGTTGTCGGGGAACGCCTCCGCCCAGCCCGGCCGCGCGGTTGAGTAGTTCACCGTACCGTCGTGGGGGTTCCCGATAAAGGCGATCTGGGTATCGCCGAGAGTACCCTGAAACCGGGTGACGTTGTAGTGGTAGATGTAGGACGACTGCGACTGGATCAGTACGCTGGACGGCGCGAGCGGGGACAGCTGTTCGAGGGTTTGGTTGAGGATCTGTTGCCAGGTGCGCTCGTCCTTGTTGACGATCCGCTCACCCAGTTCGTAGCCGCCCCGCAGCACGGTAGGCACCCGGTAGCCGGCGTCGTACAGGAGCACCACACCCTCGAAAACTGCCTGGTCCAGCACATCGTCGCGGGAGTGCGGACTGGAATCGAGAATGATCAGCTCCACGTTAATGCCTAGGCTACGCAGCTTCGACGCCACCTCAATTGCCACCATTCCGCCAAAACTGTGACCGTAGAAGTACAGGGTTTCCACTTGGAAGATGCGCACGTAGCGGTTCAGTGCCGCCACAATGTTGGCGACGTTCAGCCCCCGGTTGGAGTACCCGACCACCGAGATCTGCCCGCGCTGGCTCAGCGCCGGCTGGAGTGAGTTGGCAATCCAGCCGCCTTCCTCCCAGCTGGTCTTGTAGCCGGGGAAGATAATCCAGCGGGTTCGCGGGAACCGCCGCGCTGCCTCGTCGTCGGTGACGGGCAGGACCTGCAGTTCTTCGCGTTCCTCCTGAATCCGCCGGGTCAGGAACAGATCCGCAGCCAGCGTGAGTCCAAACCCCGCGCCAACCAGGAACGACCGGCGGGACATGCCTTTGATCCCGTGCGCCAGGTGAAGCAGCCGCTCGGAGTCGTCAGTCATCGCTCGACGGGGCGCTAGCCCAGACCAAGCTCGTCCTTGCCGAAGGCGTAAAGGTAAGGCACGCCGGCTTCGGACTCGATCCGTTCCTTCGAGCCGGTGTCCCGGTCAACGATCACTGCCACCGCCTGCACGAGGCCACCTGCCCGCCGGACACCCTCGACAGCGGTCAAGGCCGATTCCCCGGTGGTCGAGGTATCTTCAAGCACGACGACGGCCCGGCCGGCGACATCCGGGCCTTCCACCTGACGAGCCATGCCATGCGTCTTCTGGGTTTTGCGCACCACGAACGCGTCAATACCTCGGCTGTCGCGGGCGGCGGCATGCATGAGGGCAGTGCCCACCGGGTCGGCGCCCATGGTCAGCCCGCCCGCGCTCTGGAATGTAATCCCGGCGTCGTCGAGCAGGTCCAGCATGACCCGCCCCACCAGCTGCGAGGCTTCGTGATGGAGGGTGACCCGGCGGAGGTCGATGTAATAGTCGGCTTCCTTTCCGCTGGACAGGATGACCTTCTCATGCACGATGGCCAGTTCCCGGATGAGTTCACGCAGGCGGTCTCGGGCGGCGGTAGCTGTCATGCGTGCAATTCTAATGTCTTTGCCAGGCCCGGTGACGCCGATGCCTGGTGCGTGGCAACCGACATCAAAGCGTGGCCAGGCTCGCCGCCTCTACTGACTCGGGGGACAGGACGTGCGAAATGGCCATCACCGAGGCGCCCCGGACGCCAGCACTTTCGCCGGCGACCGACGCCACAATCCGCAGGTGCTCGGTTGCCAGTGGCAGGGACCGCCGGTAGACCACCTCGCGAATCCCGGCCAGCAGCTGCTCGCCCGCCTGTGCGAGGCTGCCCCCGATCACCACCACTGACGGGTTGATCAGGTTCACACAGGTCGCCAGCACATCGCCGATGTCCCGTCCGGCCTGGCGGATCACCTGGATGGCGTCGCTGTCCCCCGAGCGAAGCAGGTCGATCACCCCCTGACTACTGGTCAACGCACCACCGGTACGGGCGTTCAACGCCGCCGCGAGGGCGGGCCCGCCCGCCAACGCTTCGAGGCACCCGGTGTTTCCGCAGCGGCAGGGAGTGTCGCCGCCACGGGGAACGCGAACGTGGCCAAGGTCGCCCGCCGTGCCCTGCGCACCGCGTTGCAGCAGGGACCCGGAGATGATCCCCGCGCCGATTCCGGTGGCTACCTTGATAAACATCAGGTCAGTAATACCCGGCCAGTTATCGCCCAGCTCGCCAAGAGCCATGATGTTGACGTCGTTGTCCACCAGCACCGGCACGTCGAAGCTCCGCCGCACCAGCCCCGGCACGTCGAACCGGTCCCAGCCCGGCATGATCGGGGGGTTGAAGGGGCGCCCGGTCTCGTGTTCGACCGGCCCCGGCAGACCAATGCCAATGGCTGCCAGTTCGGTGCGGTTCCGCCGGGCCTCCAGCAACAAGGCGCCGATCGCTTCGACCAGCCAGCCAAGCACCGCTGCAGGCCCGTCGGAAATGTCCAGCGCCTGCCGGGTGCTGGCAAGTTCGGCTCCCGAGAGGTCGGTGAGGATGACGAGCGCGTGGGTCGCACCGATATCGGCGCCGACCACCACCCGGGCCCCGGGGTTGAGCGCAAACAACGACGGCGGCCGCCCCCCGGTGGAGACCGCGCCCCCGTACGGCGCAACCAGCCCCAGGGCCATCAGGGTTTCCACCCGGGACGTGACAGTCGAGCGGGCCAGACCGGTGAGCTGCGCCAGCTCCGCCCGAGTCCGCGGCTGCCCGTCGCGGAGAAGCTGGAACACCTCGCTAGCGCCGGGAGCAGGCAACGCCGGGGAACGGGCCTGCCATTCGGACTCGATCTTCACCACAGTTTCAGTAAACCATGAGGATCTTAATCGCGTCTCGCAAGCAACTAACTAATGTTTAACAGATTACTTTTGCTTCACACTCGACAAAAGTGCGAATCCCATGCCACAGTGAGCGAGTGGATAAAGATGTCTTCCCCCAACGTCTCGGGCCAGCAGTTGCCGCGCCCGGTCCGCTCGGGGTGGCCGTGCTCGGCTACTCCTTCATGGGGAAGGCGCATTCCAATGCCTGGCGCAACGTCAATGCCTTCTACCCGACGCCGCGCGTGACGCAGCAGCTCCTGGTGGGACGGGATTCCGACCACGTCGCCGATGCCGCCAACCAGTTCGGCTGGGCCGAGAGCTCTACTGACTGGCGGGAAGTGCTCGAACGCGACGACATCCAGATTGTCGACATTTGCACCCCCGGTCATCTCCACGCCGAACTGGCCATTGCCGCCCTGAACGCTGGCAAACACGTCATCGTGGAGAAACCGCTGGCCAACTCGGTAGCGGAAGCCGAACGAATGGCCGCCGCGGCCGTCGAGGCACGGACCCGCGGCATCCAGTCAATGGTCGGCTTCAACTACCGTCGACTTCCCGCGCTTGCCCTGGCGCGGTCCCTGATCTCTGACGGGCGGGTGGGGGACGTCCGTCAGCTACGCGTGAGTTACCTGCAGGACTGGCTCGCTGATGAGCGCGCCGCCATGAGCTGGCGGCTGCGTAAAAGCATCCGCCGGCTCGGGTGCCCTGGGCGACCTGGCGTCGCACGCAGTCGATCAGGTGGCGTTCCTGCTCGACGACCCCGTGACCACAGTGTCGGGCACGGTCAACACGTTCGTGACCGAACGTCCCGGCCCGGGAGGCCCCGAGCCGGTCACCGTCGACGACGCCGCCTGGGCCACCTTGCGGCTGGCCTCCGGCGCCGTCGCCAGCCTGGAAGTCTCACGGTTCGCCACGGGCCGCAAGAACTCGCTGCAAATTGAGATCTACGGCTCCCGCGGCGGGCTGCGCTTCGACCTTGAGCACCTCAACGAGCTGCGGTACTTTGACAGCAGCACACCGGCTGGGTTGCAGGGCTACAGCACAATACTCGTCACCGAGCCTTCCCACCCGTACCTTGGAGCGTGGTGGCCCGCCGGGCACATCCTCGGTTGGGACCACACCTTCACAAGCCAGGCAGCCGACTTCCTCACCGCAATCGACACGGGTTCCCCACCATCGCCTTCGTTCGAGGACGGGTTGGCGACCCAGCGGGTGCTGGCCGCGTTGGAAGCCAGCGCCGCCCGGACGGGCACCGCCGTCGCACCCGCCTGAAAAACCTACTGCATCCACTACTGCATCCAGGAGTAACTATGGAACTGTCTGTTCAGCTGTACACCGTCCGCGATTCGCTTGAGGCCGACCTCGATGGCACCATCGATCGGATCGCCGCGATGGGCTTCACCAACGTCGAGCCCTACAACTTTGCTGCCGATCCGGGCCCACTAGCCGCCGCACTGCGGCGTAACGGACTGTCGGCGCCGTCCGGTCACGCGCCGTTGCTCTCCGCTGACCAGGCCGCAATCTTTGAGGCCGCCCGCACCCTCGGCATGCGCACCGTAATCGACCCCTTCGTCGATCCGCAACGCTGGACGTCGGTCGCCGACATCGCCGCAACGGCCGGTCAGCTCAACGAAGCGGCGGCCCTCGCCGCCGGGTATGGTCTCAAGGTGGGGTATCACAACCACTGGTTCGAGGTGGAGACCGACTTCGAGGGCCGCACCGGCCTTGAGGTCCTGGCCGGGCATCTCCACTCATCGGTGGTGCTGGAGGTGGACACCTACTGGGTGGCGGTTGGCGGCCAGGATCCTGCGGCGCTGCTCGGCCGGCTGGGAGACCGGGTCCGGCTTATCCACATCAAGGACGGCGCTGTCGATCGGGACAATAGGTCCCAGGTCGCCGTGGGTGCCGGGCAGATGAACATCGACGCGGTCCTGGGGGCGGCGTCGACGGTCGAAACGGCTGTTGTTGAACTCGATGACAGTGCCGGCGACCTGTTTGAAGCGATCGAGGACAGTCGCCGGTTCCTGCTGTCCCGGACCGGCGCGTGAGGGGGCCGGTCGGCGTCGGCGTGATCGGCGCCGGTGTCATCAGCAAGGAATACCTGACCAACCTCACCGCGTTCCCCGATCTCCACGTCCACATCGTGGCTGACCTTTTCGAGGATGCTGCCCGCACCCGTGCCGCCGAATTTGGCATCGAACTCTCGGGCAGTGTCGACGACGCTCTGGCCCACCCGGACGTGGAAATTGTGGTCAACCTGACTACTCCTGCCGCGCACGTGCCGGTGGCCCTCGCCGCCGTGGCTGCTGGCAAGCACGTCTGGTCCGAGAAGCCCTTTTCACTGGACCGGAGCACGGGAATGGAACTGCTTGCCGCCGCCGAGGAGGCGGGGGTCCGTTTGGGCTGCGCGCCGGACACTTTCCTCGGCGCTGGCCTGCAGACAGGGCTACGCAGTATCCGGCGTGGCGATATCGGCACGCCCCTAACCGCGCTGACCCTTATGCAGTCCCCCGGGCCGGAATCATGGCACCCCAATCCTGCCTTCCTGTTCCAGGAGGGTGCAGGTCCCCTGTTCGACATCGGCCCCTACTACCTGACCACGCTCGTGCAGGCTTTCGGGTCCATCCGGCGGGTTGCCGCCGTCGGCTCCCGGTCGCGGGATACCCGGGTGATCGGCTCCGGGCCGAAAGCCGGCGAATCGTTTGAGGTATCGGTTCCCACGCACGTCAGTGCACTGGTGGAGTACGACGGCGGCCAGTCGTCGCAGAGCATCTTCAGCTTCGATTCGCCCCACCCGCGGACCGGTTTCGTCGAAATCACCGGGACCGACGCCACCATCGCCTTCCCCGATCCGAACGAGTTCTTCGGGGATGTCAGGGTGCACCGACACGGCGCCGACGGCTGGGAAGTCATTCCCGCCATCGGATCCGTATTCAGCCGGGGCACCGGCGTCCTGGAGATGGCGCGTGCCATCCGCTCAGGCCAACCCCACCGCGCCCAGGGTGCAACAGGGTTCCATATCCTCGATGCGATGGCCGCGATCACCGAATCGGTCGACACCGGCGCATTTGTGCCGGTGACCAGCTCGGCAGCGGCAATGGAGCCCCTTCCCGAGAACTGGGATCCTACCGAGCTCACACTTTCCTAGGAGAACCACATGGCACGCAACTACACCCTGTTCACTGGCCAGTGGGCCGACCTCCCCTTCGAGGAAGTGGCGCGCCTCGCCAGCGAATGGGGCTACGACGGCCTGGAAATCGCCGTCTCCGGGGACCATCTCGACGCGTGGCGTTGGGACGATGCCGACTACATCGCCGGGCGGCTGGAAATTCTCGAACGCCACGGACTGCGGGTGTGGGCCATTTCCAACCACCTCAAGGGCCAGGCCGTCTGTGATGACCCCATCGACTTCAGGCACCAGGCCATCGTGGGTCCGCGGGTCTGGGGAGATGGGGAACCCGACGGCGTCAGGGCCCGCGCGTCCGAGGAAATGAAGCTCACCGCCCGGCTGGCGCAGAAACTCGGGGTGAACACCGTGGTGGGGTTCACCGGATCCTCAATCTGGCAGTACGTCGCGATGTTCCCGCCCGTCGCCCAGGACGTGATCGACGCCGGGTACCAGGACTTCGCCGACCGCTGGAACCCCATCCTCGACGTGTTCGATGAGTGCGGGGTCCGGTTCGCCCACGAGGTACACCCCTCCGAAATTGCCTACGACTACTGGTCGACCCAGCGCGCCCTCGAAGCCATCGGGAACCGCCCGGCATTCGGTCTGAACTGGGATCCCAGCCACTTCATGTGGCAGCAGATTGACCCGGTGGCGTTTATCTCCGACTTCGCCGACCGGATCTATCACGTCGACTGCAAGGACACGAAAATGCGGATGGGCGGCGGTCGCAACGGCATCTTGTCCTCCCATCTTCCCTGGGGTGACCCCCGCCGCGGGTGGGACTTCGTCTCCACCGGCCGCGGGGACGTGCCATGGGAGGACAGTTTCAGGGCACTGACCAGCATCGGCTATGACGGCCCCATCTCAGTTGAGTGGGAAGACGCTGGGATGGACCGGTTGCAGGGGGCCCCGGAGGCGTTGGCGTTCCTGAAGCAGTTCAACTTCGGCCCCTCCGGCGCCTCCTTCGACGCGGCCTTCAGGCAGTAGCGGGCTTCATTCCATGGACGCGGCCTCTTTGGGTGCGGCCCGGTGGGATTCGCCGTAACGCACCGGGAACGCCCCCGTAGTAGCCTTTCCCCATGCGCGAAAAACAGGCCAGCATCATCGAGGAGATGGGTGTGCAGCCCACCATCAACCCTGCAGCGGAAATCCGTGCCCGGGTCACCTTCCTGAAGGACTACCTGAAGACCACTGGCACCAACGGCTTTGTCCTCGGGATCAGCGGCGGAGTGGATTCGTCCCTGGCGGGCCGGCTGGCGCAACTCGCTGTGACCGAACTCGCCGAAGAGGGAGCCGACGCCGATTTCATCGCGGTCCGGCTGCCCTACCGCGAGCAGCACGACGAGGACGACGCGCAGGCGGCCCTGGATTTCATCAAACCCAAGAGCCAGCGGACGTTTAACATTGTGGCGCCCGTGCACGGTTTCGAAGCCGAATATGCCAGCGCTACGGGCGAGGATTTGTCCGACTTCACCAAGGGCAACATCAAGGCCCGGGCACGGATGATTGCCCAGTATGCCCTCGCCGGCCAACACAACCTCCTGGTGATCGGCACCGATCACGGAGCGGAATCGGTCACCGGGTTCTTCACCAAGTACGGCGACGGCGGCGCTGACGTCCTCCCCCTGTTTGGCTTGAACAAGCGTCAGAACCGGGCACTGCTGAAGGAACTCGGAGCGCCGGAGCAGATTTACGCCAAGGTGCCGACTGCCGACCTCCTCGATCACCAGCCCGGCCGCACCGACGAGCATGAACTCGGAATCACCTACAACCAGATTGACGACTACCTGGAAGGCAGGGAGATCGACGAGGCCGCCGCCCTCGCCATCGAACGCCGCCACACCGCTACCCGGCACAAGCGGACCGTCCCGGTCACCATCCGCGACACCTGGTGGCGGGGCTGACACCCAGGACATTGGTAACGTGTTCCCTGTGAAGATTGCCACCTGGAACGTCAATTCCCTCCGAGCCCGCGCGGACCGCGTCGAAGCCTGGCTTGCCCGCTCCGACGTCGACGTCCTGGCAATCCAGGAGACCAAGTGCAAGGACGAAAATTTTCCCTGGGATCTGTTCGAGGCCAACGGCTACGAGGTAGCCCACTTCGGCCTCAGCCAGTGGAACGGCGTCGCAATTGCCTCCCGGGTGGGGCTCGACGACGTCGAACGCACCTTCGAGGGCCAACCCCTCTTCGGGAAGGACGCCGAACCGATCCAGGAGGCCCGCGCCATCGGTGCCACCTGCGGCGGGGTACGGGTCTGGAGCCTCTATGTCCCGAATGGACGTTCCCTCGATGATCCGCACATGCACTACAAAATTGACTGGTTGGATACCCTGCGAGAGAAAGCCCTCGGCTGGATCGAAGCCGACCCGACGGCACAGATCGCCCTGACCGGCGACTGGAACATCGCACCACGGGATGAGGACGTCTGGGACATTGACCTGTTCCAGCGGGAGGGCTACACCCACGTCAGTCCGCCGGAACGTGCAGCGTTCCACGCGTTCGAGAGCTCAGGCTTCACCGACGTCGCCCGGCCGCACACCCCCGGTCCTGGCGTCTACACCTACTGGGACTACAAGCAACTGAGCTTCCCCAAAAAGATGGGCATGCGCATTGACTTCGTGCTCGCCTCCCCGGCGCTTGCCGAGCGCGTGACCGGCGCCTCCATCGACCGCGAGGAACGCAAGGGCAAGGGTGCTTCCGACCATGCCCCGGTCGTTGTGGAGCTGGGATAGCTGGTGGCGGGCATCGACCCGGCCGCCACCGGCCACACCTTCCCTTACGTTTCATTCCTCAGGGTTTTCGAACCACTTGAAGCGTTCAGCGATGCCCAACAACTGGTCATCCTGGAACAGCGATCCCGCGACCGCAAGGACACCGAGGGGATTGAGCGACGCAACTCGCTACAACGCATCCTGAGGCAGGTGTCAGACCCCTTCCCCCACCACGGCACTGATCTGGTCCGGGTACTACACTTCCCCGGCACCAACGGCATCACCGCCCAGTACTACTGCCCCAACCAACTCGCGGTCCGCACGTCCCTGGCAGCCGAATCGTTGGGCCAGACCATCCGCGGCCCCCTCGTTGACGTGCTGCTCCCGGAAGCGGCGGCTGACGCGCATCAGGCACGGCTCGACCCCGAAACAGTCGCCGAGACCACCGCCAAACTGCACACCCGCTCCGCCACGTGGGGAATCCCGTTCTCCTGGTTCGTCCTGATCCACGAGGACGATCTGACCGAGGTAATCGAGGACGGCGGGCAGGTGCGCACGGTCCGGGTTGCCGCGGCAGTGCACCAGTGCATCGAACGGGCCAAGCACGCGATGGCGTCCCTGGCGATTGCCGCACCGGAACTGGACCTGCTCGACGATCTGACCGACATCATCGAGTGGCTCCAGCTGTTCCGCCTCGACGCGGTCGTCGAGTTGGACTACGGCCCAGTCGCCGACCTGGTCTTCCCCGACGAGTCCCCCATGGACGTCCGCATGGGCATCGAGTGCCTCTCCGAAGGGGACATGACCGGCGCCGCCGCCTCGTACCGCCGGCTTGCCTCCCGCTGGATTCCGATCCGCCAGCTGGCCCGCGCGAACTAGCTGGCTGGCAGGCCACCTGCCCCGGCGTCGTCGTCGTTGTCCCGCCGCCGCCTGTCCCGGAGAGGAATCTGGGCATTTGGGTGCGAAATAGCGCTCACCCATGTCGAGGTTGACCCGACCCGTCCAGAACGCTCACCGGAACGCGCGTACGCTGGACCCCACCAGTCCCACTAGCCTCGCCATCCCCTCTCTTCCCACGTAAAGTCGGCAGGAAGCCCGGTAGCAGACAGCCGACGGCGCTAGTTGATCCCGTCGACGGCGTAGGACACCTTCGTAAGACCCTTCTTCGATTTGATCTTGGTGATAGTCAGGGTGCCGATGTCACTGACGTCCGCCACATGGGTGCCCCCGCACGGTACGCCGAAATCAGCTGTATACAGCACAATCCGCGCCGGCTTGTTGGTGGGAATGTTATCCGGCACGTTCCGGCAGTAGTCCCCCATCTCGGATACAGGCATGAACCGAATCTCGTTGGTGCTGCCGGTGTCGACCACGCCCCGCGCGGCCTCCTGGATCTGGGCGACGACGGCGTCGACCTCCTCGGCAGGCACAGCCGCGTTGTACTCGACGAACGCCATGTGCGGGTAGTGGGCGCCCTTGCCGGGAACCCACGGTAGGCCGAGCCGTTCAACGGCGAGGTCGACCACGTGACCGGCGGAGTGCAACCGGGTATTGACCATCCGCCGGGCGGCGTCCACCTCCAATGACACCTCGTCGTCCACCGCGATCGAGCCGGTTCCAAGGTGGTGCACCACTCCCTCGGAATCCAGCCGAACCTCGTCCACAGTGAAGGCGCCGCTGGAGTGCCCTGCGTGCTCACCACCGGCGTCCCGGATGACGCCGGTATCCCAGTCCTGGCCACCGCCGCGAGGATAGAAGCAGGTCCGATCCAGCACGACGTCGGTCCGGCCGTCATCGTCATGGGTGACCGACAGCACACGCGCGGTGCCGGTCAGCACATCAAAATCGTTCAGGTAGGTCAGTTCGGTAGCCATCTGCCGAGTCTATCGACCCTGTTGCTCACCGGGTGGCGCCGTGGAGGTCCTGAGGATCAACTTGTGGGGGCGCGGGGCCGGGGCGGTAACTGGAACGCCTCCGTCCAGTTCGGCGAGCAGAAGGTCAGCAGCGTAAGCCCCCTGCTCCTCGGGGCTTTGCCGGATGGTTGTCAGCCCCAGCGGATCGGCGAACTCATGGTCGTCGATTCCCACCACGGAGAGTTGCTCCGGGATGCTGATACCCAGCTCGGCGGCGGCACGGATTACTCCGAACGCCATTTCGTCCGATGAACAGAACACCGCCGTGGGCCGGTCGTGCGGATCCTTCAACAGGATAAGGGCCGCCTCTTTGCCACGTTTGAAACGGAAGTCCCCGAACAGCGACCATTCGGGCCGGATGATCAGCCCATGCCTGGCCATCACCGAAAGGTACGCCTCCTCACGGATGCGGGGCACCTCGAACTCGATGCCATAGGAGCCCCCGCCCCGCAGATGCGCGATTCTGGTGTGTCCCAGACCAATCAGGTGCTCGACGGCGTCGCGGGCCGCGGCGTCGTCGTCAATCCCCACGTGGCGGACTCCTTTGACTGACCCGCCCACTACGATGGTCGGCGACTCAAGTGCCTGCAGTGATTGCAACTCGTCATCGGTGAGCTCCATGCACATCACCAGAAGCGCGTCGATGCGTTTGCGCAGGATGGACCGGTGGAATACCCGTTGCCGGTTGACGCCCGACCCGCCCAGGCTAAACACGACCAGGTCGTATCCGGCGGCACGGAGCTGGCGGTCCACACCCGCGAGCACCGCGGAAAAGTACCAGTGATTGATCAGAGGCAGCAGCACGCCCATCGCCATTGTCCGGCCTGACGCGAGACCGGACGCCGACGACGATGGGACGTAACCAAGCCTGGCGGCAGCTGCCAGCACTCGATCGCGGGTGCCGGCAGACACCCCCGGAAGCCCGCGCAGCGCCCGTGAGACGGTCGCCGTAGAGACTCCGACTGACTTGGCGACGTCGTCAATGCTGGTCATCGTGGATCAGCCCTTGAGGCCACCCGCGAGCAGACCGCGGACAAAGTATCGCTGCAGCCCGAAGAAAACCAAGAGCGGAACGATCATTGACACGAAGGCACCAGCGGTGAGCCTATGCCATTCGCCGCCTCGTGTACCGGTGAGTTCTGCCAACCGTTGGGTGATCGGAGCGACATCGCCAGTGCCACCCGAAAATACGAGCGCCACCAGCAGATCGTTCCACACCCAAAGGAACTGAAAAATGGCGTAGGAGGCAAGCGCGGGCACGGACAGCGGGATGATGATTCGCCAGAAAATAGTCGCGTGGCCCGCGCCATCCACTCGCGCAGCTTCGATCACTTCACCAGGTATCTCAGCGATGAAGTTGTGTAGCAGGAAGATGGCGAGAGGGAGGGCAAAGATGGAGTGTGCAATCCACAGTTGGGCATAGGATCCAGACGGCAGCAGCTGGAAATCGCCGATCTGAAGGTTCACAAACAGTCTCAGAAGAGGTATCAGCGCCATCTGTAGGGGAATGATCTGCAGGGCGAAGATAAACACGAACATCGTGTCCTTGCCCCGGAACTTCCCCCAGGCGAACATGTACGCCGCCATGGCGGCGATCACGAGCGGGATGATAGTGGCGGGAATGACGATAGCCAGCGAGTTCACGAAGTATTGGCCGAGGTTTGGCGACTGACTCCCGCCGGAGACCAGCACATCCACGTAGTTGTCGGCCGTGAACTGTCGATCCCCGAACACGTTCCACCAGCCGTTGCGCTGGATGTTCTCCTCCGGTCGGAAAGATGAAATCAAAAGGCCGAGGGTGGGGACAGTCCACACCGTAGCGATGATGATCGCGGCGATCGTGGCACCGCGGGAAGTGAGCTTCTGCTTCACCCGGCGGGTGATGGGCGGTTGCACACCGGCTGGCGTCGCCGCGGGTTGGCCTGATGCAGGAACTGGCGGGATAGTAGGCGTCGAGCTCATCGGATCTGCCTCTGCTGCTTGAGTACGCGTGCGTTGTAGACGACCACCGGTAGCACCATGAGAAACAGGACGAGGGCCAGCGCCGCGCCTCGGCCCGGCTCATTCGCTCTGAAGGCCTGGGTATACATCTCGTTGGCGATCACCGAGGTGTCGTAATTTCCGGCGGTCATGGTGCGCACGATGTCGAAGACCTTCAAGGTGATGATGGTAATGGTCGTGACCACCACTACCAGCGCGCCACGGATCGAGGGAATGGTGATGTCACGGAATTGTTGCCACGCGGACGCCCCGTCCAGCCGGGCAGCTTCCACAATCTCCATCGGAATGCCCTTGATCGCGGCCGAGAGGATCACCATCGCGAAGCCCACCTGGATCCAGACCATCACGGCGATCATAAAAAAGGTATTGCCGGGTGCGTCAAGCAGGAACTGCTGAGGTTCGCCACCGAACCAGACCAGAATTTGGTTCAGCAGACCAATCTGTTCCTGTTCCGGCCCCTTATAGGCGTATACGAAACGCCAGATGACGCCCGCGCCCACCATCGAAATGGCCATTGGCATGAACACCAGCGCCTTGAGGAGGCGCTCCCCTTTGGCCTTATCGATGAAGACGGCATATACCAGGCCGATCCCGGATGCCAGAAGCGGCACCAGGATGACCCAAAGCACGGTGTTTCGGAGCGTGATGAGGGCCGACGGTTCGGTAAACATCCAGACGAAGTTCTCGATGCCGTTGAGGTTACCGTCGCGGTCGGTGAAGGCTAGCAGCGCGGTTTGCAGCGCGGGCCAGATCATTCCAACGACTAGAAGGATCGCCGCCGGGGCGAGGAAGCCAATGACTGTCGCCTTATCCCGGAACGATTTGGGCGCTCGATCAACTATGAGCATGATCAATCCGATAATGGCGGCGAAGATGGCCATCGCCACTATCACCTGCAGGAACTTATTACCAAGATCCTCCATTGCGCAGCCTCCTTGGTGCGATAACGGTTGGTGCAAGAATTCGCGTTAGCGAATGACACGATGCCGAGCACAGTGCGAAGAATGTCAGGACAAACCTGGCGTTCCTCCTCAACGAAGGAACGCCAGGTTTGCCTCTGAGTTACTGCGGCCAGGAGCTTTCGATGGTGTCGAGGACCTCTTCGGTCTCCGAGCCATTGATCCACTCCACAATGCCGCTCCAGAAGGAGTTGGAGCCGACAGCGCCCGGCATCAGATCGGATGCGTCAAAGCGAAAGACGGTGTCCTCGCTCTGCAGCAGTTCGATGGATTGGCGGTCCAGGTCAGAGGTGGCCACTGATGGGTCGAGCGCAAGGTTGGCGCTGATTCCGCTACCTTGAGACACCCTGGCATTGGCGAACTCTCCGCTGGCCATGAACGATTGAAAGGCAACGACCTCTTCGCGGTCGGCGTACGCAGCGACGATCTCGCCACCACCGGTAATTGCACCGCCACCAGCTTCAACGCCCGGCGTCATGAACGCCCACACGTCGCCATCCTCGGCAACTACAGTTCCCTCGGGCCAGTTGGCCGCCTGGAACGAAGCCTGGTGGTGCATGGCGCACGTCCCGTCGAGTACCGGCTGCCCTGCATCAGCAAATGGTGTCGAGAGGATCGAACGGACATCCCCGATACCGCCGTTCACGTATTCCTCATTCTTGAGGATGGCGCCTACCGAATCGAAGGCCTCGACGATCGCCGGATCATTGAATGGAATCTCGTGATTCACCCACTGGTCGTAGACCTCCGGACCGGCTTGGCGGAGGACGAAGTCCTCAACCCAGTCGGTTCCTGGCCAGCCGGTCGCTTCGCCCGATTCAAACCCTGCGCACCATGGCTTCATAGTTCCTTCGGCCGCGATGTCCTCGGTGAGTGTCATCATCTCGTCGAGTGTCTCAGGAATTTCCCACCCCTTGTCGGCGAAGACAGTGGGGTCATACCAAACGTAACCCTTGATGTTGGCAAGCATCGGCGCGCCGTAGAAGACGTCATCGACGGTGCCGTAGCCCTTCCAATCCTCTGACCAGTTTTCGTCAACAAGTGCCTCAACTTCGGACGGGGCGGGAAGCACGTTTCCACCTGCAACCTCGGCAGCCAATAGACCAGGCTGCGGGAAGATCGCGATGTCCGGCGGGTTGCCTGCCTGCGACCGGACTCCGATCTGGGTTTCGAACTCCTTGGACCCCTCGTAAACGACTTCTACGCCCGTGCACTCCGCGAAGTCTGCCCAGGCATTTTCGAGAAGCTCGGCCTCAGTGTCCACAATGGTGGCGTAGACGCTGACTTCAGCGCCATCGAAAGTCCCGTAGGTTTCGTAGGCCGCGCAGTCAGCCGCAGGCTCGTCTCCGGCCCCACCGCCATCGTCTCCGGACCCGCTGCCGCAAGCGGAGAGACCCAGTGTCAGTACGCCCAGTGCCGCTATCGGCAACAGCGATTTCTTTGTGCGAAATGTCGCCATGAAAAGACTCCTTTGTCTGGCGGTGGCAGCCCATAAAGCTTGTCCCGCCTAAGCGTTTGGTAGAATGAATGTAAGCGCTTACGCACATAACGACAATACATGTGCCAGATGTCACAGCATTTGATACCGAATCGTGACGTGCTCTTAGGCCCCAATCTTCTGATTCCCCTCGCCAATTTCTCCTAGGAGAGTAAATGACTGCCTCAGCACCCGCTGTCAGCGACTCCACCGATACAGCTGCAAACCCCACCCCCTGGTGGACGGACGCGGTGATTTACCAGATCTATCCCCGGTCCTTCGCGGACGGCAACGCCGACGGGATGGGCGACCTGCCGGGCGTCCGGAGCAGGCTTCCCTATCTGCGGAAGCT
The DNA here is from genome assembly GCF_054511125.1 of Arthrobacter sp. TMN-50. NCBI lineage: Bacteria > Bacillati > Actinomycetota > Actinomycetes > Micrococcales > Micrococcaceae > Arthrobacter > Arthrobacter sp. TMN-50. The sequence continues at coordinate 341,292 of NZ_JBTNDG010000002.1, read as the reverse complement.
GGGAGTGGATGCCATCTGGTTGTCCCCGTTCTACGTGTCCCCGCAGGCGGACGCCGGGTATGACGTCGCCGATTACCGCAACGTCGACCCCCTGTTCGGCACGTTGGCTGACTTCGACTCAATGCTCGCTGAAGCTCACGCGTCAGGCATGAAAGTGATCGTGGACCTGGTGCCGAATCACACCTCGGACGAGCACGAGTGGTTCAAGGCCGCCGCCGTCGCCGCGCCCGGATCGCCGGAACGCGAGCGCTACATCTTCCGTGACGGCCTCGGCGCTCACGGCGAATTGCCGCCGAACAACTGGCAGTCCATCTTCGGCGGAAACGCGTGGACCCGGCTCGCGGACGGTCAGTGGTACCTGCACCTCTTCGACACGAAGCAGCCGGACCTGAACTGGGACAACCCTGAGGTGCGTGCCGAGATGATTTCGGTGCTGCGGTTCTGGCTGGACCGGGGCGTGGATGGCTTCCGCATCGATGTGGCGCACGGCATGGTCAAGGCGGAAGGGCTCCCTGACTGGGCCGAGCAGGCGAGCATGATCGACGGCGGTAACTCGGGCCGGCCCAGCGAATCCGATGAACCGGAACCGGTCGACCCCGACCAAACCCCGCCCTACTTCGATCAGCCGGGGGTGCACGACATTTACCGCGAATGGAACAGGGTGCTGGCGCAGTACGACGGCGATCGCATGCTGGTTGCAGAAGCGTGGGTTGAACCGGCCGAGCGGTTGTTCCGCTACGTCCGTCACGACGAAATGCAGCAGGCGTTCAACTTTGATTTCCTGCTGGCCGGGTGGGACGCTGCCCAGCTGACAGAGAGCATCACCGAGTCGTTGAGTGAAGCTGGCAAGGTGGGTGCACCGAGCACCTGGGTGATGTCCAACCATGACACGGTCCGCCACACCAGCCGGTTCGGCCTTCAGGACCCCACCCAGTTCCCCAAGGGGCTGGGCTCCGACCATGAGCAGCCGGATGAGACGCTGGGCCTCGCCCGCGGCAGGGCGGCGGCCCTGATAATGCTGGCTCTACCGGGTTCCGCCTACCTATATCAGGGAGACGAGCTGGGCCTTCCCGAGCACACCACCCTCCCCGACGGCGTCCGCGAGGATCCCACCTTCGCCCGCACCAGAGGAACGGAGATCGGCCGGGACGGCTGCCGGGTTCCCCTGCCCTGGATAGCAGACGCGCCGGGGTTTGGGTTCGGGGTGTACGACGCCGTGAGCGCGCCGGGCGCGGCCCCGTGGCTACCGCAGCCGTCAAGCTTCGCTGGCTACGCGGCCGACGTCCAGGTAGGCGTGACCGGTTCAACCTTTGAGCTGTACCGCAGCGCGCTGGGTTTGCGCCAGAGCCATGCGCTGGGCGGTGGCCAGCTTGAGTGGACACCCCTGAACAGCCCCCAGGAGGGGATCCTCTCCTATCGCAACGGCGCAGTGCTCCTGTTGGCCAACATGGGAGCTGCCACCATCGACCTGCCGAACGATCACCGGATCATCCTGGCCAGTAGCGAGGCAGCCGTCGACGGCGGTCGCCTCGCCACCAACGCTTCGGTGTGGCTGGTCCCCGCCGAGTCCTAACCTCAGCGCACCCGTTCCGTCCGGGTGAAGCGGGTCCGGGCGCCGGAGCTGATACTGATCAGCACCGGCGTCTGGCGTCCCACGAGCAGGTCGAGGGCTTCAACCAGGTCGGTGACCTCGGAGGCCACCTCATGCGGCGAGACTCCCGATCGCGGGAACACCCTGATCCGCAGGGCCGGTTCCCCATCAAAATCGTAGGTGGTGACCGCTGCATTCACCAGGTCACCGCGTTCCTGCAGCGCAGCCTTCAAAGCCTGCTCTGCCACCGCCCCGTTGATCGTGACCCGGCCGGCGCCGTCGGACCCCTCGGGACCCTTCTCCTGCACCAGCGTCCCGGAGCGCCCGCGGCCCTGCGCCGCGACCCAGGCCACCATGAGGACCACCACCAACAGCATCACCAGCGCCACCACAATCCACAACCAGCTGTCCTGCTGGCCGGCGAGGGTGGTCCGTTCGAGCACGTCGTTTATTGACCGGTTGAGCCCTGAGACAGCGGATCGCCACCAGGTCGCCACGGCAGGGACCGTTAGCAGGGCCACAGTGGCACCGACGGCCATCAATACCGCACCGAACAACCCCAGCAGCAGCCGGTTGAGAATACGTGGGGTCTGGTTCACTGGCCAATCACCCCCGAAGGGGCAATAGCTACCCGCACGGCGGGGACCGGTTCCACCGAGGTAAGCCGCAGTTCGCCCTCGACGGCACCCCGGATGGCGTCGACGTTGACAGGTGCGCCCGACGTCGGGCGCACCTGAACGTCGACGGCGCGGCGCCCCACTGTCACCATTACCTGATCAGGGGTCACCCCGGCAGCGATCCGTGCACGGCGGGCCAGCGCAGAGGCGAGCACCTCGGCGTCAACGACGACCGCGGTCCGTGGGTTGGGGATCGAGTGGCGGGCCCGGCGTCCCGGCAGCACTGCGTTGAGGAAGAAGAGCAGGCCGATGAGAAAGAGCAGCAGTCCCGCTGCCACCAGAAGCGTCGGTTGGACGGCGCCGGGCAGGGTTACCAGCCAGTCTGCCGCCTGACCCGGACTGGCCAGCCAGGCGTCCTGGCCGGTCGCCTTCAAGGCAGCCTCGAACATCACGTACAGACAGCCGAGGGTGATTAGGGTTGCGGCGGCAACCGAGGGTAGTGCCCGCGAGGAATGCAGTTCACGGCGCTCGACTTTCCGGGTCAGCTGAGTGATCCGTGGGTTCACTTGACGCGCCCACTCTCGGCGAGTTTGATCCCGGTGATTCTGATGTCCACGCGGCTGAGTTGTGATCCGCTCAGCTGTGTCACCCGTTGGAGGATAAGCGCTTTTGCTGCGTGGGTGCGGTCCCAGATTGATCCGCCAAACCCGCTGACCAGCGACGGATCTCTGACGATGCGGGTCAGTGGCGGGACGGCTATGGGTAGGGCCAGCCGGAGGGCCAGCAGACCCTGATCATCGGACCAGCTAGCCCGGATCTGCTGGGCTGGAATGTCGAAGATATCGGCGGCAACCGCCCGCGCCGTGCTGGTCAGCGCCTGTGCGCTGATCCGATTGTGCCCGGCGAGACCCGGAGGCGCGGCGCTCACGAGGACGAGCGTCGGCCCGTGAGGGCGTCACGGACGCTGCCCAGGTCCAGTTTGCCCTCGGCAACCCTGCCCAGCAGGACCCCCACCCCTACAAACAAGCTCATGAGGAGGAAACCCCAGAACCCGAAGATCAGTGCGGTGAATGCCAGGACAATGCCCAGCGCTATGCCAACTATTGTGGGAGTCATTGTGGCGGCCTAACTTGCTGCGGAACGGGATTTGTCGGGACTCTTGGGGTCGTTGAGGCCCGGTACGTGAACATCGCTGATTTCGACATTCACCTCAATTACCTGCAGGCCTACGAGGTCGTGGATGCTCTGATAGACGGCCGCGCGAACCTGGTCGGCGACTCCCGTGAGCGGGTGGCCGTATTCGGCCACCAGGACAATATCCACCGCCACCTGGGTTTCTCCTACCTCGACCTGCACGCCCTGGCTCAGGTCGCCGCCACCGACGACGTCCCGGATCGCGCCGAGCGCCCGGCCGGAGGCTGCCCCGAGACTGTACACGCCTGGCACTTTCCGCGCCGCGATGGCCACGACCTTAGCCACAGCCGGGTCAGCGATGGTGGTCCTCCCACCCGTCGCGTCGAGATCTTGAGTGATTGCCTGCGCTCCGCCGGGAACTTCCGGTTGGCGGTCAAGCGGTCGGCTGCTGGGCGGTGGTATCCGGTTCTCATCCATCTGCTGTGCACCCCTTTCGTTGTGCTCAGCCTAACGGTTAGCTGCCGAGGAAGGCACGGTTGTGGGAAGGCTGTGGGTGTGGCCTACGGAAGAGACTTGTTGCAGTGCTGATGAAGCCAGTCCTCAATGGGTTCGACTGCGTCCCGGTAGGCGCTTTCGTCGAAGCTTCCCCCGTCCTCGGTGCTGGCCGTGAGGACATCCTGCAGACGATCGAAATCGCTGGCGAGCGCTGACGGAACCATGGACTGCACATCGTTGATCTGATCGTGAAGACGCTCAACGGCTTCATCGTCCGAGGTCCCCATGAAACTCAGTGGCGCCAGCAGGATTGATGCCACCCCGGCAGCCACAATGACGCAATCTTCGGTGCTGGTATCGGCTGCTTCGGTGCTGCCCGAATTCTTTGGCGACGAGGACGACGCGTCCGGTCCTGCGGTGTCCCAGAGGGAATTCGGCGACGGTTCGGTGGTTTCAGCGGTGGGGGTCTCGGTGGCAGTCTCGGGAAGTTCGATGGCGGTGCCGGCTGTCTCCGGGGCGGCGACTCCGCAGGCGGCGAGCGAAAATGCCAGTACACACCCGGCACCTACTGTGACACGCGACCTCAACACCCAGCGAACTCCTAATCCGGTTGGCTACCCACTGACACGTTACTTAACGTGCGAGTGCCCCGGTCTTCTCCCTGACCGGGGCACTCGCACGTTAAGTAACGTGTACTCAGCGACCGGTTAGGCGGTCGCCTTCTTCCGCAGCGAAAACCGGCCGGTGTCGGGAAGTGCAAGCTTGAAAACCTTGGCCCAGGTGGAGGCCACCTGTTTGGGAAGCGGGCCGGTGGTGTACGGCAGTCCGTAGCGGTTACAGATTTCCTTGACCTTTACGGCCACTTCCGCGTACCGGTTAGACGGCAAGTCGGGGAAACAGTGGTGCTCCACCTGGTGCGACAGGTTGCCGGTCATCAGGTGCATAAGCTTCGACCCGGAGATGTTGGCAGAACCAATCATCTGGCGGACGTACCAGTCACCGCGGGTTTCACCCTCAACCATTTCCTCGGTGAACGTGTCAGTACCCTCCGGGAAGTGTCCGCAGAAGATGACCGCGTGCGCCCAGACGTTGCGGATCGCGTTGGCCGCGAGCGTGCCGTACAGGGCCTGCTTTCCTGACCCGGTGAGCATCGCGACGGCCGGCGTAGCAGCGTAATCCTTGGTGAACTGCTTGACCGCTTTGACGCCAACCGCCTTAAGGTCCCGCGACATGTCCTCCTTGGACTTCAGGCCCTCCTGGTACTCGGGAATTTCCAGGTCATAGAGCGCGATTCCCCACTCAAAAACCGGGGCCAGGATGGCGTTGTACAGCGGGTTGCCCAGGTTGAATGGGGTCCACGGCTGATCCGCGTCCATCCGCAGCAGGTTGTAGCCGACGTCGCGGTCCTTGCCGACCACATTGGTCCAGCGGTGATGGAGGTCATTGTGGGTGTGCTGCCACGACCTGGCGGGGGTCACGAAGTCCCACTCCCAGGTGGTGGAGTGGATGTCAGGATCCCGCATCCAGTCCCACTGCCCGTGGAGGACATTGTGACCAATTTCCATGTTCTCAAGGATCTTTGCGACGCTGAGCATTGCTGTCCCAGCCACCCAGGCGGCCTTGTTGCGTCCCACCAGCAGAGATGCACGGCCAGCAATTTCCAACCCGCGCTGCACCTTGATGACCCGCCGAATGTACGCCGCGTCAGTGGCTCCGCGTTTTGCCAACACCTCATCCCGGATCGCATCAAGCTCCCGGCCCAGCTCCGCTACCTGCTCGTCGGACAGGTGCGCCGCAGCCGGTGGCCGCACCAACGGGTGCCCGGTTGCGGCGAGCGCCCCGGGTCGGGTAACGGCAGGCTTGGTTTCGGTGCGTTCAGTTAGTGTCGTCATACGGTGGTGCTCCTTAGAGGTCCAGGTTAACGGGTCCGGCCGCTGCCGAAACGCACGTCTGAATTAGTTGGCCAGGTTCCCCATGAACTTCCCCCGTACGAAGATCGCGTACCTGGCCGGCGCGCAACGGGGTGAGACAACTATGACAAATGCCCATCCGGCATCCGCTAGGCATCAGCACGCCGGCGTCTTCGCCGACGTCGAGCAGTGGCGTATCGCCGTCGGCCTCAACCTCGCGGTCGGACGCCTCGAACTGAACCAGTCCGCCGTCGTGCCCGTCGCCGCCAGCGAGATTGGTGCTGAACCGTTCAATGGTGAGAGTGCTTCGTTCCGTGGCACCCTCATCCGCTGCCAGCGCGGGCTGGGAGGCCCAGAGTGCCTCGGCTTCGTCCAGGAACCCTTCGGGACCGCAAGCGTAGGCCGCCCGATCCCGCCAGTCCGGGCACAGCTCACCGAGATCGGCATCGGAGCCGAAGTCCAGCCGACCCCGTTCGCCGGTGAAGAGGTGGGTGACGCGAAGGTTGGAAAATTGGTCGGCCAGTTCGTTCAGCTCTTCACGGAACAGGCTGTCGCCGGGTGTCCGGGCTGAGTGAATCAGGACGACGTCGGCGTCAGGACGACGCGGAACCAGGGTGCGCACCATGGACATCACCGGGGTGATCCCACTACCAGCCGTCAGCATCAGCAGCGGCCGCGGGTGCTCAGGGAGCACAAACTCGCCCTGTGGTGGCGCCAGAAAGAGGACGTCACCTGGTTTGGTGTTGCGCACCAGCACCCCGGAAACCGCTCCGGCATCGGTGACGGTAATTGCTGGGTCCTCACCGGCGGCCGCGCTCAGTGAATAGGAACGCCAGTGGCGGACACCGTTCAGTTCCACCCCAATCCGCGCCCATTGGCCGGCTTGATGGGCTTTCCAGCCCCGCCCGGGATGGAAGTGGATGGTGACCGAGTCAGGAGTTTCGGACATGACTTTAGTAACCACACCGCGCAGCTGACGACTCGAGTACACCGGGTTGAAGAGAGCAAGAATATCTTCTGCGGTGAGAGGAGTGGTGAGGACGGATGCGGCGTGGGCCAACCGACGGAGCCGAATCATCCTCCAATTCTAGGATATTCACAGCCAAAGTTCTCCTAGCAGGACATACGATTGAGCGAAGAAAACTATCCTGGCGAGACAATCTTTGAGGCATTCCATGAGTTCGAGACCGCCTGACGCCGCGAGTATTGCGTTGGAACCACCCTGGCTTGCCCTTCCGGAGGAGATCAGTGCCCTATTGCGGCCGATGATGCCAGGCGTGGTCGAGGCGATCATCGAAGCGGTGCCACAACTGGTTCCGACCTATGCGCGCCCCATTGAGGGTCGGTTTGGTAGAGGTCTACGCCGAGGGGTGGCCGTCGCACTTGAACGTTTTCTGCAACTCCCAGGCACGAGGCTGCCAGCCCTGTCCGAGGAGAGCAGGGCGCTGGTGGCCGGGCTCGGCAGCGGAGAGTTCAGGCAGGGACGCAGCATGGACGCGTTGCTGAGCGCCTACCGGATGGGCGCACGGGTGACGTTCCGTGAGATGTCGAGGATCTCTCTGACACAGGATTTGGGACTTGACGTGGTGGTGAACCTGGGTGAGTCAATCCTCGCGTACATCGATGAGCTGTCTGCCGTGAGCGCCGAGGCCTACGCGTATGAGCAGTCCGAGCGCGCGGGGGCTGTCGACCGACGGCGGACCGAGCTGCTGGAATTGCTCTTGCTGGGGCAAGCCGATGAAGCGGCGCTGCGGCAGGCGGCGTCGATGGCTGATTGGGCATTGCCCGCGCAATTGACAGTAGTGACGCTACCACTCGACCGGGCCGCCGGGCTGCGCCGCCAGCTTGATCCTGGTTCCCTGCTGGTCGAGCGGGAGACCGATGCGGTGGTCCTGATCCCTACCCGGGATACCCCGCTCGCACGGCGCCAGCTGTCGACGGCGTTGGCGGGGCGGTCAGCGGCCATCGGACCGGCCTGCGGCTGGGAGCGTGTCCCTGATTCACTGCGGCTGGCAGTCCTTGCGTCCACGGTTTTTCCACCGCGGGAGGGGGCGACGGACCCCCCGGTCTGGGCTGACGAGCATCTGGCGGAAGTAATTCTCGGCGCCGAACCCACGGCAATCACCGAACTGGCCCAGCGGCGGCTGGCGCCGCTGGATGGAATGCGCCCCGCCCAGCGGGAACGGCTGGTGCAGACCCTGTTGTCCTGGCTAAAGCATTGGGGTCAGCGCGCCCCGATCGCCGTTGAGCTGCAGATTCATCCCCAGACGGTGGGCTACCGGCTAGCCCAGCTGCGGGAGGTCTTCGGTGACGAACTCGAGAGCCCGCAGGTCCGGTTCGAATTGCAGTTGGCATTGAATGCTGGGCGACGTTGAAGACCAAATGTCGTACATCTGTCGGCCGATCCGAACATAAACTAAGGTTGCTGATGAGATTGTTCGGCGAATCGGATAGATTCAAGCTGACAACCCTTCCTTGGAAACCCTTGGACGATTAGACAGGAGCACCATCATGAAGAACAAACTTGTATTCGCAGCAGGCATGGCCGCCGGCTATGTGCTCGGCTCGCGTGCCGGCCGGGAAAGCTACGAAAAGCTGAAGACCAAAGCAGACGAGCTGTGGAACAACCCGAAGGTACAGGAAACCGTCGCTGACACCGCTTCCACCTTGAAGCACAAGATGCCCGAGGTGCAGGAACAGGCTGGCGACGCCGTCAAGAAGGCCAAGGAGACCGTCACCGGTGCACTGCACCGCAGTGACAAGGCCGACGACGCGAAGGGCGCAACCACCGGCCCCAGCGGCGGAAACCCAGCCAAGGTCGAGGACACGCCGTTTCAGAACCAGGACGACGACACCCGCCCCGACACGGTCTAGGGAATCGGCGTCGAAAATCTTCTAACGCACGATACCTCAGCACATCAATCACTAGACGGGCAGACCACCATGAGCGATGACGACTCCAAAGCCACCGACGGCAATGACCTCGAGGGCAAAACTGAAAGCACGCAGAAAAATGCTTCGGGCACGTCCGGCGAGGAGGGCTCATCGCGCCCCAAATCTCCGGTGGAGGACATTGATGCAAGCCCCGAGGGGCTCAAGGATGCTCCTGCTCTGGAGGAAGAAGAAGACAGCCTAGTTGCCCCAGAAAATAGCTGATCCTCGCAGTCAGCAACGAAAAACCCCGCAGCTCCCGTGTAGACACTGGGAACCGCGGGGTTTTAGCTGGTGGCTCCGACCGGCGTCGATCCGGTGACCTTTCGATTTTCAGTCGAACGCTCTACCAACTGAGCTACAGAGCCGTGCAACTATCCTACGACAGTCACTGCGGTCAACCAGCCGAAACCAGTCAACCTGAGCGACCCTGACGGGACTTGAACCCGCGACCTCCGCCGTGACAGGGCGGCGCGCTAACCAACTGCGCTACAGGGCCTTGCTTTTTTGCAAGAGTTTTAGCCTACCAGCATCTCAGCTGCTTTCTGACCGCCTCGAAGTGCTCCGAATCAATCTGCTCTTGCGTACCCCCAACGGGATTCGAACCCGTGCCGCCGCCGTGAAAGGGCGGTGTCCTAGGCCGCTAGACGATGGGGGCCAGGACCACATTAGGCAAGTAATTCTCCCCTGTCGTGGACCTATAAAACTATAGGGCCTGCGTCGCGATTCCACAAAACCGGCCCCGGCGCAGCCCCGGTACAGTCGACTGTGTGCCCATCGAGATGAACCTTGAAGATTTCGAGTCTGCCGTGGATGACGCGATCGACCAGATTCCCGAGGATTTGACGCGCATGATGAACAATGTGGCGATTTTCGTCCGCGAAGAATATGAGCCGGGTCCCGGCGAGGCCCCCGACCCCGGCCTGCTGGGACTCTACGAAGGCACCCCCCTCACCGAACGCGACTCCTGGTGGGGGGCGGGATCCCTGCCGGATAGCATTAGCATCTTTCGCCAGCCGCTGCTCCGTCACTGCGGGACCCGTGATGAACTTATCGAGGAAATTCTCATCACCGTCATCCACGAGGTGGCCCATCACTTCGGCATTGACGACGAGCGTCTGCACGAGCTGGGCTGGGGATAACTTCCGACTCGCTTCGGGCGCCCCAAACGGCGGATACTTGACTGCATGAACGCGCACGATCATGGATTACCTCAGAGGACGGCTACGGGGAGGCATCGCCGGAAGCTCATCGTCGTCGTCGGCATCACCCTGGCGGTTGTCTTTGTGCAGGTGGTCGGAGCCATCTGGTCCGGGTCCCTGGCCCTCCTCGCCGATGCAGGTCATATGCTCTCCGACGCGGCGGGGGTCTCAATTGCCCTCTTCGCCTCCTGGATAGCTAGCCGGCCAGCCACCCAAAGAAGTACCTACGGGTACCAGCGGGCCGAAGTCCTCGCTGCCCTGGCGAATGCGATCATTCTGGTGGTGATCGCCGTCGTCATTCTCATCGAAGCGCTGCGCCGTTTCAACACGACTCCCGACATTCGCTCCGACGTGATGATTGTGACAGCGGTGGTTGGAGCCGTTGCCAACCTTGCCTGCCTACTCATCCTCCGTCGGGGACAAACCGAAAGCCTCAACCTCCGCGGCGCCTACCTGGAGGTGCTGGGTGACCTGCTGGGTTCAATGGCGGTCATTATCGCCGCCGTCGTGATTGCGATGACCGGCTACCTCCCGGCAGACGCCCTCGCGTCGATAGCAATCGCCCTGATGATCCTGCCCCGGGCCTGGAGTCTCCTGCGGGACGTCATTAACGTGCTGCTTGAGTCAGCACCGAAGGGTGTTGACTCCGAGATGATTCGCAGCCACATCCTGGGGGTTCGCGGCGTGGTGGGCGTTCACGACATTCATGCCTGGACCATTACCTCAGGCGTCCCGGTCTTCTCGGCGCACGTCGTGGTGGACGGCGCAACGCTCAACGCCGAGGGAGTGGATCAGGTGCTCGACCGGCTAACCCATTGCCTTCGTAACCACTTCGATACCCAGCACTGCACCTTCCAGCTTGAGCCAGCCGAGCACGCGGTCCATGAAAGCCGTCAACATGCCTGATCTGGCGGGCAATAAGCGACACGCCGACGCCTTATGCCACCAAATGACACGGTTGTTGTTTATGGTACGTGTGTGACCAGTGTTGCTAAAGTGACATACATCCCCTTATTGTCGTGACTGTTGTGTAATACGCCGCGCGAGGATTTGGGGAATAGTGCAGTCATCAGGAAAGCGGCGCATGCGCTCCTTGAAAGCATCCGGGGTTCTTGCCACGGCAGTCCTCCTCTCCGGGGTAGGGCTCACCCCCTCGATCGCAGCCCCCGCCACCGCTGGCATCGCCTCAGCTGTCATCCCCACACCGGATGAAATCGCTACCGCACTGGCCAGCACGACGGCGAAAGCAGCCCTTGTGGGCGACATTGAAGGCATCCTCGCAACAGCAACCTCAAACCTTCAGGATGCCCAAACGGCCGCGATGCAGTCCCAGGGCGCCTATGTCGACGCACTTGCTTCCCTCGACGAACGACGCGCAACGGCTGAAGCCACCACGGCACTCGCGGACGAGGCAGCATTGACCCACGACGCCGCGTCAGTCCAGGTGGGGCAACTAGCCGGCGACCTGTACCGCGCGGGCGGGGTCACCCCCGGAATGACCTTGCTCCTCAGCGGCGAAAACCCCGATGAACTGTTGTCACGGGCCTCAACCATGTACGGCTTGTCGGCAAACCGTGCGACCACCTTTACAAACGCCCAAACCGCGGCCAAGACCTGGGAAGCGCTGCGCGTCGATGCCACTGCTGCCCGGCAGGCCGCGGCAGTCGCGACTGAGACCGCCCGACTGGCGGGGGAAGACAACAAGCGAGCCACCGATGCGGCGGAACGCCAGGTCAAAGAACGACAGGCCGAGCGCACCATCCTGGTTAAGCAACTCGCGTCGCTGCGCAACACCACTGCGGCGCTCGAGGAACAACGTATCTCCGGACTGGAGGCCCAGCAGCGCGAACTGGAACTCGCCAAGATTATCGCCGAGTCGGAGCGCGCCACGGAGTCTGCAGCGCGACCATCCAATGACGCCCCGGTAGCCGTGCAGCAAGCCGCGCCCGCCACGATCCTTCCGCCGGCACCCGGCTCCAGCAGGCCGGCGGTCAACCGCCCCGTAACGCCTGCGCCTGCGCCAGCGCCATCCGATACCCCTTCGTCGCGCCCGTCGGCAGCCGCTCCCGCACCAATCCCGGCGCCCGCACCAGCCCCCGCACCCGCACCAGCCCCGGCGCCCGCACCAGCACCAGCGCCCGCACCAGCACCAGCACCCGCTCCCGCACCAGCCCCGGCGCCTGCTCCCGCTCCCGCACCGCCACCCTCGAACGGTGGCTCGGTCTCAGCAGCAATCAGCTTCGCCATGTCGAAGACCGGCTCGCCTAACTTCTACCAGTGGGGAGGAGCAGGACCGCGCGGTTTCGACTGCTCGGGGCTGGTACAGAAAGCTTTCGCTTCAGCCGGCATCTCCTTGCCACGGGTGGCCACCGCCCAGTACGCGGCAAGTTCCAACCAGGTCCCGCTCGCCCAGGCGCAACCCGGCGATCTGGTGTTCTGGGGTTCACCTGGGAATTTCTACCACGTCGGTATTTACATCGGCAACAACAAGGTAGTCAATGCGCTCAACGAGTCGCAAGGCATTCTTGTCACCGATCTGGCGCACATGGGTGGCATGCCTAACCTGTACCCGATGGTCGCCAGGTTCTAACCGAATCGCTTTGAGCCTCCCAGCCCCGAGCGGTGTACTAGCTGGGCGGGGCTACCATCGGCCCGAAGTTCTCGCGATCAAGCAGCCGCGGATCATTGCTGTCAGGAACCACGAGCACTGGCCCCTTGGCGTGATGGAGCACTCCCTGGCTTGTGGAGCCAAGAAGCATTCCAGCGAACCCACCCCGTCCCCGCGTTCCCACCACTAACAACTCTGAAGTCCGCGAGTTCTCAATCAGCACCTCAACCGGCGGACCATCGAGTAGCTCAACTGAGATCTCCAAGCCTGGGAAGTGGCTCTGCAACCAGGCCTTCCCCGCATTCAGCGAGACGTTAATGTCAGCGTGGAGCGCTTCGCGGTCCAACGGCGCCGGAACCCAGGCCAGGGATCCCGTAAAGGGAGGTAGCGAGCAGACCACGCGCAGCGGCATCCCCCGTGAGACAGCCTGCTCAGCGGCAGCGAGCGAAGCCATCCGGGCCTGCTCCGAGCCGTCAACTCCCACCACCACCACATGCTCCACTTCGTCGGCCGTTAAGCCGAGCTCCCCCTTCGTTTTGGGCGGCTCAACCCCAACATCGTCATATCGGCGTGCAGCACAGAGCGGAATTACTACGGTGGGGCATTTGGCATGGGCAGGCACCGCACTGCTAACCGAGCCCAGAAGGCGCCCAACGAATCCTCCCCTGCCGCGGGAGCCGACAACGATCAGTTCGGCCTCCTCCGACAGTTCCAGCAATACCCCAGCGGCATCCCCGGATTCAACCCTTGGGTCGATCTCGACGGGAAGGCCTTCGACTCGTGCGACGGCCTGGTTGAGTACCGCCTCTGCGCCCTCACGGATGACGGCGTCGTCAATGGTGGCATAGCCAGCGTCCATGCTGGAAGCGGCAAACACCGGAACCGTATAGGCGGTGACCACACTCAAACGGGTGCCTCTGCGGGCCGCCTCATGCGCCGCCCAGACCAGGGCGCACTGGCTTTGGTCGGAGCCGTCCACACCGACCACTATCCCGCTACCGTAGAGACTATTCACACCATTCCCGGACTGTGCCTTTTCCATGGCTACGCCTCTCTGCGGTCACTATTTGCTGCGTTCGGGCGGCGGTCGGAGACCGCCGTCGAACTATTTCAAAGCCTACTCTCCCGCGCAGGACTATTCACCGTGGCCAAAGTTATATAGGCTTCGAGAAATCGTTACTTGTCCGATCTGCAATTGGTTCGGACAGGCTACGAAGTGCGCTTGGTTGACCCGTTCGCAGCCAAGTGTCCGCACGGCCCGGAAGAGGCGCCGGGCCGTGCGGAATTACTCCTTCCCTCCGGAGGTTTACCCTGTGAGTTTGCCGATGCCCGGCTCCGTGTCCATGCGTTCAGACGCGCACGGCGGCGCGGAGCTCACCACTACGGTGGTCATCGGGTCGGGACTTTCTGGATTAGCTGTCGCCAGTGAGCTCAGCCGGCGGGGCATCGAATCAATCGTGGTTGAATGCATGGAATCGGTCGACACCGGTCAGTTGTCCCGGACGGTCATGACCGATTCGGTTTCCCTGTCAGAGCGGACGGAGCTGCTTCGGCTGCTGCGCGGCTACGCTAGCAGCCATTCACTGGACATCAGACACAGCACGATTGCTGAAAACCTCTGCGTGGTGGGCCATTCGCAATTACTGTCCGCCCCGGTGCTGGGCTCGAAGAAATGGGCGGTCCAGACGGGCAGCGGCGTCCTGCTGGCAGACCATGTGGTCCTGACCAAGTACCCCCAGAACCAGCTCCGACGCTTCCTCCTGTCCCTCGGCCTTGCTGTGGGACAGGATCTGAAGGCAGCGGCGCAGGCGATTGGCCTTCACCTGGTGGGGGTCGGTGAACTCCTTAGCCCGACCACCCGCGAGATTGTTCGGCAGGCGAAACTGGTGAGCACGGCGATCGTGCAACATCCATCGCTGCTACCCAAGCCGCGGGTGTTAGGCGCCTAGCCGGCGCTGGTGCTACGAGTCCGCGCCCTGACGCAGCTTCTTGCGTGCGGTGACGGCCAGGACCACAGCAAGTGCGATCAGAACCATTACCATCACCACGATGCTCCAGGGAAACTCCCCGTCGGAGGTTTGCTCGGCCTGCACTATTTCGATTGGTCCCTGTGTCCCTACCGAGGCGCCGGGGGTTTGCCCTGCGCTCGCGGCGGCCGCCGTGAACGCAAAGGTGCCCTCGATTGGATGGGAGTCCGAGGAAACCACGCGCCAGTTGACCGTGTATTCCCCAGCTGGAGCACCTGCTTTGACCGGCTGGCTCGCTATGCGGTCAACGATCGAGACGTCGCCCTGCGCCCAGTTCTCGCCGTCCGCATCGAGGATCTCCACCTCCGAGCCGATTCCCGACGGCACACTGGAAAGCGTCAACTCCACCGCCGCTGGAAGTGCCTCGACGCTCGCTCCGGACTCGGGATTGCTGCCGACGAGCTCGTCGTGGGCGCTGGCCGATGGGGCGGAACCGAGCGTCGCCATCAACGCGACCATCAGCATCGCGGCTAACAGGGCGGTAACCCTCAGGACGGAATGGTGGACGGCCGTGGTCGCGGCGCGGTAGGTGGTACTCATGCTTCAACTCTACGTGCCGGGGCTGGCAGTCGGCTGGAAGGGGTGATGAGGCCCGAGTGAGCCGATACGCCGCCGCAGGGGTGGTCAATCTGGACATCGGTGACCGACATTTCCACCCCGCATTTCCACTTTGCCCCCGCCGGTCCAGATTCCACACCGCGACGACGACGACGTCGGCCCCCTGGCGGCGACAACCAGCCCACGTCACACGGAAGTACCCACCGCGTGCAGCGGATAGACTCATCCCGCAGACCACCCCCATCGTTCAAGGAATGACCATGCTCAAAAAGGGTTCCGTACTGGACCGCTATTTCGAAGTCTCACAACGCGGCAGCACCTACGCGCGGGAAATCCGCGGCGGGGTAGCCACCTTCTTCGCCATGAGCTACATCGTGGTCCTGAACCCCTTGATCCTAGCCGGGGCCGATTCCTCGGGTGCCGAACTGGGATTCGAACGGGTCGCCGCAGTGACTGCCCTCGTGGCGGGAATCCTGACCATTGTGATGGGCGCCTGGGCCAAGTACCCGTTCGCCCTTGCCACCGGGCTCGGTGTGAACGCGTTCGTCGCCATCACCGTCGCCACCAACCCCGAACTGACCTGGCCGCAGGTGATGGGCCTGGTGGTGCTGGCTGGCCTCACCATGCTGATCCTGGTCCTCACCGGATTCCGGACAGCTGTTTTCAACGCCGTCCCGGAGAGCCTGAAGACCGCCATCGTGGTCGGCATCGGCCTGTTCATCGCCTTGATTGGCCTGGTCAATGCAGGGTTCGTCCGCCGGGTCCCCGACGTCGCTCAAACCACCGTCCCGGTAGGCCTCGGTTTTGAGGGCGCCCTGCTGGGCTGGCCCACCCTGGTGTTTGTGTTCGGCTTGATTCTCACCATTGCCCTCGTGGTCCGCAAGGTACGCGGCGGAATCCTGATCGGCGTCATCGCCTCCACCATTCTCGCCGTCGTGGTGGAGGCGATGGCCAATGTGGGGCCCAGCGTTGGCCCCGACGGCGCCAATGCGCAGGGCTGGTCCCTGGTGGTTCCCGAACTTCCCACCGGGTCCTGGGTTGGCATACCGGACCTGTCGCTGATCGGTAACGTCAGCCTGTTCGGAGCTTTCAGCTCCATCGGGGCCACCGCTGCCCTGCTGTTGACGTTCACCATCCTGCTGAGCATTTTCTTCGACGCGATGGGAACCATGGTGGGCCTGGCCAATGAGGCAAAGCTCGTTGACAGTAAGGGCAACATCCCCGGCGTCAACCGAGTGCTCATCGTCGACGCCCTCGGCGCCGTTGCTGGCGGCGCCGGGTCGGTATCCTCCAACCAGATTTACGTCGAGTCCGGCGCCGGTATCGGTGAGGGCGCCCGCACCGGTATCGCCAACATCGTCACCGGTGTGCTGTTCCTGCTCGCAATGTTCTTCACCCCGCTGATCTCCCTGGTGCCGTTCGAAGCGGTGGCCCCGGCGCTCGTCGTCGTCGGGTTCATGATGGTGGCCCAGGTGGGCCGGATCGACTGGGAGGACTGGGGTGTTGCCATCCCGGCGTTCCTGACCTTCATCCTGATGCCGTTTACCTACTCGATCGCCAACGGTCTCGGAGCCGGATTCATCGCGTACGTCCTCGTGCGCACCTTCCAGGGCCGGGCCCGGGAAATCCACCCGCTGATGTGGGCTGTCGCAGGCGCGTTCGTGGTGTTCTTCGGAATCGGACCGATCGAACTGCTACTGGGCCTGCGGTAGGCCTGGGCTGGCGCCGGAAACAGGCGCCAGCCCAGGCTGGTTTGGGGGTCAGCGGGCCGACCAACCGCCGTCCATCACATAGGACGAACCGGTGACCATCCCTGCGGTGTCCGATGCCAACCAGCACACCAGCCCGGCCACCTCTTCCGGCTCCACCATCCGTTTGATGGCGCTCTCCGTCAGCATGATGGTGGACAGCACGTCATCCTCGCTGATCCCGTGGAGCCGTGCCTGGTCGGCGATCTGGTTTTCGACCAGCGGGGTCCTGACATAGCCGGGATTCACACAGTTACTGGTGACCCCGTGTGGCCCACCCTCAAGCGCAGTCACCTTGGACAGTCCCTCCAGCCCGTGCTTCGCGGAGACGTAGGCGGATTTGAACGGTGACGCCCGCAGACCGTGGATTGAGGACAGGTTGATGACCCGCCCGAATCCTCTGCTGTACATTCCGGGCAGCACGGCGCGAATCAGCAGGAACGGAGCCTCCAGCATGAGCGTGTGGATACGCCGAAAATCCGCCGGGTCGAACTCGTGGATGGGGCTGACCGTCTGGATTCCTGCGTTGTTCACCAGGATGTCGACGTCGAGGGTGAGGTCTTCCAGGCCACCCGTCTGCAGCAGGTCAACCGTCCATGGCTCGCCGTCGATCTCCTGTGCAAGAGCCGCAGCGCCGTCGCCGTCGCGGTCCGCGATGATCACGGAGGCGCCCTGCGCTGCCAGCAGGCGGGCTGTGGCAGCCCCAATTCCACTGGCCGCGCCGGTGACCAGTGCCCGACGGCCAGCGAGGGGGTGAGCCAGCCTAGCGTCCGCTTCACGGACCGACGCTACGCCGTCGTCAAACTGTGTTGGGTGCGCCATGGGTCAGTTGCCCTTCAGAACCTTGATGCCGTGCCGTTCAGCGTCCTCGGCATCGACGTCGCGCAACGAGATGCCCTTGGTTTCACGGAGGGTGACGACGGCGATGGCGGTTACCACGCAGGCGCCCAGGACGTACAGCGCGACTCCCACCCACGAACCGGTCTGCTGCAGGATGGCCGTGGCGATGATCGGCGCCATCGATCCGGCGATGATCGAGGTCACCTGGTAGCCGAGGGAAACTCCCGAGTAGCGCATCCGGGTGGGGAACATTTCGGCCATGATGGCGGGCTGGCCCGCGTACATCAGCGCGTGGAAGCACAGGCCGATGGTGACGGCCAGAATGATGATCACCGGGTCCTGGGTGTCGAACATCGGGAAGGCAAAGAACGCCCAGGTCGCGCCAAGGATTGCACCAGCCAGGTACACCGGCTGGCGGCCAAAGCGGTCGGATAGCCGGCCTACCTGAGGGATCACCAAAAAGTGGACCACGTGGGCGATCAGCAGGGCGAGGAGTAGCTGGCTGGTGTCGTACTCGTGAACAGTTTTTAGGTACACAATCGAGAAGCTGACGATGATGTAGTAGAGGATATTTTCGGCGAAGCGCAGGCCCATGGCGCCGAGGATTCCCTTGGGGTACTTCCGGACAACCTCAAGCACGCCGTAGTTGACCGACTTCTCACGTTCAACCTGCTCGCGGGCCTCAAGGAAGATGGGCGCCTCACTGACGTGGGTGAACCAGCAACTGCATTCGTCGCAATCTATTGATCGGATAACACCTGCGCTCCATTGCAGAACTTCCTGACCCGGGCGTCGTCCCACGCCTGGGCGGGCACCCCTCCCCCAAGCAGGACCCGTGCCAGCCCCGGATCCTGGGCCAGGGGAACGTCGCTGCCAGCAATAATCACATTGCCGTACCGGCGCCCCTTCAGCATCGCCGGATCGGCGACGATCGCCGTGTGGGTGAAGACTTCGCCAATGGTCGCGGCTTCACGACGGGCGCCAGCGAGATCCGGTGAATCCCCGCAATTGACCAGGTACAGGCCATCGTTGCTGAGCACCCGCTTGGCGTGTTGGGTGAACTCACGGGTGGTTAACGGCTGGGGCGTGGTACTGCCGGCAAAGACGTCACGGATGATGAGGTTCCGGCTGCCTGCGGTCAGCGACTCGGTCACCGCGCGGGCCTCCCCCACCCTGATGCGTACCAGCGGCGCCCGCGGCAGATCGAACCAGTCACGCACCAACCCGGCGAGCTTGCCATCGAGTTCCACTACCACCTGCCGGGCCGCTGGCTCGGCTGCAGCGAAATACCGAGCCAGCGAGCAGGCTCCGCCGCCCAGATGGAGGACGCGAAGAGACCCACCGTCACGCCGCTGCGATTCAACCAGTGCCGCGATCCACCGCATGTACTCGAAATCCAAACGCAGGGGGTCGCTGAGATCAATGTGGGAACTCGGCACCCCGTTGACTTTGAGGATCCAGCCGTTGGGGTTGAATGGATCCGGTTCCACCTCGCAGGTGCCGGTATCGATGGAGTAGGTGCCGGCAACCGGACCCGACTCGGCACTTTCCGGTTGCGTTTTCGAAGCGCCGGGTCGCGCCGGCCGTTGCCTGCCCATTACTGGCGTGCCATGCGAATCTCGACCTGACGGTGCCAGCGGGGCGACAACTGCTCCTGTGCCCTGTCGGGTTCGAAACCGAGCTTCCGGCAGAAGGCGATGGCGCGGCAATTGCCTTCGAGCACCCAGACCAGGTTTTTCATCCGGAGGGCTGTTTCAACCTCGGCGGGGGCGCACGGCCGGATCGTGATGGTGGGCATAAATGTCATGCTAGCCGCCCGACAGGTCAAGCATCTCTACCGGGTGCATCCTGAACCTGGGCGGTCACGCCAAATTGGACCGCGCCTCGTGCTGGGCCGTCCGGCGCAGACCGCCCAGCAGCTCAAGGGCACCGCGGGTGCCCTGCACAGCCTGGTCACCGTCGGCCGCCAGGACGGCGGCCCACTCGGTCATGAATGGCCTTGGTACTCATCCATCTCGTCGATGGCCTGCTCAAGGCGCTCCACCTTACCGGTGAGCTCACCGCTGTAGCCCGGCCGGATGTCGGCCTTGAGGACCAATGACACGCGGCTGCCATACTTGCCGACCGCCTCGGTGGCCCGTTTGATCACGTCCATCACCTCGTCCCATTCACCCTCGATGGTGGTGAACATGGAATCGGTCTGGTTGGCCAGGCCTGAATCCCGGACGATCTTGACAGCCTCAGCCACTGCATCGTGGACTGAACCATCGGCGTTCTCGACCGACGTGGTGCCGTTTCCGGCCGGGGCAACTGAGAAGGCTACAAGCATGACCCAAGTCTGGCATACGGGCGTCCCCGCGGAAGGGGCGCGAGGAAAGATTTTGTGCAACTGTGGCGGGTCGCGATGGCACGGGTCGCCGTCGTCGCCCTTGCTTGTGTAGTTGTGGTGGGTGGGAGGGCGCCCCACCCACCACAACTACACAAAAGCTCAGCGGGCTCAGCTCCTGACCCGCCACATCTACACAAAAGGCAGGACCCGCTAGATAAAACGTCCCGATGTGCCCGCCGTCATGGCTACCGAGCCCACCGTTTGGCAGGATGAGTCAATGACTCGAGGAATATATGTCAGCGCCATGACTGAAGGCTCAGGTAAGTCCCTCATCTCGCTGGGGTTAGCCGACATGCTGCACCGCCACGCTGACCGGGTCGGATTCTTCCGGCCCATCGTCGAAGGCGACGACACCACGGCGGACCCCATGGTCAACCTGATGAAACGGTCCTTCAATCTCCCACCGGCCCGCGCCCGCGGCGGTCTCACTCGCGCTGAGGCACGCGCCCTCCTGGTGAAGGGGCAGCGGGAGGAAATCGACACCAGGTGTGTTGCCATTTACAGCGAGATGGCGCGGGAGTGTGACGTCATCATCGTTGAGGGCACCGACCTGAGCGGCTACGACGCGGCCGTCGAATTCGATCTCAACGGGCGTCTAGCCAACAACCTCGGCGCCATGGTGTTGGCGGTGGTGAATGCCAAGGAAATGTCGGCGTCCGAGGCTGCTGACGCCGTCGACGTCGCCCGGCGGGAACTGGACGCCGCTCAGGTATCCCTGCTCGCCATGATGGTCAACCGGGCCGCCGACGACGCCGTCGCCGAGATCAGTGCAAAGGTGCGTCCTGGTCGTTCGGGCCGCCCCGTATATGTCATTCCGGAGCTGGCGGAGATCTCCCGGCCCACAGTGGGCGAGGTGGCGCGGGAACTCGGCGCGCGTCAGATTGCTGGCAGCCCCACCCTTGAACGGGATGTCGCGTCGATCAAGGTTGCCGCGATGAACGTGGGCAACTTCCTGCACAAGCTCACCGATGGTGCCCTGGTGATCGTCCCCGGAGATCGGGCCGACGTCATGGTCGCCACCCTTGCCTCTTCCTTCTCCGCCGAGTTTCCGGTTCCCTCGGGCATGATCCTGACGGGCGGGCTGGCCCCGGATTCCACCATTCTGTCCCTCCTCGCTCAGGCTCCGTTTCCTGTGTTCGCTGTCGACGATGACACGTACACGGCCGCCCGGCGGGTCAGCGAGGTGCGCGGCGAGATCGCCACTGGGCTGCGGCGCAAGGCTGCGGCAGCCCTGGGCGCCTGGGCGCGCCAGGTCGATGAACGAGAACTTCTTGAACGGCTGGAACTCCCGCGGGCGCTCACCATGACGCCGTTGCGGTTCCTGCACGACCTGATCGAACGGGCGCGGTCCCAACGCCGGCACATCGTCCTTCCCGAAGGTGAGGATCTGCGGATTCTGCGAGCGGCGGAGATCCTGCACCGCCGGGACGTCTGCGACTTGACCGTCCTGGGGCCGGAGGCAAAGATCCGGGAACTTGCGGCGGGGCAGGGCATTGACCTGACGGGGCTGACCCTGATCGATCCGGCGGTGTCTGAACTGCGCGAGGAGTTCGCAGTCGAGTACGCCAGGCTCCGCTCCCGAAAAGGCGTCTCGATCGAGGACGCCAGGGAACGTATGCTCGAAGGTGCATACTTCGGTACCATGATGGTTCAGCTGGGGAGAGTGGACGGCATGGTATCCGGTGCAGCCCACACCACGGCGAATACCATTCGGCCAGCCCTGGAGTTCGTGAAGACCAAGGAGGGGGCCAAGATCGTCTCGTCGGTCTTCCTGATGCTGCTCCGCGACCGGGTGCTGGTGTACGGCGACTGCGCGGTCAACCCGAGCCCCAACGACGAGCAACTCGCTGACATCGCTGTCGCCTCCGCCGAGACCGCCCAGCAGTTTGGCGTGAACCCGCGGGTGGCAATGCTGTCGTACTCGACCGGCGAATCGGGCTCCGGCGGAGCGGTGGATGAGGTGCGCCGCGCCACAGAGCTGGTGCGGAAGTTGCGGCCCGACCTGCCCGTCGAGGGGCCCATCCAATACGACGCTGCCGTAGACGCGTCGGTGGCCGAGTCGAAGCTTCCTGGCTCTTCTGTTGCGGGGCAGGCAACGGTGTTCATTTTTCCCGACCTGAACACGGGTAATAACACGTATAAGGCTGTCCAGCAGTCTGCGGGCGCCGTCGCGGTGGGCCCGGTACTGCAGGGCTTGCGGAAACCTGTCAATGACCTTTCCCGGGGCTGCACCGTTGAAGACATCGTGAACACCGTTGCCATAACGGCTGTCCAGGCGCAGGAGGCATCATGATCATTCTTGTCATTAACTCGGGCTCATCGTCTTTGAAGTACCAGGTGCGTGACACCGGCTCCGGCGAACGACTGGCTGACGGCACCGTGGAACGGATCGGCGATCCGACCCACGGCGGCCCCGCCGACCACCAGTCAGCCCTCGACCGGGTAACAGCTGATGTAGAAGAGGCACTGAAGGGGAACACTATCGACGCTGTCGGGCACCGAGTGGTGCATGGCGGTGAGCGGTTCAGTGAACCAGTCCTGGTGGACAACGAGATCACCAGGGCGATCGAACGCCTCAACCCGCTCGCCCCGCTGCACAATCCGGCGAACGTCCAGGGCATTAGGGCGATTACCGCTAAATGGCCGCACATGCCGCAGGTAGCGGTCTTCGACACAGCGTTCCATCGCACCCTGCCCGAGCACGCCTGGCGGTACGCCGTTCCCGATCAGCTGTACACCCGGTTCGGCATCCGCCGCTACGGCTTTCACGGCACCTCCATTGGGTATGTCACCCACCACGCGGCATCGCTGCTAGGGATGGCTCCCACCGGGTTCACCGGGATCATTGCTCACCTCGGCAACGGCGCCTCCATCACCGCAGTTAAATCGGGGTCCAGTATCGATACCTCCATGGGGTTCACCCCGCTGGAGGGATTGGTGATGGGAACCAGGTCCGGTGACATTGACCCGTCGATTCTGCTGTTCCTGAGCCGGGAAGGCTACTCCGCCGAGGACCTCGACCAGCTCCTCAACCGCGACGCCGGCCTCAAAGGCCTGACCGGGCAGAACGACATGCGCTCCGTAGTGGATTCAGCTGCCACGGGGGATACCAGGGCGAAGCTGGCCCTGGATCTGGCATCCTACCGGCTCGCCAAGTACATCGGGGGATACCACGTGGCTGTCGATGGGGCACAGGCGTTGGTGTTCACCGCGGGCATCGGGGAGAACTCCTGGCAATTCAGGGAGCTCGTCGTGAATCGTCTGGGCGCCCTTGGCCTCCACCTTGACGACGCCGAGAACCGAAAGCAGACCGCCTCGCCCCGCCAGATCAGCACCGAGGAGTCAGCGTTCCCGGTCCTCGTGGTGCCCACTGATGAGGAAGCAGCGATTGCAGAGGCGACCGCCGTCGTCCTCGCGCGCTGAGCTCGGTGACCAGTTAGGGCATTCCTGCCAACCGGGCCAGTGCTGCCGCTACAGCGCCGGCCAGCACTACCACTAGGAACGGTGCCCGCAGGAGCAAGGCAACGGCGGCCGCGGCCAGGGCCGCAATCCTCGCATCGAGGACAAGCTGCTGGCCCGAAGCGAACGTGTTGACCGCAGTGAGCGAGGCGAGCAGCCCAATGGTCAGGGTGCCCGCGACCCGGTTCATTCGGGGGTTGTCCATCCACCGCGCCGGAACAAGATACCCGGCGAGTTTGGTCAGAAACGCGAGAGCGCAGGCAAGCAGGATCCACAACCACAAGGTCATCGGCCCGCCTCTCCGTCGGCGTAGGGGTCAACATCGGGCTCGAGGCCCTCTTTTGGGCGACCGTGACCAAACCAGCCGATGGCTCCGGCCACGGCGGCGGCGATCAGGATGGGCAGACCCGGCGCCACCAGAGGCGCTGCCACCACGGTGACCAACGCGCAAACCACTGCGATTGCCGCCGGTTCCTTGGCCTTCAGCCGCGGCCAAAGCAACCCCAGGAACGCGGCCACTGCAGCACCGTCGAGACCCCACTGCGCGGGGTCTCCGAGCGCGGTGCCCAGCAGTGCGCCGACCACAGTGAAGACGTTCCACAGCACAAACACGCCGATTCCCGCGCTCCAGAACCCGAGCCGCCGCTCGGTTGGGTCGGTTTGGCCGCTGGCGGTCGCAGCCGATTCATCAATGGTCACCTGGGCCGCAACAAACCGCCGCCACCCGGTGGGCCGGACCAGCGCGTTCATCTGCATGCCATACACGGCGTTGCGGATTCCCAGCAGCGATGCGGCAGTCATGGCGGCAGCGCCGGTGCCCCCACCGGCCACTACGCCGATGAACGCGAACTGGGAGCCACCACTAAACAACAGCAGGCTCAGGGCCATGGTCTGCCACAGGTCGAACCCTGAGGTCACCGATAACGCACCGAAAGAAATTCCGTACAGGCCGGTAGCGACGGCAATCGAGAGTCCAACCCGGACGGCGGGTGACTGCAGATATTTCACCGATTCAGCGTATTGCCCGGTCGGGAATTCACCTACTCGGCTTTCCTTCCTGATCGATCGAGGCAATACTGAAAAGGTAGTCAGCTTACTTACTAACCGAATGGAGCGCAAATCATGAAGGCAGTGACATGGCAGGGCCGTCGCAACGTCAGCGTTGAGCAGGTTCCGGATCCCGTGATCCAGGAGCCCACTGACGCTATTGTCCGCATTACCTCCTCGGCCATCTGTGGGTCCGACCTGCACCTGTACGAAGTTCTCACCCCATACATGCACAAGAACGACGTGCTGGGCCACGAGCCGATGGGCATCGTGCAGGAAGTCGGGAGCGCGGTAACCAACCTCCGCCCCGGCGACCGGGTGGTCATCCCCTTCAACATTTCGTGCGGCCATTGCTGGATGTGCACGCGCGGACTTCAGTCCCAGTGCGAGACCACCCAGGTCCGCGAACAGGGGTCAGGCGCCAGCCTGCTGGGGTTCTCTGAACTGTACGGGTCCGTGCCGGGCGGGCAGGCCGAGTTCCTGCGCGTCCCCCACGCCGACTACGGACCCGTCAAGGTGGGTCACGAACTGCCCGATGAGCGGTACCTCTACCTCTCCGACATCCTCCCCACCGCCTGGCAGGGCGTGAAGTACGCAGACGTGCCCGACGGCGGCACCCTCGCCGTCTTCGGCCTCGGGCCGGTAGGGCAGTTCGCCGCACGGATTGGACGCCACTTCGGTCAGCGAGTCATCGCCGTCGAACCGGTCCCTGAACGGCGTGCCATGGCAGAACGCCACGGGATAGAGACCCTCGATTTCACCAAGGATATTGGCGACGAACTGCGGGAAATGACTGACGGCCGCGGGCCAGACGCAGTGGTGGATGCCGTCGGCATGGAGTCGCACGACTCCCCGCTGGGCGCCTTCGCCCAGAACGCAGTCAATATGTTACCGGAAGCCCTTGCCAAGAAAGCAATGGAGACCGCAGGCGTTGACCGCCTCACGGTCCTTCATGCTGCGATTGACGCGGTCCGCCGCGGTGGAACCATCTCTCTGAGCGGCGTCTACGGTGGCACGGCAAGCCCGATGCCCCTGCTGAACATGTTCGACAAGCAGCTCCAGACGCGCATGGGCCAGTGCAACGTCCGCAACTGGACCGACGAACTGCTGCCGATCGTCGAGGACCCCACGGATCCGCTGGGCGTCATGGACTTGATGACCCACACGATCGGCATCGATGAGGCGCCAGCGGCCTACGAGAAGTTCCAGAAGAAGCAGGACGGCTGCATCAAGGTAGTCATCCGCCCCTGAATACCAGGCCTGGGTGATGGAAAAGTACCGGACCTGCAGGTTCGCTGTTGTGCAACAGCGAACCTGCAGGTCCGGTACTTTTTTGTCCGTGAGAGTGCTGGCGAGCGCTACAGGGAGCCGCTATTCACGCCGTGGATCGCGTCCGCGGCACGAACCAGTCCCAGATGCGAGAACGCCTGGGGGTAGTTGCCAGCCATTCGGCCGCCGTCGCTGTCATATTCCTCAGCCAGCAAGCCAAGCCCGTTGGCGTATCCAACCAACTGGTCCATCAACCGCTTCGCATCCCCGATCCTGCCGGACCGGGCGTACTGTTCAACCAGCCAGAAGGAGCAGGCAAGGAAGGGGTGCTCGCCCGGCTCCAGCCCGTCCATCCCCGCATCGGTCCGGTAACGCAGCAGCAGACCATGCTCGTTGGCCAGCTCTTTTTCCAGCCGTGCCACGGTGCCGAGCATCCGGGGGTCGTCGTAATCGAGAAACCCGACCTGCGGCAGTTGCAGCAAGGAGGCGTCTACCTCGGGGCTGCCATACGTCTGGGTGAAGGAGTTGATGCTGGGGTCGAAACCTTTGTCCAAAATGTTCTCGCGTAGTCGGTCCCTGAGCTCGGCCCATCGTTCGGCGTGGCCCTCCAGCCCGTGTTCCCGGACTGCGCGCACACCGCGGTCAAAGGCCGCCCACATCATCACCCTTGAGTGGGTGAAATACTTCAGATCGCCGCGCATCTCCCAGATGCCGTGATCGGGGTCGTCAAAGTGATTCTCGGCGAAACTTAGCAGAGCGCGCTGCAGCGGCCAGGAGAAACTGTCCTCGAGCACTCCCCTGTTACGGAGCTTCTCCAAGGCCACCATCACTTCCCCGACCACGTCCGCCTGATACTGGTCCACTGCCCCGTTGCCGACCCGCACCGGCGTGGATGCCTCGTACCCGGGAAGGTGTTCGAGAATCCTTTCTGTCAGCTCCCTCTCCCCGCCGACCCCATACATAATCTGCAGGTCTTCAGGGTCACCCGCCACTGCCCGGAGCAGCCAGTTGCGCCATTCCAACGCCTCCTCCTGATAGCCGTGGGTCATCATAGCTTCGAGGGTCAGTGCAGCGTCACGGAGCCAGCAGAACCGGTAGTCCCAGTTGCGGGCACCGCCAAAGTGCTCAGGGAGTGACGTTGTGGGCGCCGCGACGATCCCACCGGTGTCCTCATGGGTGAGCGCGCGAAGCACCAGCAGCGAGCGCTTCACGATCGGGTCGTACTCCCCCTGTCGTTCGAAGCTCGCCGCCCAACCAGACCAGTAGTCAATGGTTTCCTGCAACTCAGTATCGACATTCGCCGGCCGGGGCATCGGACGGTACGAGGGATACCACATGAGTTCGAGGTCCACGGTTTCACCCGCAGCAACAGTGAACTCCCCCTCATGTCGCCGATGGGATGCGCGCGGCAGGTGATCGCCGCGCAACGCGAGTGCGTCGGGTCCCGCAATCGCTGAGATCGCCTGGCCGCTCTCGTCGCTCTGCCGGCTGACCCATGGGACAATCTTGCCGTAGCCGAACCGCACCACGAGTTCCTGACGCATCGGCACATCGCCGCTCAGCCCTTCAATCCGTCGCACCAATGAGGCCCTGCGGTCGCCGATCGGCATGAAATCGGTCACTCGGACATCGCCGGCGTCAGTGTGCCAGCGGGTAACCAAGACGAACGTCGAGTCGATGTAGTGCCACTCCACCACCTCGGCCGAGCCCGCGCCGGGGGCAGGTGCGACCAGCCATCGCCCGTGATCCTTTTCGCCCAACAGGGCGCTGAAAAAGGATTCGGAATCAAACCGGGGGAAGCACAGCCAGTCAACGCTTCCGGTTTTGGAGATCAGAGCACCCGTGTGCATATCGGAAACGAGTGCGTAGTCTTCGATCGGGGAATGCATTCTTCAACTCAATCACAATCGCTACCGGCCGGCTGTATCCTCGCCGTGGGCAGCGGAGCTTGCCAGCTGGGCGCGAACAGCTGCCGGACGGTTCGTGGTGATTTCCTGGACCCCCAACTCGCGCATGAGCTCGACGACGTCGGGTTCATCTACGGTCCACACGCGGATACGGATCCCTTCGGCAATCCACCGGCGCACCCGGGCCGGATGAGCCAGTACGTAGTCGACGCCCGGACCAGCCATTCCCGCTGAATGGGAATCGATGTTCTCCTCCCCGTCATTCAGTGCCCGCCGGAGTAGACCGATCACCGCTGCTGCTGTCAACGCTCCAAGATGCAGTTCGGCACGCAACTCCTGCGGTCTGACATCAGAAATCAGCTGGCAGACGGTGTGGGAGGGTACCTTCTCCAACAAATGTTTCACCGAGTCGGGATTAAAGCTCATAAAGCTGATATTCACGTTGGCGAGGGTAGAGCTTTCAGGGTCCCACCCCCGCTGCATCAGAAAGGAAATCAGCTTTTCCTCAAGTTTCAGTCCAAAGGGGCTGGGATGCTTGAGCTCGATGGCAAGCGAAACCTCCCGTCCCGCCGCCAGCAGCAGTTCCAGCAGGTCACCGAGCGAGAGAAACTGGTCGGCGATTCCGCCGAACTCCGGAGGGATATTCGCCCCCTTCCAGGACGCGAAGTCGAGCGCCCGCAACTCCCTCAGAGTATGGTCGGCGACGTCGCCGGTGCCGCTGGATGTCCTGTCCAAGGTTGAGTCGTGGATACAGACCAGTTGCCCATCGCGCGTCAGGTGCACATCGCATTCGACGCCGTCGGTTTTCTCCGCGAGCGCCTGGAGGTAGGCGGCCCGAGTGTGTTCTGCGAACTGGTGGCTGGCACCGCGGTGGGCGAAAATCGTGTGCAACATACCCCATCCTGTCAGCAACCGGCATCTCCCCGATACGCTACGCGAAATCGGTAGGCCTGGCGTGACTTACCCGGCCATTCGCTGCTTTACTGACACAGACGGTTGCACATCTAGTGCGCCGCAACTCGCGGAGGATCCTTGAGCTCTCACTTAGCCGGTACTGATGCAGAACGGGCCGCAGGACTGCGCCGCATGAAAGCGGTGGCCACCGGGCTGCTCGGGGCAATGGCGGTGATTTTCGTCGTCGCATTCGCTATGCAGGACCAATACCCGTGGCTCCAGTATGTGAGGGCGGCGGCTGAGGGCGGTATGGTCGGTGCGTTGGCTGACTGGTTTGCTGTCACCGCCCTGTTTAAGCACCCGATGGGTGTCAAAATTCCTCACACCGCAATCATTCCCCGGAAAAAGGACCAGATCGGGGCGTCCCTCGGGCAGTTCGTTGAGGAGAACTTCCTGTCGGAAGCTGTGGTGCAGCAGAAGCTTTCCGCGGTCGGTATCGCGCAGAAAGCTGGAGCATGGCTTGCCACTACCGAAGGATCAGACCGGGTAGCCGTTGAGGGCGCTGCCCTGATCCGGGGTGCGTTCACCGTCCTCGACGATGACGCCGTCCAATCCGTCATCGAGTCAATGGTGCGTAAACACCTGCTCACCCCGGCCTGGGGGCCACCCGCGGGAAAGATTGCCGAGCGGATCTTCGACAACGGCCATCACCATCAACTGGTGGATCTGCTGGTGGACCGCGCGGCCGAATGGGTGGACAGCAACTACAACCTCGTCTCGGGACTGGTGTCCCAGCGCTCCCCCACCTGGGTCCCCCAGTTTGTGGACGGCCTGGTGGGGGACAAGGTGTATGTGGAATTGTCCAAATTCGTGCGCGCTGTGCAGACCAAGCCAGACCACGACGTGCGTTTGGCCCTGGATAAGTACCTGAAGGATCTGGCCCAGGACCTACAACATGACCCGGCGGTCATTGCCAAAGCCGAAGACATTAAGGCTCAGGTACTGGGTGACCCCCAGGTGCGCGATCTGGCCGCCCGGACCTGGACCACCATCAAGAAGGCACTTCTTGAGGCTGTCGACGACCCAGAGGGCGAACTGACCCGTAACTTCAAGTCAGCGGTCCGGGACTTCGGTCGCCGGTTGTCCAGCGACGAAGAGCTGGCCCAAAAGGTGAACCGGTGGATCGCCGACGCGGCCGGGTACCTGGTGCGCACCTACCGCAGCGACATCGCTGCCATTATTACTGAGACCGTCGGCCGCTGGGACGCCGACGAAACCTCACACAAGATCGAACTGCAGATCGGCAAGGACCTGCAATTCATCAGGATTAACGGCACGGTGGTCGGCTCCCTGGCCGGCCTGGTGATCTTTGCCGTTGCTCACGCCGTCTTAGGCTAGCCCTCCCGCTGCTCTACCGCGGGCCTTGGCGGACTATTTCGACGGGTTCACTTGCTTCCGCGCGGTGACGGGCTGCTATTGGGGCTAGCTCACTTATCGAGGTCCTGGACCAGCTCGCCGGGCAGGACGCTAGGGGCCGGACCGAAAGCCTGAGCCGTCGCAGCGACTACTGCACGCCCCATCATGTGGTTGCCGGCACCGCCGACGACGGCGCCGATACCAAAGGGAAGAGCCCTCCCCAACAGAGCGCTGCCCTGCTTGGCCAGCATCTTGCGCACGAAGCGCCTTCTGATGCTGTGCCCGATGGTGCGCGCAATCGGCGATGACGCGCTTCCGCCGAGCATCGTGCCCCAATGCTCGGTCGCTCCGCCTCCTGAGCCGCGAAGGACCGACTGGATGAGTGCGAGGCCCTCGTCGCCCATGAGGATGGCCATCACCAGAGTTCGCGCGCGTTCCGGATCTCCGGTCTGCACGCCGTGAAGTTCGGCGATGGACTGGGCGTAGAGCGCAGTGGCTTCAAGGAAGCCGATGGTAGCTGCGGCCGAGAGCCCCAACGACGCGATGGTCCCGATGGCGGGTACGACGGCGGTCGCGCCCACCCCGGCGCCCGTTACGGTGATCACTGCAAGATAATGGCGCTCAAGGTCCGAGCTGATTTCGGCGACGGTCGCCTGCGGATTCTTCGCGTACATCCGCCGCAGGTTAGCCAGGACAAGCGGGCGCTGCACCTCGATTGCCCGTTCGATGGTCCGCTGGATGCCCGGTTTGGGTTTTCCCTCCTTATCGAAGAGAGCTCCGTTAGCCAACCGCGACGCCGGATTGAGGTTAGGCAGTTTCATTGCTGGTTTCCTTCAGTTGGGCACGGCACGGAACCGCGCAGCGCACACAAGTGGGACCGATAAATACACAAAAAACGCCGCCGGGTTGCCCCGGCGACGTTTGCAAAGTGCAGCGTCTGAATTAGGCGCGTGACTTGCGACCGGTGATGGCGCCGTATACAACGAGCACGATCAGCGCACCGCCGATTGCCAGCAGCCATGACTCGAGTGAGAAGAATTCGTTCATGTCGGCGCCGAAGAGTGCCTGGCCGATGAAGCCGCCGAGCAGTGCGCCGACAACGCCAAGGATGAGGGTGATTACCCATCCACCGGCCTGCTTGCCGGGAAGGATGAGCTTGGCGATTGCGCCAGCGATGAGGCCTAGAAGAAGAAATGCGAAGAAACCCATGGAGTACTCCTTGTAATCGGGTCTTGTCTACGAGTGATACGTATAACAAAAGTGCTGTAATGCAGGATGTCCCTACACAAGCTTCCAACCATCCTACTTCATCAGCGTGCTTAGTTTAAAGTGAAGGCGGTGCCGACTTCATTAAACCTCTTGCACATGCTTTTTCAATAGACCACGCCGGTGTTGATTTGATAACGCTTGACCTCCGCCCGCCACGGCACGATTTCTGCAAATAGTCTGGTTGACGTGCATAAATCGGAACAACAGTATGCTGATCTCGACGATAGGGCCGAAATCTGACTGTTCATCTGTTTCACCCCTGTCGGCCAATTTGCCACGGTCCGCCGGATATCAAAGGAGTAGTAAACAAAATGAGAATCGGTTCTTCAATCGTACTTATTGCACTGGGTGCAATTCTTGCTTTCGCAGTTGCTGACGTCGTTGACTTCATCGACCTCACCCTTGTGGGCTACATCCTCATGGGGGTAGGAGTACTCGGCCTAATCATTTCACTGGTGATGAATGCCCCGCGCAGCCAGCGTCGGGTGACGGAGTCACGAACGCTCCAGGATCCAAACACAGGCGAGACAGTCACCCGCAATGAAACCCGGGACGGCGGCATCTAACTCCCGCAAGCACTCCCAAGCGCCACCTGCCCACTGCCGGGCTGGTGGCGCTTTCTGCTTGCCACAAAATGATTGACAAACAAAAATGAACACAGACTTTGCCGGGTGCCGCGTTCATCTCCGAAGGCGCGATTCCTTTCGCAGCAGTCAGCCCATGCCGTGTCACCCCCGCGAGTATGTTCGGCGCAGCGGTGACAGGAGCCATCGTGATGGGCACCGGCGTCAGATCCCAGGCACCCCACGGCGGCATCTTCGTCTTCTTTGCCATCGGGAATGTCGCTATGTTTGTGGTGGCGATCATCGCGGGAACCATCATTTCGGCAATCGCAGTGGTGGGACTGAAGCGCTTCGCCACGCGGAAGACCGAGGACACCCCCGTCGCCGAGACGGTCGCCGCCTAACCGAACCCCGGAGGGTAGTTCAATGATGAAACTTACCGGAGTCGGGGTTAGCCCCGGCCGTGTCATCGGTCCTGTGCTGCAGATGCCGAGCAGCGTGACCGAACCTCCCTCGGATGAGCGGTGGGGCAAGGACACCAACGCCGGCGCCGAAACGGCCCGGCTGAAGACCGCATCAACGGCAGTGCAGGCCGAGCTGAAACGCCGCGCCGAAGCCGCGCCGAAGGATGCGAGCGCCGTGTTAGAGGCCACAGCAATGATGGCCGCCGACCCAATGTTGCTGAAGTCGGCGACCAAGCTCATCATGGCCGGAACCTCGGCTGAACGTTCGGTGTGGGAGGCCGGATCCGCCGTCGCCGACATGTTGCGGGGCCTCGGCGGGTACATGGCCGAACGCACCCAGGACGTCCACGATGTGCGGGCACGGCTGGTCGCTGAACTGCGCGGGCTCCCCGCACCGGGGGTTCCGACGTCAGAAAATCCCTTTATCCTGGCCGCCGAGGACCTTGCCCCGGCGGACACCGCGACCCTTGACTCCACCAAAGTACTGGCGCTGATCACGAGCAGCGGTGGACCTCAGTCGCACACAGCCATCCTGGCCCGGGCGCTGGGGTTGCCAGCTGTGGTGGCGGCACCTGGTGCCGAAGCCATTGAAGCCGGAACCAAGGTGTATGTCGACGGTGCCGCTGGCAGTATCATCACCGATCCCGGCGATGAGGAGCAAGCGGCAGCTGAGCAGTGGATCGAACAGTCGGCAGCGCTCGGCGCCTTCAACGGCGCCGGTGCCACAGCTGACGGGCATTCGGTGCCGTTACTGGCAAACGTGGGGTCCGGTAAGGACGCGCGCGCCGCGGCTGCAGCCGGGGCCGAGGGCGTTGGCCTGTTTCGCACCGAGTTCTGTTTCCTCGATCGTGAAACCGAACCCAGCCGAGAAGAGCAGGCAGCCGCGTATCGGGAGGTCTTCGACGCATTCCCGGGCCGTAAGGTGGTGGTGAGGACGCTCGACGCTGGCGCCGACAAGCCGCTTCCCTTCCTCACCGATACCTCCGAACCTAACCCGGCGTTAGGTGTTAGAGGGTACCGGACCGGCTCTATCAGCCCCGACGTCCTGACCCGTCAGCTGCAGGCAATCGCCCGGGCCGCAACTGACGCAGAGGCCGAGGTATGGGTGATGGCGCCGATGATCTCCACGGCGGCGGAGGCCGAAGCCTTCGGTGAACTGTGCCTGGCCGAAGGCCTGAACCATCCCGGGGTGATGGTTGAAGTTCCGTCAGCCGCGCTGACTGCCGAAGCCATCCTGCACCATGTCGGGTTCGCATCGCTGGGCACCAATGACCTCACCCAGTACACGATGGCCGCTGATCGGCAGTTGGGGCATCTGGCCGCACTCAACGACTCCTGGCAACCGGCGGTCCTGCAGCTGATAAAGCTCACCGTCGCCGGCGCGGAGTCGGCGTCCGCAGACACTGCGGTGCAGAAGCCGGTCGGGGTGTGCGGTGAGGCTGCGGCGGATCCTGCCCTCGCTGTCGTACTGGTAGGTCTGGGAGTTCAGACCCTCTCCATGTCGGCCAGGTCGCTCCCCATCGTCGCGGCTGTGCTCGCCTCGGTGACCCGCCACGAAGCCCAGGAACTCGCGGCGCTGGCTCTTGCCGCTCGCACTGCCGATTCGGGTCGCGCCGCCGTGCGTGAACGGCTCCCCATTCTGAAAACCCTGGGCCAGTAAGCGCCTAACCAAGGAGGAAACCCTATGTCAGAACGCAGAGCCACAGTCGCGAGCTGGCCGAAGATGCAACGGATGCGTCGAGTGACACTAGGGGCTGCGACTGGGCGGCTGTTCGGCCGGAGAGGCGCAACGGCTGGATCGGGTACAACGATCGAGAACGGGTAGGTGCGTCCACCCGTTCTAATGGACGCCCCACCCCGCACTATAGCTCCGCTGTCCCCCATGGCTAAGCGGAGTTACACAATCATTATTTTGGCACATGATGATGAAAGTGTGAATACCCCCCCCCGGTCTGATCAATCACCAAAACGTCAGATATCAAGCAAGTGGGTTCCCTTGCGGTGAACGCTCGGTCCGACGTCTCGTGGCCCAGATGATCGTGAGACCGGTAGTGACCAGCAGGATTGCGCCGAAAGGGAGGATCACTTCCCAGATGCCGAGATCACCCACTGCAAGCCGAGCAACTGCAAAATAGGTGACGGCGAGGAAACCGATAGCCAACAAGGCGGAAGCACCTCGATGCGCCAACCGTCCGGTTGGGTCTGCAACCCCTTTCACGGCCGGAAGTATCAGGCACGCCGCAACGTATCCCGGATAGAGCCGACCGGCTTCGGCGTAATACTGGACCGTACCCTGGCCATAATAGGCCTGCAGACCGGTCGAACTTTCGGGGAGGTCGCTGACCACAAACAACGCTACGGTCCCCAACACGAACAAACCCAACACCGCCACCCCGACCGGCCCGACAATCAACGAGCGTGTTCGGCGAGACCTGAAGGCCGCAGCGATTCTAATACCTAAAAGCACCACAATCGCGAAGAGTGAGAGTCTGATGATCAGGTTGGCGATGTTGATCCCGCCCAGGAATCCGTCGACCGGCAGGTAGATCTGCGGCAGGCTCAGTCCCACAGCAACAACCAGCAGCACCAGGGCAACGAACACGCCGCGCCCCCGGCCGCGGACGGCGTCCGGTAGCCGCAACAAAGCAAACCCGATACATGATGCCAGCACCGTCCACTGGATTACCTGCTCGCTCATCCGAGGTTCTCCCATAGGTCGCGGTCCCGGCTAGCTGCCAGCTCAAGTTTTTTTAGTGACTTGCCCAGCACGTCGAGGCGGTCCCTCGCGAGGAGCACCAGGTCGGCGTCCTGCATGACGCTTAATGCCCGATGTCTACCGTTTGCTGGCCAGTTACCCTCGCCGGGGGTGATCAGACCGGTAACAACCAGCCCACTGGCGAGTGAGACCCCTGCAAACCGTGCTGCTTCTACAGCCAGTGCGGGGGTCAGGCGTCCGGCAGTTAGTTGCGCCGAAAGATTTTGGGGGGCAATCCCGGTTTTCGCCGCCAGTCCCTGCCGGAGGTCGCCACGATCTATAGCATCGATCCACGCCCGTACCGAGTTGCGGTGCGGGAAGGAGGCCAGGTCCAGCTGGACTTCCCGGTCCACCGCCTCACTGTCCCGGCTGCGGGCCACGACGAGCCGGAGGATGTCGATGTGCGAGACCTGGCTGATCAGTTCGGCGTCGGTCGGTTCCCGGATCCCGGACGGAAGGTCGCGGTAGCCATCGAAACTGCCCAGCTCCTGCGCTGGGTGTAGGTGGTAGGCACGGGCGATGCTGACGATGGTGCTGGTGGCTACCTTCCCGCGGACCAGCTGCTGACCGAGAGTCGACCTTTTAATTCCTGCCTTGCGGCATACGTCCGAAACGGTGTCGTCTGGAGCAACCCGGGACCGCCACAGCTGGAAGGACTTAGCTGCGACAGTCATTACCACCCCTTAATTGGACTTCCCATGCTCGGATTGAAGTATACTGAGGTTGCTGGCTCCCCATTCTGCGATTCCCCCATACGCAGAACGCGGAGCCAGTCTCAATTTAACCGTGCGCTGCCTGGAGAGTTACCAGCGCGCTTTCTTCTCAGTTTTGCCCTGCTTCCCGCTGCGGTGGACCGGCTGATGGTTGGGTCCGGTGCTTCGCGACCCGGCGAGCTTCCCAAAGTCAGGGTTCTTCTTTTCGAGGGCGAGCTTGGCTCGGGGATCGTCCTGCAGTTTTTTGGCTGCCGATTCCGTCAGGTGTACTGCGAGGTCCGGATTATGGTCTTTAGCTTGGTTTTTCGGTGTCTCGGTCATGATGATCCTTAAATTTTCGGCTGTTGAAGGATGCTCAACTGCCGCTGTGATGGGAAAGAAACGTCACTCGGAGGCATAGCCTCAACAAGTGTGGTCTTCGACAAGGAGAGAATCCCTTTGATGAACTACTCGAAAATCATTGTTCTCATGCGGTTAAACCTACACGACACCCCCAGCGTCGGACAGCACCCTCAACCCACCGGCTAAGTGAACGTGCGGCCAGGGGCATTGCCTCCCACGACATCACCTCGCACCACTCCGGCGGCCGTTTCGGCGGCCGCCAGGGCCGCTTCGAGCCGTGCCACAGCCGACTCGTACTCGGGCGCTCCGACGTCGCCGTCGTCAAACCTCACCCGCAACAGCGCTGCTGCCCGCATCGACTGGATCAGCTGGGACGTATCGCTGCGTGAGAGATCGGTCATTGCCGGGAAATCGATAGCTGCTGCCGGATCGAGTTCGTAGCTGACCCATTGCTGGAGGACACGGTCGTGGCGTGTGCGAAGATTCTCACTCTGCTGGCGGGCTGCCTCATCGTCAAGTCTCACCCTGCGTTCCCGCTCGCCTCGCCACAGCCAGCCGGCCGCCAGACCCGTGCTTACCAGCGCCCCGGCGGTGACCGTTCCTCCGCTACCGGGGATGGTTGCTGCGGCCCCAATAACCGCTAGGACGACTGCTACAAATCCGGAAAACCCGTACCAAAAGAGGGAGTCGATGTCGTCGTGGCGCTTGAGGCTGCTGGCCAAGGCCACAGCCGTGATCGCGGTGAGTATACCTACTACCGCGACGGCAATTGTTGCCTGGATCACGAAACTGGCAAGGTCCATCGGTCTTCCTCCCGGCGGAGCCGAGGTTCACGGACCGAGTGAGTCCGAAAACGTAGCATCCTTGTGGAATTACCTACTATCCATTGCAAACGCTTAAGCGGTCAGAGTCAATCCCCAGTTTCGACCGGCAATGCACAGAATCCCCACCGTTGCGCTGAACGGCGGGGATTCTGTGGTTGGGTTTCCCACGATTGTGGGCCCTGAGGGGCTCGAACCCTCGACCCACGGATTAAAAGTCCGATGCTCTACCATCTGAGCTAAAGGCCCGCATCACCTCAGACCACCGAAGTAGTCGAAATGACCTGCTTACATTATCGCATTCCGCCTCGGTGTGCAGAACGCGGGCGTTCAATCGGCTTCCATGACACGGTGTTACGGTGGGGCCGAAAGCTGCCCAGTTTGACGACTCTGGCATGGAGGGAAACGGCAGGAGTATCCTCAATTCATGAGCGGTAACTACGAGAACCAGAGTCCACGGCACCACAAGCCCAAGCCATTCGCGCCGCTGGACTTTGAAGTTTTCGCTGGTGGTGCAGATCCGTCGCGGGTGTCGGAGGCCGCCCACCTATCGGCGCGCGCGTTGGTCCACCATGGTCGCCTCGCTGACGATCCTGGGACCACCCAGCGGTTGGTCGAACTGGCCGATCAGCAGGGTCTTGAGGCGATTGCCGAGATGTGGGCGGAAAGCCCGGCACGTTCCCTCCCGGGTGCCCTCTGGCGGCTCTACGCTCTCCGTGCAGCCACCCAACAGAACCCAGAACGCATTGCTTCCTACTTCGAATCCGGCAAGGACGTTGCGCAGGTCTCCAAAGTGATTGCGGGTGTTGCAGAGCCCCCCGGAGCCGAGGAGGTCAGGTCCATGGCAGACACCATTTTGTCTGGTGCCTTCGAGGGCGATTTCGATGTCGCCTTGGAGCGCTTCGCCGCTTTCTGCCGGGTCATCGCCCTGGGCCAGACCCACCACGCGGACGACGCCGAACCGGTCAATGGCGCGCATGCCGCCAAATTGACGCGCAATTCACATCAGCTAATCAAGACCGCTGAAGATCTGGAACATGCTGCTGCGTCGTGGCGTCGTGGCGAACTCGACTAACTTGCATTGTCTGGACCCCAATGTTGACATGAGCGCATGGGAGGAGAACACTGAAAGTGGTGTCGGACCGTGGAACCCCCGGGCTTCAACATTTAGCCGCTTCGAGCGGCCTTCCGCCGAGAGGCGCTCCCGGTTCGGCACCATTTTTGTGGCATCAGCGCCAGATTCCTGCGTCACCGGATTCCTCACTACACGCTTCGTAACCGCTCGTCCGGATGCGGATACACCGGCAAAGGTGAGCCTCCGAAGCAGTGTCAGTTATTCTTAGGCTGCAACTCATTAACCCGATGCCCCAGCAGGTTAGGTAGCCCCCCGTGAAGCTTCGCCTCTTTCCGCAGGAGGACGCTGGCCTCGTGCTGCTCTCCGACATGGCGCAGCAACTGGTGCTGGGTGTACGCACCATGTCGGGGATCCTCGGGGCCACCACCCGCGACTACGACCGCCTCGCCGAAGAACTGCACGAGCATGAGGCCAATTCGGCCGAGCTGCATTACGCATTGCTCACCTCAATGCGCAGCAGCTTCGTCAACCCGCTTCCCCGGGAAGACCTCTACGCCCTGTCCCGGCTCCTGAATGAGGCAATCGAGAAGCTCGACGGCGCCGCCGAGCTCATCTCCCTCTACCAGCTCAGCAAACTGAGCCGCCGGGCCACCGAACAGCTCGAGGTGATCACCCGCCAGTCGGAACTGACCGCAGCCGCGATGAAACGACTGAACTCGATGGATGAGCTGGAAGAGTACTGGATCGAAATCCTCCGGCTGGCCAAACGAGCCGAGCGGACCCACCGGAGCTGGTGCTCGGAACTCCTCAACGATCACAAGCCGCTTGTTTACGCGCGGCACCGCGATGTTGCCAATCAGCTTGTCGACGTCACCAAGGACATTCGCAAGGTGGCAACACACGTCGGTAGCATCCTCGTCAAGGAATCATAGGTGGAGCTGTTCCTCCTCGGCGTCGTCGTGATGCTGGCCGGAGGTTTTGCGTTACTCAACGGTTTCCACGATGTCTCCAACTCGGTTGCCACCGCAGTACGCACCCGGGCCCTCACCCCGAGTGTCGCAGTCCTCCTGGTTGCGTTCTTCAATCTGATTGGCGCCCTCCTGGGGGCCGGCGTTGCCCTGCTCTTCACCGGGAATGCGCTGAGCGTTCCGCCGGGCACGGTTGGCCTCGGGATCCTTGTTGCAGGACTCATTGCTGCGCTCAGCTGGGGTTTGCTCACCTGGTACCGGGGCAAGCCGTCGTCGTCCACCCACGCCCTCATTGGGGGGCTAATTGGCTCGGGCGGGGCATCGGCCATGATTGGGGGCAAGTCAATCGCCGATTCGGAGCAGGTGTTCCTCCTGCAGATCGCACTCCCCCTCCTTCTGTCACCACTAGTGGCGTACCTGCTGGCCTATCTATCGGTGTTTCCCGCCATCTGGCTGCTGCGGTACAGCCCGCCGCGGAAGGTGAATTACAGGAGCCGGATGGCGCAGTCGGTGCTGGCCGGAGTATTCGCGCTGGGCCATGGGCTGCAGGACGGGCAACGAACCATGGCGGTGATTATGCTCGCCCTGGTCGGCAGCGGCGTGGCAACGGGCAGCGCGATTCCGTTATGGGTACAAATCTTCGCAGCAGTCTTGCTGGCTACCGGGTCCCTCTTCGGCGGCTGGCGGATCACCCACACCCTCGCGCATCGGCTGGTGCGGGTGGATCCGTTGCGCGGGATGACCGCTCAGGGCGTTAGCGCTGCGATGCTTTTTGTCGGCTCGATCTCCCTGTCAATGCCGCTTTCAAGCACTCACACCATGACCTCCGCGATCCTCGGCGCGGGAGCCAATCAACGGTTCCCCACGGTTCGAGGCCGCGAAGTTGTGAAGGTGCTGCTCGTCTGGTTCTCTACGGCGGCGGCGACTGCACTGCTCGGCGCGATCCTTTTTCTGGCAATAAGTCCGCTCCTCTAACTGGGCTGACTCCTCACCCCAGCACAATCACCCCCCCCGTCGCCGCCCCGGAAACCGTTAGCCGAAGCGGCCGGAGACGTAATCCTCGGTAGACTTTTCCTTGGGGTTGTTGAAGATGTCGGTGGTGTTGCCGAACTCGATCATCTTCCCGGGCATACCCGTCGCAGCGATGTTGAAGAAGGCTGTCTTGTCCGAAACCCGAGCAGCCTGCTGCATGTTGTGGGTGACGATGGCCACCGTGTAGTCGGTTTTCAGCTCGTTGATGAGGTCCTCGATGGCGAGCGTGGAGATTGGATCAAGAGCCGAACAGGGCTCGTCCATGAGGATTACCTCGGGGGAGACTGCAATGGCTCGAGCAATACATAGGCGCTGCTGCTGCCCACCAGACAGCCCGGAGCCTGGTCGGTCGAGGCGATCCTTCACTTCGTTCCACAGGTTGGCTCCCCGCAGCGACTTTTCCACCAGAGCGTCTGCATCCGATTTGCTGATGCGCTTGCTGTTGAGCTTCACGCCAGCCAGCACGTTGTCGCGGATGGACATGGTCGGAAACGGGTTGGGCCGCTGGAAGACCATCCCGATCTGGCTACGCACGTGCACGGGATCAACCGCGTCGTCATAAAGGTCATCGCCGTCGAGCAGTACCTCGCCCTCAACACGGGCACCCGGGATAACCTCGTGCATCCGGTTCAGCGTTCGCAGAAAGGTCGACTTACCGCAGCCCGATGGACCGATGAAGGCGGTGACTGAGCTGGCTTCAATGGTGACGTTGACGTCCTCGACCGCGAGGAACTTGCTGTAGTAGACGTTCAAGTCCTTGACGTCGATACGCTTTGACATCTGAATCCTTAGGTTGTGCAGCGCCGTTTAGCGGCTGGTTTTGGGGGCGAACATCCGGGCGATGAGACGGGCAACAAGGTTCAGGACCATCACGAGAATAATCAATACCAACGCCGCCGCCCACGCGCGCTGGATGCTCGGATCGGTGCTGGTTGGCGATGTGGGCGTGATGATCTGGTAGTAAATATAGGTGGGGAGGGTGCTCATCCATCCACCGAAAACATCAAGGTTGATCCCTGTTGCAAATCCCGCAGTGACCAGGATCGGCGCGGTCTCTCCGATGACCCGGGCGATCGCCAGGGTGACACCTGACGCGATGCCTGAAATGGCTGTCGGAATGACCACCTTGGTGATGGTCCGCCACTTTCTGACACCCAGCGCGAAGGACGCCTCCCGGAGTTCGTTGGGGACAATCTTCAACATTTCCTCAGTTGCACGCACGACCACTGGGATCATCAGCACTGACAACGCGGCTGCAGCCACAAATCCGGTACGAGTACCTGGACCAAAGATCAAACCGAACAGCGCGGCAGCGAACAGACCGGCAACGATGGAAGGGATGCCGGTCATCACGTCGACGAAGAAGGTGATGGCCCGGCTGAGAGGGCCGCCAGTCGAGTATTCGACCAGGTAGATGGCCGCCAGCAGGCCAACCGGTACCGAGATGATGGTGGCCCACAGGGTGATCTGGAGTGTGCCAAGGATCGCGTGGTAGGCACCACCCATCACCGGAGTGCCTTCGGCAACGCTCTGGTTGTCCATGGCTCCGGTGAGACCGTTCATCGAACGGAACAAGAAGTCGCTGGTCAGGCCCGGCATGCCACGCTCAAGCACCGTCCAGATGACTGAAAACAGGGGCAGCACAGCAATGATGAAGGCGCCGTAGATAAGATAGGTTGCCAGCCGGTCGCGTGCCTTGCGACCCCCTTCCACGGCAGCGGACACTACTGTGCCACCGACGACGAAGAAAATCGCGGCGAGAATGGCCATTGTTATCGGGCTGAATCCGAGCAGCGCTGAGACAGCCGCGCCGAGGATCAGGGCGCCTGCCAGGACGGCCCAGATCGACCATCTCGGAAGCTTGTTCTTGGTGAATTGGGAAGGACGCCGGGTCATGGTTGCGTTACTCATTAGTTGGCACCTGAGAATTCCTTGTGGCGGCTGATGATCCAGCGGGCAATCATGTTCACTGCCAGGGTGATGACGAAGAGGACGAGGCCGGCGGCGATGAGCTCGCTGAGGCGAAGACCGAATGCCTCAGGGAAGTTGAGTGCGATCTCAGCGGCGATGGTTTGGTTGCCGGTCTGGATGAGACTGGCGTTCAACGCTCCGCCGGAAAGTACCAGAGCAACTGCCATCGTCTCGCCCAGCGCCCTGCCAAGGCCCAGCATTGCTGCGCTAATGATCCCTGGGCGAGCGAAGGGCAGCACCGACATCTTGATCATTTCCCAGCGGGTGGCCCCGAGCGCCAAGGATGCCTCTTCATGCAGTTTGGGGGTCTGGAGAAAGATTTCCCGGCTGAGTGAGGTGATAATCGGCAGGACCATGACCGCGAGAACAATTCCAGCGGTGAGCATGGTCCGTCCGGTGTTGCTGGCGGGTCCCTCGAAGATGGGGATCCACCCGAGATTGGCGGCAAGCCAGTCATAGGCCAACGCCAGCTGCGGAGCCAGCACTGCGTAACCCCAGGCACCGTATACCACCGACGGGATAGCCGCCAGAAGATCAATTAGATAGCCGAATCCCTGCGCGAGCCGGCGGGGAGCGTAATGCGAGATGAACAGTGCGACCCCGATGCCTACGGGAGTGGCGAGAATGAGTGCGATAACAGCCGCAATCACCGTCCCGATGACGATGGGCCAAATGTAGGAGAGGAATCCGTTGCCACCCGAAATGTCGGCCGGGTCGGCAACGAAGGTCGGGAAGGCCTGGACTAGCAGGAAGATTGCCACACTGAACAGCACGGCGAGAATCAGGCAACCGGCTAAAAGACTGGCTGTAGAGAATATTTTGTCCCCTGATTGACCGCTGTCGCCTTCTCTGCGCAACGTGTTCGGAGACACCGTCTTCGTGGACACTAGTGAACCCTTCGGAGCTGGTACTGGGTTGATCCTGCTGTGCTGCCAAGGACGGGCGCCGTCAGCGGTCGGTGGTAGTAACTGGATACCAGCCTAACGGCTGAGCGCAAAGGACAGCCCCGCCCGGTCTGTGAGACCGGACGGGGCAAACGAACTGTATTAGGAAGCAACCGTTATCGAGTCGATAGCGGCCTGGGCCTGCTCGCGCAAGGTTTCGGAGATCGGGGCGTTTCCGGCCGACTCAGCAGCGTCGGCCTGACCCGCCTCGCTGATTGCGTAAGAACCGAAGGCCTTGACCAGGTCAACTGTCTCCTGGTCTGGGTAGGTGGCGCAGTAGACGTGGTACGAGATCAGCACGATCGGGTACGCGCCGGATTCGGTGGTGTCCCGGGTGAGGTTGTAGGACATATCCACCTCGGGAGCACCTTCAACCTCGGCTGGCTCCGCCACCTCGACTGCCAGTGAGGCAGCCTCTGGCGTCAGTGCAACGTTTTCCTCCCCAACCTTTACCAAAACCTGGCCCAAATCGCCGACGGCTGACGCGTCTGTGTAGGTGATCGCGCCTTCGGTGCCGGAGGTGGTGGAAACTACACCGTTGGTACCCTGAGCGTTCTCCGCAACGATTTCGGCGGGCCAGTCACCCGAAACCTCATCGGTCCACACGTCGGGTGCGGCTGCGGCGAGATAGTCCACAAAGTTCTCGGTGGTGCCTGACTCGTCGCTGCGGTGGACAACAGTAATGGCCAGGTCAGGAAGGTCGACGCCCTCGTTTTGGGAGACGATAGCCTCGTCGTTCCAGTTGGTGATGTCACCACGGAACACTGAAGCGATAGTTTCTGCATCCATGTTCACTTCATCGATGCCCGGCAGGTTGAAGGCCACAGCGATTGGCGCAATGTAGGCGGGGATGTTGAATGCGCCTTCGGGACCGCAGACCTCAACGGCTGCTGCGTGCTCTTCCTCATCGAGGTAAGCGTCCGAGCCGGCAAACTGGACGCCGCCACCCAGGAAGGCTTCACGGCCAGCGCCGGAGCCGTCTGGGGAGTACTGAAGTGTTGCGTCAGGGTTGGCAGCGGTGAACCCGGACTGCCAGGCGGTCATAGCCGCGCCCTGGGAGGAAGCGCCAGCACCGGTCAGCGTTCCTGAAACGGTGCTCTCTGCGGCACCGTTGTCGCCGGTGGTCGCTGCCGGCTCGTCGGTTGCACTGTCGGAACCGCAGGCGGTCAAAGCCAGTGCGGCGACGGAGATTACTGCCGCTGCGCGGCCAAAGCGAAGAACCTTCACTTGATATTGCCCCTTCCAGGGAGTCGAAAATCGGTGCCGAGGGCACCTATGAAGATGGAAAAGTCGAACTTTTCG
The DNA here is from genome assembly GCF_054511125.1 of Arthrobacter sp. TMN-50. NCBI lineage: Bacteria > Bacillati > Actinomycetota > Actinomycetes > Micrococcales > Micrococcaceae > Arthrobacter > Arthrobacter sp. TMN-50. The sequence continues at coordinate 297,031 of NZ_JBTNDG010000002.1, read as the reverse complement.
GTATGCGTACCTTGAATAAGCTAGGTGCCGCAGGTGACGAGACTGACTGACCAAAGTTAACGGACGGTGAACGGGAAACGTACAGATGCAATCAGCTTGTTCGGTAGCCTTGCCAAACTGTCTCGGGTACTGTCCAAATCCCAGCACTCCACCGCGACTCCGTACCCGGGATACCGGGGCTAGGCTGGGTTGCATGCCGCGGCCATCATTTCCCTCGCGAGCCCGCTCTTTTGTTCGCAACCGGACGCGGGTGGGTTTCCGCCGGAGCTCCAACTCGGTGATCCCGGCCATCCAGATGACCGTCTGCGCTGTGGGAGCGTACGTCTTCGCTGAACGGGTCCTTGGTCACAGCGGCCCCCTGTTCGCTGCGACCTCCTCGATGATCGCGCTCGGCTTCACCCGTGACCCGCGGCTTCGGCGGGTGCTTGAGGTGGGGTTGGGCTGCACCCTTGGCATTGCGCTTGGAGACGTGCTGCTGGCCCTGTTCGGTACCGGAATCTGGCAGGCCGCCGTCGTACTGTTTGTCTCTATCCTGCTGGCCAGGTTCCTGGACAGTGGGACCATTTTCACGACGCAGCTAGGCCTGCAGTCCCTGCTGGTGGTGCTCCTGCCAGCCCCTGACGGCGGTCCGTTCACCCGCAGCGTCGACGCAATCGTAGGTGGGCTTTTTGCCCTGGTAATAGTCATCCTCGCCCCCAAGGATCCACGGAAGGAACCGAAAACCAATGTGCGGGAGCTCCTCGGGGAGCTGTCGGCGGTACTCCGGGAATCGTCGACGGCACTGACCCGCAGCGATCCTACGCTCGCCTGGCATGCGCTGATCAGGGCCCGCAACTGCCAGCCCCTGATGGAGGGGCTGTCCGGCAGTATGGGAGCGGCCCAGGAAGTGGCGCGGCTCTCCCCTGCCTACCGGCGGCACCGCCACGAGCTCGGTGAGCTCAGGGGGTCAATCGAGTCGATCGACCTCGCCGTCCGCAACGCGCGGGTGTTCACCCGTCGGCTGACCTCGGTCATCAACCATGCGGCGCTTACCGACGAAGCCGTCCAGGAACTGTCCCAGGTCATTGAGGACACCGCCGACGCCGTCGACGTGCTGGGCCGCGCTTTATCCTCCACAAGTACCCCCGAACAGAAGCTCTCCCTTCGGCAGGCGCGGGAGGATCTGGCAGCCGTTGCAACCATGCTCCATCCACGCCTGCTGAAGATCCAGCGGCTGGAAGGTGAGGGGCTGGTGCTACTGTACCGCCCGCTGATTGTTGACCTGCTGGAGGCGACCGGCCTCCAGCACGACGAGGCCGCCGGGTACCTGCCGAAACTGTGACCCTTCTCAAAGCGGGCGCTACCGGTAGTGTCTTTGCCGCCCCATGTCCCTACCCGCCGGTACGTTAGAGCCCATGGCAACAAAGACAGTACGCCCCGCACGCACCTCGGCTCCCGCCTACCGGTGCGGTGAATGCGGGTGGACCACGGCCAAATGGGTTGGCCGGTGCGGCGAGTGCCAGGCGTGGGGGACGGTCGAGGAAACGGGCCAGACAGTAGCGCGGACGACGCCGGCCGTAGCAGTTGCCTCGCCTGCCCTGCGGATTTCGCAGGTCGATGCAACAGCTGCCTCCTACCAGCCCACCCAGATCGGCGAACTTGACCGGGTGCTCGGCGGCGGTCTGGTACCTGGCGCGGTGATCCTCCTCGCAGGGGAACCTGGAGTCGGCAAGTCCACCCTGGTCCTCGACGTCGCAGCGAGGGTTGCGCGGCTCGGGAAGGACGTGCTGTATATCACCGGGGAGGAATCGTCGGCCCAGGTAAAGCTGCGGGCTGAACGCATCGGTGCGCTGGCGGACACCCTTTACCTCACCGCCGAATCGGATCTGGGGCAGGCGTTGGGGCAGGTGGAACGGCTATCCCCCTCGCTGCTCATTGTTGATTCGGTGCAGACCCTCAGCAGCGCCGCCGTCGACGGGACCGCCGGAGGAGTGACCCAGGTCCGGGAGGTCGCTGCGTCGTTGATCGCCGCAGCGAAAACCCGCGGAATGACAACCATTCTGGTTGGACATGTCACCAAGGACGGGTCGATCGCTGGGCCGCGCCTGCTGGAACATCTGGTCGATGTGGTGTGCCAGTTCGAGGGCGACCGGCACTCACGGCTTCGGCTGATGCGGGCCATCAAGAACCGGTACGGGCCCACCGATGAGGTTGGCTGTTTCGATCTGACCGAGACCGGTGTTGAGGGTCTCGCCGATCCCAGCGGCCTCTTTGTCTCCCGCACCAAGGACCCGGTATCCGGCACCTGCATCACCGTCACCCTGGAGGGGCGCAGACCGCTGCTGGCGGAAGTTCAGGCCCTGCTCGCCGAGTCTTCCAACTCCCAACCCCGGCGGGCGACCAGCGGCCTTGACAGTTCACGGGTGGCGATGCTCCTGGCGGTACTCCAGCAGCGCGCCTCGCTGAGTCTGCACAAGGACGACAGCTACGTGGCGACGGTCGGAGGGGTGAAGCTCAGCGAACCGGCAACCGACCTGGCAGTCGCGCTGGCCATCGCATCGGCGAAAACCAACCAGCCGCTCGCGGCACGGCTGATCGCCTTCGGCGAGGTCGGACTTGCCGGTGAGGTTCGGCCGGTCCCCGGTATCGCGCAACGGGTCCAGGAGGCGGAGCGGCTGGGCTTCACCCACGCAGTGGTGCCGGCCTCGCCCAACGGCCCCGGCCGGGCCCCGGCGGGGTTCACCGTGCACGAAGTCTCGACGCTGACCGAGGCCCTGGAACTGCTCTTCTGACTGTTCCTCCACCTGCGCGGCTACCTCGCCTGCGTCATCCGCTGTAACCGTTACCCATTTGCGTCCCTAACCGGTATCTGGGTTTAGGCGGCGCGCCCACTAGGATTGGAACGGCTGCGCGGGTACCTGCTCGGCAGGGCCTTGCTCAGCCGGATGCCGGTTGGCGGCGCTGGTAGCGGGAAGGAAGTGGCAATGGTTCGCAGTCCAGAGGACGCGTTGAAGGCTACCTTGGCGCGCGTGGCTCCCGGCACCCAGTTGCGGGACGGACTGGAACGCATTCTGCGCGGGCGCACCGGGGCGCTGATCGTTCTGGGATTCGACCGCACAGTAGATTCCATCTGCTCCGGCGGGTTCGACATCGGCATCACCTTCTCGCCCACGCGGCTTCGGGAGCTCGCCAAGATGGATGGGGCGATTGTCTGCGACAGGGACGCGAGCAATATCCTGCGGGCCGGTGTGCAACTGGTCCCGGACCACACCATCGACACCCAGGAGTCCGGGACGCGACACCGGACTGCCGAGCGGGTAGCCATCCAGACCGGGCTCCCTGTCATCTCCGTCAGCCAGTCGATGCACATTATCGCCCTCTATATCAACGGCCTGCGGCACGTACTGGAGGGTTCAGAACCGGTGCTGGCGCGCGCGAATCAGGCCCTCGCTACCCTGGAACGGTATCGGGCCCGCCTGGATCAGGTGACCGGCTCATTGTCGGCGCTGGAGATCGAGGCAATGGTCACGGTCAGGGATGTGGCGGTAACCCTGCAACGCCAAGAGATGGTGAGGCGGATCTCCGAAGAAATCTCGCAGTATGTCCTTGAACTGGGCGTGGACGGCCGTCTGCTCTCACTGCAGGTCGAAGAACTGACCACGGGTCTAGGGCCAGGCAGCGAAATGGTGCTGAGAGACTATCTCGACCTCGGCGACGCGTCCCTGGTGGTGGAGAAACAGCTCGCCGCGTTGCAGGCCTTCAGCTCTACCGACCTGATTGACCTCGGCACCATTGCCAGCGTCGTGGGTTTCAATCCGTCGAGCGACTCGCTTGACGCGGTGGTCCAGCCCAAAGGGTTCCGGCTGGTGTCGGGCATCAAGGCTGTTCCCCCGGCGGTAGCGAACCGGCTGGTCGACCACTTCGGTGGTTTGCAGAACCTGATGGCCGCTAACATTGACGACCTGATGGCCGTTGACGGCATCGGCGAGCAGCGGGCACGTACTGTGCGGGAGGGACTCTCCCGGATTGCCGAGACGAGCCTCCTCGACCGCTTCATGTAGCGGTTACTGCAGCTCGAAGGGCACTTTCTCACTGGTCCGGCCGCCCAGTGACACGCTCACGGTGTAGGAACCTGGCGTGGGGTTGGCTTCGACCGTCTCGCAGCCTGGGGCGCTGCGGTTCCGTTCCCACGTGAAATTGGCTTCCTCTGTACCGCCCGGCGGGATATCCCGGTTGAGGTCCTCGGCACCCTCCTGGCAGTCAAGGGACGAGAAGATCCGGTCATCACCACTGGTGACCAGGAACTCCATCTGCGAGGTCCCCACGTTTACCGGGCAGGCCACGCCGCCGGTATTCGTCACAGTCAACGTCAGCACCGGGTTCTGCTCGGGTGCGTAATCCTGCGCGTCGGTCGACGCGCTGACCTCCACCTGGGCGGGGTCGCAGGCAGGATCCGACGGCGATGGCTTGTCGGTGGGCGCAGTCGCCACGGTGGGTCCAGCCGACTTCCCCGCTTCCGCGACCGGGTCGGCGGTATCCTGTGCGGTGGCGATCAGGCCCGCTAGGACAATCCCCGCCCATACCAAAGCCCCGACCACGGTCAGCGCGAGGGCCAGCACCACCAACCTGCGGCGGCGGTACACCCGTGGGCTGGCCCGGGGCGCGCCAGACGGGCGTGACGGCTTGTCCTGCGGCCCGCCCCGCGAAGGGCCACCCTGCGAATGCATAGGTTAAGGCTAGGGACAGAGATGCCGGATACCTGTGACCCCACGCCGGTCAGTACAGTATTGATGGTCGACTATCAGGAGTGTCAATGGACCAGGCGTCACCAGCCCAGCTGCATCAACGCATCATTGGCTGGTTCGGTGTTCAGGCCCGGGACCTACCGTGGCGGGGACCCGTCCGCACCCCGTGGTCGGTGCTGGTGAGCGAGTTCATGCTTCAGCAGACACCGGTGGTGCGTGTCCTACCCGTCTTCACCGACTGGCTCTCACGCTGGCCCACACCGGCCGACCTTGCCGCAGCACCCGCCGGCGATGCGCTGAGGCATTGGGGGCGGCTGGGCTATCCGCGACGTGCCCTTCGGTTGCACGCGGCCGCGCGCGCCCTCGTCGAAGACCATAACGGCGAGGTACCGGACACTGTTGACGAGCTCCTTACGTTGCCCGGCGTGGGCACCTACACGGCGGCGGCCGTGGCAGTGTTCGCCTTCGGGAAGCGTGAGACCGTGGTGGACACCAACATCCGGCGCGTCCACGCACGGCTAGTCGGTGGGGACGCCTTACCTGCACCGGCGCTCACAGCAGCAGAGCTGCGTCGGGCGGCCGATCTGCTGCCCGACGACGGCGCCCAGTCAGTACTGTGGAACGCAGCGGTGATGGAACTGGGTGCGCTCGTCTGCACCGCCCGGGCACCCAAATGCTCGCAGTGCCCGGTATTCGATGCCTGTGCGTGGATGGCCGCTGGCAGGCCGGAGCCGCACTACGTCCCCAAAGGCCAGGCGTGGGCCGGGACTGACCGCCAGGTGCGCGGGGCAATGATGGGCGTGCTCCGGGATGCAGCGGTGCCGGTGGTCAGGGAGGCACTGGTCGGCGAACCGGTTGACTTGATGTCCGGGCCCGGCACATCACTGACTCCACTGCTGAAGCTGCACGGTCTAAACGCGCCGAAGGATCAGCTGGAGCGGTCACTGGCGGGTCTCGTGAAAGATGGCCTCGCCCGTGATACCCCCGCTGGCATCACCCTCCCCGACTGACACAGCCCTCCGTTCAGGCCCCAGTCCGAGTTAACCAAAAGTCAGAGTTCACCGAATCCGGCGGTGACCTCGTTGCCGATCAGGTCGATCGCTTTCTGCGCGTCCGGGCCAGCAGCCGAAGCCGTCAGCACTTTGCCCTGCCCAAGCCCGAGGCTCATCAGCAGCATTACCGATTTGGCGTCGACGCCGTTCACCGTCACGTCCGCCTCAAGTTCGCCCATCGCACGCGCCAGGGTCGCCGCGGGGCGTGCGTGGAGTCCCATCGGGTTGGGCAGCTCCCACGACCCCTCTGCCGAGTGGCCACTGGTTGACGGTGCAGCCAGGGGGTCTCCCGGAACTGCTGCCGCATGGCTGACGAACGGCTCAAGGACGGCAGGATCCAAGGCAATGATCGCCGCCTCGGCGGCCCTGGTTACAGCATCCGCGTCAGCACCGGTCTGCGCTTCCACGGCGGCAGCAACCGCCCCTTCCACCAACGCTGCCCGGGCGAGCCTGACCCGCGCCCGAAGATCGCCGTCGAGGAACTCCAGCGCCATCTCGGCTGTCATGACCGCCGACCCCAGATCAGTCAGTATGACGACGCCGCGGCCCCGGTCGGCGGCTGAAATTGCCTCGAGCACTTTCTCGAAACTGGTGCCGATCCTCGACACCCCCGATTCGTCCTCCACTCCGCCCGCAGGGACCAGCGCGACGTCGGCAGCCATTTGCCGGGCCAGATCGCAGACGCCCTCGGCGATCTTCGAACTATGCGACACGATCACCAGGCCGACGTTCACTGTTGGCCCCCGGCTGCGTCGACGGCCGCCTGCAGGATCAACCCCGTCGAGACTGCACCCGGATCGAGGTGCCCGGCACTGCGTTCACCCAAATAGCTCGCGCGCCCCTTCCGCGCGATCAAGGGTTCGGTGGCCGCGGCCCCCGCGTTGGCCGCGTTGGCTGCGGCTGTGAGGACCTCGGTCACCGTCGCACCGGCCAGTGCCGCCGTGCCCGCCGCTTCCACGGCAGGGGTCCACGCGTCGACCATCGTCTTGTCACCCGATTCGGCCTTCCCTCGGGCCACCACTCCATCCCGTGCAGCCGTGAGCAGCCCGACGACGTCGTCGGGGCCCACCTGCTGAGCGTCGCCCAGCGAGGCTGCCGCCCGCAGGAATGCAGTTCCGTAGAGCGGGCCGGCCGCGCCGCCCACCGTGGACATCAGGGTCATCGCTGCGAGCTTCAGGCCAGCGGCCGGAGTGGCTGGATCTTCGCCGTCGTCGAGCTTTTTCGCTATCGCCGAGAATCCGCGGTCGAGGTTCTCCCCGTGATCGGCGTCGCCGATCGCCCGGTCAAGGTCAATTAGGCGTTGTCGGTGCTCGCCGACCACGCGGGCACTCTCGCGCAGCCAGGCGACCACCCATGCCGCGGTCAGGGTCGCGGGGGATCCTTCAGCCACGCCTAGACTCCCCAGCGCAGTGCCGCAGTCAGGACCGGCGAGTCCCACAACTGAACCATCTCGTCGTCGAGCCGCAGAACGGTGATTGAGGCACCCTGCATCTCGAGGGCGGTGATGTAATTACCGACCAACGAGCGTTCGACAATAATTCCCTGCTCCTCGAGGAGCAGGCGGGCCCGCCGGTAGACAATGTACAGCTCGCTGGCAGGAGTTCCCCCCATTCCATTGACGAATAACAACACCCGTTCACCGCTGCCAACCCGCAGGTCGGTGAGTATCGGTTCCATCAGCCGTCCGGTAATCCCGTCGGCGTTTTCCATTGCGATGCGGTGCCTGCCGGGCTCCCCGTGAATGCCGATGCCGATTTCTATCTCGTTATCGGTCAGGTCGAAGCTGGGCTGCCCGGCGTGCGGCACGGTGCAGGCGGCAAGTGCCACCCCCATTGACCTGACGTTGTCGATGACGCGTTGCGCAACGGCAGTCACCGAGTCCAGGGTGTCCCCACGTTCGGCGGCGGCCCCGGCAATCCGCTCGACGAGCACCGTCCCGCCGACTCCGCGGCGGCCGGCGGTGTAGAGCGAGTCCTCGACGGCGACATCGTCGTTCACGAGGACCGACTGCACGGTCACGCCCTCGGCTTCGGCCAGCTCGGCGGCGGTTTCGAAATTCAGGACATCGCCGGTGTAGTTCTTGACGATATGCAGCACTCCCGCTCCCCCGTCAACAGCCATGGTGGCGGGGAGGATCTGGTCCGGGGTGGGCGAGGTAAACATGGCCCCCGGCACGGCGGCGTCGAGCATGCCCAGCCCCACATAGCCGGCGTGCAGCGGCTCGTGGCCGCTCCCTCCGCCCGAGACCAGCCCCACCTTCCCTTGCCGGGGGGCGTCCCGCCGTGTGATGAACAGGGGGTCCGAATGAACGCTGACCAGATCGGCATGAGCGGCCCCGAACCCTTCGACGGATTCGGTGACTACCTGTTTGGGGTCATTGATTAGCTTTTTCATGGCGGCTCCTCGGTTAAAGGACACAGGGCTGAGTGATTTACGGCCCGCCGGACCTGCTGGCCGTGTCTGAACCATACCCTTCGGTCGGCTACTTGCCTATAGGCTGAACCACTGCCATTAAATGACCGTGGGAGGGTTCCGGGGCTGAGCCCGGTCCCTCCCACAGCACTAATCCTTCGCTGGCTTCCGCAAACCACTGATTGAGGAGCGGATGCCCGATGGATCAGATCTAGCGGTTGTCACCCTTGAAGACGTCCTTGATGTTCTCGCCAGCGTTTTTGATGTCGCCGGAGGCCTGGTCCTTGTGGCCGTCGGCTTCCATCTTTTCGTTGCCGGTGAGCTTGCCAACGCCTTCTTTGATCTTGCCGCCCAGCTTCTCGCCGGTGTTTGCTGCCTTGTCGTCTGCACCCATAGTCTGACCTACTTCCGCTCGGTGTGTCGGGCCCCGGTTTCGGGACCCGCTTTCGCATCGTCGTAGATGCCAAGCCCCCTTAGCTTATCTATTCTGCCGTTGGTATGCCACCCGCAGCATTACCATCGTTGACCTGGCGGATCATCCGGGTGTTGCCGAGGGTATTCGGTTTCACCCGCGCGAGATCGAGGAACTCTGCCACGCCCTCGTCGTGAGAGCGCAAAAGTTCCGAGTACACGGCAGGGTCAACCGCCGACTGGTCTGCCATCACTTCAAAACCCCTGCGCCGGAAGAACTCCACCTCGAAGGTCAGGCAGAAGACGCGGTCGACGCCGAGGGCCCTGGCGTCGTCGAGCAGTCTTTCCACCAGCGCGGTACCGATCCCCCGGCCCTGCGCTGTGGGGGAGGTGGCGAGGGTGCGGATCTCCGCCAGGTCCTCCCACATGACGTGCAAGGCACCGCATCCGAGGACGCCGTCGTCGTCCTCGGCAATGCGGAACTCCTGCAGCCCCTCGTAGTAGGCGACTGTTTCCTTTGCCATCAGCACCCGGCTATCAGCCAACGGAGCTACCAGCGCCTTGATTACCGGGACGTCGGCGGTGCGTGCTGGCCGGATTCTGAAGGAGGAACTCACTAGGGCAGTCTACAAAGTCTGCGGTGCCACTATCGCTACAGGCCAAGCTCGGGTGGGAGCGTGGCGTGCTTACCCAGCACGTGGTGTGCCAGGAAGTGCCTGACGACGCCGTACCAGACCTTGGCATGCTGAGGCTTGAGGATCCAGTGGTTCTCGTCCGGGAAGTACAGGAAACGGTGCTCGGTGCGGCCCTGTTCATCTGCCGCCAGCCGGGACCGGGAGAGCAGCTCGTACCAGAGCCTCAGGCCCTCCCCGATGGGAACGCGGTAATCCTTGTCGCCATGGATTACCAGCATCGGGGTCGAGATGCTGCCCACGTGGTGGTGCGGTGAATTCTCGGCAGCCATTTCCGGCGTCATTTCTTTCTCCCAGTAGTAGGAAGCATCGGTGGTGGGCCCGAACTGGTCGAGGGCCCACAGGCTCGCGTGGGTGACGATGGCGTTGAACCGGTCGGTGTGCCCGGCTATCCAGTTGGCCATGTAACCGCCGAACGAGCCGCCCATCGCCGCGGTCCGCGTCTCGTCGATGTCTGCACGGGCCACGACGGCGTCGGTGGCTTTCATGAGGTCGGTGTAGGGCGCCCTGCCCCATTGGCCCCACCCGCGGTCGATCATGCGCTGACCGTAACCGGTCGACAGCGCCGGGTCAGGAAGTAGCACAGCGTAGCCCTGCGCGGCGAGTAGCCAAGGCGACCACCGCCAGGTCCACGCATTCCAGGATCCGAGTGGGCCGCCGTGGATCCAGAGCAGGAGCGGGGCGGGATGGGAGGCGCTGGCGTCGGTGGGGAGGACCAGCCAGGACCCTATTTTTTGTCCGTCGTCGGCTGTGGTGTGCACTCGTTCGAGCCGACCCGGCAGGACAGGGCGCTCCACTGGGCCAGCGAGTGTTTGAACCGTTGAGTCCGCAAGATTGATGCTGACCACTTCAGGGGGAAACGCGTAGGAGCTGCGCAGCGCGTAGGCGGTGGCGCCGTCGGGAGCCACCACAACATCCGTATAGGCGGCTTCGTCACGGGTCACCCTGGTCACAGCTCCAGTGTCGACGGCGATCAGGAACACCGGGGAGGCCCCCTCCTCGTCGGCTGTTGAGAGCAGGGCACTGCCATCGGGCAGCCAGGCGGCGGGCGACGGCCAGCGATCCCAGTCCTCGGCGAGTAGGCCGAGCTTGCCGCCGGCAACGGGCAGCAGGCCCAGCGTCTGCTGAGGCGAAATCTCGGCTGTGGTTCGCCTCGCGCGGTGAACCACGAGGGTGGCGCCGTCGGGGCTGATGGGCCCGGGCGAGAAGTCATAGTCGGGGTCATCGAGGAGCACCCTGTGTTCCCCTGTCGCCACCTCGATGCGGGCAAGGACACTGCGCCGGTCGCCTCGTCCCGCGGGAACACTCAAGGAGGTCACCACGAGTGAGCCGTCGGGGCTGATCACCTGCTGTGCGTTTCGGAGCGAAACCCCTGCCGCCGGGGTGATGTCGCGCAACCGCAGTGGGGCTGCGGTGTCGCTGGTCGGGGGGTGGGGGTGTTGTGATGCGTCATCTTCCAGGGCGAAGTAGCGCGGCTCCGCCGGCCCCAGGTCAGCGTCCCAGTAGCGGACCGGGTAACCGGAGTGCAGGATGGCTCCCACCTTCGCATCCTTGCGCTGGGTCCGGCGTTCGCCGTCGTCGGCCTCGTTGCTCGAGCCGGCGAGGACGTCGGCCAGGACGACAGCGGAATCGGCAGCTGCGGCCGCGAGGATGCCGTTGATGCCCCCCACGCGGGAGTGCACCACTCTGGCTTCGCCACCGCTGGCAGGCAGCCGCCAGAGGGCGGTGGTGGTCTCCTTGGCCGCGTCGCCGTCGGCGCGGTCCGGATCGGGCCGCGCCGAGGTGAATAGTAGGTCACCACCGGCAAGAAATGCGGCCCCGGACTCGCCCTTGGCGCTGCGGGTGAGTCGGCGGGCGGGGTTTTTGCCAGCCGGGTCCACCTCCCACAGGGCGGTGGCGTACTCGGTGGACTTCGCATTCAGGGTTGCGACGGCCACAACCAGCCGCGATCCGTCCGGGCTCAACACCAACGAACCAACGCGGGGAATCGCGATGAAGTGGTCCAGGTCGTGAAACGGGGTTTCGGGTACGGCCGTGGCATTCATTTCCGATTCGGATGTCATGATCCATCCTTACCATCGGGTGTGGTGTAGTTCACCATGACTTCTCTGAGAGAGTAATAAGTTGCTTCAGGCACACAAGGCAGCGGCAGCTCGCGGGGTTGCCACTCCAACGGCGTGAGGCCCCCGGCCGGCACTCTGGTGCTGGTTGGGGGCCCCATGCCGACGCGTTCAATGTGTCAGCCGATGACTTAGTCGGGGACCGTTGCCTCAATGGCAGCCGGTGCATCCTCGATTTCCTTCGGCGCTCCATGTCCGACGAAGGTGAACCGCGCCTCATCTCCCTCGCCCTCGACATCCACCGAGACCAGTTCACCGGATTTCAGCTCGCCGAAGAGAATCTTCTCGGACAGCTGGTCCTCGATCTCCCGCTGGATGGTGCGGCGCAGCGGCCGCGCACCCATGGAGGGATCGTAGCCGCGGGTTGCCAGCAGTACCTTGGCAGCGGGGGTGAGCTCAATGCTCATTCCCTTATCAGCCATCCGCTTCCCCAACCGGTCCAGGAACAGATCGACGATCTCAACGATTTCGTCCTGGGTGAGCTGCGGGAACACCACCGTGTCATCGACGCGGTTGAGGAACTCGGGCCGGAAGTGCTGCTTGAGCTCCTCAGTGACTTTCGCCTTCATCCTGTTGTAGGTGGTGGTGGTGTCGGTCCCGGACTGGAACCCGGTCATCACACCCTTCGAAATGTCGCGGGTACCCAGGTTGGTGGTCATAATGATGACAGTGTTCTTGAAGTCGACTACCCGGCCCTGGCTATCGGTGAGCCGGCCATCCTCAAGGATCTGGAGGAGCGAGTTGAACAGGTCGGCGTGTGCCTTCTCGACCTCGTCGAACAGCACCACCGAGAACGGACGCCGCCGCACCTTTTCCGTGAGCTGGCCACCCTCTTCGTACCCTACGTATCCCGGGGGCGCACCAAACAGTCTGGATACGGTGTGCTTCTCCGAGTATTCAGACATGTCGAGCGTGATCAGGGCGTCCTCGTCGCCGAACAGGAATTCGGCCAGCGCCTTGGCCAGTTCGGTCTTGCCAACCCCAGTTGGGCCGGCGAAGATAAATGATCCTCCCGGACGCTTGGGATCCTTCAGTCCTGCCCGCGTGCGACGGATCGCCTGCGAGATGGCCCTGATGGCGTCGTTCTGCCCCACAACCCGTTTGTGCAGTTCGTCTTCCATCTTGAGGAGGCGTGTCGATTCCTCTTCGGTCAGTTTGAAGACCGGAATGCCAGTGGAGTTGGCGAGCACCTCAGCGATGAGCTCCTCATCGACCTCGGCGATGTCGTCGAGGCCGCCAGACTTCCACCGACGCTCCTTTTCCATCCGCTCGTCGTGGAGCTTCTGCTCCTTGTCGCGCAGTGATGCTGCGCCTTCGAAGTCCTGCGCATCTATCGCGGACTCCTTCTCACGCTTGACGTCAGCAATGCGGTCGTCGATTTCCTTTAGCTCCGGTGGAGCGGTCATTCTGCGAATCCGCAGCCGCGCACCGGCCTCGTCAATCAGGTCGATCGCCTTATCCGGCAGGAACCGGTCCGAAATATAGCGCTCAGCGAGGGTTGCCGCCGAGATCAGCGCCTCATCTGTGATTGAGACACGGTGGTGTGCTTCATACCGGTCACGCAGCCCTTTGAGGATCTCGATGGTGTGTGCCACCGAGGGTTCCTGGACCTGGATCGGCTGGAACCGGCGCTCCAGGGCCGCGTCCTTCTCTATGTGCTTACGGTATTCGTCGAGGGTGGTTGCGCCGATGGTCTGGAGCTCGCCGCGGGCCAGCATCGGCTTCAGGATGGACGCTGCGTCGATTGCACCTTCTGCGGCTCCCGCACCCACCAGCGTGTGGATCTCATCGATGAACAGGATAATGTCACCGCGGGTGCGGATTTCTTTCAGCACCTTCTTGAGGCGCTCCTCGAAGTCGCCGCGGTACCGCGAGCCAGCAACGAGGGACCCGAGGTCAAGGGTGTAGAGCTGCTTGTCCTTGATGGTCTCCGGCACGTCGCCGCGCACGATCGCCTGAGCAAGTCCTTCGACTACTGCCGTCTTGCCGACGCCGGGCTCGCCAATCAGCACGGGGTTGTTCTTGGTGCGGCGGGAGAGGACCTGCATGACTCGTTCCATCTCCAGTGCGCGCCCGATCACGGGGTCAAGCTTGCCCTCACGGGCGGCCTGGGTGAGGTTACGTCCGAATTGATCGAGCACCACCGACCCTGCTGGCGTCCCCTCCTGCTGCTGACCACCAACGGAGGCCGGTTCTTTGCCCTGGTAGCCGGAGAGCAACTGGATGACCTGCTGGCGGACGCGGTTGAGGTCGGCGCCGAGCTTAACCAGCACTTGCGCTGCCACGCCTTCGCCCTCGCGGATGAGGCCGAGCAGGATGTGCTCGGTGCCGATGTAATTGTGGCCCAGCTGCAGGGCTTCCCGCAGTGAAAGTTCAAGTACCTTTTTGGCACGGGGCGTGAACGGGATGTGACCGGACGGCGCCTGCTGGCCCTGGCCGATAATCTCCTGAACCTGCTCCCGGACAGCGCCGAGAGAGATGCTGAGGGATTCGAGCGCCTTTGCGGCGACGCCTTCTCCCTCGTGGATGAGACCGAGCAGGATGTGCTCGGTGCCGATGTAATTGTGGTTGAGCATGCGAGCCTCTTCTTGGGCCAGCACAACAACGCGACGGGCGCGGTCGGTAAATCTCTCAAACATGGGGCACACTCCTAGCTAACGCGTAATTCGATGCTACGTGTCCCGCTCAGGCTTTTGGCCCGTGTTCGCCACAGGCGAGATATCACACCCGCCCGAGGCTGTGCCCGGCAGGGCCCAGTCTCAGCCCCTGTCAGCGCTGGGCGGCGCGGTAGGCCTCAACGATTTCGCTGTTAACCCTGCCACGCGCCGACACACTGTACCCGTTGGCGCGCGCCCATTCACGGACCTGCGCAGCCTCCTGATTGCGGCCCGGCGTGGCTACACGAGCCTTAACCTGCGAGCTCCTACGTGCGCCAGCAACGTAATTGCTCATTGCGGCCCTGAGCTCTTTTGCATGGGATTTGGAAAGATCTATTTCATACTGCACGCCGTCAAGGCCAAAACGTACGGTTTCATCAGCCTCGCCGCCGTCGAGGTCATCGATCAGGAGGATCTTTACTTTTTGTGCCACGGTTTGCTCCTGCGTTTTGTGATGAATTGTTATGTTCACCCAATTATGGGCCAGTCACACAGTGACCGTCAAAGCACAGTACAAAACGTCTATAAAAACTTAAGCCGAAATGCGTAAAAGCACTTCACCTTGGCGCCGCCGGATCCTCTTGGTCGGGCGCTGCAACAGGTTGTTCCTGCCGTGACTGGGCGATCCGCTCTTCGGCCTGGCTCATTGCCTCACGCTCAGTGCGATCGGCGTTGAAAATTGCACGCATGACAAAATAAAAAATCGCCCCGACTGCTAACGACGGCAGCAATACGGCAGCATACTCAAGCACGGCTATCTCCTACTGGTTTCAGAATGGGAAAGAGGATGGTTTCCCTTATCCCGGCATTGGTGAACAGCATGACCAGCCGGTCAATGCCGAGGCCAATACCGCCCATTGGGGGCGCACCGTACTCCAGCGCCCGCAGGAAGTCCTCGTCAAGCTGCATTGCCTCATCATCACCGGCAGCGGCCCGCCTGGATTGATCGACAAGCCGCTCCCGCTGCACTACCGGGTCGATCAATTCCGAGAAGGCCGTCCCCCGCTCCATGCCACCGATGATCAGGTCCCACGCTTCAATCAGGTTGGGATCCTCGCGGTGCGGGCGGGCCAGCGGCTGCGCGGATGGCGGATAATCGTACACAAAGGTCGGTTGGATCAGGGTTGGCTCAACCAGCTCACCGAACAATTCGAGGACAAGCTTTTCGCTGTCCCATTCGGGAGCTATCTTTACCTCGTGCATTTCCGCGATATCCATGAGCTCAGCTTTGGTGGTCCCGGGGGTCACCTGGCGCCCCACCACGTCGGAAAGCCCCGGGTACACACCAAGCCATCGCCATTCACCATCCAGGTCAATGACACCGGCGGCGGTTTCGATGCGCCGCGAACCCAGGACGTCAGCACAATTGATAATAATTTCCTTCATCCGCTCAGCCATTCCAAACTGGTCGGTGTACGCCTCGTAACACTCCAGCATGGTGAATTCCGGACTGTGGGTTGAGTCAACCCCTTCATTGCGGAAAATCCGTCCGATCTCGTACACCCGGTCTATTCCGCCCACTACAGCGCGCTTCAGATAAAGCTCAAGTGCGATTCGCAGAGTCATTTTCTGGTCAAAAGCATTCAGGTGCGTTTCAAACGGGCGTGCAGCGGCGCCACCGTGCACCAACTGAAGCATTGGCGTTTCCACTTCAACATATTCGAGTGAATGAAGAGTTTCCCTGATGGACCGCACAATCGCTGCGCGTTTCCGCACCATGTCCCGCGCCTCTTCGCGCACCATCAGGTCGACATAGCGCTGCCTCACCCGGGTCTCTTCATTGACCCCGGCATGCAAGGTGGGCAGGGGGCGAAGTGCCTTCGATGCCATCGCCCAACCGTCGGCCATGACTGACAATTCGCCGCGCCTGGAGCTAATGACCTCGCCGTGCACCACGACGTGGTCGCCCAGGTCCACCAGGGCCTTCCAATCCGCCAGGGGCTGCTCGCCAATCTCCGCGAGGCTGAGCATGGCCTGCAGCCGGGCCCCGCCGCCCTCCTGGAGGGTAGCGAAACAGAGCTTTCCGGTGTTGCGGATAAACACCACACGACCCACCACTGAAACAACCCTGCCGGTGGTTTCGTCGGCGGACAACTGACCGAATTCGGTCCGCAGCTGGGCCAGGGAGTGGGTCCGCTCCGGCTTCACCGGGTAGGCCTCGACACCCCGTTCGAGCAACCGCTCCCGCTTCTCCATGCGGATGCGCATTTGCTCGGTGGTTTCGTCGTTACCCATGCCATCGGTCGGGACGGATTCTATGGCGATGCTGGAATTATCTTTGGTCACGATATATAAGGTTACCGGCTACGTTCCATCGCCCGCATTGGAACGGCATGGAACTGGCTGGCTCAGTACCCCAATGGAGCGTTGTCGATTAGTCTTACTGACCCCACCCGCGCCGCGATCAGAGCCAATGCCTCACCGGTAAAGGGAGTGTGCCGGCAGTTGAAGGCAAGCGGTTCGAGGGTCGCCGGATCAACTACTTCGAAATAGTCGAGGTCCACCAGGGGGTGGCTAGTGACCAGCCCCACCGCTGAGTCGAGGTCCAGCGGTTCGTGGCGTTGAGCTCTGGCTTCGAGGAGACGCAATGCGCGGGAGAGCACCAGGGCAGCGTCCTGTTGCACCGCGCTGAGGAACCGGTTCCTGCTGGACAGCGCCAACCCGGCGTCGTTCCTGACCGTGGGAACTCCAACGATCTCAGCCGGAAAATTCAGGTCGCTGACCATCCGGCGGATCAGCGCCAGCTGCTGAGCGTCCTTCTGCCCGAAATAGCAACGAAATCTGGCGTCAACTGCTGGCGCTCCGACGTGCAACAGTTTGGCCACCACCGTGAGCATCCCGTCGAAGTGTCCGGGCCGGGCAGCACCCTCAAACTTACTGCCGAGGGCGCCCGAATTCAGGGTGATGAGCGGCGGCCCGTCCGGGTACATCTCCTGTTCCGAGGGCGCGAACACCAGATCCGCTCCGCAATCGGCCAGCAGGTCAAGGTCTTGTTCGAGCTGCCGCGGGTAACGCTGAAGGTCGGTGGAGTCGCCGAACTGCAGCGGATTCACGAAAATCGACACGACAACTACCTCATTGGCCTCACGCGCTGACCGCACCAACGCGGCGTGCCCCTCATGCAGGGCACCCATGGTGGGGACCAGCCCGAGGCTGCGGCGTTGACCCTTGTAGCCCGGTGCCGGGTGCCCGCTGAGGAGTTCAGTCGTGGCGGTCATTAGACCGGCCGTGCCCCTGATGACCCGTGGAGCGTGAGCTCCGCTCACGAGGGACCCAACTCATCAGGAGCCAGCGCCTGGGTGATCGCGTTGGCCTGCGCCTCGCTCAGGAGGCCTCGGTTCACGGCTCGGCGCGCCGTGGCAATTGCCAGACCACGGTAAGCGGCACGAATGTCCTCCGCCGGTTGGGAGTTCAGCGCCTCGACGTGCGCCTCGACAGTTCCGGTATCCCCGCGGGCCACTGGACCAGTGAGTGCTCCCTCACCGGCTGAGAGGGCATTCTCCAGGGAAGCCCTCATCAATGGCCCGAGCATTCGATGCGGTTGCTCAACGCCAATGTCGGTAAGTAGCTGGGTCGACTGTGCAGTGATCGTCACCAGGTGGTTTGAAGCGTGAGCCAAAGCAGCGTGATAGAGGGGCCGGCGGGCCTCGTCAATCACCACGGGTTCGGCACCCATCTCGACCACCAGGGCCTGTGCCACGGGCAGCACGGCTGAGGGAGCGGTGATGCCAAAGCTACAGTCGGGCAACCGGGCAAGGTCCAGGCTCATCCCGGTGAAGGTCATCGCCGGGTGCAACGCCAGGGGGATGGCACCCATCCGGTGGGCTGGTGCAAGCACCGAAATACCGAACCGTCCGGAGGTGTGAGCGACCAGCTGCCCTGGCTGCCATGCCCCGAGGTTGGCAAGACCCTCCACCAGTTCGGACAATGCATCGTCGGGAACCGCAATGAGGACCAGTTCCGAGCGTTCAATAATGTCGGGGATTTCCAGCACCGGGACGCCCGGCAACAGCATCTCGGCGCGTTCCAGGCTTGCCTCGGACACCGCCGACACCCCGATGACCGCGTGTTCGGCGGCACGCAGTGCCGCACCCAGGACTGCCCCCACCTTGCCCGCACCGATGATTCCTACCCCGAGCCGGCCCGGTCGCCTTGCCCCGCTAGCGTTGATCATCGGTGTCCTTTACGTCTTCGCTGAGCTGCTTCGGACCCCCATAGGACGGTGGGGACGGCATGAGGGCCGCATCAGCCACCTCAACCGGTCTCATCCACTGCTCTGGAAGGCTACGGCGGCGTGCCTCGGCGGCGCGGATCGCCTGTTCGTGGAAGAGCCGCCAGGCGGTTTCCTCGTCAACCTGCTGGATTCGTGGGATTACCGGTCCCGGCGTGGTGTGGAGCACCAGATCGGCGACCTTGAACCGTCGATACACCGGTCCCTGATGCAGGGCCAGCGACTGGGTGCGCTCGTGCGGCACCACGGCAAGGGCCCGCCAGAAAAAACCCGACCGGATGAGCAGGGCTGTGTTGGTTACTGCAAACCCGTTGCGGCGCCATTCGAGCGGTCCAATCCAGCGCGCACGCCGTGGGGTTGAGAGGAACCCCGCACGACTGTCCCTGCCCTCCATCCCGGCACTGAACACTTCAAGGGGTTCGTCGATGCCGGGATCCGGGAGTACCAGCGCGAGAATCTGCAGGACTTCCTGGCGGGTTCCTACCGGGAGCAAGGAGGCTCTCGCCTGGGCATCCCCGGAAGCTGAAATACCGTAGCCGGCAACATTCACTGTCACTCGGTACCAGCCCTTCACCCGCCAGAGCGGAGACTGAATAATTCCGACAGCCTGGATACGCCCCGGCGGGACGGTCTGGGTTCGCGTGTCGAGAAGGCCGTAGCGCACCCTGATGCCATCGGGCGAGATTGCCGTCCGAAAATTGAATCCGTTCTTGATGCTGTTCCAGTATCCGCCTGCCACGGCAAGCCCCAACGGGATGATGACAGCCAGGGGTGCCGACGCATCGAGGACAACGGCCAGTACCACCACCACTGCCACACCGAGGATCAGGAGGATCGTGGTTCCCGACAGTAACGCCGCAGCGATCACCCGTCCCGGCGCCAATGCCAGCACCTCACGTTCGGGCGCTTCCTGAACATCGTCGGGGTGGTCCGGGTCTACGCTCACACCGGCCGCCCGGGCCAGAATCGTCGCCCGGAGACGCTGCGCGTCGCTAAGTTTGAGGAAAGCGAGCTTCACCGCTGACTCGCCGGCATCGGCCACTTCAAATTTCAGTTCAGCCAGCCCGAAGACGCGAGCGAGGAAGGGTTGCACCACGTCAATAGCCTGAACCCGATCCAGCCGAGCCTGTCGGTTCTGGCGAAACAACACTCCCGAGTTCACCTTGACGTGCCGTTCGGTCACCTGGTAGCGGGTGAAATACCAGGACAGCAGGAAACCGGCTGCAACGAGTACGATAATCCCGCCGATGATGGCGATGGTCCAGGGTAACCGGAATCCGCCGTCGTTAATGCTTGGTAGGCCGTTGCCGCTGAGCACGCTTTCAAACAGGTCCTGGCCGGCGAAGAACGCAATGGCAATCAGCGCAATCCAGCCCCGCACCAGAGGGGAGATGACGTGAACACGACTCCACTGATCCTCTGAGGTTGCCAGCAGAGACGGGTCTGGGGCGATAGGGCTGTCCGGCGGCGTCTGGTCCTGGGTTGTCACAGTCCGGCCAGCTTCGCCTCACCGCGGGCGGATAACTGCTCGCGCAGGCGTGCACCCTCGTCGGCTGGCAGACCCGGGATGGCGGCGTTGGTGCCGGGCGAGGCTGTGTGCATCTTCAGCGTGCATAGTCCGAAGGCCCGTTCAATCGGCCCGACAGCGACGTCGACGTACTGCATCCTCCCGTAGGGCACCACCATGGTGCGCTGGTAGAAGACACCGCTACGAATGAGGAGGTCCTCATTCCGCTCGGCGTAGCCGATCGCCCTGACTTGTCGGGGAAGGAGAACTCCCCGCCAGAGGGAGAGTGCCAGGGCACCAATCGGCAGGGTCCATGCAATCCATAGTGGTGGGAAGCCCCACCAGATGTCGGTCAGGACGAGGATCAGCGGAATGCTGAAAATTGCGAGGCTAATAATCGTCCCGGCGGCCCAGCCGAGCAGGCGTACGGTCAAGTACTTCGGTGATACTCGAGTCCATTCGACGCCGTCCGGGTCGATAGGTTCCTTATGCATACTCCCCCTCGTCATTGCGGCTCCTCCTCCCGTCGGCACCGTCGTCCCCATTGGCGCCGTTGGCGCCGTCGTCGGGCGGTAGCCGACAGAATCCCTGGACCATTATCCCGACGACGATCATCAGCATGCCGCTGAGAATCAGGACAAGGGTTCCCCAGACCGATCCGGTCACGCCGCGCACGGCGACGAGGGAGAATTGATCGACCAGAATTCCTAGATGCCACCCCGCGTTCAGCGTCCCCGCATAGGCGGCCGCCTGGGCCAGCACCACGGTGCGGGCGGCGAGGATGGGATTCAGCGCCCGGTCGCGCCGACCGTTTCGCCAGCGCAGCACTCGCAGCCCGAAAACCAGCGTGATGGTCAGGATGGCAGCCACGGTCAGTAACGAGCTCAGCGGCAGGGTGGGAACGGGGAACCCGTTCCTGCTCGCCCACCAGTTCACCAGCCAGCCGCCAATCCCCGCTATGACCCCGAGTGCCGCCAGCCAGCCGAACTTTAGGGTACCCACTGTGTATCGGCCCCCTCGTATGGTCGGATTCCGGTGAGGTCGGCGGTCTCGCCGACCAGTTCAGTCACCAAACGCCCGCCGAGGCGCGCCGTGGAGTCCATCCACGCCCACGGCTGGAGGACAAAGGCACGCTCGGCTGCCCGGGGGTGCGGGATGGTGAGCCGCTCGTCACCGGAGGTGTAGTCACCGAAGGTGATGATGTCGACGTCGAGGGTCCTCGGCCCCCACCGGACATCCCTGCTGCGTTGGTGCTTGTTCTCGACGGCCTGACAATGGGCGAGGAACGCATAGGGGTCCAGGTCGGTTTCGACTTCGATCACCATATTGAGGTAGTCCGGCTGTTCCGCCGGGCCACCAACCGGGCTGGATCTAACCACTGGGGAGACCTCCCTCAGGCGCACCAGGGGACTGTCCACCAGATCGGCGACGGCGAGGGAGAGGGTGCTGTGACTGTCGCCGAGGTTACTTCCCAATGCCAGCACCGAGCGCACCCGCCCGGTCACGGTGTTTCCCGGCCGATCCGGGAGCGAACGATCGATACCGCAACGTCGCCGAAGGGCACCGGGATTGGCGCCCGGGGTTTGTGGACAGTGATCTGTACCGCTTCTGCGGGAAATGAGGCAAGCAGTCGGGCCGCGATTCGCTCGGCGAGGGCCTCGACCAGGTTCAGGGGTTCGCCGGTGACAGCTTCAACAACCTGTTCGGCGACGTCGCCGTAGTGAGCGGTCGCGGTCAGCTCGTCTGTTTCCCCAGCGATGCGAAGGTCAAGGTGGAGTACGACGTCAACGACGAAGGGCTGACCGTCGCGGCGTTCGGAGTCGAATACCCCGTGGAAGCCGACCGCTGTGATGCCGGTGATTGTGATGGTGTCCTGCTGGCCGGATGTCACGGCGGGGCCTAGCCGGTCCACGCGGCAGAAACCTTGACGGCGTCCAGATTGGGGCCGACGTCGTGCACGCGGACGCCCCAGGCACCCGCGGCAGCGGCGAGTGCCGATATCGCAACGGTGGCCGAGTCACGTTCCTGCGGGGCGGCCGCCTTTCCAGCTGAGGTGAGCAGCGTGCCGAGAAACCGTTTACGCGACGCCCCGATCAGGACCCGGTGACCGAGGTTGGTGAACCGGTCGATGGCGCGCAGGATCACCCAATTGTGGTCTTCGTTTTTGGCAAACCCGAGGCCGGGGTCAAGGATGATCTGGCCAGCATCCACTCCCGCTGCAACAAACGCATCCCGAACCTGGGTCAGCTCCGCGATAACCTCGTCAACCACTTCCCCGTAGTGGGCGAGGGAACCCATCGTCGCGGCGGTGCCGCGGCGGTGCATTAGAACGTAGGGCACGTTCCGCTCGGCAATCAGCGCGGGCATCGCGCGGTCGTAGTCCAGACCTGAGACGTCGTTGACCAGGGCGGCGCCGGCGTCGAGCGCCTTACCTGCGGTCGACGCGTGCATCGTGTCCACGCTGATTAGAGCACCAGCCTTCACCAGGGTCGCTACCACTGGCAGAATCCGCTGTTGTTCTTCGTCGGGACTGGTCAGGTCCGCGTTGGGGCGGGTCGACTCGCCCCCCACATCAATGATGTCCGCGCCAGCGTAGTGCATCCTAAGACCTTCGACGATTGCCTCATCGGCGCTGGCGAAGCGCCCCCCGTCACTGAAAGAATCCGGGGTGACGTTGAGGACCCCCATCACGAGTGAACGGTCGCCGGGAAGGTCGGCGAGGGTTTTCGGCTTCCTGGCGACCCGTAGGACCGGGAGGGGGGAGGTGGCTGGCCCGGTTCCCGGCGCCGCAGCGAGTGAATCCATCGGTCTGTGATGTCCTATCTTCCGAGTATCAGGCTCATGGCTTCGGCCCGGGTGGCGGGGTCCCGCACCTGGCCGCGTACGGCCGATGTAACAGTTTTGGCGCCGGGTTTGCGCACCCCGCGCATTGACATGCACATGTGTTCACATTCGATAACCACAATGGCACCCTTTGGCTGCAGATGCGTCATGAGTGCTTCAACGATCTGGGTGGTGAGCCGCTCCTGAACCTGGGGGCGTCGCGCGAAAACCTCGACCAGCCGGGCTAGTTTACTCAGCCCGGTCACGCGCCCCTCCGCCGATGGAATATACCCGATATGGGCCGATCCGTGGAACGGCACGAGATGGTGCTCGCAGGTGGAGTAGAACGGTATGTCCTTGACCAGGACCAGTTCCTCGTGGTCTATCTCGAAGGTGGTTGAAAGAATTTCCGCCGGGTCCTGGTGGAGCCCGGCGAAAAACTCGGCGTACGCCCTGGCAACCCGTTTCGGTGTCTCAACCAACCCATCACGATCAGGATTCTCCCCGATCGCGACAAGGATTTCCCTAACTGCCCGTTGGATCCTCGGTTGATCCACTGGTGAACCTGCTGCCTCAAGGGCGGCTGAGAACACCTCGTCATCGAATTCGGTCACTGGAGAAATCTTACCCGGTGCCTGCGGCCCGGCCGGTTAAGGCTGGACCCCTTCGGCGCCGCCCTTGCCAGCGGATCCGTTCCCGGGCTCTGGTGCGGGCAGCTCGGTGCCGTGCACATCGAAGTCCCCAACGAGGTGCGCGTCGGCAATCTGGTCCTGTGGCGCTACCGTCTCGGGCGCCGGTTCACCAGCTTCCTCAGCCTCAGCGCGCTCCTTCTTGGAGGTCACCGGCGGCAGGGCGTGAACCGGGCGGGAGTCTTTGGACAGCCACACGTCGCGTAGATCGCGTTTGCGGATCTCGGTGAAGACCTCAGCGATCTCCGCCTGGTTCAGGGTTTCCCGCTCCAGCAGCTCCAGCGCGACCCGGTCCAGAACGTCGCGGTTCTCGGTCAGGATCTCGTAGGCCTCGTCGTGCGCGTTGTCGATAAGCCGGCGAATTTCCTCATCGACGATGTACGCGATGTGGTCCGAATAGTTCCGTTCGTGGCCCATGTCCCGACCCAGGAAGGGCTCACCACCGCCCTGGCCCAGCTTCACCGAACCGATCCGTTCGCTCATGCCGTACTGGGTGACCATCTTGCGGGCAGTGGCGGTTGCCTTCTCAATGTCGTTCGACGCACCGGTCGACGGGTCGTGGAACACGATTTCCTCGGCGACCCTGCCGCCCATGGCGTAGGCCAGCTGGTCAAGCAGCTCGTTACGGGTGATCGAGTACTTATCGTCGCTGGGCAGCACCATGGTGTAGCCCAGCGCACGGCCGCGCGGGAGGATGGTGACCTTGGTGACCGGGTCGGTGTTGCGCAAGGCTGCCGCCACGAGTGCGTGTCCGCCCTCATGGTAGGCGGTGATCTTCCGTTCCAGTTCCTTCATCACCCGGCTGCGTTTCTGCGGACCGGCGATGACTCGGTCGATTGATTCGTCGAGGGCACGGTCGTCGATCAGTTGGGCGTTCGAGCGCGCCGTCAGCAGCGCCGCTTCATTAAGGACGTTGGCAAGATCGGCACCGGTGAAGCCGGGGGTCTTCTTGGCCACCGAGCGGAGGTCCACATCGGGAGCCATGGGCTTACCCTTCGAGTGGACCGTCAGGATGTGCTCGCGGCCCAGCATATCGGGTGCCTCCACGCCGATCTGCCGGTCGAAACGCCCCGGGCGCAGCAGGGCGGGGTCCAGGACGTCGGGGCGGTTGGTGGCGGCGATGAGGATGACGTTGGAGGTGGCGTCAAAACCATCCATCTCGACCAGGAGCTGGTTCAGTGTCTGTTCCCGCTCGTCGTTACCGCCGCCGACGCCGGCGCCGCGGTGGCGACCGACGGCGTCGATCTCATCGACAAAGATGATTGCCGGGGCGTTGGCTTTGGCCTGTTCGAACAGGTCGCGCACCCGGGAGGCGCCGACGCCAACGAACATTTCGACGAAGTCGGACCCTGAGATGGAGTAGAACGGCACTCCCGCTTCGCCAGCCACGGCCCGGGCCAGGAGAGTCTTGCCGGTACCGGGCGGGCCATACAGCAGCACGCCCTTGGGGATCTTGGCGCCGAGGGCCTGGAACTTGGCTGGTTCCTGGAGGAACTCCTTGATTTCGTGGAGTTCCTCAACCGCTTCGTCGGCGCCAGCCACATCGTTGAAGGTGACCTGGGGCATGTCCTTGGAGACGAGCTTCGCCTTGGACTTGCCGAACTGCATCACCTTCGACCCGCCGCCCTGCATCCGGGAAAGCAGGAACCAGAAAATGGCGCCGATGATCAGGAGTGGCAGGAGCAACCCGAGCAGGCTGGTGAACCAGTTGCTCTCGGCGGGTTGGTCTGTGAACCCGTCAACATCGGACGTGTTGATCGCTGCCACCACGTCATCGGCACGGGCGGTGCTGAAGAAAAACTGCACGCTGCGGCCCATATCCTCATAGTCCTCACGCAAGGTGAGATCGACGCGCTGGTCGCCGTCGTAAATCTTCGCCTGCTCGACCCGATTGTCATTCAGGAGGTCGAGACCCACATTGGTATCCACCCGTGAGCTACTGGTGCTGAACAGGTTGGGCAGGATGATTAGCAGCGCCACGACGGCGAGCACAATCCAGAAAATGGGCCCCTTGAAAAGGTTCTTAAATTTCATTCGTCTCAGGGCTGCGAGACCCTGTCCCTCCTGCTTAACAAGTCAAATATCGCTGACGTCACGCGGTGGGCGCGAGGAAAGCTACTCAAGCTTTACACCGTCTGCACACAACCACGCACCAAACTACCCATTAGTTCCCTATGGGCGGACAGATTTCGTCTGCGTCCGGCTTCGCCGGCTGGTTGGGGCTACTCGTAAACGTGCGGGGCGAGCGTGCCGATGAAGTCAAGGTTGCGGTACTTCTCGGCGAAGTCCAGGCCGTAGCCGACGACGAACTCGTTGGGGATGTCGTAGCCGACATACTTCACGTCGATACTGACCTTCGCGGCCTCGGGCTTCCGCAGCAAGGTGCAGATTTCCACTGAGGCCGGTCCACGTGATTGTAGGTTGGACTTCAACCAGGAGAGGGTCAGCCCGGAATCGATGATGTCCTCGACAATGAGCACATGCTTGCCCATCAGATCGGTTTCGAGGTCTTTGAGGATACGGACGACCCCCGAGGACTGGGTACCGGAACCGTAGGAGGACACCGCCATCCAGTCCATCGTGACGTGGGAGTGCAGCGCACGCGCCAGATCCGCCATGACCATCACCGCGCCCTTCAGGACACCGACAATCAGAAGGTCCCGGCCAGCGTAATCGGCGTCGATCTGGGCCGCCAACTCAGCGACGCGCTGCTGGATTTCCTCTTTCGTGTAGAGAACATGCTTAAGGTCGTCCTGGACGTCCTGTGAATCCACCAAGTGCTCCTGAAGGTTTGGATGGGGCGGCACCGACGGCTTAGGGAAGCGCGCGGTTGTTTCTAAAGACAAGACTGCCATAGCTTGGGTCCCCTTGGGGAACGGATTTTCCCCGCACCTGACGGTGAACGCTCACGCCCCCGCCGAGCTGCACCGGACCGGCGGAACCCCGCCGTTCGAGCAGCGTTTCGGTGGCCCGGATCCGCTCGAAACTTGGCTGCTCTCCGCCGAGCCGGACGGCGGCGAGCGCCAGCACCCGTTGCCGGAGAGATGGCGGCAGGGCCCGGAGTGCGTCCTCGGCGAGAAGGCTGTCGGTTCCGTCAGGAACGTGCAGCTGGAGGTACGTTTCGAGGCTGAGGCGGTCCAGGTAGTCGGCGTCCTGCGCGAGGATCCGGGAGCTGCGATACAGTGCCCGCGCCACGCCGGGGCCCAGTTGGGCCTCCAGATACGGTAAAACCTGGGTCCTGACCCTGGAACGGGCGAGGCTGGGATCGGAGTTGGACGGGTCGTACCACGGTTCGAGGCCCTCGAACCGGCAGATCTCGACCGTCTTTTCGCGTCGCAGCCCCAGGAAGGGGCGCAGATAGAGCCCGCGTTGCGCCGGCATTCCGGCCAGGGACCGGGTCCCGGAACCCCGGGCGAGTCCAAGCAACACCTGCTCCGCCTGGTCATCGAGCGTGTGGCCAAGCAACACCGCCGACGCACCCAGTTCGGTGGCCGCGGCGTCCAGGGCCTCGAACCGCGCCGTCCGCGCCGCGGCCTCCGGGCCCATCCCCCGGAGGTCGACCGCTACGGTGCGCACGCCGACCGGCTCCAGGCCCATCGCCATCAACGTCAGTGCGGCCTGTGCCGCCACCGCCGCGCTGCCGGGTTGAAGGCTGTGATCCACCACAACTGCGCCGACCCGGTACTCGCCGGAGCGGGCTGAGTGAGCCGCAACCGATGCCAGGGCGAGGGAATCGGGGCCGCCACTACAGGCCACCAGGATGAGCGATCCGGCAGGGGTACCGCTTGCCTCAAGTGCGTGGCGAAGAAGATTGCGCGCATTGGCAACCACCGGGCTGAGCCGGGGGCGCCTAACCACCGGTGTGCAGTCCCATTCGGGCGATCCACTTGTCGGGGGCGTGGATCTCCTCTTCGGTGGGGAGGTGGTCGGCGCTGCTCCACACGCTGTTAAACCCTTCCATGCCCACCCGGTCCACAACCCGGCGGACAAACCGCGCGCCGTCGCTGTACTGCCGCATTTTCGCGTCCAGCCCCAGCACCCGGCGCAGGAATTTCTCCAAGGGTCCGCGGGACTTTCCTCTCGCATTGAATCGGCGGCGGATGGTTTTGACGCTGGGGACAATACTCGAGTCGACGGCGTCCATCACCACGTTCGCGTGCCCTTCGAGCAGACTCATGACGGCGGTAAGGTGGGACATTCGCGCCTTGTCCTGCGGGTCCTGCAGGAGGGACAGGATCCCAATGTCGCTGTCCCGGTGCTTACTGTCTGCTTCGCCTCGGTCCGTATCGGCTGGCTGCCCCCCGCTGGCGAGGCCTTTCGCGGCTTTGGCCAGCCGTTCTGCGAGACCGTCCGCCTTATCGAGCAGACCCTCGGTGAGTTCGGAGATGTGGGCCAGCATGTGGTCCTTCAACCAGGGCGCTGCAGCGAATTGCACCCGGTGGGTCTGCTCATGCAGGCATACCCAGAGCCGAAAATCGGCAGGCTCCACGTTCAATTCACGCTCGAGCGCCAGAATGTTGGGGGCAACCAGCATCAGCCGACCGCCGGTGCCGTTCCTGGCGGGGCCAAAGGGATCGTACTGCCCGAGCACCTTTGACGATAGGAAAGCCAGAATGGCTCCGAACTGGGCGCCGGTGACAGTTCCACCGAGGGCAGCGCTGGCGCTATTGAGTTCGTCTTTCTTGGTGCGGGAAAGGTGCTCCAGCGCTGGCGCCATCAGTGCCTGGAAACTTTGGGTGTTGGCTTTCGCCCACGATGCCCTGTCCACGATAAGCAGGTCAGAGTCCCGCAGGTCCTTGGCGGCGTCGAGCCCGGTGATTTGATGGACGTACCCGATTGACGCCTCGGCTGCAGACCGCAGGTCGGCTACCGCTGTCGCGATTTCGCTGGCACTCACCTGGGGTCCGGCGGGGGTTAGCTTCGCGGCGCTGGACGCCGCAAGCTCCCAGTTGATGAGCTGGGCCGGTACCTTGTGTTGGACGGTGGATGAAAGGTTACTCTCCATGGGGACCATTCGATCACACTAGTCTGTGAGGGGAGCGGCAGCTATCTGCAGCCGCAGCCGGCCAGGGTGGCAGCGGCCCCGTCGATCGCTGTCCGCGCGGCGAGGGTATTTCCGTCAAGCCCGTCGGCAATGAAGGAGAACACCAGCAGCCGTCCGTCCGCCGTCACCACGTACCCGCTGAGCGCCGTCACCGCGTTCAGCGTTCCCGTTTTCGCTCTGACAAGGCCAGCGCCGTCAGCCGCTGGCCCTTGCAGCTCGTACCTGTCCTGCAGGGTGCCTGAGAGTCCAGCGATCGGCAGGCCAGCGAGGACGGAGGCCAGCCCCTGCTCCTCGGCGACAGCCAACGCGCGCACCACTGCAGCGAGTTGGGCCGGTGACACCTCGTTTCGCGGGGATAGCCCGGCTGCGTCGCTGACCACCAGCCCCTCCGTTGCCACACCCAGCCGGTTCATGACGCTCACCATGGTGTCGGTGGCACCGCCGAAGGACGCCGACTGGCCGGCCGCCCGCGCTGCCAGCCGGGCCAGCGACTCGGCAAGATAGTTGTCGCTCGTCAGCAGCATGTGTTCCACCTGATCGGCGACGGTTGCCGACTCAACGGTGGCGAGCCTAACGCTGTCGTCGGGTGCCTTCGACCGGGCGACCTCCGCTGTCACTTCGATGCCGAGCTCACGGCCCGCGGCGGCGAACGCGGCGCTGAATATTGTTGCGGCGTCGAGGGCCGCGTCGGGTGACCGCGGGCCCTGGGAGGCACCCTCGGTGACCCATGACGAGTTGATGGCCAGTGGAAAGATGGGGGCGATCTCGCCGGCAACCACGTCCCCGCGCAACCAGCCGGCGTTCAGGGTGGGTCCGACGAACAGGGTGTCGTCCAGGAGGATGGTGAACGGGGCGTCAGCCGGGTCGACGGCCGCAACGGTTTTCTCGGCGAGAGTCTGCAGTCCCGCCCGTCCGCTCACCGTGTCCGGATCGGATCTACCTGCAGACAACAGCACGTCTCCGCCCGCCACCAGCACCAGCTCGCTGGCCCCCTCGCCAGCGACAACTGTTGTTTCGAGCCGCCGGTCCGGGCCGATTTTGCCCAGCACGGCCGCAGCAGTGAGCAGCTTCTGGTTGGATGCAGGGAACTGAAGCTTACCCGAGTCTTTGTCGAAGAGGACATCGCCGGACTCGGCATCCATCACCACCCCGGAGAACCCGCCCGATCCGTCCAACGAGAGTTCAGCGTCAAGGGCGGCGGTCAGAAGCCCCGGGCTGGGCATCGGTGCTGCCGGATCCAGAGCAGTGACGTGGGCGGGAGGCGTGAGCGTTGACGGCGGCAGCTGACGTGCATCGGTGGCGGGTTCCGGCGTCGGCTCGGGCACTTCGAAGGCCCGAACCACCGACGGCACGGCGGCAAAACCAAGGGGCACGGCAAGGATGGCGAACACCGCAATCAGGAGGGCTGCAGTGATCACGCGTGCGCTTCGGAGCATGCAGATCCCCCATCGTTTGTCATCCGAACTGTTTCGAACCCACGGGATACGCCCTAAACCGATATGTTTAAGACTAGACCGACGCGGCGGCCCTTGCGGCATACCGCCGCGCGCTGCCCGCCAGGATTCCATAGGAGAGTGCCATGAACCTCGACGTCACCATCGAGATCCCCAAAGGATCACGCGTCAAGTACGAAATCGACCACGAGACGCACCGGCTGCGCCTGGACCGTGTCCTCTTTACCTCGATGCAGTACCCCACCCACTACGGCTACTTCGAGAACACCCTTGGTGAAGACGGCGATCCGCTGGACGCCATGGTCATGCTTCAGGATTTCGACCTGATTCCCGGCGTGCTGGTGGAGTCTCGCCCCATCGGTGTGTTCAA
Organism: Arthrobacter sp. TMN-50; assembly: GCF_054511125.1. NCBI lineage: Bacteria > Bacillati > Actinomycetota > Actinomycetes > Micrococcales > Micrococcaceae > Arthrobacter > Arthrobacter sp. TMN-50. Next base: position 266,845 of record NZ_JBTNDG010000002.1, on the reverse strand, counting down.
CATGACCGACGACGGCGGCGGCGACGCCAAGGTATTGTGCGTGCCCACCGACCCACGCTTCGAGCACATCAGGGAGTTGTCCGACGTGTCGCCGTTCCTGTTGGAGGAGATCAAGCACTTCTTCGAGCGGTATAAGGACCTTGAACCAGGCAAGTGGGTTGAGGCAGCCGACTGGGCCGACCGCTCGGCGGCAGAAGCGGAGATCGAAGCATCCCTGCAGCGTTTCCAGGAGCTAGGCGAGCAGCGGGAAGAAGACGAGCCTCAGGGCCGCGATGTCGACGCCGACGTTGACAACGCCACAGCCACCCCGCAGGGGCGCTAGACTCCCCGCCAAAAACAACGGTTATCGGTTGATTAAGGCGTTGTAGAGCATGGTTTCAGGCATACTGAAGCCATGCTCTACGTTCTAACGATCAATCAGCGGGACTCCCGCGAGGTGGGGGACCTGGTCAATGATCTGCTGCGTGGGCTACGCCACGTCGACGCCGTGGTGCCGTTCCAGCGGTCGACCGGTGACGAGTTGCAGGGGGTTGTGGACAGCGCCTCGACCGCCGTCGACGTCGCTCTGAGCGCTCTCCGGCACCGTCGCTGGCACGTGGGAATCGGTGTCGGAGGAGTCAACCCACCGATCCCCCGGAATATCCTCGAGGCGGAGGGCTACGGGCTTATCTACGCGCGCCGCGCTGTCACCCGGGCCCAGAAAACCGGCGAACGGATTCCCCTTGCCGTGGAGGGACCGGATTCCGAAGTTGCGGCTGAGGCCGAGGCGGTGCTTCGCCTCCTCGGTCAGATTGTCTTCACCCGGACAGAAGCCGAATGGCACGTCCTCGACCTATTGACGCCGGGCGCCAGGGGGCAGCAACGGTTGATTGCCGCTGAACTGGGAATCACGACCCAGGCCGTCAGCAAGGCAGTTGTCAGGTCGCACTGGGTGGAGGAATGGGCCACCCGGCCGGCAGCCGCGAGGTTGCTCGACCTCGCCGCGGGACCGGTAGCGCTGCCGCCGGGGACGGTGCCCTACGAGTCGGGCCCCGCTTACTGACCGGCCGCGCCGCACCCCGGCAGATGAGGTGGGCGTGGGGACTAGACGAGCGTGCGGAGGACCTTGGCGGCGCCGTCGTCGGACACGCTGGCCGTCACCTCGGTTGCTGCTGCCAACACCTCAGCCGGTGACTGGCCCATTGCGACGCCGCGCGCAGCCCAGGAGAGCATCTCGATATCGTTCCGTCCGTCCCCAATAGCGACGGTATGCGACGGGTCTATGTCCAGCCGGCGGCGCAGGAGCTCAAGCGCACTCGCCTTGGTAACCCCGGCCGCTGCAATATCCAGCCAAGCCGTCCATCCCACGGAATAGGTGACACCGTGTAGGCCGATTGCCTCGACTGCCTCACCAAACTGCTCGGCGGTGCTGTCCGTACTGAAGACCACCACCCGGACCGCCGCGGCGTCAAGCATGTCATTAAAATCGACTGTCCGGGTCAGGGCCCCGAAGCTTGCGTCCTGGAACGGTTCGGTGGCGAGGAAGTTGCCCTCGTCATCTTCGAGGGCGTACTTGGCGGTTGGCAGGCGTTCCCGCAGCGCGACGAGAGCGGGCCGGGGATCAAAGGTAACGCGGTCAATAATGTCAAAACCCTGCGCCAGGGTGGGATCGACGCGGAGGGTGACGCCTCCGTTGGAGCAAACGCTGTAGCCGCGTGTGAGCCCGATGTGTTCAATGATGGGCAGCGCCGCACCAAGGGAGCGTCCCGTGGCGATAATGACCTCGTGCCCGGCGTCGACGACGGCCCGGGCGGCACTACGGACCTCATCGGTCATCTTTCCGTCGTGATCGACCAGTGTCCCGTCGACGTCGAGGGCGACGAGCTTACGGTGGGGCTGCTGGTCCTCGGTGCCGGCAGTAACAATTTCTTCCATTATCCAAGTGAACCAGATTCACCGGTCCGGCGGGCGGAGTGTGGAAGGTCAGGAGGCATCGAGCACCGGCAGGACGTCCAGCCCGCCCAGGTACGGCCTGAGTGCCTGCGGCACGGTCACCGAACCATCGGCATTCTGGTGGTGTTCGAGAATCGCGACTATCCAGCGGGTGGTGGCCAGCGTTCCGTTGAGTGTGGCGACCGCGCGGGTGCCCTTCTGCCCCTCCGGTTGCCGCTCACGAATGTTCAGGCGGCGGGCCTGGAACGTGGTGCAGTTCGAGGTGGAGGTGAGCTCGCGGTACGCGCCCTGAGTGGGGACCCACGCCTCACAGTCGAACTTGCGGGCGGCGGACATGCCCAGGTCCCCGGCCGCGGTATCGATCACCCGGTAGGGCAGCTCCACTTTGGCGAGCATCTCCTCTTCCCACGCCAGCATTCTGGCGTGCTCGGCGTAGGACTCCTCCTCGGTGGTGTAGGCGAACATTTCAACCTTGTTGAACTGGTGCACCCTGATGATTCCGCGGGTGTCCTTACCGTGGGAGCCGGCTTCACGGCGGTAGCAGGAGGACCAGCCAGCGTACCGGACCGGCCCGGCCGAGAGATCGAGGATCTCGTCGGAGTGGTAGCCGGCCATGGCCACCTCCGAGGTGCCTACCAGATACAGGTCATCTTCGGCAAGGCGGTAAATCTCGGCGTCGTGGGCCACATCGAAGCCGGTGCCCTGCATGATTTCGGGGCGGACCAGGGTGGGCGTGATCATCGGGGTAAATCCGGCCTGGACCGCCTGATCCATTGCCATGTTGAGAAGCGCAAGCTCCAGGCGGGCCCCAACGCCTTTGAGGAAGTAGAAGCGTGAGCCCGAGACCTTTGCGCCACGTTCCATGTCAATGGCACCGATGAGCTCGCCAATCTCAAGGTGGTCCCGGGGTGCGAAGCCTTCGCCGCTGAAGTCGCGTGGGACGCCGACCGTCTTGATGACTTCGAAGTCCTCCTCGCCACCGGCCGGCACGCCGTCCTGGATGGCGTTGGGCAGGCTGCGAAGGAGTGCGTCCTGCTCCTGCCGGGCGGCCTCAGCCGCAGCGGCCGCTGCCTTCACCGAGGCGGCGAGCTCCTTGACCTCCGCGAGCAGCGTCTGCTTCTCTTCGCCCTTGGCCTGAGCAACACGTTTGCCGAAGGCGTTCTGGTCTGCCCTCAGGGATTCGGCGCTGGTGACCACCTCCCGACGGCGGGAGTCGGCCGAGATAATCGCATCGATCAGGTCGACATCAGCACGGCGGGCGCGCTGTGACGTGCGGAATTTCTCAGGATTGTCGCGGAGTTCGTTAACATCGATCACGAACCAACACTATCAATGGCGCGGCGCGATGATGCCCCGACCTTGCCGCGGGGCGATACCCTGAAGGACATCATGCCACTCCGCCAAATCCTGTTGATTGCTTTGGCCTTGGTCGCGGCCGGTTCGCTCGCGAGCTGGTTGGGAGTGCGCCGGCTGCATTTCCGAAAACCACCCGCTCCTCACGCGGCACCTCCCCTTCCGGCGCCGACCGGTCGACAGCGCGTGGCCCTGGTGCTGCACCCAGGGAAACTCAATGCTGGGCTGGCACGCGAACTGGTTGAACTGGCCTGCGCCGAGGCTGCGTGGGATCCCCCGCTGGTGTTGGAGACCACAGTCTCGGACCCGGGCTTCGGTCAGGCCTGCCGGGCACTCCGGGAGGGGGCCGACGTCGTCATCGCCGCCGGTGGCGACGGGACGGTGCGGGCCGTGGCCCGGGCGATGGCCCATGAGGGCGCGGTCCTGGGCCTGATCCCGCTGGGGACGGGCAACCTGTTGGCGCGAAATCTTGGTATTCCGGTGTCGGATTTGGCCGCAAGTGTGCGCCACGCGCTCCATGGCGGGGGACGGCGAATCGACATGGGACGCGTGAAACTGCTGAACGACCGGACTGGCACAGGCACCGAGCACGTTTTCCTGGTAATGGGCGGGGTTGGCCTGGACGCGTTGGTTGTCGCGGCGACGCGGGACGTGCTGAAGGAGAAGTTGGGGTGGCTGGCCTATAGCGAAGCCGGGTTCCGTAGCCTCCCAGGCAAGCGGCAGCGGATGGGAATCAGCCTCGATGGTCAGCCGGCGCAAAGCAGAACCGTTCACAGCGTGCTCTTTGCCAATTGTGGGAGGCTTCCAGGCGGGATCGAGTTGATCCCCGATTCGACGCTCGACGACGGCTACCTGGATGTGGTGGTGATGAGTCCCCGGAGCATTCTCGGCTGGATCTGGATGGGAGCCAAAATTGTCTTCCGCCCGCGGAGCGTTATCCCGGTCATCAACTACTACCGGGCGCGGAGCGTCACCGTAACGGTCTCTGAACCCACGGAGACCCAGCTCGACGGCGACCTCTCGGGGGCCGTCACGTCCCTCACCATCAGTATTGATCCTGGTGCGCTGATCGTCAGGTCACTCCCTGCACCCGATCCCCAGCGCACCAGGCCAGTGGTGCGGCGGATTCGCGGCTAGCGGGAGCCGCCTTCGGTGTCGGCGTCCGTGTACTCACCCTGCGGGCCGGTACCATCAGACGGGTCTTCCTCGACGTCGGTGTACTCGCCCTCGTTTTCGGCGTCCTGCTCGCCCGTGAAACCGCCTTCACTGGCGCTTTTTTTCTGCGCACCAGTGTACCCGCCGCCGGGGACGGGCTCCAGGTTCTCGGTATCCGAATCGGGAAATTCGCCCTTCGCCTGGCTGTTGATGAGTTGCTGTTCCTCCGAGAACCGCAGGTCGTTGGCCTGGTCTCCGGCGTCTCCCCGATAATTGTCGTCGGAGGTGGCTCCGCCGCCCTCGTTCGGGGTGATGTCCCGTCCTTCGTTAGCCTGCTCGCTCATGATGCGCCTTTCGTTGAACGTTGCGCCAACGCTGGCGCCTTGAGTGAAGCCTACTGACGAACTGCTTCCGGTGGGAAGCATCCCTACGCTTTAAGCAGCCCGCGAACAGCTTTCTCGGAAGCTGAGTAGCTGGCAATCTCGATGACTTCGCCGACCATGAACCGATCGACCAGTCGTGGGTCCACATACGAGCGCTTCGCGACGGCCGGGGTGTTCCCGAGCCGCTCCGCCACCGCCCGCATGGTTGCAGCAACGGCTTTCTGCCGGGCGGTGCGACTGGTGGCCAGAAGGTCGCTGCGTGCAAGGTCCATGGCTGCGACAACTGTCGCCTGCCAGGTGCGGAAGTCTTTTGCGGTGAAGCCCTCGCCAGTGACCTGGCGGAGGAATTCGTTCAGCTGCGACGCGTCAACGCGGTGCCATTCGCCGTCGGCAGTCCGGTAGGCCAGGGCGGTGTCGGCCGGTTCGCGTTTAAGCATTGGCCGCATCGCCGCCGAAAGGTCGGCGTCCTCAACGGTTGACTCCCACTGTTGGCCACTCTTCCCGGGGAATCCGAAGGTAATCACTGAGCCCTTGATGCTGACGTGCTCAACTTGAAGGGTGGTGACTCCGAAGGACCCGTTCGCTTCGGCGTACTGCTCGGAACCGATCCGAAGCGATCCCGAATCGACGATCCGCAGTGCAGCGGCGAACGCGCGCTCCCGTGGGATGCCCTCACTGCGCAGATGGGTGGTGATGACCCTCCGGGCAGCCGGCAGCTTTTCCCCGAATTCCAGGGCACGATCAAACTTCTCGCGGTCCTTCTTCTGGCGCCACGCCGTGTGATAAACGTACTGACGCCGTCCAGCCGCGTCGGTGCCGAGCGCCTGGATATGGCCGTTGGAATACGGGGCAATCCAGACATCCTGCCAGGCCGGTGGGATAGCCAACTCCTTGATCCGCCGCAGCTCGGTGGCATCACGGAGTGGGGTTCCGTCGGGTGTCCGGTAGCCAAAACCCTTTGCGTGCCGGCGTCGGGTGATGCCCGGCTTTTCACAGTTACTGCGGCGAAGTCGAGGCATGGGTGCCACCTTTCCGGATCGAGAAGATCAGCCTACTGCGTATCTCTCCAGTGTGGGTGGATCACGGGCATGCCGCCGCCTAGTTGCCCGCGCGCAGCGAATCCACCCAGATCCGCGCCGCCCGGAACGCTTCATCGGAGGTATGCCGGGCAACCGAGTGTTCACGCCGGTCAGCCCTGGCGTAGGAACCCAGAAACCGCAGGTGGGGGCTAATCCTGTGCAGCCCCTGCAGTGCGTCTGCCACCCGGGAATCAGCGATGTGCCCCTCGGCGTCGATGCTGAAGAAGTAGTCACCGAGGAACTGGCCGGTGGGTCGGGATTCAATTCTGCTGAGGTTCACTCCACGTGCAGCAAACTGGTCGAGGATTTCCATCAGCGCGCCCGGATGATCCTCCGGCAGAGGGATGACCAGCGTCGTCTTGTCGGCTCCGGTGGGGTCGGGGAGCATGGTGGGCCTGCTGACCAGGATGAACCGGGTCACGGCGTCGGCCACATCCCCGATATGGCTTCCCAGGACCCCCAGGCCTAACCGTTCAGCCACGAGCGGGGAGCAGATCGCTGCATCATATGGGCAATCGGCCTCGAGAAGGCCCACGGCGGCCGCAGCAGTCGAGGAACCAGGCATATATTCCACATCAGGAATATGCTTGGCGGTCCACAACTGGCATTGAGCCCAGGCGTGACCATGCGTGGAAACGGTGCGAACGTCGGTCAAAAGCGTTCCTGGTTTGGCAACCAGAACGAAGCTGATGGGAACCAGCACCTCGCGGATGATTCGAAGTGGATCTCCCTGCGCGATTGCGTCCAGAGTGGCGCTCACCCCGCCCTCCACCGAGTTCTCTATTGGGACCATGGCGGCCTCGACCATGCCGTTACGCACCAGGTCCAGGGCTGCGTTGACGGTCGGTGCGGGAACCCGACGGGCGGCGTCAGCCCCGGGTACCTGCAGCAGGGCCGCCTCGGTAAAAGTCCCCTCGGGACCAAGGAAAGTGTAGGAGGCCGTAGAGATCATAGTTTCCAGCTCACAGGACGGTGGGCGGCTGAACGGTGTCCGAGACCATGGGGCGATCAGCCTCAAGCCATGCACCCATTCCGCCAGTGACGTTGACCGCAGAGTACCCGTTGGCTACCAGCCACTGTGCAACGCGCTGGGAACGGCCGCCAGTGCGACAGATGACGTGCAGGTCGGCGTCGGGGTCGAGCTCATCCAGCCGGGCGGGAATCTGCTCCATCGGAATATGCAGTGCCCCGTCGATGTGACCGGCGGCCCACTCGTAGTCCTCCCTGACATCCACCACAGTGGTGTCCTCGACAATTGAATCAATCGAGACATCCTCGAATTCACTCATCATTTATTCCCTTCCCATGGGTCATATTCCGCCCAAGCCTATAGTGGGAGAGGAACCTCACCCCACTAAGGTACGCCCAACCGGGAGGTAAGAATGACTGCTGATCGCCCCACCATCCTCGCGACGTCGGGCGGATACCGCCGGGGCCTCCGAGTCGACCTCGAATTCAATCTGCTCATACATCACGCCGTCGAGCTGGCGGGTGTCACCGGGCGAGCCCCGCGGGTCACCTATGTGGGCACCGCAGGCGGTGACTCACGGGAGTGGAATCAGCGTTTTACCGAGGCTGCCCGGATTGCAGGCTTTGATGCAGCATGTCTGAACCTGTTCACCATGCCGAATATCGATCCGATGGAGGATCACCTGCTGTCCCGGGACGTGGTGTGGGTTGGTGGTGGGTCGGTGGTAAACCTGTTGGCCGTCTGGCGTGTCCACGCCCTCGACCAGCTCTTTCACCGCACCTGGCAAGCCGGGGTGGTCCTCGGAGGGGTCTCAGCCGGTTCGTTGTGCTGGTTCCGCGGCGGAGCAACAGATTCATTCGGCCCCGAATTGCAACCGGTCATCAACGGCCTGGGTTTCCTGCCTTACGGCAACGGGGTGCATTACGACTCGGAGGAAGGCAGGCGCCCCCTCATCCACCGGATGGTGGCCGACGGCACACTTGGCGAAACGCATTGCTCCGACGACGGCGTGGGGCTGGTCTACCACGGCACCGCGCTGGTGGAGGCTGTCAGCGAAACCCCTGGCAAGAACGCCTACATTGTCCGGGCCGGCGCTGGGGATAGCGTCGACGCGGTGGCTGTCGAGGAACCACTGACGGCCAGGCTCCTGGGCAGAATCCAGTGACCGCACTCCACAACCTAACCGCGCTGGCTCAGCGGGACGCGATCGCGCGCGGTGAGCTGGGCTCCCGTGAATTGACCTCCCACTACTTAAGCCGAATTGACGAACTCAATCCGCGGCTGGGGTCCTTCATCACCGTGACCGCAGACCTGGCGATGCGCGAGGCGGCCGAAGCGGACGCCCGGCAGGCGTCGTCGGGCCGCTCGGACGGTCACCTGCCAGTGCTCCACGGCATGCCGCTGGCGCATAAGGACCTGACCGACGTCGCTGGCGTCAGGACCACGTACGGCACGGCGTCGATGGATCCGATGCTGGCTGCCACTGATTCTCCGCTGGCAGCCATTCTGCGTTCTGCCGGCGGCATCAGCCTCGGCAAGACCCAGGTGCCCGAATTCGGTCTGAGCTGCCACAGCGAGAACACCATTGCACCGCCGGCCAGGAACCCGCTCGACCCCTCGCTTAGCCCCGGCGGGTCCTCCGGCGGCAGCGCCGCCGCGGTCGCGGCCGGCATGATCCCGTTCGCGCCAGGAAGCGACGGCGGCGGGTCGGTTCGCATTCCGGCCTCGGCAACCGGCCTGATCGGGCTGAAACCCAACCGGGGGCGGATTCCTTCCCTATCTGGGCAGGCGGACCTAGGCCAGTTCGTGGTGGCAGGGCCCTTGGCCAGGACCGCCGCCGACGCCGCACTGCTGCTGGACGCGATGGTGGCCGAGCCCAATCACCGGGCCACCAGCGCCGTGCCGGGATCGGCGTCATTCCTCGACGCTGCCCTGCGGGCGGAGGGTAAGTTCCGGATCGGTGCCAGCACCGTCTCGCCCTTCGCCAGTGCCTATGACATTGTCCTGGACCCTGAGGCCGTGGCCGCCTACCAGCAGGGCATCAAGGCTCTCGGGGCTGCGGGGCACGACGTGGTCGACGCCGACATCAGCTACGATCCCCGCTACCATCAGGCCTTCCAGTTGGTCTGGACCGCCGCCCTGGCAGCCGCTCCCATCCCAACGGATCGCGAAGCGCTGCTTTCCCCGCTCGCCCGTGATATGCGACACCGTGCCTTGGGCCGCAGTGCGGCCGAGCTGGTCACCGCCATCGATATTCTGCGGCAGTTTGAGCAGCAGAGCATCGCCGACTACTCGCTGTACGACCTCATGCTGACGCCGGCGCTGGGCCAGACGCCCCGCCCGATCGGCTGGTATGACTCGGATGAGGGCGATGTCGATTACATGAGACAGTGCCAATACTCCCCCTACACGTCGATGGTCAATGTCTGCGGACTGCCGGCGATCACCCTGCCCACCCTGACCACCGATAGCGGCCTGTCCATGGGCATCCAGTTGATCGGACGCCCCAGCGCCGAGGCTCAACTGCTGTCGGTTTCGGCGCAGCTTGAGGCTCAGTGGGGGCGGACGCCCTCGTCGGTGTAACCGGTATTGCGCGCCGGCGTGCCATGAATGAGACTGTTACTCACCGGTAACCCGCAATGATCGAAGGAGATCACGTGCCAAACCTCGCCAACAACCTCGCTTCCACCGCCCAGGTGCACCCGGACGCGGTGAGCATCAAGCTCGACGACGTTGAACTTACCTTCGCGGCGCTGGACGGATGGAGTCAGCGGGTGGCCCGCCTGCTGGCGCAGAAGGGCGTGCGGGCCGGGGACCGGGTGGCGCTCATCATGCCCAATATTCCTCAAATGGCGTTTATCTATTATGGCGTCCTTCGGTTCGGAGCGGTGGTGGTCCCCCTCAATCCCCTCCTGAAGGCCCGCGAGGTGGCCTATCACCTGACCGATTCTGGCGCCCGTCTGGTCTTTGCCTGGGAGGGAATTGTCGGGGAGGCAACGAAAGGCGCAGAACAGTCGGCTGCTGATCAGGACGCCCCACTCGAGGTCATCACCGTTGACGGGGCGACGTTCATGCAGCAGTTGGGTGCAATAGAACCGGATCCGGCTGTCGCGACAGTCGATGCAGATGACACCGCCGTCCTGCTGTACACCTCCGGGACCACCGGACGCCCCAAAGGTGCCGCTCTGACTCACTCAAATTTGCAGCGTAACACCGAGATTTCGCGGGACCTGATGGGAACCAAGGTGGGCGACGTGCTCTTCGGCGGCCTTCCGTTTTTCCACATTTTCGGACAAACCTGCGCGTTGAATGCGTCGGTGCTGACCGGGGCCACGGTGACGCTGCTCCCCCGGTTCGAGCCCGGGAAGGCGTTGGAAATTATTGCGCGCGACCGCGTGACGATCTTCGAGGGCGTCCCCACGATGTACATCGCCATGCTGCGGCATCCGTCGGTCGCCGAAACCGACCTGTCGTCGCTGCGCGTGGCCGTATCAGGCGGGTCGGCGTTGCCGGTGGAGGTGCTTCACGAGTTTGAACGGGTCTTCGCTGCGGAACTACTCGAGGGGTACGGCCTGTCCGAGACATCGCCGATCGTCAGCTTCAACCGGCGCGGAACGATCCGCAAGCCGGGCTCGATCGGAATACCGGTGGACGGCGTTGAGGTGCGGATGCTCGACACCGACGGAGTCGAGGTGCCTACCGGGGAGGTGGGTGAGCTCGCTGTTCGTGGTCATTGCGTGATGAAGGGGTATTGGAACAACGCCGATGCCACGGCGGCCGCCATCCCCGACGGCTGGTTCCGCACGGGTGATCTGGCTCGGTTCGACGAGGACGGAGCCATCTTCATCGTCGACCGGAAGAAGGACGTCATCCTCCGTGGGGGTTACAACGTCTACCCACGCGAGGTGGAGGAGGCCCTCTATGAACACCCCGCCGTGGCGGAAGCCGCGGTCATCGGCGTACCGGATGACCTTCAGGGTGAGGAAATTGTGGCCGTAGTGGGCATCAAGGCAGAACTTACCCCGACCGACGACGACGCCCGGGAGCGGCTGAGCTCCGAAATCCTTGACTTCACCAAGGAGCGCGTTGCCGCGTACAAGTACCCCCGCAGGGTGGTGCTGGTGGAGGCCCTACCCAAGGGGCCGACGGGAAAGATCCTCAAGCGTGAGATCCAGGTCTAGCTGTCCCGGTACATCTAGCCTCGCCGCCGTTCATTCGGTAGGCGTAGGAAACGGGCAGGAAGCCGAATGGCCACACCAGAGGACCCAACCACCAGGGTGTTGCGTGCCTGGGAACAGAACGCTGAGAGCTACGACCGAAAGATCGCTTTTCTGGACCGGGTCTGGTTCGGTGGTGGCCGCGAATGGTTGGGGGCCCGGGCCGGGGGCCGCGTCCTTGAGGTGGCCATCGGTACCGGGCTGAACCTCCCCCATCTCCCGCCCACCGCCCAGGTCACCGGGGTTGACCTCAGCCCGGCCATGCTCGCCGTCGCAGTTGACCGGGCACGCCGCCTGGGCCGCGACGTTGACCTGCGGGTAGGCAACGCCGAACAGTTGCCGTTCGACGACGACTCGTTTGATTCGGTGATCTGTGGATTATCGCTCTGCGGGATTCCTGATCCGGAGGCAGCCGTCCGCGAGGCCTGGCGCGTGCTGGTGCCCGGTGGGAGGCTGCTCCTCCTCGATCACGTGGCGAGCACGTGGCCCCCGATCTACGCACTGCAGTGGCTGCTGGAGCGCGTCACCATCCGGACGGCCGGCGAGCACTTCACCCGCCGCCAGTTGCCCCTGGTGCAGGCTGCCGGGTTCGTCGTCGTCGAGGTGGAACGCCTCAAAGCCGGCACCATTGAACGGATCCACGCCCGTAAACCCTGAGCCCAGACTGGAGAGGGCCGAAACGCCCTGCGCATTTGCCACCCGGGGCTGTAATAGTCACAGTTCTTTGGCATGCTGTAGCAATGGCAAACCGAGCGGGCACAGTGGCCCTCCCTAGCGATCTCGTCAATGTTTCTTCGCTTCTGGACGCGTATTTCGACGTCGTCCCGGACCTGGACGACCCGGCACAGCGGGTGGCGTTTGGCACTTCCGGTCACCGCGGGTCCTCCCTGAAAGCCTCGTTCAACGAGGGGCACATCGCTGCGATCACCCAGGCGATCGTCGAATACCGGGCGGGGCAGGGCATCACCGGCCCCCTGTTCATGGGCCGGGACACCCATGCGCTCTCCGAGCCGGCCCAGCAGACAGCCCTTGAAGTCCTGGCCGCGAACAGGGTCACAGTCAAGGTGGACGCCCGCGGCGCCTACACCCCCACCCCTGCCGTCTCCCACGCGATTCTTGCCTACAACGCCCGCGGCGCGGATCAAGCCGACGGTATCGTCATCACCCCCTCACACAATCCGCCCGGCGACGGCGGATTCAAATACAACCCCCCGCACGGCGGACCCGCAGACTCGGACGCCACCAACTGGATCGCCGACCGGGCCAACACCCTGATGGAAGGCGGGCTCCGCGAGGTGCCGCGCGTCCCCGCCAGCCAGGCGCGGCAGGCGGACGGCATTGGAACCTACGACTTCCTGCAGCACTACGTCGAGGATCTGCCCACCGTCCTCAACCTTGAAGCCATCCGTGCGTCCGGTCTCCACATCGGCGCCGATCCGATGGGCGGGGCCGCCGTCGACTATTGGGGTGCCATCGGCGAAACCCACAACCTGAACCTGACCGTCGTGAATCCCGCCGTCGACCCCCAGTGGGCGTTTATGACGCTCGACTGGGACGAGAAGATCAGGATGGACTGCTCCTCGCCGTCGGCGATGGCCTCGCTGATTGCCCGCTCGTCGGAGTTCGACATCTCCACCGGGAACGACGCCGACGCCGACCGGCACGGGATCGTCACCCCCGATGCGGGCCTCATGAACCCCAACCATTACCTTGCGGTGGCCATCGACTATCTTTACCGGAACCGCCCGCACTGGCGGGCTGACGCCGTCGTCGGGAAGACCCTCGTCTCGTCGTCGATCATCGACCGGGTGGCCGCCGATCTGGGGCGGACCCTCGAAGAGGTGCCGGTGGGCTTCAAGTGGTTTGTGCCGGGTCTACTCTCCGGCGGGCTCGCCTTCGGTGGGGAGGAATCTGCCGGGGCGTCATTCCTGCGCCACGACGGCGGACCCTGGACCACTGACAAGGATGGCATTCTGCTGGCTCTGCTGGCCTCCGAGATCACCGCGGTCACCGGCCGCACGCCGTCCCAGCACTATGCCAGCCTGACCGACCGGTTTGGCTCGCCCGTCTACGCGCGGATCGACGCTGCGGCGTCACGGGAGCAGAAGGCAGCGCTCGGGAAGCTGTCCCCGTCGGACGTCTCGGCGACCACCCTCGCCGGCGAGGCCATCACCGCCCGGCTGACCACCGCGCCGGGCAACGGGGCGTCGATCGGTGGGTTGAAGGTCACCACCGAGAACGCGTGGTTCGCTGCCCGCCCGTCGGGGACCGAGGACGTGTACAAGATCTACGCCGAGTCCTTCAAGGGCGCCGACCACCTCAAGCAGGTCCAGGATGAGGCTAAGGCCCTGGTTGACGGAGTCATCGGCGGCTAATCTCTCCGCCGAACCGTGAGGTGCGGCGAAAGGAGTTCAGGGGTGGGGGCGTGAATCCCGCCGCCAGCTCAGAGGAGCCGACGCAGGAGCCACTTCTTCAGGGCGTTGTGCGGCGGGTAGGCCAATCGTAGGGTGTCGATTCCGGTGCCCTTGGACAGCACTCCGCGCAACTGGCTGAACGTGTCGAAGGAATAGCGGCCGTGGTAGGCGCCCGAACCGCTATCCCCCACTCCGCCGAAGGGCAGATCGGGCACCGTCAGGTGCAGGTTGCAGGCGTTATGGCCGATCCCTCCGGCGCGCACACGAGCCTCGAAGTCCTGCCGCGCCGTCGTCGTGTTGCTGAACAGGTATGCCGCCAGGGGACTGGGACGGGAGTTGATGAAGTTCACTGCCTCGTCCATCCCACTCACCGTCAGGATGGGAAGGATAGGTCCGAAGATTTCCTCCAGCATCACCGGGGAGTCCGGCGGGACATCGGTCAGCAGCGTGGGTTCGAGGTATCGGGTGGCACGGTCGTGAGCCCCACCGGCGTAGACGGTGCCGCCACTGAGAAGTCCAACCAGGCGATCGAAGTGCGGCTCGTTGACGATTCGCCCGTAGTCGGTGCTGCGTTGCGGATCCCTGCCGTAGAACTCGGCGAGCGCTTTCTTCAGGTGGTGCAGCAACTGCGTTTCCAGCCCCGCCTCGACGAGCACGTAATCGGGGGCCACACAGGTCTGGCCCGCGTTAAGGAACTTGCCGAAGATCAGCCGCCGGGCCACCGCGCGGAGGTTCCCATCCATCACGACGGCGGGAGACTTGCCTCCCAGCTCGAGCGTGACCGGTGTGAGCTGCTCGGCCGCGGCATGGGCGACGATCCTTCCGACGCGTGCTCCGCCGGTGAAGAAAATGGAATCGTAGTTGTGGGTGAGCAACTCGGTGCTTACCTCGGGGCCGCCTTCCACCACTTCCACAGCTGTGTCGTCACAGTAGAGCGGTAACAGCCCGGCGATGACCGCTGACGTGGCAGGGGCCAGTTCGCTCGGTTTCAGGACTGCACAGTTCCCTGCGGCGAGCGCTCCAACCAGCGGGGACAGCAGCAGTTGCACCGGGTAGTTCCAGGGGCCGATGATCAGCACCACGCCCAGTGGCTGCGCCTGTCGGTGGGCCGTCGCTGGCAGCAGCCCGGCTGGCACCGGCACTTGTTTGGCGCTGCACCACGCGGTCAAGTGCCGCAGGGCGTACTCGGCTTCGACCCTGACCAACGACAGCTCGGAAACCAGTCCTTCGAGGCGGCTCTTCCCGAGGTCGGCATGCAGCGCGTCGGTGAAGTCAGTCTCCCGCTCGGCGCACATGCGGATCAGCCCGTTGAGCTGGTCCCGCCGCCAGGCCAGCGGGCGGGTGGTCCCGGCATCGAACGTCCGGCGCAGCCGTTCCCCGGCCGTCGCTGCATCCACCCCCGAGTTCACTTTGCACGACCCGTGAAGTGCTCCATGGAGCTGTACACCTTGAACACGCGCCCGGCGATTACATCCCATACCGGCTGCGGCAAGATTCCACGTAGCGCACTGCCCAACGCCACCGACCATGGCAGCTGGAGCCGGGGACGCCCGGCAAGCACCGCCCGCCAGACCTTGTCGACGACGTCGGCCGGATCCATCAGGGGCGTGAACAGAGGACCTTTGGCCCCCTCAAACATGCCCGTCCGGATGTAGCTGGGGATCAGCGTGGTGACCTTAATATGACGGTGACCCGCCTCGAGCAGTTCGAGTCGCAGCGAGTCGCTCCAGCCGATGACCGCCCACTTCGATGCCGTGTAGACGCTCATCCGGGGCACCGCCAGGGTACCGGATGCTGACGCGACATTGAGGATGCGTGCCTCTGCCTGCGACGCGATGAGATCCGGCAGGAACGCCCGGGTCAAATGCATCAACGCAAGGGTGTTGATCTGCATGACCAGTGCAATGTCCGCCTCCTGCTCGTGCTCCCAGAAGTACTTCCCACGCACAATCCCGGCGTTGTTGATCAGTACCGCGGGAATCCCGACGTCGTTCCTGACGGCGGCCGCCGCCGTCGTGATCTCACTCAGCGAGGCAAGATCGACAACGTAGCTGTGCACAGACGACCCCGCTCCTCCGAGGGAATCGGCGGTCGCGTGGAGCGCACCGGCGTCAACATCCCAGAGGACGACGGCGGCGGCCCGCTCCCGGACCGCGCGTTCGGCATACAACCGGCCCATCCCGCTGGCGGCTCCGGTGATGAGGACTGTGCGGCCTTCGACAGTGAATGACATGAGTGCAACGTAACATCACGCGGCGGGCGGTAGGATTTCCGACAGATCACCCCACATCTTTGGAAGGCACAGCCATGAGCAGGCTCGGTACGTCTTGGACACTCCACGGCGATGGGAAGAATGTCCTGCCGGGACAGTTTGTCGCCCCGGACGAGCGGCTCAGCTGGCCCCGGACGGTCGGCATCGGCGCACAGCACGTGGTCGCGATGTTTGGCGCAACGTTCCTGGTCCCGCTGATCACCGGGTTCCCACCCGCGACCACCCTCCTGTTTTCCGGCATCGGGACCATCCTGTTCCTGATTATCACCGCAGGAAAGGTCCCCAGCTACCTCGGGTCTAGCTTCGCCTTCATCGCGCCGATTGCCGCCGCCCAAAGCCAGCACGGCGCAGCGGGCGCGCTTGGCGGGATCATCATGGCCGGTGCGGTCCTCGCCATCATCGGCGCGGTCGTGCATAAGGCAGGGTCCCGGTGGATCCAGGTGGTGATGCCGCCGATCGTCACCGGTGCCATCGTGGCGCTGATTGGCCTCAACCTGGCCCCCACAGCAAAATCCAGCTTCGAGCAGGCGCCCCTGACCGCGCTCATCACCGTGGTGGTTATCCTCCTGGTGACCGTCCTGCTCAAGGGGATCCTAGGGCGACTATCAATCCTCGTGGGCGTTGTCGCCGGTTACATCGTCGCCATGCTCCGCGGGGAAGTGGATTTCACCGCCATCGGCGATGCCGCCTGGATCGGCCTTCCTCCGTTCCAGACCCCCGAGTTCCACCTGTCAGTGGTGGGATTGTTCATCCCGGTTGTCCTGGTGCTCGTCGCCGAGAACATCGGGCACGTGAAGTCGGTGGCGGCCATGACCGGGCGCGACCTCGACCCCGTGACCGGTCGCGCCCTGATGGCCGACGGCCTCGCCACCATGCTCGCAGGGTCCGGCGGCGGCTCCGGTACCACCACCTATGCGGAGAACATCGGCGTGATGGCAGCGTCCCGGGTGTATTCGACGGCCGCCTACTGGGTGGCCGGAATTGTCGCCATTCTCCTCAGCCTGTTCCCGAAGTTCGGTGCGCTGATCGCCACCGTCCCACCAGGCGTCCTGGGCGGCGCCGGAGTGGTGCTGTACGGCATGATCGGCATCCTTGGAGTCCGGATCTGGGTGCAGAATCAGGTCAACTTCTCCAACCCCATCAACCTGTCGACCGCTGGCGTTGCCCTCGTCGTTGGGATCGCCAACTTCACCTGGACTATTGGGGAACTCACCTTCGAAGGCATCGCCCTCGGTACAGCCGCAACCCTCGTGATTTACCACGGAATGAACAGTCTCGCCCGCTGGCGGGGCAGCGAACATGTCACCGGTCCCAACGACGTCGACGCCTCCGACAAGGGGTCCCGCCCGTCGAAGCTGGGCTGAGCCGAATGAACATCTTCGTGGTCCACGGATACCAGGCGTCACCGGGTGAGCACTGGTTTCCCTGGCTCAAGTCCCGCTTCTCGACGCTTCGGGACCGGGTGACCGTGCTGGAACTACCCACCCCGAACGAGCCCACCACTGCAGGGTGGACAGCCGCACTCCACGCGTCGATCGGCCATCCGTCGGCGGAGACGGTGATCGTCGCCCACAGCCTCGGCTGCATCACGGCTCTTCGCTACCTGGCGTCCCTGGAACCGGGCTGGTCGCTCGGGGGCCTGATCCTTGTCGCCGGGTTCGCCCAGCCCATCGACTCCCTCCCTCTCCTCGACGGCTTCACCGCCGACAGCGGGTTTGTCGATGAACTGGTAATACCCCGGTGCACGGTCATCGGATCGGACAACGACCCGGTGGTAGCTCCGGCGATTACCGCCAGTCTCGCGAGCAGGCTCGGTGGCAGGCTGGTCGTCGTCCCCGGGGGCGGGCATTTCGGGTCCGACGACGGCTACCGGACCTTCGCCGAGGTGGAGACCGAACTTGTTGGACTGCTCGCTCAAGCCTCAAGGGCTACCCTTGAGAATCCGGCGGGGTAAAGGCTCGCCCGCGTCACGAGGTTAGGCTGAGGAAATGAGCGGACCGATGCAGTGTGTCTTCCTCAACGGAACTGTGGGGGCGGGAAAGACGTCCGTTGACCAGGCAGCCTCGACCATCCTGACCGCCGATGGAGTACCTTATGCGGTAGTCGATCTGGACTGGTTACGATTCGCTTGGATGCCCCACTCACCACGGTCCGAAACAGACTACGCCGTCGTCATGGCTCCCACGACCCGGGATTGGAGTGGCATCTACACCGTGCAGGCGAGCTACAGGCGATCTTGGAGGAGGCAGGCACTGCCGACGCTGCCATTTCGACCGAGGGCCTTGGGGTTAAGCAGGCGACCGCGACCGTCGTTGGGTTTAGTCAACAAGAATTTATCAGGAGTGAACACATCCAAATGAGCGCCTGCGACGAAGCAATCAGGAAGTACTTACTTTAAGGTTCAATGGAATTGCTAAAACTTCGGGGCGTATTATGAACAATTCTTCTCCCACTTTCACTGAACGCTGTGCAGTCGTCGACGAAACACAACGGCTCACCTTGCGTGAAGACGGCATCCTGCACGTGTGGTGGCACCCTTCCACCGTGGTGACGGTCGGCGAGGCCCGAGCCGCCCTCGACGCGTCCCTCCTCAACCCCGGAACCCGCCGGATTCTCATGAGCATGACAGCTGTGACATTCACCAACGCCGCCCGCCGCGCCTTCTGCGATGAGGAGGGGATCTCTGCCATTGCTCTGGTTGGGGAGGATCCAGTCGATCGTGTGGTTGCAGCGTTTGCCGACAACGCTGCACACCCAGCCCGGTTCTTCACTTCCGAACGCGACGCAATCGACTGGCTCGAAACCTTCGTTTGATCGGCGGGCTGTACCCACCGATGCCGCCTCCTGTGCGGCTGACGGTGCCTAAACTGGTGTGATGCTAAGGATCGGGTTACTGGACGGGTTCAGTCGGGAGACCAGTTGATGGATCTGCAGCAAGTCTGGACGTCACGGGAGTGGCGTATCGGTGTACAGCAGTGGATCACCCAGGTGCTCGAAAGCTGCAACCTCACGCAGACCGGGCCCCTGGAGCCGGCCCGGACCCGGTTCTGGTCCACCCAACTCACCGTGTCAACCAATCATGGACGGCTCTGGTTTAAGGAGAACAACCCCGGTCAGTTTACGGAGGCCACACTCGTGGCCCGCATGTCCGAACTGGTGCCCGACCATGTTGTGGCACCCCTGGCCATCGAACCAGCCAAGGGCTGGCTGCTCACCCCTGACCATGGGAAGACCCTCGCCTCCCTCAATTCGGCGGACTACCAACTATGGGTCCGGGTGGCGAAGGACTTCGCTGATCTCCAACAGCAACTCATTCCACACGGCGCTTCGCTGGCCGCTGCAGGCCTGGTCAGCATGGATCCAGGAATTGCCGGGAACTTCGCCAGCAACCAACTGCTCCTTCACACGGGCCTACCCCCCGAGCATCCCCTGCACCTCTCAGCGCAGGCCGCCGACGGCGTCTTCGCCAGCATCCCGGCCCTTGAGCAGGCTGCCGCAATCGTCCTGGCATCAGGAGTGCCCCTGAGCCTTGAACACAACGACCTCCACTCGGGCAATGCCTTCATCCCGGGAACTACCACAGCCCCACTACGGTTCTTCGACTTCGGTGACTCCTATTGGGCGCACCCCTTCAGTTCGCTGTATGTTCCGCTGACCGTGATGCAGGAACAGTGGCGAACCACAGTTGACGACCCGCGGATCCAGCAAGTAATCACGGCCTACCTGGAGTGCTGGACTGACTATGCTCCGGTGGCCGAGCTGCGCCTAGCGGTCGAGCCTGCCCTCCAATTGGCGCGGATTCACCGATATGGGTCCTGGCTACGGCTTCTGATTCACGCCGACGACGCATCGATGGCTCAGTACGGCCCGCGCGCCCTCGAATATCTGAGAACGCTGACCGACCCGGTCCTTCGGTAGGCCACGCGGGGCCAGGAAAGTGCCGCAGCTGCAGGATAGTGGTTGGCAAGCAGCGCACCTGCGGGTGAGGCACTCTTCTCTGGCCGTAGGACGGGACAACCGGACCGGGCTCAGGTGCTCTGGGGCCACTGCCCGCGGGAATGCATGGCGGTGGCCAACCGATCTGCGCGATCGGACACCAGGCCGTCCACACCGCCGCCCAGCGATAGCAGCCGGTCCATCGACTCGACGTCGTTGATAGTCCAGACATGAAGCGGCAGCCCGGCCTTCTTGCACCGTCTGATGAAGCGTTCGGTCACCACCACAACCCCGGCGTGCTGCACGGGCACCTGCAGGCAATCGACCCGAGCCAGGCGGGCGAGTCGCCGCGTCTGGCCTAGCGGGCTCAGCAACCACAGCGACGCCGACCATACCCTCCCTGCCGACGATGCCACCGGCCGGGACAACAGTTTCAGCACCCTGAGCCGCCGCCGATCCGAAAAGGACGCAACCAGCACCCGGTCATGAGCACTCCACCGTTCCACCAGCTCAACAAAAGGCTCCACTGAGGCGTCGTCCTTGATGTCGATATTCAATTTCATGGTTGGCCACCGGATCAGTACCTCCTCCAGGGTGGGAATCGGTTCGACGCCCTGGACGAGGACGGCCGCCAGTTCCTCCACCGTGCGATCGGCCACCGGCCCGACGGCATCGCAGACGCGGTCCAGCAGCTCGTCGTGGAACACCATGACCACGCCGTCGCGGCTGGTGCGGATGTCAATCTCCAGATAGCCGAAACCCAGCTCGACGGCGGCGGCGAAGGCGACCATGGAGTTTTCCAACCCGTCGGGCGAGAACCCGCGATGCGAGAGAGCCAGCCTCCGCTGCTCCCCGCCTGGTCCAACGTTCCGCAGGTAGGGCAGCATCCCTAGCGGGCGGCCTTGAGTGCGGCGAGGCGTTCCTCAAGAATCTGCGCCACGCCGTCGTCCTCGAAGGCCGGGGCTTGCAGATCGGCGGCAGCAATCGCTTCCGGGTGCCCGGAGGCCATGGCGTATCCGGTGCCGGCCCAGTCCAACATTTGCACGTCGTTGGGCATGTCTCCGAAGGCGACGACGTCAGTCTGGCTGATCCCGCGGCCCGCGGCAAATTCGGCGAGGGTCACTGACTTGTTGATGCCTGGCATCGACATCTCAAGCAGGGCGATGCTCGGTGCCGAGTGGGTGGCGGTAACCAGGTGGGCCACTGCTGGGCGGACCGTATTCAGGAAGTGATCAGGCAACACCTCGCGTTCCCTGGCCAGGAATTTGATCACTCGCTCTCCCGCGAGGGAATCTGCGAGCGGCATGGCCACGGCTCCGGCGAGCAGCTCCACCGAACCCTCTTCAGCAAACCCGTGTTCAATGTGGAAGCCGCCCACAGTTTCGGCGGCAAACGAGGCGGCGGGGTAAAGATTAAGGATGATCTCGCGCGCCGCCAGAATGTTGCTGTGCTCCAGCAGGTGAGCGCTCAACACCTTCTCGTTGTGAAGGCTGTAGGTCACTGCACCGTTGGAGCAGATGACTGTGCCGCGGTGTCCCAGTTGCTCACGCAGCGGGTCCAGCCATCGCGGTGGCCGGCCAGTGACAAAAACCACTTCGACTCCCGCATCCAGGCACGCCTGAAACGCTTCAACTGTCCGGGGACTGATCTTGCCGTCGTGGCCGACGATCGTTCCGTCCATGTCGCTGGCGACCAGGCGCATGCAGGTACTCCTTTATAAACGGGCGGCTCAAGCAGCAAGGTAATCTAAGCCTACCCGTGGCAGCTAGTGCCGGACCGCCCAGATCAGCCAGCTAGCGCCTCTTTCTCCCGTTTGGAAAGCGCAGTCGAGCCACCACAGTTGGAACAGGTGGTGCCGTAGCGGCGCCGGGTAGTGAACAGGGGAATGAAGAACAAAGTGAAGCGGGTAGCGCGTTCCTCGACCCGCTGCGCGACATGCTGGTTGCAGTACTGGCACGTGCTGGGAAAGCTGAACAAGTGCCGGACAGCGGTCTTGAAACCAAACAGGATGAACATAAGCCGATTTCCAGTCTTTGGGTTGAGTAAGGCGTCCTGGGTGAGGCCGGTGACTGCCGCCTGGGACAGCCGATGAAGTGACCTACTGCTCGAACGTGGGGATCAGCCGGGCACGTCCCAGGGTATGGGAGAAGAGGTTGAATCCGAGGAAGGCGTTGCTGCCTTCCGCTGGCACCTCCAGGTTCTCCACGTCTACTGCATGCACCACCACGTGATAGTGGTGCGACCCATGGCCAGCCGGAGGCGCAGCACCGATGAAGCCACTGAAGCCGCCGTCGTTTTTTAACTGGATGGCACCCTGGGGCAGGTCGGTGCTGCCGTCCACGCCGGCACCGGAGGGCAGAGACGTGGTGCTCACCGGAACGTTGAAGACCGCCCAGTGCCAAAACCCGCTGGCCGTTGGAGCGTCCGGGTCGTAGACCGTCACGGCGAAGCTTTTGGTCCCCTCAGGGAACCCGCTCCAGGACAGCTGGGGTGACAGGTCCGTCCCGCCTTCGATGCCCATCGCTCCCGAGGCGTGCCTGACGTCCAGCGGCTGGTTGTGCTCGACGTCGGTGCTGGTGAGGGTAAATTCGGGGACTGCGGGGAGGTCGGCGTAGGGATCGCGGGTCATTATTGCTCCTGGTTCACTGGGGGTCTGCTACTAGCTCGCTGCGTACGGGTGGATTCGCACCGGCGCGTGAGACGGTCACGGCCGCCGCCTTTGCTGCATAGGCGAGAACTGCTTCCAACTGTTCAACGGATATGTGGCGCAGCTCATTCCGCTGGGGCGCGCCGACCAGACCGCGGTCCACCAGCGAGCCCAGCAGCGCCGACATGAACGAGTCCCCTGCGCCGACAGTGTCCACCACCTGGGTGGCGGGAGCTGGGACCGAGGTTTCGCCGCGGGTGACGACGGCCCACGGCCCGAGGGAACCACGCGTCACCACCACCATGGCTGGTCCGCGTGCGATCCACTGGCGGGCTGTGTCAAACACGGTCTGGCCCGGATAAAGCCATTCAAGATCCTCGTCGGAAGCCTTGACAACGTCGGCAAGCGCAACAAATTTCTCGGCCTGCGCTCGGGCGAAGTCCACGTCGGTGACGATGCTCGGCCGACAGTTCGGGTCGTAGGAGATAGTGGCCAGCGGATGGGCATATTGGACGACGGCGAGCACCTGGGTTGCACCCGGCTCCAGCATGGTGGCAATTGAGCCGGTGTGCAGGAGGGAGGTGCCGTCGAGGATCTGGTCCTTCTGCTCACGGACGGTGGGCAGGTCCCACACGAGCTGGAAGGTGTAGGAGGCTCCGCCGGCTGGATCCAGGCGTGCGGTGGCAATACTTGTGGGGTTATTGTCTGGCCCCATCGGAGTCAGCACCGAATTGCTGCTCAGGTGCTCGTGGATCATCCGGCCGTACTCGTCGTCCCCCCAGCGGCCGATGAACCGGCAAGGATGTCCCAACCGGGCCAGCCCCACGGCCACGTTCATAGGGCTCCCACCCACATGGGCGCGAGGTGAGGCGACATCGCTGATGACTTCGTCTATGAGGGTTTCCCCGATCACGGTGAGCACGCTAACAAGTTAGCATCCTCACCGATACCCGGCCCAGCCGCAATCAGAAAATCGCGATGCCACCGGTGCCTAACTCCTGTGATCTCAGGCACAGTCAAAGGATCCCGAGCCTAGTTGCCTAAGGCTACGGCTAGGATGGGCCGGTACGCCGCCTTGAGCGGGACCAGATTTTACGACCTTTGGGGATCCCATGAAGATCAAAAATGCCGCGGCCATCGCCGTGATCGCACTCGCCACGCTGACGGCGTGCGGCGAATCCACCGAATCCGCTGCCCGTTCGGAGGCTGCAGCGCCCACCCCCGCGAGCTCAACCGCGCCCGCGCAGAACATTCAGCCCCCGGAGACCAACGACCTCATGGCTGAGGCGAGTCCCGAAGGCGCGCGGGCATTCCTCCACCACGTCTTCGAGTTGAAGTCGTACAACCAGCGGACCGGTGAGACCGAACAGCTCACTGCCGCCCTTGATGGCGCCGGAGCCGCCACCGCGGAGGCCGAAAAATTTGCGACCATCTACGACGATGGCGGCTGGATTCTCGGTGGTCAGCCGAAGGTCAAGCAGATCATCGTCACCACACCCGCTGATGAGGTGGCCGAAGGTGTAAAGGTTGACGCACTGATAACCGTCAATCCCGACGCGTTTACCTCGTTCGACGAGGCAGGCGAGATCCAGGAGACCCGCCCATTCGACCCAGCCGGCACCATCTACTCGGCAACGGTTGTCTACACGGATGGCACCTGGAAGGCCACCTACCTCGAAGAAACACCCGACGCCGAAATTCCCTCAGAGTAACCCGGCTCCGGCTGTCAGCACACGCCGTTGACAGCCGGGTCAGGTGCTCCCAGCAGCCCTGGCCGTCGGTTCGATCACTTTCACGCAGTATCGCTCTCACGCAGTGCCGCCCAGTAGGCCGCCCCCACCAGCGCGGCGTCGTCGGGCAGGATTGCCTGCTTGATTCTGAAATTCGCCAGACCCTGGTCCGCGAGCCGCAGGCCGGCGCGGATGGCAGGCTCCACCAGGTCCCAGGACCTGGACATGGATCCACCGATCACCAGAATCCCGGCGTCGAAGCGCTTAAGCACCACCGCCAGTGTTTCCCCGAGGGCACCAAACGCGTCGTCAAGCACCCGCCGCGCGGACTCGTCACCGGAGCGGCCTAGGTCCGCGATGGTATGAACGTCGGGACCCGTTGCCGGATCCACCCCGGTAGCCTCAGCGAATGCGGCCCGGATGGCCCGACGGGACACGGTGTTTTCCAGCGGGGTGCCCCGGTACAGCTCGTGATGGATGCTCCCATCCGGGGAGACGGTCGGCCCGGTACTTACGGGTATCCCGTTGACCAGGAAGGTTGACCCGACGCCGGTTCCCAAAGTGATGCACACGGCACGGTCAATACCCGGGGCGGCGCCGAGGGCGTATTCGCCAATCCCGAAAGCATCGGCGTCATTAAGGAAATGGATAGCGCCGGGCGTCGGTGTGATCCGCTCCATCAGGGCTGCACCGAGGTCGAAGCCGTTCAGGCTGTCAAACTTCCCCACGTGTTCGAATCGGCCGATCCCCTGGTCGTAGTCGAATGGTCCGGGGATCGCCACCGACCAGGTGGCTCCCGGTGCTCCCCCGAGCGCATCGGCGGCAACTCCGATTTCCTCAACCAGGCTCGCCGCGGTGCCTTGGGCCTGCAGGTCGACCCGGGCCAGTGATTCCCGGTCAATGCGCCACGTTCCGGATTCCACCAGAGCGGCGGTGAGGTGGGTGCCCCCAATTTCAAGCACGGCAATGGTGGTGCCACTCATCGATGGGCGCCTTTCAGTCGGTCTGATTACGGTATCCCCGAACCCAGGCCAACAGTAATTCGTTGCGGCCTGTGCCTGGTCCGGGCAGCCAACGGTTCCTACGCCGCCATGAGCCGATCCACCGCCTGCACCACCCGTGTCCAGGCGTCGGTTCCCGGCGTGATCATGGCGAAGTGATCGCCGGGAATCATAATTAGCTCAGCATCCGCTCCAGCGGCATCTGCCGCGGTCACATAGCTCTCCGACTGGCTGAGCGGCACCGTCGAGTCCTCCTCACCGTGGAGGGCCAGCACCGGAACGGCGAGGGGAATCCCGGTCATCGGATCGGCCAGCCGGTATCGTTCTGGACCTTCGGCCGGATCTACGCCCAACAGGTTGCTGACTGCTCCGCCGCCCAACCCCAACCCGTGGGCTTCCGTAAGGTTCAGGACACCCGACTGGCTGACGACGCCGGTCAGCGGCACCAACGGTGTCCCAGCCCCCGGTGCGCCGCTGGGAAGGGTTGACCGTCCCGCGGCCCAGACCGCCAGGTGGCCGCCCGCCGAATGACCGAGCGCTGTAGTTGTACCCAAATCGAGGCTGTGCTCAGCCGCCGCCGTCGCCAGAAGGTCTATCCCGGCACTCACATCGTCGAAGGTCTCCGGCCAGCCACCGCCGTTACCGGCTCGCCGGTATTCAAGATTCCAGCAGGCGTAACCGCGGGACGCCAGGTCTTCGGCAAGGGGTTGACCCAAATCCAGTCCGTAGCCGGCACCCCAGTAGCCGCCGTGAATGATGACGACGGCGCCCGACCGGCGTTCGCCCAACGGGAGGTACAGCTCGGCGAACTGGCTCGGATCGTCACCATAGGCGTAGCGCTGGGGTGTCACGGGGTCCTCCGGATTCTTGGTGGGGCCAGCCGATCCGCCGGGGGCACAGCCCGCGAGTGCGGCCGCTGCACCTGCGGCCAGAAGAGTGACAGCGGCACCCAGCAAGGTGCGTCGGGAAAGGTTGTCCACATTGGAAGCGTAGCCCAGGGGCAGATCGGCGGCCCGCTCTAGCCAGCGCTCCAGCAGGACTGTCCGACCCGGCCGATAGGATGGCCTGAAGCCATCGTCGGAGGAGTCTTAATGAGCGCCTGGGATCAGTTGGATGACCGTCTCCGCCCCGCGGTGGAAGCGAGCACCCGCGAATTTGATCGGGTGCGCCCGCACCTTGAAGAAGTGACCCGGCAGATGCAGGCAGGGATCCAGGAGATCTTCGTCGGCTCCGAGTTGAGCCCCCTGTTTGTCACCGCCCGGACCAAAACTGTCCAGTCGTTCCGCGATAAGGCCTCCCGGATGCTCGCCGCAGCCGTTCCAGGGGATCTCCCCACCCTGGTGTTCCCAGATCCGCTGCGCAACCTGACCGACGTCGTCGGGGTCCGGGTGATCACCACCTTGCCGCACGAGGTTGACGTTGCAGCCAACCTGATCAAGCGACAACGCCAGGAATTCGACTGCCGCGGAGACCGCGAAAAGGACATCGGCACCATCGAGTCCGGCACCTATGGCTACTCCAGCCGGCACCTGATCCTGAGGACAATCCAGAGCGACGCCGTCAAGGAGTACCAACGGGCCCTTGATCCTGCGGCAAAGGCGGGCGGCAGTTACATGCTCGAGGTGCAGATTCGCACCGTGCTCGCGCACGCCTGGTCAGAAATTGAACATGACATCCGGTTCAAGGCCTCCAACCCGCGCGCCTGGAGCCCCTACTTCGACCGCCAGTTCACCGGCACCGCGGCAATGCTCGAATCGGTGGAGTCAGCATTCGCCGAACTCCACGAACGGTATGAAACTGTCACCGGGTTCTGGGACGAGGACGGCGAGGGAAGCGCCCCCCTCACCCCCAACCGGGTGCGGGACGTCTGGCAGACTTTACTCCCCCACGTCGACCGGAAGTCCGACGACAACTGGGGTTGGGCGGCCGAACTGCTCGCCGCTCACGGACTGACGACGACGACGGCCCTCGCCTCGTTACTCCAGGCGGACACCATCACCTCGGTACGCCGTGCATTGGACCACCGGTACTCGCCCGGCCCGGACCGGCTCCTCGACGACGTGCTGCTGTGGCACTACGGCGAACGCCACATCGACCTGACTGCCGAGGCTGCGGACGCCGCCGTCTCGCCGCGACGCGATAGTTTGCAGCGCAGGCATCGGCAGATGGCCACCTACCGGGCTCTCAAGGCCGGCCGGTAACGCAGCAGTAACACCGGACCCGCTAGGTTGCGGCATACCTGCGATGGGGCAGGGCCCGTGGGAGGATCTGCGCTATGTCCAAGTACGCACTCTGTGTCGGCATCAACAAGTTTGAGAACCTCCCGACCAACGGCTGGCTGAATGGCTGCGTGAACGATGCCAAGGACTTTGCCGCCCTGCTCACCGGCCAGTACGGTTTCGCGAAGCGGAACGTCACGATGCTGCTGGATTCCAAGGCGACGAAGGCCGCCGTCGTTGGGAAGCTGCAGGCGATGATCAAGCGGGCCAAGCCGGGGGATTACCTGGTGTTCACCTTCTCCAGCCACGGCACCCAGGTTCTCGATGCGTCGGGAGATGAGCCGGATGGCGCCGATGAAGCTTTTGTCACCTTCGACATGCGGCAGAAAGGCGACCAGTGGGACGCCGCAACGTTGATTCTCGACGACGAGTTGCATGACCTACTAGGTACCCTGTCCGACGGCGTCCTGCTCGACGTCGTTCTCGACACCTGCCACAGTGGCTCCGGCCTCAGAGCACTTGACCTGCTGCCCACCAGGAGACCGCGGTTCGTGCCGCCGCCCACGCCGCTCGGTCTGGAGCTGACCGAGTCGGCGGATCCGCGGGCCTTCCGTGATCTGGTCCGGTCCGACAGGAAAGCCAAACCTGTGCTCTTCGCGGCCTGCCGGTCGGATCAGACAGCCGCCGACGCCGACTTCTCCGGCCGATATAACGGCGCCTTCAGCTATTTCCTGCTCAAGGCACTTAAGGACGACCCGATGAAAAGCCGCCGGGAAGTACTGAAGCAGGTCAGCGCGGACCTGCGCGGTGGGAGGTTTACCCAGCGCGCCCAACTGGAGGCGCCGACCGCAGCCAAAGGCCTGGCATGGGGCACTGCGCCGTAGGTGCGGCCCGGCTACCGTCCCCGGCCCTGCCGATGGAACGTGAGCTTCTCGGGCGCGCCGCCAGCCCGGGATCCGGCGGCGGTAATTTCAGCGAGCATCGCCGCATCGCGAGCCTTGGCCCGCCGGATGTCCTGCTGCCGCCCGGCATCGTAGACCGGCTTCAACGCCGCGTAACAGAGGTGGCCCCCCTCGTCGAAGCGGAGCAACCCGCCGCCCCTGACCGTCACCGGTCCGGGCCCCGTCAGACCGAGGCGGCGCATTTCCGTACGCCCAATAGTGAACTCCTGCACAAACGAGGCACCAATCTCCGACACCACGAAGCCGTCGGGGCTGACCCTGATACTCGGGCGCACCCGGTCCACAGTGATCGAATGCCGTTCATCCATCGCGGTTTCCCGCAGCAGGTCGCCGTTCTCCCAGATGAACCTGACGATCTCCTCGGGGTCCGTCCCCAACGCCGAAAGCCGCACCGGGTACCTGAGGCTACTCATGGCAGCAGTTCCGGAGAGCAAGTCATCAGGGTCCACGGTCACCCCCACCTCCGCAAAAGCATCCCGCACCACCTGCCGATAGTGGTACCTGTCCTGGGGTACCAGCACCAGGTCGGCGGACAGGATCCCGCGCAGGAGATCGGTCCAGGTCACGTCTACCGGCGCCATGTAGCCGAGTCCGCGAATCAGCATGGCCAGCACCTGCTCGCCCACCTTCGCCCCCGATTTCGCCACCTGGAAAAGACTCGACCTGCCACCGGGCTGGTCCAGCCGAATCTTCCAGAGGCGCGCCACAACGTTGAGGATCACCTGAACAATCGGCTCACCACGGCGATGAGGATCCGGCAGGGTGCGCCAGTCCGCGGGTACCGGAGCCCGCATGGACTGGCGTGCAGGTCCATGGGAGAAGAGTCCGTCCCCGAAACTGAACAGACCACTCAGCAGGATCTGCTCATCCAACCCGGCCAGGTCCGTCGCGCCGGATCCCAACGGGTCCAGCAACTGTTCCACCCGATCCGCCGACGAGAACACCGACAGCATGGCCACCAGGTCGGAGATTGCCTCATGAAGGGCAAACTGGTCGAGAGACGCGAACTGGTCCGACCAGCGTGTCCGGTAGCCGGCGAGGATGGCGTGCGTCACCTCATGCGCCACCAGGTCCCGATAGAGTGCCAACGGCACCGACAGCCGCTCCCGGCCATCCCTGCGATGCCCAAACCGAATTACTCCCTCCTCCCGGTCGTAGCCGGAGTCGGCGTAGGGCACGGTGTCATAGGCGTGAATTTTCAGCCGTCGCCCACGGGCCCAGCCCATCCGGCGTCCCAGAGTCGATTCGAACGCGGCGAGGGTCGACGCCGCCACCGCGTAGGTATGTTGCGCGAGGAACCGCCGGTCAGCCAGCAGCTCCCCCAGGTCACTGGGTGGGCTCTCGTCCATCAGCATCCACGGGTCTGCGTCCTCGCCGAGAAACAGGTCCAGGGGTTTGCCTTCGGGACCGCGAACGACGACGTCGAACCGTGCCCCGCGTGGCCCCCCGCCAATGCGCTCAACCGGCACCCGGAGCGTCGTCGTCATCGGACCAGCCGGGCCCAGGGTGAAGGGACCCTCGGCGAGGATGGTCAGCGGGCGTAGCTCCCCGGTGTGGCTCCCCGGACCGAGCATCACGCCCACAACTGGCACCCCTCCCTGCGGCCTGCCCGCGACACCTGGTGACCCGCTGGGTAGCTACCTGAAATATCCACCTCAGCGACGCTGGCCGTCAAGCACGAAACGCCCAGTAACACCCCAGTAACAAGAGGCAGTGGATACTGCGTCCTGTGCGGTCGCCGTGGCCCTGGCACTGCCATCCAGGGAATGCCGCTCACCAAGGAGTAGCCATGAGTACCCCCACCGCCGCGACCACCAGCCCACGCGGCTCAGGGCTGAATGCCGAGCAGATCGCAGCCCTCAAACCCCATATTGTGAACCTCACCCGTGGCAAGTTCTCCGCCGGCGGGGAGACCAGTACCACTGCTGCTGACGTGGATGCCATTTTTGAGCAGCATCTTCCGGCCTTCGCGCCCGTCGACGAAGGGGTGCCGATCATGCTGTACGCCCACGGGGGGCTGGTGAGCGAGGGCGCCGGGTTGAAGCTCGCCCACCTGCAGAGCGAATGGTGGAAATCGAACGGTGTCTATCCGATCTTCTTTGTCTGGGAGACCGGTTTCCTTGACGCGGTGTTCGGTTCACTGCCCGGCGCCCGGGGGGTACTCGGTGATGTGAAGGACCGGGCGATCGAGTTACTGGCCCGGGCTGCCAACGGGGAGAAGATCTGGGGTGAGATGAAGCAGTTCGCCGAGGATGCGTCGGCGCCGGGTGGCGGCGCCCGGTATGTTGCCAAAGCCCTGGCAAAATACGTGTCCGCCCATCCCAAGACCACTGTGCACGCCGTCGGGCATAGCGCCGGGTCCATTTTCCACTCCCACTTTGTGCCAACCGCGCTGAAGGCCGGCGTTCCGGAGTTCTCCACGGTGAGCCTGCTGGCCCCGGCTGTCCGCACCGACACCTTCAAGGCGAAGCTGGTGCCCGAGACTGGGAAGGGCATCAAGTCGCTCGCCATGTTCACCATGACCCAGGACACCGAGCTGACTGACACCTGCCCTGGTGGGTACGGCAAGTCGCTGCTCTATCTGGTCCGCGCATCGTTCGAGAACGAAGAATTCACGCCGATCCTGGGCCTGCAGGAGTGCGTCAACGCGGACCCCGAGTTGCGGAAGTTCTTCAGCACGGCTGGCGCCAGGGCGAATGCCGAGGTGATTTGGTCGGTGGCTGAGACTGGACCCGAGACCCGACGGAGCACCGCTACCTCGCACGGAGGCTTTGACGACAACGCGTCGACCATGGAGAGCGTTGCCCGTCGGATCACTGGCAAAAAGCCGAAGTCGTTTGGTACCCGCTTGGTGAGCGAACCGTGGGCGGTGTCGCCCACCACCCGTGAGGAGCCCGCGGTGAGTACCCGCCGTGCGCTGTGCATCGGGATCAACGCGTACCCTCCCGGCAGCGAACTCCATGGCTGCGTGGCCGACGCGCAAGCCTGGAGCAAGCAGTTGGAGTCGCTCGGGTTCGAGGTCACGACACTCCTCGATACCGACGCCACCAGGGTCAACATTCTCCAGGGAATTTTCGATCTGGTCACCCACAGCACCACCGGAGACGTTCTGGTAGTGCAGTACGCAGGTCACGGAACGTACATTGACGATCTCGACGGCGACGAAAAGGAGGCCGGAAACGAGGAGAAACTGCACGACGAGGCCCTCTGCCCGGTGGACTTCCAGAACGGAAACCTGATTATCGACGACGATCTCGGGGAAATCTTCGACCTGCTTCCCGACGGCGTAAGCCTGACTGGCTTCTTCGACTCCTGTCATTCGGGGGACGGCACCCGGCTGCTGCCCTCGTTCGGCGTCGCCGTCGTGGATGGAGCGCAGCAGGCAGCCGATCACGGTCGGCGGGCACGGTTTATCGTGCCAGACGAGACCACCACCAGGAATTTCAGGCTGCGGCGCGGCTCCACCGGTAACACGCAACAGCGGGCGAACGCCCGCGAATTACTCTTCAGTGCCTGCCAGCCCGACGAAGTCGCCTACGAGACGGGTGGACACGGCGACTTCACCGCCGCTGCCAGCCTGCTACTGGCCCCGAGCGCTGAGAAGATAACCAACGCAGATTTCCTGGCAAAAGTTCTTGAGTCGTTCGCGCACCAGCCGCGGCAGAACCCCTACTTCTACGGCGCGACAGCGGGTTCCGCCAGGACCTTCCTGGCGCCGCTCAGCGCGACGGTGGACGCCGGACAGGGCATCCACCCGGTGCCCTCTCCGACGGTTCAGCCGATCGTTGTCGCCCCGGAAGACGCCGTCACACGGGCACGTGCGGCGGCGTCCTTCCTGCGGGCGACTGCCGATTTCATCGAGGGGTGAAATCGACGGGTGAACTAGACCACCGTCCGGTGGGTGTTCTCAGTAGGCGACGCGGGTTGCGGGGTTGCGCCGTCCTTGGCACCCCAGTTCTTCAGCATCTCGACGGCATCCAGCCCGGTGGTGTCTTTGAGGAGCTGGAAGGTCTGCTGCAACCCGCCTGACACATTCTTGCTCAGTTGGGTAGCCCCGTCGTTGGAGATGACCGTCATGTTATCGATTCCCGACATTGGGGCGGCAATCTCCCGGGCGATCTGCGGGAGGATCTCCATTACCTTGTTGAGAATCGCCGCTTCGTTGAACTGCTCGTATGCCTTGGCCTGGGCTTCGATTCCCTCAGCCTGAGCGATTCCCTTCTGGCGGACAACGTCTGCCTCGGCCTGGCCGCGGAGCGCGATGATCTCCGCTTCCGCTGCACCGTTGGCACGGGTCACTGACGCCGCTGCGTTACCGCGTGCGGTGTTGGCTGCAGCTTCCGCCTCGGCGGTGACCTTGTCACCCTCGGCGCTGAGCCGGCGCTTGGTCAGCGCTACTTCAGCTTCAACCTGGTCGGCCTCGGACTGGCGCTTGCGCTGCTCGAGCTTACCGGCGGCTTCCTGTTCCACCCGGTACTTCTCGGCGTCGGCAGGCTTGCGGATCTCAATGTCGAGTTCGCGTTCGCGCAGCTCTGACTGCCGCGAAGCAACCTGCTGTTCCTTGACCAGGATTGACTGCCGCTGCTCGGCGGCGGCCAGTGGACCGGCTGCATCGGCCTGGGCCTGCCGTGCGTCGGCGACCTCTTTGAGCTCGGCGCGGCGGATGGCGAGCCGCTGTTCGGCGAGCGCCACCTGCTCGTCTGCGACCGCGGCGGCCTCGGCGGCTTCCTGCGCTGCATTGGCTTCGGCTATCTTCGCCTGCTTCTCCGCGAGCGCCGCCTCAGGCCGGCCCAGGTTCTTCAGGTAGCTGGAGTCGTCGTCGACCGACTGGATCTGGAAGGTGTCAATCTCCAGACCCTGGTTGTGCATTGAGTGCTCGGCTTCTTCCTTGACACTCTTAGCGAAGGAAGCACGGTCCTTGATGATGGAGTCCACCGACAGGGTGCCCACAATGGAGCGCAGCGAACCGGACAGGGTCTCCTGCGTGTAGTGGTCGATCTGGTCCTGCTGGTTCAGGAATCGCTGAGCGGCGCGGCGGACGGCTTCCTCGTCGCCGCCGACCTTGATTTGGGCGACTCCGGTCAGGCGCAACTTGATGCCGTTCTGCGAAATGCCCTCGATCTGGAGGGTCACCTGGCGTGAGGCGAGCGAAATGGAGAACGCCTTCTGGCTGAACGGGTTGATGAATGTGCGACCGAACACCACGCGTTGGCTTTCCTGGCTGCCTTTGCCGGTGATGATCAGTGCTTCGGACGGGCTCGCAATTCGCAGTGCAAGACGCGCGATGACGGCGGCAATAACTGCCAGTACCACCAACACGGCGAGCACAATGCCGATACCAATAAACTGACTGAGGTCCACTACAGCCCCTTCTGTGGGATTCAATAAGGATGAGTGGCCGGAAGTTCCAGTGCCCGGCCGAACCGGCTGGATAAATACTGGAGTGTCCGTGCGGTCCCCCACCGTCCGTCATGTGTCGGACGCCACTCTATGGACGGTACACGACCCATTCCGGGGAAGCTGAGCGTTCCAAAGCTCGACGACGACGTGGACGGTCACCATCGTCGAGCTGGCGGCCGTCCGACGTCGAACGTTAGGTCTGGTTATACCTCCGACACCGCGGCGGCCAGGTTGTTCAGCGAAGCCTCCAGATCGTGGGCGGAAACCGCCGGGAAGGACACCTTCTTGAGCACCTTGTTGTCGGTAACACCGCTCCAGTCGTAGGTGAGCGTGACTTCGGTGGAGTCAGGACCCTGCGGTGTCAGCTCCCACACCCACTGCCAACCGGCAGGCTCGGTGCCCTCCTCTGCGGTCTTCCAGGCGAGGAGCTTGTTGTGGTCGTAACCCACCACATGGTTATCGGTCTTATAGTCGCCGCCCAGTTTGTCCCAGTGCTGATTCATGGTGAACATCTGTCCCACAGCAGTAATCCTGTCCGACTTCTCGTCAGACTGCACCATGCCTGAGCCGTCAATCTGCGCGTGACGCTCGGGGTTGGATAGGACGTTGAAGATCGCGTCAGCTGAAGCGTCGATGATGCGGGATGTGGTGATTCTCTTGTCACTCATTTTTGTGCTCCTTGATGTTGTTGGTCAGTTATATTCACAGTTCGACGACCACGTCGGACGGCAGTTTGTCGGGCCGCCAACCCCGCCAGACGGGGTGGCGGAGTTTCCCCCCTCCGGTTCGTTCGCTGAACTGCACCTCGCCGACCAGGGCTGGGCGTACCCAGTGTGCGTCTGAGGCATCAGCGGCTGGCACATCCGCTAGTGGTGCAGTCTTTCTGGACATCTTGCGTAGTCGTGAACCAATCTCAGCGAGATCACGTTCGGTCAGGCCTGACCCCACCCGGCCCACATACTTCAGGTCGACGCCGTCGGGCACGGCTACCAGTAGCGAACCCACCTTGTGCGCACGGCTGCCCTTACCCGGGCGCCAGCCGACCACCACCACTTCCTGGGTGAGCTGGTGCTTGATCTTGATCCACCCGCGGGAGCGTCGTCCGGCGGCGTAGGCGCCGGACGTTCGCTTGGCGACTACCCCCTCCAGTCCGAGTTCCCTACTGGCGGCTACTGCTTCCGTAAGGGTGGCGTCCAGGGCTGGGGGCACCTGAATATGGCCATCCGCGGGGCTGTCCACCGCCTGCTCAAGGATTTCCCGGCGCTGGGCATACTGCAGTTGCAGCAGAGAATTTCCGTCAAGGTAAAGCAGATCGAAAATCATGAAATGCACAGGAGCCTTGCGGCGTGCGGCGTCAATCTCGGAGCTCTTGGTGAGATTGAAGCGATTCTGCAGCAACCCGAAGTCGGGACGGCCCGACTTGTTCAAGGCAACGATTTCCCCGTCCAGAACTACATTGTTGCCGTTGACGCAGTCGCACAGGTCCGCCAGTTCGGGGTACAGCGCCGTCATGTCATTGGCGTTTCGGCTGGTGAGACGCACCCCGTCGGGCGTCACTGTGGCGATTGCCCTGACGCCGTCCCACTTCATTTCAAAAGCCCAGTCCTCGTCGGCTGTCACGTCACCAGCCGATCCGGGGGAGGCGAGCATCGGCATCAGCTCCGGTGGGGTCTCGGCGGCACCCGGCGCCGGGGCTTCGATCGAGGTGTCAGTGGCGCCCTGGTCCTTCATCAGGTGCATCAACCAGTTCCTCTCCCCTGAGCCGCCGCCACCTCCGGTATGGATGAGGGCATACCGCCGGACGGGGCTGCCGCTGCGTGCCAGGCCGCCGTCGTCGCGACCCCGGACCGTGCAGATCACTTCTTTGCCGTCACGCCACTTCTCGGCGTCGTAGGTCCCGGAATCCCAGATGTACATTTCCCCGGCGCCGTATTCTCCTTTGGGGATGGTGCCCTCAAAGGTTGAGTATTCCAGCGGGTGGTCTTCGGTCTGGACGGCGAGATGGTTGGTATTTGGGGTGTCCGGCGGACCCTTGGGCACCGCCCAGGAGACGAGGACGCCGTCACGCTCCAGCCGGAAGTCGTAGTGCAGCCGGCGGGCGTGGTGCTCCTGGATGACAAAACGGTTGCCGCCGGTGTCTCTAACGCCGGCCGGGATCGGCTCGGGAGTCTTCGCTCCGTCGCGCATGGAGCGGTAGGTGTGAAGCCGGTCGATGGTCGTGTCGCTGGCGCCGTCGTTGTCGTTCTTGTCGTTCTTGTCGTTCTTGTCAGCCGCCGGGCGGCCGTCGAGTCCCGCGAGCAGGTCACCTAACTCGTGCACCCGGTCCATCATCTGCCGGTAGTCGACCTGCGCCAGCTCAGGGTCGTCCAACTCCTCCCAGGTGCGGGGCGCGGCAACAGTGGGGCGCAGCCTGCCACGCAGGGAGTAGGGCGCCACGGTGGTCTTGTTCCTGTTGTTTTGGCTCCAGTCCACCAGTACCTTTCCCCCGCGCAGGGACTTCTTCATGTCGCTAACCACCTGGTCGGGGTGGTCAGCCTCGAGCGTTCTGGCCAGCTCATGGGCGACCGTCGATACCTTGTCGGAGGACTGGGAGCCATCCAGTGCCGCATACAGGTGGATGCCCTTGGAGCCACTGGTGACGGGGTAGGGTTCCAGGCCCATGTCTTGCAGGATCGCGCGGGCGTGGCGGGCAACCTCGGCGCACTCGGCAAGGCTGACTCCCTCACCCGGGTCGAGATCGAGCACCATTCGGTCCGGATTGCTGATCTTCCCGTCCGGGCCAAACCTCCACTGCGGTACGTGGATTTCCAGGGCGGAAATCTGTCCGAGCCAGGTCAACGTGGCAAGGTCATTGACCATCGGGTACTCGTTGACGTGGTCTTTGTGGGCAATGGAATGGCGTTGCACCCAGGCCGGCGCTGACTGGTCGAGGTTCTTCTGGAAAAACACCTGTCCAGGCTGCTCCGCGGTTCCCACACCGTTGACCCAGCGTTTCCGGGTCAACGCCCGGTCCCTGACGTGCGGGATGAGGTAGTCAGCGATCGCCGCATAGTAGACGAGAACGTCCGCCTTGGTAGTCCCGGACGCTGGATAGATCACCTTGTTGAGGTTCGTCAGCCGGAGACGTTGACCGTCCACAGTGACAGTCTGCTGCTGCTGACCGGTGCTGGAACCCATGGCACCAGTCTTGTCTGGAAGCGCCGTAAACACCACATACGACCGAAAAACATGGCACGGGGGTGTTGCTAGTCGCTGAACTTCTCCTGGTATTGAGCGACGAGGCGCTCCCAGTCAGCAGGGTTCTGGCCCAGTGGACGCTCGTTCAGGAGATCGTCGAGGCCGATCAGCGTAAAGTGCCAGCCCGCCGCTGAATTGCCTGCGGCTTCTGGGTCCTGCAGGGTGTTGGTGAGGGTCAGCAGGGTGCTGGAGTCGCCGTCGTTCGCCAACTCCCAGCGCAGCACCTCCCGATCCCAGGTGTAGGCGAGAAGGTTCGGCTTCTCGGCGTCGAGGACCTTGCCTTTGGTGGGCCGCTCCCCCGGGAACGTGAAGGTCACTTCGGCGCCCTTGCGCGGGAGCAGGTCCAGTTCGCAGGGGAACCAGTACTTGAGTTTGCGGGGGTCCGTCAGGTGCTTCCAAAGCACTGATGCGGGAAAGTTGTACCGCATCTCGAACCGGAGGGCGGGCTTGCCGTCGACTGTGGCCTTGGTGACAGTGGGCTCAGCTTTTTCAGGATTCACCAAGCCATCGTATCCGCGGAACCCAAACACTGGTTCACTTGGTATATGAGAGCCATCTGGAAGGGCGCCGTCGCTTTTGGGCTGGTCAATGTGCCAGTCAAGGTCTACAGCGCCACCGAAGATCACGACATCAGCCTCCACCAGGTCCACGACAAGGACGGCGGTCGCATCCGTTACCAGCGCCGCTGCGAGATCTGCGGGGAGGTGGTCGAATACAAAAACATCGATAAGGCGTACGACGACGGCGAACGCACCGTGGTGCTCACAGAAGAGGACTTCGCAACGCTCCCTATTGAAAAGAGCCGCGAGATCGGCGTCGTCGAATTTGTGCCCAGCGACCAGATCGATCCGATCATGCTTGATCGTTCCTACTTTCTGGAGCCGGATTCGACTTCCACCAAGGCCTATGTCCTGCTGCGGCGCACTCTCGAGGAAACCGACCGTACGGCGATCGTTCAATTCACGCTGCGGCAAAAGAGCCGGCTGGGAGCGCTCCGCGTCCGTGGTGACGTGCTGATGCTCCAGTCGCTGCTCTGGGACGACGAGGTGAGGGAGGCCAAGTTTCCGGCCCTTGATGAACGGGTACGGATCTCGGCCAAGGAGAAGGAAATGTCGGCTGCGCTGGTGGATTCCTTCTCCACCGATTTTGATCCCGAAAACTTCACCGACGAGTATCAGGAACAGCTGCGCACCCTTATCGACGCGAAGCTTGAGAAGGGTGAGGCCCTTGACACCGAGGAGACGTTCGGGGAATCCGGTGAGGACGACGGCGGCGGCAAGGTTCTTGACCTGATGGAGGCACTGCGGCGGAGCGTCGAAAAGAATCGTGAGAAGAAGGGCACTTCGTCCGATCAGAAAAAGTCGGCATCCAAAGGGTCCTCGGAACCAGCATCCAACGCAAAGTCGAAGGGCGCCTGATGTCCACCACACCTTTACCCCTGCCCAGCTTCCTCACCACCTTGCGATGGCGGTAATCACTCGGCGAGACAGTGTGAGGGCCGTTGAGCCTTGGGGCCTGATCTTTGTCAGCGGGTTAGCTGGTCTGCCAGGGCGGCAAGACCATCGGTGGTGTAAGTGGGTGCCGTGGCGTAGGCGGGATACGGGACACCAGAGCGGTTGATCCACGCCGTCTGTAGACCCGCCCGGGCAGCCCCGTCAATATCCCAGGGGTGCACAGCAACCAGCAGCATGTCCTCGGGGGCGGTGCCGCAGCGATCGGCAGCGTAAGCGTATGACGCCGGTGCCGGCTTCCAGAGCGGAGCATCCTCCACGGACAGCAGCAGTTCGAAACGCTCCCGCACCCCGCCCCGCTGCAGGAGCGAGTCCGCGATAGCAGCCGCGCCGTTGGAAAATGTCACCAGGCGATGCCCGGCATCGGCGAGCCGTGCGACGGCGGTGGGAACATCCTGGTGCACCGGCAACGCCTGCAGGCAGCCCAGAAGGTGAGCGACGGCGTCATCAAGGCTGCGGTTGAGCCGCCGGCCCGCGAGAGTCGAACGCAGCGTAGCGTCGGCAATGACCGAGAACCGTTCGTTAACGCCGGCGGCGGCGAGGCCGAAACCGTCGCGTAGCACCCCGGCGAACCAACTGCCCGCCAGCTCCTCCGGCACTCCCACCTCCGCGAAGTGCTGCGCCATAGGAGACAGATCGGAGAGGGTTTCGTTGACGTCGAAGACGATGACCGGCGTAGCCATTACTGCCGGTAGCCTTCCACCTGGTCAATTGGACGCGCGCCAGCGTCGGCCGGGTTACCCCCGGCGTCCTGCCGGGCGCGTCGCTGGCGCAGCAGATCCCAGCATTGGTCGAGGTCCTGCCCCACCCGCCGCAGCCGCTCCCGGCGGGATTCGGCGTCGTCGGCCGCGCCCTCCCGGAGCTGGTGTTCTTCATCGACAAGTTTCTGGATGCGTTCCAGCAGATCCTGGTTGTCCATGATGAAATCTCCTCGACGTCGGTTGCACCTGAGTTGAAAGGCCACCCCGGGATGAAAGCGGCCTCAGTTTGTCAGGCTACGTACCGCCCGGCGAAAATGCCAGACCATGGCGCCCGGCAGTGCATCTGTGAGCCTGCTGATTTTGTGCAGCCCGAGTATGGCCTAAACTGACAACTGTTGCTCTGCGCTGAGGCGCGGC
Organism: Arthrobacter sp. TMN-50; assembly: GCF_054511125.1. NCBI lineage: Bacteria > Bacillati > Actinomycetota > Actinomycetes > Micrococcales > Micrococcaceae > Arthrobacter > Arthrobacter sp. TMN-50. The sequence goes on along the minus strand of NZ_JBTNDG010000002.1, from coordinate 227,309 downwards.
GGAACACCTGCCTGTGTAGCTCAGTCTGGTAGAGCATCCGCTTCACACGCGGAAGGCCCGGGGATCAAGGCCCCGCGCAGGCACCACCACCGGCCCACCGCAACCGCGGCGGGCCGGTTTCGTCTAACTGGAAGAGCAGCAGGCTTGCTTTCACAGCTCGGTCCTCGCAAGGATAGGGCTATGGCATACTCTCCCAGCACCGCAATCGTCACCGGATCCGACTCGGGAATTGGCCGGGCAACAGCCCTTGCCCTCGCAGAGGCTGGCTGCGATGTAGGAATCACCTGGCACTCCGACGAGGACGGCGCCAACGAAACCGCCCGGCTGGTCCGCGAGTTCGGTCGTCAGGCTGTGGTAGCCCAACTCGATACCACTGATGCCCCAGCGTGCGGCGATGTGGTGGACCAGATGATCAGCGATCTCGGCGGATTGGACGTCTTCGTCAACAACGCTGGCGTCAACGGAGGCACCCCCTTCATGGACACCAGCTACGACGAATGGCGGGGCACCGTCGCTGCCAACCTGGACGGCGCGTTCGTCTGTATCCAGCGTGCCGCAGCCACAATGATTTCGGCGGGAAACGGCGGCCGGATCATTGCCGTCACCAGCGTGCACCAGGAGCAGCCCCGCGTGGGATCGGCCGCCTACGATGCGTCGAAACACGGCCTCGGCGGGTTGATCAAGACCATCGCCCTGGAATTGGGAGACCAGGGAATCACCGCCAATGCTGTCCTTCCCGGAGAAATTTCGACGCCGATGAACGACGCCGGCGACGAGGACCCCCACAATGTCGACCGGCCAGGCATTCCCCTGGGTCGTCCCGGAGCTGCCTCGGAAGTCGCAGCAGTGATTGCGTTTCTTGCGTCGCCCGCGTCCAGTTACGTCAACGGTGCTTCCTGGGTGGTTGACGGTGGCATGCTGCAGATGGGCCCGCAGGCTGGGTCGCATTTGACGACCGGAAAGTGGCGCACGGTCTAACCGAGTGAGTCCTATCAGGCGTTTGCTGCGGGGCCGCCCATCGCCTATCACTATGCCCCTGGATGCCCGGCACCGGGCACGGTTCTGCGACCGTAGCCATCGTCACTGATTCGGCCAGTTAGGAACACTGCGCGAAACCTACAGTTCGGCGACAAGCAAAGCGGCAATTTTCTCGTCTGCCGGCTCCCATAGCCTCGCCTTGCGCGACAGCCGCCAATACGACTCGGTGGCTCCTCGGGACCGATCATCTCACCGGTCCAGCGCACCCGGTTGCTGACATCACAGACCACATTCACATGTCCCAGGTCACCTGAAGTCGATTCACGAATCTGCATGAGCAAAGCGCACTCACCAGCAAGTCGAACGGCTCCATCGTTCCTGCACGCTAGCCGATCCCTCGTCGCGCATGACCTAGGTAGTAGCCAGGGTGAGCCGATCAGATTTCTAGCTGCCTTCACCCTTCGATTTATGGCCAGCTCCATTGCCCGACTTATGTTCCACGTGAGTCTCCGTCTCGTCAGCGCGTTTCTTTCTGGCACTGCTATCGAGCAAAAAACCAAGGCTCGCTACGAAGCCAGCCGCTAGTGCGATCAGCAACCCCTCGAAGCCTCGATCGAGGATTAACACACCGCCGAATATGACGGCGAGCACTACAGCGATCGGCAGCAAACGTTTCATACTTGAAGTTATACGGGAAGCCCACTGTCCGAATTCCCTAGGCCGCTCAATCGGCGGACCACCTGGTGTCGTCACCGGATTATGGATGGTGGTTCATCACACCTAACCAGGACGGAATCTGAGGCCGTCTTCACCCCCCAGTGAAGACGATCCGCACAGACCCCAATGCTGACACTTGCCGGGCCATCACTCGCCCCGTACGTGCTGGCCCGACTTCTCCCACAGTAAACACAACACCTCCTCAGCAACAGGGTCCTAAGTCCCAGCGCCGAGCGTCCCAACTAGCAGAATTAGAATACGATTGCTCCTGCCACTTCGGTCAGATTCCGGATTGGTTGGGCGGACGCCCGTTGCGCATCTCGACGATCAGCGCCCCGGGCTCTGTCGACGAGGTATAGCGCCTCCCATGACTGGTAGCGGGCCTGTACAGGGTCGCTTCGGTACGCCGTTAGTGCGGCAGCGTCGTTGGTCATTCGACGCAGCACCAGATGCTCGATGACGGCCAGGATCTCCTCGGTCATCGTGCTCAGCTCCTTGGGGTACCGAGATGCACGGCGTCAGGCGTCGCGTCGGTGCAGCGTGATTGCGGCCGCTGCAAGAGGGACGACGGCGTAGCTGGCCAGCACAGTCAGGCTTGCCTGTGTGGAGAGGTAGACACCTTGCGTCTCGGCTGCTCCGGTGGTGAGCAACGCTGAGGTCGCCGGCAGCGGTAGGTAGCTGACTATGGTCTCGAAGCCACCCGCCAGCTCGCCGGACCGGAGGTCACCGACCCCCTGCCGATCATTGTGATCACCACTTTTGACCTCGACGAGTACGTCCATGGGGCGTTGAAGGCCGGTGCCCGGGGCTTCCTGCTCAAGGACGCTGGACCTGCGCTGCTGACCCAGGCGATCCACGCTGCAGCCGATGGCGATGCTCTGATCGCTCCTAGCGTCACCGTCCGCCTACTTGCAGCGTTTGCCAGATCGCAGAAGGGACCATCCGTGCAGCCGATAGAACCGCTCACCTCCCATGAGGAGCAAGTGCTCCTCACCGTGGCGCAGGGCCGAACCAACAGTGAGATCGCCGCCGATCTCCACATCAGTCCCAGCACCGTCAAGACCCATCTGGCCAGCCTGATGCGCAAGCTCGGCGCGCGTAATCGGGTCGAGCTGGCCATGTGGGCTCATGAGACCGGCCGCATCTGAGCCCGGCAGCTTGCGTCCGGGGCCGCCCCGGACGCTCAGGTGGCATTCACCTGCTGTTCAGACGGGGAAAGTACGTTGGTGGCATCAGCCTCCCGAACTGAAAGGACTTCCGGTCATGGACACATCATCGCCAACCCGCGACCCCATCATCGACTGGTCTACCCTCCACCGGGGGCAGCAGATCGCGTTCAACCATCACAGCGATGGCCCGGTGGCCGGCGTCGTCGAGATGAGTACCGACGACGCCTCGGTGCTGTGGATCCAGCTCGATGACGGCGCGGGTCGACGCCTAATTCACTGCGACGACGGCTACCGGCTCAAGCGGGCAGACTAGCCCCCTGCCCACTGCTGGCTATAGCGGTAGCTCCCGAAGATAGCGGGCAAACCCGCCCGGCGTCCGGCCCAACATCCTGGCCGAGGTGGTTACCCTGATGGTGTTCACAGCCGACCAAGTGACACCGAGGGCTTTCAGGCGGGCGACCAGGTCGACGTCTTCGTGGACGTCCAACCCCGCGAATTCGCCGGCCAGGAGATAGCTGTCTGCCCGGAATCCGAGGTTCGCCCCGTGGATGTAGTCATGTCCGTGGTTGAGCGGATGTGCCGCGTGCCAGGCCCGTTCGCGCTCAGTGCCCAACCCCGACGGATCGGGCACCACTGTCCCCAACACCAACTGCACCCCCCGGGCAGCCAACCGGCATTGCTCGACGAGCCAATGTGGCGGCACCACAGTGTCGGCATCGGTGTTAGCCACCCAGATCTCCCCGGCAGGGTGTCCCACCCGGCCGAGGGCGTCAGCGATGCCCGCCCTGCGGGCCGGTCCGACCGAGGCGACGTCGACCATTAGCGGCTGGGCAAACGGGTACTCACTCACCACCCGCGCGGATGAGTCGGTGCAGCCATCCAGCACCACGGTGACCGTCACCTCAACGGTGGGATAGGCGGCCGCCAGCGCCAGGCCAGCCACCTCAAGAGCGGCGAGACACTGCGGCAGGCTCTCCTCCTCGTTCCGGGCGGGGACGACGACGACGACAGCCCCCGGCAGCTGATGAGCTGTCACAGCACCCCCGTTGCCCGGGCCACCGACACCGCTGGTGGATGCACGAACAGGTCGATGCGGAAGTCCTCCTCGCATTGTTCGGCGAACAATGCCAGCGAAGACGATCCGCGGAACAACTCATGCACGGTATCCCCGTCCAGCTCCCAGCCGTCCACCGGGTGACGCCAATGGCAGAGCAGCACCACTCCGTCGGGAGTCAGGGACGCCACCGCCCGGGCGACGACGTCGAGCAGCTGAGTCCTGGTGAGGAAGTACCCGACCTCGGAAATCACTATGAGATCAAATGCGCCCGCAGGCCAGTCCCGCGGCACTGAGGCAACGCGGGCGGTGGCGGCCGGGAAGTCGGCGAGCCGTCGCTGGGTCGCAGCGACCGCCGTCGGGCTGATGTCCAGCGCCAGCAGCGAATCGGACCGTGCCTCGAGCTCGGCGGAGAGCACGCCGATCGAGCACCCTAGTTCGAGTGTTGCAGCGAACCGCTCCCGGGGCAACAGCGCCAACGCCACCGCCCGTTTGCGGCGTTCGTAGAAGCGATCCTGGAGCCCCCACGGATCGTCGGCTCCGGCGTGCAGCCGTTCGAAGACCCCCGCTGAGGGCGTCGGGATAAAGGTTTCAAAACCGCGGGCAAAGTGTTCAAGGAACGTCGGGGCGAGCAGGGCCTCGTCGCCGGGCGCCTCGGAGAGCGCCGCTGTCTGGCTGGCGTGCAGTAGCAGTGCCGACTGCTTCAACGCCTGTTCATCACCGGCTAGATCAAGCACCTCAAGGTGTTCCCAGGGCACCTCGGGGGAATCGGGGGTCGCCCAGTGCCAAAGCCACACGGGATATTCCAGTAGCGGCATATTCAGCTCGGCGGCAATGAGGGCTGCTGCCGCACCGGCGGCTTCGTGATCTCCGTGCCCGTCGCCGCGCCACGGGGCCACCAGCAGGGTGCGCTCCCCCGGACGTCCCCCTTCCCCAACGATTCGGCGCAGCTGCATTGCAAGGTCGTTCACGACCAGCGAGCCGTCGGGGAGGTGCAGGAAATGCGTTCGCGCTGACGGTGCGAGGAGTTCGACGGCTTCCCCTAGTTCCCTCCGGCGCACGTCGGCCAGTTGGGCCGGAGTGTGCGTGGGTGAGTCCGGGTGGGACGCCTCACCATTGGTGGCAATAACAATGTCCGTCGCCACTCCGGCGCGGGCCAGGCGTCGGACCAGCCCGGCCGCGCCCAACGTCTCGTCATCGGGATGCGCCGCCACTACCACCAGACGCTCGGGCATTCTGCCGTCGAAAAGGTCCTCAATACTGAGCCGCGCATCGCTCCGCCAGTCCTGGCTCCAGCTCTGTTCAGGCGTCCCCGCCTCATCGTGCGTAAAGCTCACCATGGGGCAACCTCCGTCTGCTGGAGATGACGGCCCAGTGATGCCGCATCGCGTTCGGCGTGATGCTGCCGCAGATAGACCTGCAGGTCAGCAACCCGCCGCGCGTGATCCTCCTCCAGCACCAGCGGAGCCGGCCCAAGCCCGTGACCCACCATTGAAAGAACCGCCTCGGCGGCGACCGCCACGATTCCCCTGACCCGCGCTGCAAGCAGCGCTCCAGCAGCGCCACCCGCCTTGCCAGCGTCGACGGCGGTTGCCGCCTCGACCAGCGCAACCCGAGCTGCGTGCAAGTGCCGGTCAACCTCGCCAAGGTGCATCAACGCCACCTGGTCAGGCGGTCGTTCCCCAACCGAGCGCAGCAGCCGCCGGGCGACGCCTACTGCCCCGCCGTACCAGCACGCAGCGACCCCCAATCCACCCCAGGCAAATCCGTCGCGTTCCAGGTACCAATTGTCGGCACCGACCGGAGAACCGGGCACCCGATCGAAGTCGACGGGTCCACTGTCCACTGCGGTGAGCCCGCGGCTCACCCAGGTGCCGGAAATTGCGGTGACTCCACGCTGCCGCAGGTCGACCGTAAAGGCGCGCCGTTTGCCGTCGGGGACGTGGGCTATCACTATCGCATGGTCCAGCTTGCCTGCCAGGGAACACCAGGGCTTCCGTCCGGTCAACAGCCAGCCATTGCCGGGCTCGCGTTGCGCCTCAAGGCGGGCGCCTGGGCCTTCGGCGGCGAACACACCCCAGGTGCCGGGAGCCACCGGCAGTTGGGCCTGCCGCAGGATGGCCAGGGCATCCAGATGGGGTTCAACGGTGCGGGCCACCGACAGGTCAGCTGCGGCAAGGGTCGCCAGCGTCTCCCAGAGGGCTGCTGTCGATCCCGCTCCGGGAAGTGGGGTGGTCCCGCCGATGTCGGCGGCCAGGGTGAGAGCTCCCGGCATCGAACCCGCAGCGGCCACCGCCCGATCGTAAAGGGCGTCCTGGGAGTCCGACCCAACCTTCAAAAGTACTGCCCGCTTCGGCGTCGTCATATGGTCCTCTTCCTCTGGCGGTTCGATCCTCAGCATACTTATTCAATCTGGGACCCGTTGCCGTCAGGAAACCTAACGACACAGCCGAATCCTTGACGGGAATAGATTTTCGGAGTGGGCTTAGGTCCCACACTCCGACGGCGGAAGGCACCCGATGACATCCCTCTGGCAGGCGACTCGGCCCCACATTCCAACCGACCCCTTTACTCCCGATGCCAGCTTCGACTCGGTGGTGGTGGGCGCCGGAATCACCGGGATCAGCACTGCCTTGCTGCTCGCCCGATCCGGCCAACGAGTCGCCGTCCTCGAGGCGCGGCGAGCCGGGGAAGTCACTACCGGAAACACCACAGGAAAAATCTCGCTCCTGCAAGGGACCCAGCTCTCCACCATTATCCGGCACCACGACGCCGAAACCGCGCGCCACTACGTCACAGGGAACCTTGAGGGCCAGTCCTGGTTGCTGCGTTTCTGCAGTGACCACGGGATTCCATTCGACACCGCTGACGCAGTGACCTACTCGGTCACAGACTCTGGCGCCGTTGCCCTCGCAGCTGAACATGAAGCCTGCCTCCAGGCCGGGTTGGAGCCGACCCTGGAGGCTACCTCCACCCTCCCGTTCGCTGTCACAGGCGCGCTAAGCCTCCCCGGACAGGCCCAGTTCCACCCCCTGCAGGGCCTCGCTGGCCTCGCGGCAGACCTGCGCGCCCACGGCGGCCACCTCATCGAAGGCGTCCGGGTTGAAGGAATCAGTACCGGCAAGCTGAAGGGCGACAAGATCCAGGTCAACACCTCGCGCGGGTCGGTGACTACCGAAAACCTGATCCTTGCGACCGGCACACCCGTCCTCGACCGCGGAGGCCACTTCACTGTCCTCACCCCGCAGCGGTCCTACGCGGTGGCCTTCGCCGTTGAAGACGGGGCGCTGCAGGCGTTAGATCAGATGTACCTCTCCATCGACTTGCCGACACGGTCCCTTCGAACCGCCGTCGTCGGCGGCCGCAGCTACCTAATTACCGGCGGCAACGGGCACCGGGTGGGCCGCGAGAGTCACACGCAGGGCCTCGTTGATGATCTGGTGCGCTGGACCGGGGAACACTTTCCTGCGGCCCGGCCCGTTCATTTCTGGTCTGCGCAGGACTACGAACCCGCGTCCGCCCTACCCTATGTGGGCAAGCTGCCCCTCAGCCGCCACAGGATCTACACGGCGACCGGGTACAACAAGTGGGGGATGACCAACGCGGTGGCAGCTGCTCTGTCGCTGTCAGCTGAGATCCTTGGCGGACAGATGCCGTGGGCCAGTAAGCTCTACGCCACCCGTATCGGTCGGCAGGACGCCCTTAGCACCGTCAAGTCGAACGCTGGTGTCGGGTTGGAGCTGTTGAACGGCTGGTTAGGAGGGCTGGCCCGCACCAGCACGGTGAATCCACCGGAGGGCCAGGGCATAGTGGTCCGCCATGGCGCGCGCCCTGAGGGCATCTGCGTGGTCGACGGCGTGACGCACCGGGTATCGGCGGTCTGCCCCCACCTGGGCGGCGTCCTGGGCTGGAACGACGCCGAACGGTCCTGGGATTGCCCCTTGCACGGGTCACGCTTCAGCGCGGATGGCACTCTTCTGGAAGGACCGGCCACCCGCGACCTCACCGCGGGTTCCTGACCGCTCGTGCCTCTCCGGTCTCGAACCCGTCTTTCTGCTCGTACCCTGACGCTGCGGCAGGGAACTCATCGAACGTTTGGCGCCTCCAGAATTTCCGGCTAGCGCGGCGCGACTGTTGCGCGCGGGACACCCGATTCCGGATCATCCAGTGAGGGATCGCTGAGATCCGGTGCTCCGGCCGTGGGCGAGGACGTCCCGGAGGGGGATTCTGACGACGGTGCGGCGATGTCACCCCGCCAGGCTCCTGTTTCGGTGTTGGTGCTTTCGATGAAATCCTTGAAGCGATGCAAGTCGGACTTCACCTGCCGGTTGTCGGCGTTAACTGCCGAGCCAAGCTTTTCGGTGAAGGTTTCGGGGTGCCAATCCAGCTGGACGGCGACGCGGGAGGTGACGTCGTCGATCCGGTGGAAAGTGACCACTCCGGCGTGGGACTTCCCATCAACGCTCTTCCAGGCGATTCGTTCATCGGGGTGCTGTTCGGTGATCTCGGTGTCAAACTCCCGTTCCACCCCGCCGATCTTGGTGACCCAGTGGCTACGGGTATCAGACACTTGGGTGACTGATTCAACCCCGCCCATGAACTGGGGAAAGGTTTCAAACTGTGTCCACTGGTTGTAGGCCGTGTTCACGGGCACTGCCACGTCAATGAATTCCTGAACTGTCGTCATCTTGATTCCTCCGGTAAGTTCTACGATGTAAGAACTACTAAGCTCACTTATCGTATGGCTTTCCGCTGGATTTCCATAACATTCGCGGTTTAGGGTGAAGGTAGATCCACCCCTTACCTGGCCCTTTCCCGGGACCCGGGAGGGCAGGTCCGACACATAGGAGGATATCCATGAAGGCGTCAAAGAAACTGACCGACAACATGCAGGCCGTACTGGTCGAGCTGATTGAGCTCCATTTACAGGGGAAGCAGGCGCACTGGAACGTCGTCGGCAAGAACTTCCGCGACATGCACCTGCAGCTCGATGAGATTATCGACGACGCCCGCCTCTTCGCCGACCAGATCGCCGAGCGCATGCGCGCCCTGCACGCGGTACCTGATGGCCGCAGCGCTTCAGTCGCGAAGGGGACCACCCTCAACGAGTTCCCTGCGGGACTTGTCTCCACCAAGGACACCGTCACCATGGTCGTCGCGCTGCTTGAGGGCACGGTGAAAACCATGCGCGACGTGCACGACCAAATCGATGAGGAAGACCCCACCACGGCCGACATCCTGCATGGCTTCATTGAGAAGCTTGAGCAGTACGCATGGATGGTTGACGCCGAAAACATGGAGCCGACGGCGACGGTAACCAAGCCCGCCAACGTCTAGATTCCGCGACCCATCTTCCTCGGTTAGTAGCCGGGGAAGATGGGTTTTTCCTTGGCCAGAAACGCCCGGGTTCCTTCGCGCATGTCCGACGTGGTGAACGCCCCCTTGAACGATTCGGCTTCGATGGCAAGACCCTCGGTGGTGGATAGACCCTCGACGCGCGCCACTGTCGCCTTCACTGCGGCGACCGCTGCGGGAGACTGCCTGGCGATTGCTCCAATCGTGTTTCGCGCGGCCGCAAGCAGTTCGTCCCGGTCGCTGAGAATCGCGTTGATAAGGCCGATCCGAAGAGCCTCATCCGCTGTGATCCGCCGACCGGTGTACAGCAGTTCCCGAGCCACGGCAGGTCCCACCCGCTGCTGCATCCTGACGGAGCCGCCGAACCCCGGAACCAGGCCCAGACTGACTTCCGGTTGACCAAAGGAGGCTGAGCTGGTGGCATAGATGAAGTCACAGGCCATAGCTAGCTCGCAGCCTCCACCCAGTGCGAACCCGTTGACCGCGGCGATGACCGGAACCCGTAGTGCTTCAAACCTGAGGGTAAGTGCCTGCATCCTGGTGCTGTACTCCCAGGCCTCGTCGGGTGTCATTGCGGTCATCTCGCGAATATCCGCCCCGGCAACGAACGCCTTCTCGCCCGCCCCGGTGATGATCACGCCGCGGAACGACCGGGCGTCGTCGTCCGTCGCCGTTTTGAGAACGTTGAAGACATCACCCAGCTCATCAATCACCTGCGACGACAGGGCGTTGAGCGCCTCCGGCCGGTTGATGATGATGGTGACCAAGGGGTCCTCATGGGTGACGAGGAGGGTCGAATATTCTTTGAACTGCATATGCCTGGGTTCTTCCTATCGGCGGACACTTGAGCGTGCGAACTATGGGAGCAAATCGGGGGGCAGGATCAGAAGAAGCCCTATTGCCGATCCGTTGAAAACGACGTGAGTGACGATCGCGGGCCCCAACCGGCCAGTCCACACGGTGAGGAGGCCACAGATCACCCCGACGGTGAAAGTGCCGACAAGCAGGTAAACCGAGGATCGGAAGTCAGCAACCGCGCCGGTATGCAGAAGCCCGAAGGCGAGGGAACTGACGAGAATTGCCAACACGGTCGCAGTTGTCAGTGAGCGCCGTGGGGTTGCAGGCGAGACCATGCCTCTGGCGGATCCACGTAACCACCATGCGTTCTGGACAGCACGCAGGACCAGCCCGCGGTTGAAGAGTTCCTCAAGGAACGGAGCGATCAACGCCCCGCCCAGGACTGCGTTCACAAAGATCCAACGGCTGTCGCCAGTCAGGAAGACTCCTGCATTCCCCTGCAGAACTTCACCTTCGCCGAGCGGCCAGAGCAGGGTGATGGTCACCTGTACCAGAGCCAGGATGATGCGAGCGGCGATGCCAACGCCAACCCCGATCGCCAAGTCAATCCATTTGAACCGCAAACCGAAGTCATGTGCCAGCGACCCGAAGCCCCATCTCCGCGACGCCAATATGCTGCTTCCCAGGAGGACAATCCACGTGAGGCACAGCGATACGAAGACGAGCTCCGGCCCGAATGGGAGGACCGAGGAGAGGGCCAGGGTAGTCCCCAGCGGCAAGGCCAGCACCAAGACCAGACCCATTGCCGCTTGCCAGAGTCCCCATCCCGGCTTGAGGGGCCCCGCTGGACTGAGCTGTGCTGGGTTGGCGAACCGGGTGCGTGACGCACCGTTCAGACCGTTCGGTGGATCTGCCGTCTGCGCCCCGGACTTGTCGGGGGTCGGTTCAATCCGCATAGTCAGCACATTACCCGCATGCCTCCCGCGCCCAGCCACCGCAGAGGTGTCAGGTGGATAGCCATTGACCAAACGGACTTATGGGTTTTAGGTAAAGGAATCAGGCCGAGCGTTAGAACGGGTGGAGTAGATGAACGAATTTGGTTTACCGCCCGGGTTCGTCTTCGGAACCTCCACCGCTGCCGCCCAGATTGAGGGCGGTATCCATCAGGGCGGCCGCGGCGAGAGTATCTGGGACGCATACGCCAGGACCCACAGGAATATCCTCGATGCGTCAAGCGCTGCGATCGCCTGCGACCACTATCATCGGTATGCCGAGGACTTCGACCTGCTCCAGCAATTAGGCGGGCAGGTGTACCGGATGTCGATCGCCTGGCCGCGGATCCAACCCACCGGTCACGGACCGGCGAACCCCGAGGGTGTCGCCTTTTATCATCGCCTCCTCGATGCCCTGCTTGAGCGAGGCATTCAGCCCTGGGTCACCATCTACCACTGGGATTTGCCTCTCGCCCTGCAGGACTCCGGTGGGTGGCAGAACCGCGACACGGTTGCCGCGTTCGCCGAGTACACAAGAATTTTGCGCGACGAGTTCGGCGCCAAGGTCGCTGCATGGATGACCCTCAACGAGCCTGTGGTACATACTGGCGTTGGACATGCGATCGGACACGCCGCACCCGGTTTGATGCTGCTGGGCAGTGCTTTCGTGGTCGCTCACCATTTGTTGGTGGCGCACGGACACGCGGTGCGAATTTTGCGCGAGACCCTCTCCACACCGGTGGGCATCGTCAACAACCATTCCCCGGTAGAACCGGAGACTGATTCGGAAAAGGACTCGCGTCTTGCAGTGCTCTACGACCACTATCACAACGGCCAGTTCGCCGGTCCGGTCCTGGCCGGCAGGTATCCGCCAGAGCTGGAGGAGGTGGACGGGATCTCCTTCGAGGTGATCCTCGACGGCGACATGGAGATCATCTCAGCGCCTCTGGACTTCTACGGCGTCAATTACTATTTTCCTACCAAGGTGGGGGCGGCTCCCCCGTTTTACCCGGTGCCTTTTGTTCCGAAACCCTACGAGGGCGTCCCGGTCACCGACTTCGGTTGGCCGGTCCTTCCCGCCGGTCTCCCCACCATCCTGGAGCAGCTCAAGGCCTCTTATCCCAATTTGCCACCGGTCTACATCACGGAAAACGGATGCGCGTACGACGACGAACCGCAGGGTGGTTCGGCTGGCCGGCACGACGGCCTGCAGGACACCCGGCGGATCGAGTTCCTTGAGAAGCACCTGGCGGCGATCGGTGAGGCAGTGACCGCCGGCATCGATGTACGGGGGTATTTTCATTGGACCCTCATGGATAACTGGGAATGGCAGGAGGGGTACACGAAGAAGTTTGGTCTGGTGCGGTTGGAGCCCGCAACATTGGAGCGGGTGCCACGCGCGTCCTTCTACCGTTACGCGGAGATCATCCGATCGGTCAACGGCTCCCATCCTGCCGCGTAGCGAGATGTGGCGGGTTGAGGCACAACTGGCCGGCGTGGCGGGCTGAGGCACAACTGGCCGGCGTGGCGGGCTGACCGCACAGCGGGCTGGCGGCCGGTTGACTCGCAGTCTAACCCGCCATATCTCTTGGTCGGCTTGGTTTTCGTGTTCAGAACGGAGCCGGTGGTGTTGGTGGTGGGTTTGGTTGGGTGAGGTAGGTTTCCCCTGCGGGGGAGATCGCGATGATGGTCCCGGGTTCGGGTTGGGTGTAGTGCCAGTAGCCTTCGGTTTTGAACACGTGGGGACGTTTACATAGACAGGCGAAGTTACCGTAACTGGTTTTCCCGCCCCTGGCCCAGGGGGTGGTGTGGTCGAGTTCGCAGAACACCGCCAACCGGTTACACCCCGGATGCCGGCACGTCCCATCCCGCACCCTCACCGTATCCTGTAAGTCCTTCGGCACCCGATACGTGCCCGCATCGGCGCCGAGCCTGGCCCCGGTGTAGGGGTGGGTGAGGATCCTCGTGAACGAGGACGCATGCCCGGCAAGTTTCCGGGCGGTCTCCGGATCGATCGGCCCATACCCCTCCAACTCCCCCGGCGTATCCCCGCCCAACAGGGTGAGCACCGGGACGGTGACGAACACCTTCGCCTGAACACCCCAATACCCATCACCATCCCGCGACTGGCGATCCTCACCTGGGGTGCTGGTTTCGGGAACGGTAATCGGTGCAGACCCAGCACCCCCAGCGGATTCCGACCCGGCGGGTTCGGGATCACTCAGGTGTCCGTCTGTCATGTGGCCGGTGGTTCCGGCGCTGGTGAGGACGTCTACCAGGACGTCGGCGCGTAATTGGGTGAGGGTGCGGGGTTCGTCGGGGCCTTGCAGGTTCCGGGCCGCGGTATCGACCCGGTGGAAAATCCCTGCCGCCTGCTCAACGGGAAGGAACGCTTGAAACCAGGCCATCCCGTCCGGGGCCGGGTCGAGATACACCCGACGATCCAGGACGGCCTTCCGGTGCCGGATCGTGATCGATTCCGGGTGGAGTTTCTCCCGTAACCGGAGGGCCTGGCGGCAGAACTTCGCCACCGTCGTCCGACCCGCCAGCGCGATGAGCCCTTGTTCGTAGCCGACGGTGACCGCGGGAACAAGGTCCGGGATGCTCGTGGCCTCTTCCACGACCGCCCACGCGTGACGTTTCGAGAGCCTACCGTCTTCCAACGCCGTCAGGGTCGCCGGATAGTGGCGGGCCAGGAGCATACTGTGTTCGAGCAAGTACCCTGCGGTCCGCTCCGGCAGGCGCAAGGCGGCACCAATCTCGCTCGCGCCAAGGGTGTGATCCAACCCCCGGCCAGCGTTGATCCGCTCAGCCTGAAGGTCCAAGATCCGGGTCACCAGTTTCGCTTCCTGCGCATCCGCCCACGACCTCAACCCGCCAACGCCCTTCAACGCTTCCAGCGCCTCAAACGAGTCCAAACCAGCCACCGCAACCAACTCCAGTTGACCCGTCAATGCAGCCGACCCCCCGCTGCACCGCGCCCGGGCACCAGGACCGGAATCAGCAAAACCCGAATCAGCGAGCATGCCAGGATCGGCCCAGTCGGAATCAGTTAGGCTCTCTGGCGGGGTAGTGACCGGTGCCGCCCACACGGCGTCGACACTCAACGGGCCGCCAGGACCATACCGGCTGGGCGTCCTCGCGGACATATCCGCGGCCCCGCTATCGGAGCCGGAATCCGCACCAGAATCGGACGGGATACCCGATCCGGTAGAAGAAGCTGTACTGCTTTTCATACCCCCATTCCATCACCCACCACTGACAAAATAAGGTCCGTGGAGTGGCCCCCAGCAAAACAATTTCAACTATTTTCCGGGACACAACCAAGACCCCAATTCGGGGCACCGATAACACCGCTGCCACACCCGGGGAACCGGCGAAAAGTAAGCGTGGAGGTGGGTGCTAGCGGCGGCCACGCCCCCCAGCACCAGGCTTCCGGCCACGCGGGGTCTGCTTCTTGCCCTTTGCTGACAACCGTTTGGTCCCGCCAGTCTTCGGTCCCGACTTCGGTGTCCCTGCCGATGGTTGCTTCTTGCCGGCCGCCTTCAGCGCCTTCTTTTCCTTCTTTGCCGGCTCCTTTGCCGAAGGCTGCCGTGAGCTGTGCTCGGTGCGCCCCCGGACGATGCCAATGAACTCCTCGATGTCTTCGGAAGTGTTCTCGGCCAACCAGGTGACGGCGATGGTGGTGGCAGGCACATCCAGCACCGGACGATAGACAGCGTCCCTACGGGTATAGAGGCGGGCAATCGATATGGGCACAATCACCACTCCTGCGCCGGTGGCTGCCAGTTCGATGGCAGCCTTCTCCCCACCATTCGCGTTGACGTCAAGCAGGTTCTCAGCGGCCAGTTCGGCGAATGGCACCTCGTCAAACAGCGACAGTTCGTGGTCCTTGCCCGCTACCACCACTGGTTGTTCCTCGTAGAGCGGGATGACGCTGAGACCCTCACGCTCCACCGGGAGACGGACAAAACCAAGATCAGCAGTTCCGTTACGGAGGGCCAACTCCTGGCTGGCGGCATCGTATTCGACGGTTTCCAGCGGTTTGTCCGGATGCCTCTCACGCCACCTGCTCACCCATTTACCGGGGGTCACACCTGGGACAAAACCGACGGTGAGGACGCTGGGCTGGGGCTCGGACACCTGATCACACTAACCCACCAGCGTCTCCGAAAGCCCAGCACCCCGGTCAATCAAGGATGAGGGTCAGTAGCTGGCGGGGGAATCGCCGTCGGACACCGGAATGAACTGGGCAGCCAGAGCTTCCGAGCCTCGGGCCAGGAGTGCGACGTCGGCACCCACCAAAATGAAATTGGCGCCGCTGGCCAGGTAGTGGCGCGCCGTTTCGGGGTTAAAGGCGTTAACACCAGCCGGTTTGCCCATTTTCTGCGCCGCTGAAAGACAGCGTTCGACGGCGGCGCGCACCCGAGGGTGGTCCTGCTGCCCCAGCACCCCCATGGAGGCTGCCAGATCGGCTGGGCCCACGAAGATCGCGTCAACACCGTCAACCGCAAGGATCGCCTCGACGGCGTCGACGGCGGCAGCTGACTCAATTTGCACCGTCACACTGATGGTCTCCCCAGCGAGCGACAGATAATCGGGCACCCGGTTCCAACGGGCGGCCCGTGCCAATGCCGAACCAACACCCCGCACACCAGCAGGTGGGTACCTGGTGGCCGCAACCGCCGCTTCAGCCTCAGCAACTGTGTGAACCATCGGAAGCAGCAAGTTCTGCACCCCCAGGTCCAGATACTGCTTAATGAGCACACTGTCATTCACCGGGGGACGAACCATGACGTGCACCGGGTAACCGTGAATAGCCTGCAGTTGGGCGAGGATGGATTCCAACCCGTTCGGGCTGTGCTCGGCGTCGATGAGGAGCCAGTCCAGACCCGCTCCGGCGCAGAGCTCAGCAATTAGAGGGCTACCGGAACACACCCACATGCCCGCTAGCGGGCGATCGGCTTCGGCGAGCGCTTCACGGAAGGTGGTCTCTAGCGAAAATGGCATGTCACTGCTCCCAGTGGTCCGTAGTCGGCGTGAATGGTGTCGCCCTGGTGAACCCACAGTGGTCGGGTGAAGGAGCCTGCGAGGATGATGTCTCCGATCTTCAGGCTGTCACCGTGGGCGGCAATCTTGTTGGCCAGCCAGTGGACGCCGGCGGCTGGGTGGTCCAGCACCCCGGCCGCCACGCCGGTCTCCTCGACGGTCTGATTCTTGTAGAGGATAGCCGCGACCCAGCGGAGGTCGACGGCGTCGGGCTTCACTGGGCGGCCGCCCACCACCATGGCGCCCATCGCCGCGTTGTCCGAGATGGTGTCAACGATGGTCCTGCCCTCCATCTCAATCCGGGAATCCAGGATTTCCAGGGCGGGAACCACATAATCGGTGGCGTTCAGGACGTCGAAGATGGTGCAGCCTGGACCGGACAGATCCTGCTTCAACACAAACGCCAACTCCACCTCGACCCGGGGGTGGGTGTACCGGTCCCAGTCCACCGAGCAGCCGGTGTCCAGCACCATGTCGTCGAAAATGGCACCGTAGTCCGGTTCGGTGATGCCGGTGGCCGCCTGCATGGCCCTGGAGGTGAGGCCAATCTTGCGTCCCACCAGCGTCCGGCCGGCGTCCTCGTTGCGTCGACGCCAGAGCCGCTGCACGGCGTAAGCGTCGTCCACCGTCATGTCGGGGTATCTGAGGGTCAGGCGGGGAATCGGGGTGCGGCTGCGGCCGGCCTCGACCAGTTCATCGGCGATGGCTTCAATAAGTATGGCGTCCAGCATGGCTACAGCTGCGCCCCCAACTTGAACCCCTGGGCATCACTTTCGCCCTCCTTGCGGGTGTAGGAGAAGCCGTCGGCGCCGACAGTCACCGACATTTCGCTTTTTTCCTCTCGCTCGATCACGGCCTGTGGATTGCCGTCGAGGTCGAGGACCAGTGACGCTTCGCTGTACCAGGACGGGACGACGGCGTTACCCCACCAGTCGCGTCGCTGGTTGTCGTGGACATCCCAGGTGACCGTCGGATTGTCGGGGTCGCCGGTGTAGTAGTCCTGGGTGTAGATCTCGATCCGGTGGCCATCGGGGTCAAGGATGTAGAGGTAGAAGGCGTTGGAAACGCCGTGCCGACCCGGCCCGCGCTCAATCCGGTCGGAGATGCGCAGGGCGCCCATCTTGTCGCAGATCTGGATGATGTTGTGCTTTTCGTGGGTGGCGAAGGCGACGTGGTGCATCCGTGGGCCGTTGCCACCGGTCAGGGCAGTGTCATGCACTGTCTGTTTGCGGTGCATCCAAACGGCGTAGCTGACGCCGTCGGAATCCTGGATGTCTTCCGAGACCCGGAAACCAAGGTCTTCAAGGTACTTACGTCCACGCGGCACATCTGGGGTGACCTGGTTGAAGTGATCAAGGCGCACCAACTCGCCAGCAGAGTAGAGGTCGTAACGCTGGGTAAGGCGTTCTACATGCTCGACGTC
This sequence comes from Arthrobacter sp. TMN-50, assembly GCF_054511125.1. Classification (NCBI taxonomy): domain Bacteria; kingdom Bacillati; phylum Actinomycetota; class Actinomycetes; order Micrococcales; family Micrococcaceae; genus Arthrobacter; species Arthrobacter sp. TMN-50. The sequence goes on along the minus strand of NZ_JBTNDG010000002.1, from coordinate 209,774 downwards.
GTAGAAGAACTCGTAGGGGAAGCCCAAGGGGTCCTCTACCCGGACTGAATCGCCGACACCCTTGGTGAAGCCCTCTTTCCGGCGTTCGGTGCGGCAGCCCAGTTCCTTGTAATACGCCTCGGCAGCGTCCACTTCGGCCGGGGATTTGACCCGGTAGGCGAAGGCCGCGACGGCGGCCACCGGCCCCTTGCAGAGCACAAGGTTGTGGTGGATGAACTCCTCCAGCGACCGGAGGTAAATGTTGCTGTCGTCCTCCTCGGTGACATGCAGGCCGAGGACGTCAACGTAGAACTCCCGCGACTTCACGAGGTCAGTAACGACGATTTCCATGTAGGCGCACCGGACAATGTCAGGGGCCGGGACGCTGGGGGTGGGGACGAAGTTGGTCATGGTGGTCTCTCTTCTTCGAGTGAGTGTATTAGCGTTCGTTGCTTGCTGGTGCGATGCTGCCGAACTTCGGGGTGTGGACGGCCCCGAGACTGATGTGGACCGCCTGCTGGTCGGTGTAAAAGTCGATTGACCGGTAGCCACCCTCATGACCCAGACCTGACGCTTTCACGCCGCCAAATGGGGTGCGAAGGTCGCGGACGTTGTGGCTGTTCAGCCACACCATGCCAACCTCCATGTTTTGGGAGAAGGTGTGGGCACGGGTCAGGTTTTGCGTCCAGATGTAGGCGGCGAGACCGTACTTGGTGTTGTTGGCCAGCGCCAGCGCTTCGTCGTCGTTATCAAACGGGGTGATCGTCACTACCGGCCCGAAGATCTCCTCCTGGAAGACCCGTGCTTCCGGTGCGACGTCTGCAAACACCGTCGGCGCGATGTAGTTGCCCTCGGGTAGGTGCGCTGGCCGTCCGCCGCCGGCCAGCAGCCTGCCCTCGGACTTGCCGATCTCGACATAGGAGGCAACCTTCTCGTAGTGCTCGGGGTGGACCAGAGCACCGACTTCAGTTTTGGGATCGTGAGGATCGCCGACGACGATTGCCTTCGCGCGGGCAGCGTAATTCTCGCAGAACTCGTCGTAGATGCCGCGTTCCACCAGGATGCGGGACCCGGCGGTGCAGCGTTCACCGTTGAGCGAGAAAACACCGAAGAGCGCCGAATCAATGGCCGCGTCAAGGTCCGCGTCGGCGAAGATGACACATGGCGACTTCCCGCCGAGTTCCATGGAGAGACCTTTGAGATTGGCCGCCGCGTTACGGAAGATTGTCTGTCCGGTGGTGGTCTCGCCGGTGAAGGAAATCAGCGGCACGTGAGGATGTTTGACCAGTGCATCTCCCGCTTCCTCGCCGAGCCCGTTGACCAGGTTGAACACGCCCTCGGGCAGCCCGGCATCCCTAAAGATTTGGGCCCACAGGGAGGCGGAGAGCGGAGTGAATTCGGCGGGTTTGAGCACCACGGTGTTTCCCGTCGCCAGGGCCGGGGCCAGTTTCCAGGATTCCAGCATGAAGGGGGTATTCCAGGGTGTGATCAACCCGGCGACACCGATCGGCTTCCGGTTCACGTAGTTAATCTGGGAACCCGGGACTTTCATGGCGTCGTCGAACTGAGCCACGATGAGGTCGGCGAAGAAACGGAAGTTCTCGGCTGCACGCAGGGCCTGGCCCTTCGCCTGAGTGATGGGCAACCCGGTGTCAAAGCTCTCCAGCTCGGCCAGGCGTGGCTCCTGCGCCTCAACGGCGTCGGCAATCTTGTTGAGAACCCGGGCTCGCTCACGTGGTTTCATCTGCGGCCACGGGCCGTTGACGAATGCCCCGCGTGCAGCGGCGACCGCGAGGTCAATGTCTTCCTCCTGCCCGGCGGCAGCGGTGGCGTAATTGGTATTGGACACCGGATCCTGCACATCGAAGGTCTTCCCACTGACGGAATCAACAAACTTTCCGTTGATGTAGTGCTGGAGGTGCGTGGGCACGTCCTGCGGTACATAGTGAGTGATTTCAGGGACGGTCGACGTCATAGTTTTTCTTCCTGACTACTTGTGGGGGGGGGCTTATTCGACGGAGGCGGATGCCTGCGCAAGGTAGGCATCGAGTGTTGCGGAGCGGTGACGGCGGGCAGCGTGCTCGATGATGTCGGCATCGGCCGCTGATTCGATCAGCTTCAGCAGCGCCTCATGTTCCAGGACCGATTCCTTGGCACGCCCAGGAACGAACCTGAACGTGGACGACCGAAGCGCTGCCAGCCGGTTCCAGCCGCGGTGCACCAAATCAAGGATGTGCGGATTGGGGCAGTGCTCAAACAGGATGCTGTGGAAGTCCTGGTTAAGTGCCGTGAAACGAACCGGGTCGAAATGGTCAAGACACTCCCGCATCTGGGTATTGACCGTGCGTGCCCGGGCTATCGCTACCGAATCGATCAGCGGCGCGGAAAGGGCGGTGGCTGCCCCCTCGACAACACTGAGGGTTTGCATCGTGTAAAGGTATTCGGTGGGGTCGATTCCTGAGACGGTCGCGCCAACGTTGCGCTCAAACGTCACCAGACCTTCGGCTTCGAGACGCCGAATTGCTTCCCGGACCGGTACCACACTGACACCAAGGTCCTCGGCGATTTTTGCCAGCACCAGCCGGTATCCCGGGGAGAGAGAGCCTTCGATGATCCGGGCTTTGATGGAGGCATAGGCCCGCTCGGACTTGCTGGTCGGTGGGACATCACCTTCCAGACCAGTCGTTTGTGCGACGACGGCGTCAGTCATTCGATGCTTCTTCAGCGATCCACTGCACGTACTTCGCCTTCCAATCCGCGTTCATGGGGTAGAGCCCATCAACACCGTTACCCTGCTTGACCATTTCGAAGATGAAAGTCTCTTCCTGCTCCTGCAGGATGCAGTCGTCGACGAGTTCCTCGGCAAGTGCCGGCGGGATGACGAGGATGCCGTCTGAATCGGCAACGATAATGTCGCCGGGCTGGACGGTTGTTCCGCCGCACGCGATGGTGATATCGGTATCCCACGGGACGTGCCGCCGGCCCAGAACTGCTGGGTGGGGGTTGGCAAAGTAGGTCGGCATGTCGAGCTCAGCGACCGCCGAGTAGTCACGAACCCCGCCATCGGTGATGATGGCCGCTGCGCCCCGAACCTGGGCGCGCATGGCCAGAATGTCCCCTACCGTTCCGGTGCCCTTTTCACCCCGTGCTTCCATGACGAGAATTTCGCCGTCGTTCACCGAGTCGATGGCGCGCTTCTGAGCGTTGAACCCCCCACCGTGTGATGCGAAAAGGTCCTCCCGGTTGGGAACGAAACGCAGGGTACGGGCCAGTCCCACCACGCGGCGTTCCGGACGGGTTGCCTGCAGCCCATCAATGCTCACATTGTTGAGGCCCCGCTTTCGCAACTGGGAGGACAGCGTGGCGGTGGCAACCCCCTCGAGCTTCTTCTTCAGACTCGGTGGCAGGGCCTGTGCAAGCGGCTCCAGCCCTGCTACCTCACGCGAACCGTAGGCTTCCTCGCGCTGGGTGTCATCGATTTTTGGCTTTGAGCCGAAGTCGGCGAACGGCGTCGTGCCCGCGACCACCACTGTTCGTAGCCGCCCGCTGGTGTAGCCGTCTGCGGTCACCTCGACATCCACAACATCGTCTGGATTCGCCACCGACGCGCCAGCGGGGGTGCCGGTCAGGATAATGTCGCCCTCCTCAAGGGTGAGGAGCTGGGACAGATCGGCGACAAGCTGGGCGAAGGGAAACAGCAGGTCCTCAGTGGTGTCGTCCTGGACGAGAATTTCGTTGTGCCAGGTGCGTACCCGCAGTGCAGTGGGATCAACGTCCTTGGCAAGAATGAGGTCGGGGCCAACCGGGGTGAATCCGTCGCCACCCTTGGATCGAACGTTCGAACCCTTATCCGCGTAGCGGAGGTCATAAACGCCCAGATCGTTGCTGGCGGTCACCCATTGGACATGCCCCCAAGCCTCAACAGGGCTAACCCGGCGCGCGGTGGTGCCGATGATCAGAGCGATTTCGCCCTCGTAACCGAGCAATTCGCAGCCCAGCGGACGCTCGACAACGCCTGGCGCCTCAAGCGACCCGAGCGAAAGAGACGAGGAAGGTTTGAGGAAGTAGGAAGGCTGCGACGGAGTACGTCCTCGCTGCGCGGCACGGCTGGGGTAGTTGATATGAACCGCGATCACCTTCCGGGTACGGCCGAGCAGTTCAGCGCTTACGGACTCCATGGTCATGTCGCGGTCTCCTCATCGTTCTACACGTCATCAAGCTCTCATGTATGAAATCGTATACGATCATGATGTCGTGTGACCCGTAACACGTCAACCCCTCTGCTTCACGAAACAAGATGTTGTGTCCTACGTCATTTCCGCCGTACAGTTCTAGCTACGACATTCGATTATCGAATAGCTTGTTCGAATATAGAACTTTTAGAATTGTAAAATCCAGCAGTTTCACACCGAAGTGAGCGAGGAATACCGTGCATTTTCACCATCACGGCTATGTATCAGGTGATCCGCGGGTCCAGGCAGCGTCCGGCGTCGGTATCGACAGGCCAGACGATTTGCCCGATAAGGTGGATGTGCTGATCGTCGGCAGCGGGCCGGCCGGAATGCTCGCGGCCGCCCAGTTATCCCAATTTCCTACAATCGCCACTCGCATTGTTGAGCGCCGTCCCGGCCGACTCGCGATTGGGCAGGCTGACGGCATCCAGGCGAGGAGTGTTGAGACCTTTCAGGCCTTCGGGTTCGCCGAGCGCATTACTGCAGAGGCATACCGGATTACCGAGATGGCGTTTTGGAAACCCGACCCGGCGGATCCCTCCCGTATTGTCCGGACCGCCCGCCCGCTCGACGACCCGGCGGGCGTCAGCGAATTCCCGCACCTCATCGTCAACCAGGCGCGTGTGCTCGACTACTTTGCCGAGGTCATGGCCAACTCCCCCACCCGCATGAAACCCGACTACGGTCTCGATTTCGTTGAATTGACCGTCTCCGACGGGGACGAATACCCGGTCGCCGTCACACTTACCCACACCACCGGACCCCTCGAAGGAACGCAGCGGTCAGTGCGGGCCAAATACGTGATCGGCGCCGACGGAGCCCGCAGCAAGGTCCGAACCGCCATCGGCTGCACGCTCGCCGGTGATGCAGCGAATCATGCGTGGGGAGTCATGGATGTTCTTGCCGTCACCGATTTCCCGGACATCCGGCTGAAGTGCGCTATTCAGTCCGGTACTGGTGGAAGCATCCTTCTCATTCCCCGGGAGGGTGGCCACCTCTTCCGCATGTATGTCGACCTGGGCGACGTCGATACACACACCAAAGGCGAAATCCGCAGCACCACGATTGAGGAGATCATTCACAAGGCCAACGCCATCCTTCACCCCTACACGCTGGACGTCCGCAACGTCGCCTGGCACAGCGTGTATGAGGTGGGACACCGCCTCACTGACCGCTTCGACGACGTCCGACCCGAGGAGCTCGGCAGCCGTACCCCTCGGGTCTTCATCACCGGGGACGCCTGCCACACACATAGCGCGAAAGCCGGCCAGGGAATGAACGTCTCCATGCAGGACGGTTTCAATATTGCCTGGAAACTCGGCCACGTTCTGGAAGGCCGCAGCCCCGAAAGCCTGCTGTCCACCTACTCCGCCGAGCGGCAGGTCGTAGCGAAAAACCTGATCGACTTCGACAAGCAGTGGTCCTCTTTGATGGCCCGGAAACCCGAGGAATTTGAGGACCCGACGGAACTTGAGACCTTCTACACCAGCACCATGGAGTTCCCCGCCGGATTCATGACCGAGTACATGCCCTCCCTGATTGTCGGTGAGGCAACGCACCAGCAGCTCGCCGCGGGGTTCCCCATCGGCAAACGTTTCAAGTCAGCGCCGGTGATACGCGTCTGTGACACCAACCCTCTTCAGCTTGGCCATCAGGCGATGGCCGACGGGCGGTGGCGCATCTACGTCTTCGCCGATGAAGCCCTGCCGGGTACCCAGTCGAAGGTCGGCACCTTCGCCGACTGGCTGGCATCCGCGCCGAATTCCCCGCTCGTCTTGACGCCAGAGGACACCGACCGCGACTCGTGGTTCGACGTCAAAGTGATCTACCAGCAGGATCACCAGAGCCTCGACATCAACGCTGTGCCAGCGGTATTCAAGCCCCAGGTGGGGCCGTTCAAACTGAACTATCTGGAGAAGGTTTTCTGCGCCGACTCCGATCACGACATTTTCGGGTTGCGCGGACTGGACCGGGACGGCGTCGTCGTCATCGTCCGTCCGGACCAGTACGTGGCCCACGTGCTGCCACTCACGGCAAGGGCTGAGCTGGCCGCCTTCTTCGCACGAATGCAGACCGGGCGCAGGCCAGAAGCGGTGGGGGGAGCTAGGGTTGAGGAATGACCCCCGCAAAAAGCCCCCAGACCATGAAACCCGCTACAGCGGCGAAGAAACTGGGAATCTACCTACCAGCCGCACCACAGGAATTCCAGGACAACGACGTCGCCCGGGCCGAGTTCAATGATCTGCAGCAGCATCCCCCTGAATGGCTGGCTGAGCTTCGCCGCAGCGGACCTCACCCTCGCCCGGTAGTGGCACAGAAACTCGGTATTTCCATCAGCGGTCTGGCCCGTGGGGGAGTCACCGAGCCGCTCACCACCACCGACATCACTGCGCTCCTGCAGGAGCCGCCAGCGTGGCTGGTTGCTGAACGCGCCACCCACGCGGCGGTCCGGAAACAGGACCTGATCACCAAAAACCTTCACGCGGAGAAACCCGACCAGTAGTTCTCTCTCCCGTCTGCGTACCGATTTTTGACGGCAATGAAGCATACTTACTTTTATGCTGCTTGCACACCCGCTCACCATTGCCGTCATGGCACACCTGCACCATCCGATCGCCAGCCCCTATCCCGGCGGGCTGGAAATGCATACCGCCCTACTGACCGAAGAACTGACCGCCCGGGGCCATTCGGTGACCCTGTTCGCCAAGGACGGTAGTCGAACGCCGGGCACAGTGGTGCCCGTCCTGGACGCAGAATTCACCTTTATCAAGTATCCCGACGGCCCAGATCGCGATGCTCAGACGCACCTCCTCGATAATGCGCAGCGTGTCACTCTCGACCTGGTCGACAAGGGTGCTTTCGACGTCGTCATCAACAACTCGCTGAGCCCGTTGCCGCATGCCAATCCGCCGCGCCACCCCATGCTGTCCATCTTGCACACCCCACCATTGCCGCGGGTGACGGACGTCTTTGACGCCGCCGATTACAGCCCGCCCCCGCGACACCGGTTTGTTAGCGTGTCGGCCGCCAATGCGCTGCAGTGGAAAAATCATCTGCAGAACATCAGCGTGGTCCACAATGGAATCCGTCTCGAGGAATGGCGCACTGCAGGTCCAGCCCGACGACGGCCCAATACAGCTGTCTGGTCCGGGAGGATTACCCCCGAGAAGGGTCTGCATGTGGCAATTGAAGCTGCCACTCTCGCCGGGATGCGCATCCGTTTTGCCGGTCCTATCAGTGATCAGGACTACTTCGATCGGACCATCGCCCCGCTGCTGAGCGAATCGGTCCAGCATGTTGGCCACCTCGACCACGGCCAACTGGCGTCTTTCCTCAGCTCAGGAGCGGTGTTCATCTCCTCACCGTTATGGGCCGAACCCTTCGGGTTGAGCACCGTTGAAGCGATGGCTTGCGGTACACCGGTGGCTGCTCTGCCCTGTGGGGCGATGGCTGAAATCATTGACGATCGGGCCGGGGTGGTCGCCAAGGGGTTTTCGGCGGCTGACCTGGCGCTGTCCGTTGAACAAGCCCGCGGGGCAGACGGGAGGGAGGTGCAGGCCTCGGCGTCGCGGTTCGCAGCTGAGGTCATGATTGACAGCTATGAAAAGCACCTCGGGGAGTTGGTGGGCCAAAACCTGCTGGCTGCCTCCGAGATGCTAGCGTCCTAGGGAACCGATGACCCTCCCCCGCGTTGCCTATTACACGCACCATCACGGGTCCGGACACCTGCGCCACGCCTTGGCTATCGCACGGTTACAGGTTGTTGATCTCCTGGTTACGGGCTCGACCGAACCGCCCGGGCTAAATGACATCCCGCACACCCGCTTTGCCCAGCTTACTGCTGACATCCGACCCGACGGCGAGCCCTACCCGGTACCCCCTGAACCGTTTCTGCATTACGCACCAACCCACTCAACCATCAGGGACCGGTTCTCCCAGTTGCATGCTGCCTGGCAGGATTTCGATCCCCAGGTTGTCATCATCGACGTTTCCGCCGAGGCTGCAGTCTTTGCCCGGCTCTGTGGGTATCCGGTGCTTTACCGGCGGATGCCCGGAGACCGGTCAGACGTGGCGCACCAAACCGCCTACGCTGCGGCCACCGGGCTGTTCGCCTACTACCCTCAAACGCTGGAGGACCCCGCCTATGGTGAGGCGTATGGAGATCGGACACAGTATCTGGGGATGCTCGAACCAACGGGTTCTGCGTCCGCCGGGCCCGTCTCCACCGGCGGGAAAGTCATTGCGGTTCAGACCAGCCTTGGCGGCAGCGGAGTCAGCGTCACTGAGATTGCCAGGGCTGCACGATCGTGCCCCGAGTGGCAGTGGAATGTGGTGGGTCTCAGCTCCGGCAGTGCCGACCTGCCATCGAATGTGCGCCTGCTCGGCGTTCTCAAGGACCCGCGCCCGGACCTGGCGGCGGCGGATCTAGTCGTCACGTCGTCCGGCTACCACGCCGTCGCGGCAGCGGCAGCGGCCGGCCGGCCCACCGTCCTGGTGCCAGAGGAGCGGCCTTTCGGTGAGCAAACCGCCTTTGCCCGCGCGCTGAATAGGTCAGCAGGAATCCCGATGGCTGAGACCTGGTCAACGGCGGCATGGCCAGAGCTCCTACGCCAGGCTGTGGGATCGGATGCCGGAGCGCTACGGGCGGCCCTGTTTGTCAGCCGCGACACCTTTAGCGACCGGTTGCTTGACCTGGTATCGAGAGCCTCGGCGGCGGGCCTCTAGTACGGCGCATTCACCCGTGCCGCGGCGACCTCACCCGTGGTGGGCTGTCTGAGCACGTCGATTGTGTGGCCATCGTCGGCCCAGGCGATGTGCCCGGCGTCGGCGAAGGCCGTCAACCAACCGGTCATCGGCCACACCCCCCATTTGCTGTAGAACACGAGGCTGTTCGCAATGATGTCGGAGAAGTGCTGCAGTGGGGGGCGAGTGACGCCGTGATGCTGGTGGAACATGGTGGCGCTGGAGAACGAAAGATTCACGCCACGATCCCGGGCGGTGAAGGAAAAATCGGTGTCCTCCCCACCGTATCCGGTGAACGTCTCATCGAAGCCGCCGATCCGTCCGAAATCGCCGGCCGTAACGGCGAAACCCAGAGACCAGAACAGTTCGAAACGGTCGGTGGGGGTCGGCGGTTCGCCGTCTGCCGGCGCCAGGGACCTCCGCGCGTGGTGAGGCAGGGAGGCCCGCATCAGCCCTGCATCGCCGTCGTGTTCAGGAAACCCGGCGGCACTGAGGTAGCGGGGCTGGGCCATGACCATTCCCCCGGCGTCCACCAGGTCCCGAAGCAGGGTCTCACACAATGTGCTGGCCGGGATGCAGTCCACGTCCAGGAAGATGAGGGCCTCAGTCGAAGCGGCTACGGCTGCTGCATTGCGAGCGGCTGCGAGGTTGAGGGTGCCGGTGGCCGATGCTGGAAGATGGACAATCCGCTGAGGAATCGTTGAAGCCAGCGGCGCGGGATTTGGTTGGCCCATGTAGGCAACCACCAATTCAGTGGGCTGCAGGGTTGAACGGTTAAGACCCGCCACCAGATTGGCGAGGTGGTGATCCCGATTGGCGCTGAGGACGAGGACGGAGAAGTCTGGAACCGGGAGATCAGTGACTGCTGAGACTGTCATGTAGCAACGGGTTCAATCAGCTGCGGCCCATTGTTGCGGACCGAGCCGACGGCGTTACCTACCACGCGGGGCACCAGTAGAGGTTCAGGGATGGCGTCGATCAGTGTCTGCACATCAGTGCTACTGGTCATTCGTGGATCAAGCCATTCTGGGTAAAGGTCTGCGGGAAGAATGAGCGGTGTCCGGTCGTGAATATGGCCAAGCGTGTCGCTGGCCGTGGTGGTGATGATGGTGCAGCTACGCAGCCATTTTTCCTGATGATCTTCGGGAAGTGCTGGGTCCGGCCAGTATTCATAGAGGGCCGCGAAGGCGAGCATGTCGTTGGTTTGGCCATGTAGATAGGTGGGTATTTTGCCGTCCGTCCCCTTCTCCCACTCGTAGTAGCCGTTGGCCATCACAATGCCCCGACGACGTGAGGCAGCGGTGCGGAAGGACGGTTTCTCGAGGATAGTCTCAACCCGCGCATTGATCAGGGGTGGGCCCTTCTTTGGGGCTTTCAGCCAGGACGGCACCAGTCCCCACCGGGCGGTGGTCAAGTGTCGGGTCGGATGACCATTTGTATCAGAAAGACGTTCCAGCAGGAGCCGTACGGTATCTGTGGGGGCAACGTTGTAGGAAGGTTCCGGCAGATCCTTGTCAACAAAGTCAACGTCAAACAGGTCGATGAGGTCCTGGTCAGATCCCGCCACCACAAAACGTCCGCACATGAGGATAGGGTACTCCGGGGAACCTTTAAACCATATGTTCAGAAGGTTTGAAGCCCCGAACCACCGATTGACTTAATCGAACATATATTCGAAAATTAAAGGGTGAGCGCATCAGCAACCAGCCCTGTAATGTCTCCGGGATACGCCCCGGAACAGGACATGCTGGTGCCAGAAACCGCTGGTAAATCCCGCAGTGAGTCCGGGCTGCAGGAGATGATCAATCAAATGCAGGGAAGCCGGTTGGGATCCCGGCGGTTGCCTACCATTCCTTCTCTCGGGCGAATCCTCCCTGGCGGTGGTCTGATGGCTGGCGCCGCCTACTCAGTTGAAAACTCCACCACGCTGGCGATGGCCTTACTTGCTGGCCCGTCAGGCTCTGGCGCCTGGTGCAGCGTGATCGGTATCCCCGACTTCAACGTTGAGGCCGCAGCAAACCTGGGTATTGATCTGGATCGTCTGATTCTCATTCCCCAGCTGGAGGGCCAATGGTTGGCAGCCACAGCAGCAATGGTGGACGTTGTGTCGGTCATCCTGACCAAGGCGCCATCGACCATTACTGGCTCAGATGTGGCACGGCTCAGGGCGCGGTTACGGCAGCGCGGAGCAGTCTTGATCACCGTGGGTGCCTGGCCGCAGAGCGAAGCTGTGCTCAGCGTGTCAGAAAACAGGTGGGGGGGCTTGGGATCCGGGGCAGGACACCTCCAGACCCGTAGGTTGAAGGTAACCGTCAAGGGACACAATGGTCGCTCCAGAAGTTCGGAACTTTCCCTGACCGAACTACGGCAAAGCACATGGTCCCAGTTCCCCGGTGCTGGCAGCGGTGATAAGGGTCGGCCTTTCATCCCCCGGGTGGTGAGTGCTTCATGAAGCTGCAGGCATTTCCTCAACCGCCGCGGCGGAGCGCCACCAGAGTCATGATGCTCTGGATCCCGGACTGGCCGATTACCGCTGCCCTCCGTGAACTTGACGTTCCAGTTAATGCTCCCCTCGCACTTATTGACAAGGGAGAGGTGTTTGCCTGTTCCCCTTCGGCGCGGGCCGAGGGCGTGAGACGTGGGCTAAGGATCCGGGAAGCCCAGGCACGATGCCCTGAACTCGTCGTCGAACGCTACGCTCCGGACCTCGATGAACGGGTCTTTGAACCAGTAGTCGCCGGTATTGAAAAGATGATGCCGGGAGTCCAGGTGGTACGCCCGGGGTTGTGCGCCATCCACGCCCAGGGACCCAGCAGGTACTACGGCGGCGAGTCTCCCGCCGCATCGGTACTCCTCACCACGCTCGCTTCGTTTGGACTGAACACTGCAAGAATTGGTGTTGCCGATTCACCGTTCGCAGCTGAGCATGCAGCCCGTGCCACAGAGGTTCTCGAGGGCGCTGAACAAGACCCCATCTGGGTTGTCCCACCCGGCGAATCACCACACTTCTTGAGCACGTTTCCCTTGGATGTGCTTGGTGAACCCAAACTCGCAGTCCTGCTGCGACGGCTGGGAATCAGGACTCTAGGCGACTTTGCCAGATTGGATTCCGGCGACATCCGCAATCGGTTCGGCGTCGATGGAGCCCTCGCTCACAGCAAAGCCAGCGGGTTCGATCACCGCACTGTCGTGGCCCGAAAGCCTCCGCCCGAACTGGATGTCGTCGTCGACTTCGAACCGGCTCTGGTTCGAATTGATGAACTCGCTTTCGCCTTCCGCATCGCTGCTGATCGCTTTGTTGACCATCTTCGCGAGACAGGTCTCGTGTGTACCGCGGTGCGGGTGGTGCTGCACTCCGAATCAGGTGAAGTGTCTGACCGGCTCTGGAAGCATCCACGATGGTTTGATGCCGATGATGTTCTCGATCGCGTGAGGTGGCAACTGCAGGGCGGAGGACTGGTTGAGCACGGACTGCAATCGGGCATCACCCGGGTGCAAACAATTCCTGACACTGTTGAGGATCTGGGTGACCACGCGGACGGGCTGTGGGGTACTGGACCCGATGAAAGCATTCATCACGGGCTGGCCCGTGTACAAAGCATGCTGGGGCACGGGGCTGTGCTTACTGCGATAGTTGCAGGGGGCAGGATGCTCAAGGACCGCAGGGTGTTCATCCCCTGGGGTGACTCAGCAACCAGTCATCCGGCAATGGCAAAGTCGCGCCAGGGTCAGCCCTGGCCTGGACGGCTGCCGGGGCCGGCTCCTGCTACCGTCTTCGACACTCCCCTCGAGGTGCTCGTGCAGGATACTGCGGGGTGCACCGTTGACGTTGACCCCCGAGGAGTGCTCACCAGCATCCCTGCGCAGTTCGCTGCGCCAGGAACAACCACCCGCCAGCGCACGGTGCAGCATTGGGCCGGGCCTTGGCCAATCAACGAACGATGGTGGGATTCAACGGGCCGCGTACTCAACCGTTTTCAGCTGGTGGATGATACCGGTGCGGCCTGGCTACTGCTGCTTGAGGACCACCGTTGGTGGGCTGAGGCCAGCTATGACTAGGGCCAGGCAATTAAAGGAACAGCGGGGCCGCCATGGGGTGGAGTAATCCCCCCATTTCGTGGTCAGAGTTTGAGCGAACCCTTTCCGACCGCCGTCGTCCTGGTGCGCCCCCCGTCGGTGCTGACGGCGGTGACAGCCCAGCCTGGTCACCGAAACGCCAACCATACCGGGCGCCCGACGCAGAGATTCCTGAACCAACCGGTCCCTCGGTGCCCTACGCGGAACTTCACGTTCACTCAAACTTCAGCTTTCTCGACGGCGCATCAAGTCCCGAGCACTTAGTGGAGGAAGCTTACCGGCTGCGGTTGCATGGCCTGGCGTTGACCGATCATGACGGCCTCTATGGGGTGGTTCACCTTGCCGAAGCCGCCGAAAAATACCCACAGTTGAGCACAGTTTATGGCACCGAGCTGTCCCTGGATCTGCAGAAACCTCAAACCGGTGAACCCGATCCGGAAGGCAGCCATCTGTTGGTCCTCGCCCGGGGCGCAGAAGGCTACCGGCGGTTGGCAGGGGCCATCACCGCTGCACAGTTGGCCGAAGGCGCCGAGAAGGGAAAACCACGCTACAGCCTTGATGGGTTGGCGGGGCGGGCGGCAGACAGTTGGATGATTCTTACCGGCTGCCGAAAAGGTACTGTCCGTCAGGCGCTGAGGCGCGACGGCGAGAGAGGCGCCCGGCTCGCCGTCCGGCATCTGGTTGAGCTGTTTGGGCAGGACAATGTTGCTGTCGAGCTCACCGATCAGGGGAACCCGATGGACAGTGCTTTCAACGATGCACTGGCGGCTGTGGCGGCTCGGTTGAAACTTCCGGTGATCGCCACCAACAACGTGCACTATGCCTCACCCGACCAGCACCAACTGGCCACTGCCCTGGCTGCTGTGCGTGCACGGAGGAGCCTTGATGAGATGAACGGTTGGCTACCCGCTGCAGGTTCCGCTCATCTGCGCAGCGGAGCAGAAATGGCTGCACGGTTTGCTGCCTATCCCGGCGCGATCGAACGAACAGTGGATCTGGCGGACGACCTTGCCTTCAGGCTGCGGAGCGTCAAGCCCGGGCTGCCCAATCTGACACTTCCGGACGGACATACCCAGATGAGCTACTTGCGGAAACTGGTCTGGCAGGGCGCCGACAAGTTTTACCCGGGGCGGAGGGACATAGTGGAGCGGATTGAGAAGGAACTTGGCGTCATCGAGGACAAAAAGTTCCCCGGCTACTTCCTGATTGTTCACGACCTGGTGCACTTCGCCCGGAGGAAAGGGATTCTTTGCCAAGGTCGCGGCTCGGCGGCCAACTCGGCTGTCTGTTACCTGCTGGAAATCACTGCAGTCGATTCAATTCTGTACAACCTGCCATTTGAGCGTTTCCTTTCCAGCATGCGGGATGAGGAACCGGATATTGACGTCGACTTCGATTCCGACCGACGGGAGGAAGTCATTCAATATGTGTACAACAAGTACGGGAGATTCAATGCCGCCCAGGTAGCCAACGTGATCACCTACCGACCTAAATTTGCTGTCCGGGACATGGCTAAGGCTTTAGGCCACAGCCCGGGGCAGCAGGACGCCTGGTCCAAGCAGATTGAACGTTGGGGTGGACTCGTATCCAGCGACGACCACGACATCCCTGAGCCGGTTGTTCATCTGGCCCAGAGTGTTCTGAAATTCCCGCGGCACCTTGGCATCCATTCAGGGGGGATGGTGCTCACGGATCGGCCCGTCGGTGAAGTATGCCCGATTGAGGATGGACGAATGGAGAACCGGACCGTCCTGCAGTGGGACAAGGATGACTGCGCGTGGATGGGGTTGGTGAAGTTCGACCTGCTGGGCCTGGGAATCCTCGCCGCCATCCAGTACAACTTCGATCTGGCTGAGAAACATTTTGGTGAAAGGTGGAATCTGCACAGCGTTCCGAAGGAAGAGCAGGGCGTCTATGACATGCTCTGCTTCGCCGATTCCATCGGTGTATTCCAGGTGGAAAGTCGTGCCCAGATGGGCATGCTGCCCCGCCTCCAGCCACGGGAGTTTTATGACCTGGTAATTGAGGTGGCACTGGTGCGGCCAGGACCTATTCAGGGTGGGGCGGTCCACCCCTACATTAAACGGAAGCTGAAGGAGGAGGAGGTCACCTACCTGCATCCCAAACTGGAACCCGTGCTGGAACGAACTTTGGGAGTACCGCTCTTCCAGGAACAACTTATGCAGATGGCCATGGTGGTTGGTAACTGTTCGGGTGCCGACGCCGACCAGTTACGCCGGGCGATGGGGTCCAAACGAGGACTGGAACGCATTGATACCTTGCGGGACAAGCTGTATGTAGGGATGGCATCCAACGGCATCACCGGTGAGACGGCCGATTCGATCTACCGTAAAATCCAGGCCTTCGCCAACTTCGGTTTTGCTGAAAGCCATTCCATCAGCTTCGCCCTCCTGGTGTACGTCAGTGCCTGGTTGAGACTGCATTATCCTGGGGCCTTTCTTGCCTCACTGTTGCGAGCTCAGCCCATGGGATTCTATTCCCCGCAGACGCTGGTGGCGGATGCCCGCCGACATGGGGTGACAGTGCTACGGCCAGATCTGCTGCAGTCGGGGGTACACGCCGATCTTGAGCCACTCAACGAACATGTGGGTGCGGTTACAGAACAAGCCACCGGGATGGACACCTGCTGCGATCATGATCAGCCACCCGTTGGGCCTTTTGACCGAAAGATCCCTTTCGATTCGACGCTGCACCGGCGGGACGCCAACTTTGCCGTGCGTTTAGGCCTGGATAGCGTCCAGTCCATCGGGACCACGTTGGCTGAGCAGATCGTCTCCGAACGCCTCAACAACGGCGTTTTTGCGGATATGGCCGACCTGGTACGGCGCACTGAACTCAACGCCGCCCAGCTTGAATCCCTGGCAGCGGCAGGAGCATTCGAGTCAATGGGACTCACTGAGCGTGAAGCGCTCTGGAACGCCGGCCCCGCCGCTACCGAACGCGCGGGGCAGCTCAAGGGCACCACCGTGTATATCCAACCGCCGCTGTTCCCTGACCTCACCGCTGCAGACCGGGTCGCCTCTGACCTCTGGTCCACCGGCATCACCCCCGATGATCATCCCGTACGGCACATCAGATCAACCCTGGCCAGGCGTGGTGTGCTGACTGCCGCAGACCTGGTGCAGTCTGAGTCGGGACGCAGGGTTGAAGTGGGCGGTGTGGTAACCCACCGGCAACGACCAGCCACTGCCAGTGGCATTACCTTCATGAATCTTGAGGATGAGACGGGCCTGGTGAACGTGATCTGCTCGGTGGGAGTCTGGCAGCGATACCGGCGCATTGCCCGGGAAGCAAGTGGCGTGCTGGTCCGTGGCATGCTCGAGCGGTCCTCCGAAGGTGTGGTGAATATTGTGGCGGACAAGTTTGAAGTGCTGAAGATGAAGGCGACCACTAAATCCCGAGATTTTCAGTAAGTCCAGCATCACTATCCCGGCAACCGGCTCACAGCCCGGATCTCGAACTCGGCGCTTAACGAAGAAGACCCCCGGATAACCGGGGGTCCAAACCGTGCGCGAGGGGGGATTTGAACCCCCACACCCTTTCGGATACTGGCACCTGAAGCCAGCGCGTCTGCCGTTCCGCCACTCGCGCGCAACCGCCCAGAACTTCCCAACAAACGTTGAAGGACCTCCGAGAACAGCAGAAATAAGCATAACGGAGCATTGCTGAAATCACCTAAACGCCAAACAGTCCCCCAGAACGCCAGCTTGCAGTGAGTCCCCGGTGACACCAGTCCCGGTGCCGCAATTGTGATCAGATAGTGGTTGATGCACGAGCTGCGGTTAAGGCCTTTTCCAAAGGTCCCCAGTAGTATCGAACTGACCGTGTCGTACGTCGACCATGCCTTCGCGCACAACGAGGGCTCTGGACGGCTGTTCCGACCAGCTAACCAGTCGGAAGGTGAGGAGGCAGCAAATGGGCATTCTGGATAACGTGGAACGCGGATTGGAGAAGATTGTCCGGGGCGCCTTCTCGACCGGATCGCGGTCCCAGGTACAGCCTGTCGAGATCGCTAGTGCCCTCCGACGGGAGCTGGACACCAAAGCAATCACGCTGGCAGAAGGCCGCACCCTCGCACCGAATGTTTTCACGGCCAGGCTTTCCGAGTCGGACTTCGTACTCGCCCAGGAATGGGGGGCGCCGCTCGCTGAAGAGTTGTGCGACGTTGTCATTAAGCATGTCAATAGTCAGGGTTACACCCTGCGAGGTCCCGTCAAGGTGTCATTCACCCGCGACACTGACCTTAAAGCTGGGGTTTTCGAGATTGACTCCGCGACCGAGAAGCAGGATGGCCCACGCCGGCAGGCAACCCCCAATGCACCCACCCGCCAACCGACCAGGCTGCAGCCCGTCCTTGATCTCGATGGCCAGCGCTATTCACTCAACGCTGGATCGATAGTCCTTGGTCGTTCTTCTGAAGCAGACATTCTTGTCGATGACACAGGGGTATCGCGGAAGCACCTCGAGATCCGCACCCAGGGTGGCACCACCCAGGCTGTCGACCTCGGCTCCACCAACGGCAGCTACGTGAACGGGCAGCGCGTCCAAGGCGAAACCGATCTGACTGACGGATCGATCATCACCATGGGCCGCACGCGCATGACCTTCCGGCTTATGCCGGTTCCGAACGGTGGCCGGTAGGAATGAATGACCTAAGTGAACTGACCCTCACCGTGCTCCGGTATGGCTTCCTGATTCTGATCTGGATTCTCGTAATCAGCGTGGTGAGCGCTTTACGACGGGATCTGGTGGTTGGCAGTAGAAACCGCCTCGGCACTCCCTCCGCGCGTCAGGCGCGAAAGCACCCCGAGCTGATCGAAGAGCCTCCATCCCGCGTAACAGCGCGCACCCTGGTCGTCACCGAAGGCCCGCTGAAGGGCACCACTCTGGAACTTTCCTCCAGTCCCATCCTGCTGGGGAGGGCACAAGAAGCGACCCTGGTACTCGAGGATGACTACGCCTCCGGTCGTCATGCGCGCCTGTTTCCACAAGGGAGCCGCTGGTTCATTGAGGATCTGGGTTCCACCAACGGCACCTTCCTTGCGGGCAGTCAGCTAACCCGCGCGCTGCCTGTTGACCTGGGTGTTCCCGTTCGGATCGGCAAGACGGTCATTGAATTGAGGTCATAACATTGGCCTACATTATGCGTTTTGCGGCGCGCTCGGACGTCGGGATGGTCCGCGCCAAGAACGATGACTCCGCCTACGTGGGCCGCTACCTTGCTGTCGTGGCTGACGGTATGGGCGGCCATGCGGGCGGTAACGTGGCGTCCGCGTCAACCGTGCTGGATCTGGTTCATTTGGACCGAAAAGATTACGACGACGGCGACGCGGCAAACCAGCTCGCCGACGAAATCCAGGCTGCCAATTCTCTACTCTCAGAACTGGTGGGTGCCAACCCTCAGCTGGCCGGGATGGGCACCACAGTCACCGCCCTCCTGCTCAACGGCAGCCGCCTCGAGTTCGCCCACATCGGTGACTCCCGGGCCTACCGGCTCAAAGATGACGTCTTTGAGCAGATCAGCGTCGACCACACCTTCGTGCAACGTCTCATCGACGAGGGGCGGCTGAAACCCGAGGAAGCTGACGTCCACCCGCACAAAAACGTTCTGATGCGGGTATTAGGGGACGTTGACGCGAGTCCCGAGCTGGATCTCCACTCTTTTGAGGTTACGGCCGGAGAGCGCTGGTTGCTGTGTTCGGATGGGCTCAACGCCGTTCTTGGGGATCCTCTCGTCGCACGGATCATGCGCGAGACGCCGGATCTGCGGGCCTGCGTCGATATGCTCATCGATTTGACCCTTGCTGGCGGTTCCCCCGACAACGTGACGATCGTCCTCGTCGAAATCGTCGAAGCGACGCCGGAGGATCTCCGGACCGCGGCCCTCACGGCCATTCCTCCCGCGAAAGTTGCGGCGGGCGAGAAAGAGGACGCTGAACCACCTGAAGCAAGGCCCGGTACAGCAATCCGCGCCGACGTGATCCGCCAAGATCTTTCGTTGCGGCCGCACATGCTGGTCGGATCGGCCGCCCTGGCTACCGAAACCGGCCAAATTCCGATTGTCACGCAACGCACCACCGAACGCCGCGCCGCCATGATGCTGACGCACAAAGCCGCAGTCGATGCAGAGATGTTCGGTGACGACGACGAAGAGCCCGCGAATAGCCGTAAGCGCTGGCTCGTCCCATCGTTTCTTGGACTAATGGCCCTGATTCTTGTTGCCGTCCTATGGTTCGGATATACCTGGACCCAGACCCGCTATTACGTCGCCGCCTATGAAGACAATGTCGCGATTTTTAACGGGGTCTCCCAGTCGATCGGCCCCGTGAAGCTCAGTCACCTCGATCAGGAAACCGACATCCCGGTATCCAACCTCCCGGAATATCAGCGCGCCCGTGTGGCCGGTTCGCTACCTGCCACCGACCTTGAACACGCCCAACGTATTGTCGAGGAACTCCGCGCCGACTTGCGTGCTGTGGCGTGCCCACCGGAGGACGAGACCCCTTCGCCATCCGCCTCACCCTCGCCGTCAGGGTCTTCTGATTTATCTGCCGAACCATCCAGCACTCCCAGCCCGGAAAGCACCGCCCAGGCGGCACCCGGTGACGCGCAGGACTGCCGAGACGAGACACTATGAGCGACGTCCTAACTGTTCCGAAATCACGCCGCGCGGTCGAAGCACTTCTCCTGGTGGTGGCCCTAGGAGTGGCGATCAGTGCCAACCTTATTGTGGGCCTGGACAAGCCCAACCCGCTCGACTCTGCCTTCTGGACCCAAAGCGGCATTCTCGCTGCGCTTGCTCTGGTCTTCCACCTCGTCCTCCGAATCAGAGCGAAGTATGCCGACCCGGTAATACTTCCTATTGTGATCGCGCTCAACGGCGTTGGCCTGGCGATGATCTACCGGATCGACCTGGCCAACGACACCACCGTTGCCGAGGACCAGTTTCTGTGGACGGCGGTGGCCATGGCGGCGTCGATTGCCGTCCTGCTGGTGTTCAAGGACCACCGGGTGCTCCGACGATTCACCTATATTTCCCTGATCGCCAGCGCCGTCCTACTGGTGCTACCGCTGTCGCCCCTCGGACTCGAGATCAACGGTGCCCGGATCTGGATCAACGTAGGCTTCGGAACCTTCCAGCCCGGAGAAATTGCAAAAATCACGCTCGCGATCTTCTTCGCGGGCTATCTGTCAACCAATCGTGATCTCATCCTGTTGGCCGGCAAAAAAGTGGGCCCACTGCAATTGCCCCGGTTCAAGGATCTCGCCCCCATGGTCGTGGCCTGGCTTGTCAGCATTGGAGTCCTGATCTTCCAGCGCGATCTCGGATCGTCGGTCCTTTTTTTCGGGCTGTTCATGGTGATGATCTACGTAGCCACCAGCCGGATCAGCTGGGTCCTCATCGGATTGCTCATGATCGCCGTCGGCGGATATGCAGCAGTCCAGCTGTTCAGCCACGTGTCGTTGCGCATAGATAGCTGGATCAACGCGTTCGATCCGGAAGTATTCAACCGTCAGTCTGGAAGTAGTTTCCAGGTGGTACAGGGGCTCTTCGGGCTCGCCAACGGTGGACTCTTCGGCACCGGTCTCGGTGAGGGACGCCCGGATCTGGTGATCTATGCCAACAGCGACATGATCATCGCCGCACTCGGCGAGGAGCTCGGGTTGATCGGCCTTTTCGGTATCATCATGCTCTTTGTCTTGTTGGTATCCCGGGGTATCCGCACAGCGCTTGGCACCAGGGATGGGTTCGGCAAACTGTTGGCCTGCGGCTTGTCCTTCACCATCGCCCTGCAGTGTTTTGTGGTGATGGGCGGAGTAACCCGGTTGATTCCCCTCACCGGTCTCACCACGCCGTTCATGTCCGCTGGCGGATCCTCCCTGCTCGCCAACTGGATTATCGTCGCTATTCTGCTGCTCATCTCGGAGTCCGCACGACGACCGGCAGTCACTGGACCGATGAAGGAATCTTTCCCTGACCGGCAGGATTTCCGGCCCGGGCCATCAACTGGTCGATCCGAGGAGGTCGGCGCATGAACCAGGCAATCAGGAACTCCTGGCTGGTAGCTCTCGCCATGTTCACGCTGGTCCTCGGATCACTCACGTTTGTTCAGTTCTTCGAAGCCGAAGCCCTTGCCGACAACGACTGGAATAACCGTTCGCTGCTTCAGGACTTTGGCAAGAACCGCGGGTCCATCCTCGTGGACGGACGGGCGGTAGCCGAGTCTGTCCCGTCCAACGATCAGTTCAACTACCAGCGGGTCTACAACGAACCGAATCTCTACGCCCATTTGACCGGGTTCTATTCGCTAGCCAACGGTGCAACGCAGTTGGAAAGCGTCATGGCGGACGAACTTTCGGGCACCAGTGACGATTTGTTCTACGATCGCATCGTTCAGTTGTTCTCCGGTGCACAAGCGCAGGGCGCATCGGTTGAGCTGACCATCGACCCGGAGATTCAACAACTAGCCTGGGACCTGATCCCGGACGGTCAACAAGGCTCGATAGTGGTGATGGAACCCGCAACCGGCAACATTCTTGCGATGGTATCCAAGCCGTCCTACGACCCCAATCTGCTGGCGGGACACGACACAGCGGTAGTGCTGGAAAACCTGGAGGAACTGTCCACAGTGCCCGGCCTCTCCCCCTACTTCAACCCCGCCACGGAATCCCTGGTGGCCCCTGGCTCTGTTTTCAAGTTGGTGGTTGCCGCAGCAGCACTGGAATCCGGAGACTTTGACGCCAGCTCTGAAATTCCGAACCCGCCGGTTCTCGATCTCCCGGGAACCGACGCTGGCCTTCCCAACTTCGTCAACGGTAATTGTGCCTCGCGGGCAACGGCGGACCTCGAGTTCGCCCTCGAACAGTCCTGCAATACGCCCTTCGCGCAGATTGCCTGGGATCTAGGGGCCCAAACGGTTCTGGAACAGGCGCAGGAGTTCGGTTTCGGTGAAACCTTCAACATTCCCGTGCGGGTCGAATCCAGCCAATTCCCAGCGGAACCGTCGCAGCCGGAACTCGCCCAATCGGCCATCGGCCAGTTTGATGTCCGAGTGACCCCCCTCCAGATGGCCATGGTGAATGCGGCGATCGCCAATGATGGGGTTCTCATGAAGCCGAACCTGGTCAAGGCCCTGCGAGCACCCGATCTGGAACGGATCAGTGCACCGGAACCCGAGGTGTTCAGGGAATCCATGAGCGCCGAGTCGGCGAACCAGCTCACCGAGTGGATGGTCAATGTGGTCAACAATGGCACGGCGCGCGGAGCTACCATCCCCGGTGTCGAAGTTGCGGGTAAGACCGGGACGGCCGAAGTTTCGGACCAGGGCGACAACGCCTGGTTCACCGGATTTGCACCCGCGGAAGACCCCCAGGTGGTGGTATCGATCGTGATGCAGAATGTGGACATTGCTACCGGTGCTCAACTAACCAGTCCAAGCGCCAAGCAACTGATAGAGGCGGTGTTGAATAAGTGAGGCCTACATCAGGAATCACCTTAGGCGGACGGTTCAAGCTGACCGACCGGATTGCCATTGGCGGAATGGGTGAGGTCTGGAAAGCGATGGACCAGGTCCTGGGCCGTGAAGTTGCCATCAAGATTCTGAAGGAGGAGTACACCGGCGATCCCAATTTCCTCGACCGCTTTCGCGCCGAGGCACGGCACACCGCCCTGCTGAATCACGACGGGATCGCCAACGTTTTCGACTACGGCGAAGAGGGGGGCTCCGCCTACCTCGTAATGGAACTGGTCCCGGGCCAGCCGCTCTCAACCATTATCGAGCGCGAACAGATTCTGTCCCCGGACCGCACCCTGTCGATCGTCGGACAGACCGCAACGGCCCTTTCCGTCGCCCACCGTCAGGGACTGGTGCACCGCGATGTTAAGCCGGGCAACCTGCTGATCCTGCCGGACGGTCGGGTCAAAATCACCGACTTTGGAATCGCCCGACTGGCCGATCAGGTTCCATTGACCGCCACTGGACAGGTGATGGGCACGGCCCAGTACCTTGCGCCCGAGCAGGCCACCGGCCAGGCCGCTACCGGGTCCAGTGATATTTATGCGCTGGGTGTGATTGGTTACGAGCTGCTAGCTGGCCGTCGCCCGTTCTCCGGCGAATCCCAGATCGCTATTGCCTTGGCTCAGGTCAATGATGCCCCCCCACCCCTTCCCGAGACCATCCCCACGCCCGTCCGTGCACTCATCGCTTCGATGCTCGCCAAGGACCCCGCCGAACGTCCGGCCGACGCCGAATTGTTGGCCCAGGCGGTCGCCGCCATCAGGCGCAATGACATCCGCGCCGCCGAGGCCGCGGTCCCGGGAATGCTCCTCTTCGGCGCAGGCACCGGGCCGATCACCGCTCCGGTACCCGCACCCCAAACCGCGGCGACGAGAGCTGTACCGTCGTCGACGTCGTCACTGCCGGTCGCAGGAACCGGCGTAGTTGCCGCGTCCCGCGAATGGCACGACGACGACATAGACCGGGACGACCCCGTTCAGGAATCCCGGGGCCGAAGCCCCTGGCTGATCCCGCTGGTTCTCCTGTTCCTGTTGGTGGGATTTGGTGTCGGACTGTTCTTCCTCTGGCCCGTGCTCACCGGCGCTGGCGACGATCCCACCATCCCTCCAGTGACCACGACGGCCGTGACCACCAACGCAACTCCAAGCGATACAGAGACGGAAACGCCAACCACTGAACCTCCGACGACTGAGCCGCCGACCACTGAGCCCGAGGAAACCGTGACAACCACAGAAGCAGAAATCGTAATAAACGCTGCGCAATTCGAGGGCAGACCAGTTGACGACGTAGTTGCTGAATTAGCGGCGCTTGGTTTGGCTGTCACGACCGTCGAAGAGAACTCCGCCGACGTATCCGAGGGGTTAGTGCTTGGTGTCAGCCCAGTCGGAACCCTCACCCGCGGCGCTGAGGTGACCGTGACGGCTTCCTCCGGGCCCGCACCGGTTGATGTACCGTCCGGATTGGTAGGGTCCACCGAGCAGGAACTGATGCAGGCACTCGCCAACGCGGGCCTGCAGGGCGCCAATTCGAGCCAGGAAGAATCCGGCGAACCCGCCGGAACGGTCCTCAGTGTGGCCCCCACCGAAGGGTCGAAAGTTGAGCCCGGCAGCACTGTGAACTACGTGGTGTCCTCGGGCCCGCCGGAGACCACCCCGCCCCCTGAACAGACCGCCAGCCCCGCACCCCCCACCGAAGCGCCGTAGCGCTCCTCAACTACTCGGATGCAGACAGAAGGCGGACACGTGACCACGGACAGAGTCCTCAACGGGCGTTACGAAGTAGGTGAGCTCATCGGCCGCGGCGGCATGGCCGATGTCTACCTCGGTCGTGACATCCGGCTGGGCCGGTCGGTGGCCATTAAGGTACTACGCCGGGATCTTGCCCGGGATCCGCTGTTCCAATCCCGGTTCCGCCGCGAGGCGCAAGCGGTCGCTGCGCTCAACCATCCCACTATTGTCTCCGTCTACGACACCGGTGAAGAGGACGCTGCTGGACGTTCGGTGGATGACGTGAGAGTTCCATTCATCGTGATGGAATACGTCGCGGGCCGGACACTGCGCGACCTGATCCGGGCGGGCGACCTGTCTCTCGAGCAGTCGGCTGAACACATGGTCGGTGTATTGTCGGCGCTGGAATACAGCCACAAGGCGGGCATCGTGCACCGCGACATTAAACCTGCCAACGTCATGATCACTCCTGAGGGCAATGTGAAGGTCATGGACTTTGGCATTGCCCGGGCCATCGCCGATTCAGCTGCCACCATGACCCAAACGCAGGCAGTCATTGGGACGGCGCAATATCTCTCGCCTGAGCAGGCGCGCGGGGAGACGGTCGACGCCCGCAGCGACCTGTACTCCGCTGGGTGCCTGATGTACGAACTGTTCACCGCACGCCCCCCCTTCATTGGGGATAGCCCCGTCTCAGTGGCCTACCAACACGTCCGGGAAGAGCCGAAGCCGGCCAGTCAGTTCAATCCCGAGGTTTCACCGGCACTCGACGCCGTGCTGCACCGCGCCCTGGAAAAGGATCGTCAAGATCGATACCAGGATGCCGTGGCCTTCCGTTCTGCGCTACAGGCCGCCCGGAAGGGCATTCTCCCAACTACCTCTCCGCACGAGCGCGCCACCGAGGCTCTCTCGACTCTTCCATCGGCGACTGCCAGTGCCGACGACGAGCCGCAGACCCGCGCCATGGCCAAGGTGCTGGCTGGCGGCTCGATGAGCTCTGTGCCCCTTGTTGACGATTATCCCTCGCATCCCCTGCCTCGCACGTCCAGCGACGACCACGATGAGGACGAGGACCGACGTCGGGCAACCAGGCGTGCCTGGACCACGACCTTTTTCATCATCGTGGCTCTGGTCCTCGCCGGCGGAGCCCTCGTGGTGTTCAATCTGTTGAACACAGAGCCTGAAGGTCCTGTCCTGCAGGTTGTCCCGTCTATCGAGGGGATGACTCAGGACGAGGCAACCAACGCCATCTTCGCCGTGGACCTGCGCCCCCAGTTCGAGGAAGACTTCAGCGACACGGTCGATTCGGGGTTGGTCATTGATTCCGATCCCGGGGCCGGTGAAGAGGTCGAACCCGGATCAACGGTCAACGTCACCATTTCTGAGGGACCATCCGACGCCGTCATTCCGGAAGGCATCATGGGGATGACCGAGTCCTCCGCCAGGGACGCGCTGACGTCCGCCGATCTCAGTGGCGGTGACGTCACCGAGGAGAACAGCGCAACGGTTCCCGCTGGCCGGGTGATTTCCACGAATCCCGCGGTGGGTGAATCTGTGCCCGTAGGGTCGGACGTCGACCTGGTGCTGTCCACCGGGCTGGTGGAAGTACCAGGGGTGATCGAATTGCCTGTCGATGAGGCTAGAGCATTGCTTGAAGACCCCGCGAAGGGTCTGACGGTCCGGGTTGTCGAGGTTGAAAACGAGGTAGTCGATCCGGAGATCGTCACCGGCCAGAGTGAGGAGCCCGGTTCGGCTGTCGCACCGGGGACAGAGATTGTCCTCACCGTGGCAATGGAACCGGCTCCGGAGGACGAGCCGACAACCGAACCGGAACCAGCAACAACAAGCCCAACGGCGACTCCAACAGCCACCCCAACGGGAGAGCCCGGGAAACCCTAGCCGCTCGACTGCGGGCTTCCAGGACAGAAACCTAGGTGGAGATCAGCGGGCTCAGCGTCGAGGACTTCGCGGCTGCTCCGACCAGCCCCAAGGATTCAAGCCAGTTGCCGAGCATCCGGTAGCCACCTTCGGTCAGCACGGACTCGGGGTGGAACTGCACGCCGCACAGTGGGGCCGTGCGATGCTCCAACCCCATAATGATGCCGCTGGCGGTGCGCGCGGTCACCACCAGATCCGGCGGGACTACATCGCTGACGGCAGCGAGTGAGTGGTAGCGGGTGGCCGTCAGTGGTGAGGGTAAGCCAGCGAAGATGCTGCCCGCCTCATGCTCCACCAGCGAGGTCTTGCCGTGCATAAGTTCGGGCGCATGGGTCACCGTGCCACCATACGCTTCAGCCAGCGCCTGGTGTCCCAAACAAACACCCAGCATCGGTACCTGGTTAGCGCCACACCACTTGATCAGCTCGATGCAGATTCCCGCGTCTGCAGGTGCGCCCGGACCCGGTGACACCAGCACACCGTCGCGCACCTCGGCGAGGGCAATCGCTTCAGCCAACGTGACGTCGTCGTTCCGCACCACTGTGGTCTCGGCTCCCAGCTCCTGCAGATAACCGACCAGGGTATAGACAAAGCTGTCATAGTTATCGATAACCAGAATGCGGGTGGTTTTGCTCATGATGCAGAATGCCAATCGTTGATTTGTCGAAGCCGAAAAGATGTTGCCTCACCACTGCCCAGTATCGACCGCAGCACTCCTGAAGTCCCGCGCTCGTAGCGTCCGGCACCCCGAGACCGGTTCATTGGTTAGAATTGAGCGGAACCGTGTCGATCACAGTGATCCTCTTCAGGATAACGTGTGTGATCGCCGACAGCCGAGCCCTTGTAAGGGTGAACACTATGGCGAAGCCGGTATGGCTTCAGCTACCTAGGAGGACAAGTGCCCGAGTCGAAGTCCCGTAAGAAGCCGGCCCAGTCCAACACCGCTGCCGCTTCCACCGAACGCAAGCCGAACCCCGTCTGGTACAAACCCGTGATGTTCGGGCTGATGATCCTGGGCCTGCTATGGATTATCGTCTACTACGTTTCCGAAGCACGGTTTCCGATTCCCACGATCGACTCCTGGAACATCCTGGTTGGGTTCGGTCTGGCGATCATTGGGTTCCTGATGACCACCCGGTGGCACTGACCTTATTTCGTGGAGACCCCCGGGCGCGTCCACAACGCGCATTCCGCTCAGTACACACGTTGTGCACTAAGTTATCCACAGGTGTGGGTAACTTAAGTGGTTTAAGGGTCAATTACTGCCGATCGCGGGCCAACGCTTATCCACAGCTGTGGAATTACATGTGTGTAAGTTATCCCCGCTGTTGATAAGCCCTGTGGACAACATTCATCCGAGAGGCAGTTGTACCAGGGTTGACCCGAGGACTGTCAGCCCGACGAGCACCACTGCCAGGCCCGCAAGGCCGCCCCAGTGGATCAGGGTCCGGTTCTCGCCCTTCGGCGCGTAGGCGATGATTGCGGCGGCCGCGGCCCCCGCAAGAAGCCCGCCCAGGTGCGCCTGCCATGAGATCCCGGACACGACAAACCCGAGGACACCGTTGATCGCAATCAAAACCACCAGTTGCCTCACATCGCCGCCCCTGCTGCGCTGCACGATAAACATGGCCCCGAAAAGTCCGAAGACTGCTCCAGATGCGCCGACCACAGGCTGCAGCGGATTGGAGAGTAGCAGTACTGCTACCGACCCCCCGAAGGCGGACAGCAGGTAGAGCGCGAGGAACCTGGCACGCCCCAGCAGCGGTTCCAGCGCCTGGCCCATAATCCACAGGGCGTACATATTGAAGCCAATGTGCAGAAGAAATCCGGTTGAGTGCAGGAATGCTGCACTGAGCATCCGCCATGGCTCGGGAGGGATAAATTCGGAGGTGTAGAGGGGGGCGTACGACAATGCCTCGGTGAGCCCGGGGGTCACCAGTTGCAGCAAAAAAAGCACCACACAGACACCGATGATAGAAAAGGTGAAAATAGGTTTGCCCTGCCTCACCACCCCTCCGAAAACGGTTCGCTGGGTTGGGGCGTTGCGGGCACTTTCCCTGACACAGTCAACACACTGGATCCCGACGGCAGCCGGCCGTTGGCACTCCGGACACGCGGGCCTGCCACACCGCTGGCAGCGGACGTAACTGACCCGGTCTAGGTGTCTGGGGCACACGGGCACTTCCTGTTGCGGCTGATCCGCCGGGATTCCGTATGTCATCGGGGTTTTAGAGCTGCTTGACCGTGATCGACTTGATGACTACATCTTCCAGCGGCTTATCCCGTGAATCGGTAGGGATGGCATTTAGCTGCTCGACGACGCCGCGCGAGGCTTCATCAGTAACATCGCCAAAGATGGTGTGCTTACCTTGCAACCAGGTGGTCGGTACCGAAGTGATGAAGAACTGTGACCCATTGGTGCCGCGACCCCCCTGGATTCCAGCATTGGCCATAGCCAACTTGTAGGGAGCGGTGAAGTCAAGGTCGGGGTTGATCTCATCGTCGAACTGGTAGCCCGGTCCGCCGATTCCCTGACCCAGAGGGTCACCACCCTGAATCATGAAGTCCCTAATGACCCGGTGGAAGATTGTGCCGTCGTACAACGGCTTCGTGGATTCCTCACCGCTCTGGGGGTGAGTCCATGACTTTTCACCGGTTGCGAGACCAACGAAGTTCTGCACGGTCTTTGGTGCGTGGTTCCCGAAGAGGTTGACCAAAATGTCACCAAGGTTGGTATGGATAGTTGCTTGTGCTGTTGCAATAACTGTCATCTGGCTATTCTTTCACGGAGCCCCTGATAAACCGCTGAGAACGACCTGTTCAGCGCACAGTGAAAATTGCCTTGAAGACGGTGACCGAATAGCACGTGAAAGCGTTAGCACGTAGGCTGACAGTCAACAGCCACTATCCCCGGGAGGCAGATGTGAAGAAGAACAAACGTATGACCCGCGACCTCGAGAAGAGTGTCGTCGCCAGTGCCGAAGCCGCACGGGATTGGGCTACGCCACGCGTGGACGCCGCCTATAACTGGGTAGCACCACGTATCGAAAAGGGCTACGGATCAGCGTCGCCCCGGATCCAGCATGGAGTGCAGCGTGCCGCCCACGGCATCTCTGACGGCATCTCCACCATCACCCCGCGCCTACAGGACAGCCTGGATAAGGTTGCTCCCCGCATCTCACAGGTCGTGGACTCCACTACCCCCCACATCCAGAAAACATTGGATCGGGCGGCACCAGCGATTACGAGCGCGCGGGACAAGGTAGTCGATGACTACCTGCCAACCCTGTCCTATAAGCTTGGCGATGCGGCCGATTCTGTGTCTCGTTCATTGTCCAATGCGACGATCCCCGAACCAATCAATCGGGCCGTCACGCGGGTGACCGGTGACAAGAAAGCTGTCAAAAAGGCCCAGAAGGCTGCTGCTGCAGCGGCCCTGAAAGCGTCGCGTGATCTGAAGAAACGGCAGAAAAGCGGCAGCAAGGGTTGGTTGATCTTCGGCATTATCGCTGCAGCCATTACTGCGGGCGTGGCGGTCTGGCGGGCGTCCAAGCCAGTCGAGGATCCTTGGAAGACCCCAGTCAAGGTGGAAACCAGGCCTACCGGCGAGGCGGAGCGCGCAAAGGAAGCCAAGGATGTTGTTGCCGACATCAAGGAGGCCGCTGACCGAGCCGCCGCTAAAGCTGGCGACACAGCAGACGAAGCGTCAGATGCGGCAAAGTCCGCCGGCACCGCGACTACCGGAAAAATTGCTGATGTGGCAGAAGAGGCGAAGGACGCTACCAAGTAGCGTCGAAGGTTTCGCGGTAGGGGAAGGCGGTTCTTCGGAACCGCTTTCCCCATTTAAAACGCCTGAGGCGGGATTACGAACAGCAGTGGTAGATTTACGGCCGTGCACCCCTTGAAGAACACCGTCTCCATTGTCGTTCCGGCGTACAACGAGGAAAGCGTCATCAGGCAATGCTTGATCGCTGCCATTTACCAGTCCGTACCTGCCGACGAAATTCTAGTGGTTGATAATCTCTCAACGGACGGCACAGCCCATATCGTCAGCCAGATGCAGTTGGAGTACCCGGAGAGCCCGATCAAACTGCTGGAGCAGTCAGCGGAGCAGGGCCTCATTCCTACTCGGAACTTTGGCTTCGACAGTGCAACCGGGGACATCATCGGTCGAATAGACGCGGATTCTGTGCCGGAGCCCGATTGGGTCGAAAAAGTGCTTGCCGGTTTTATGGACCCCGAAGTGGCTGCCGCCACAGGACCGGTGGTCTACTACGACATGCCAATGCGCCGCTGGGGACTTCTGGCCGATGACAAGCTACGGCAACTGGTCCTCAAGCTGGCCCGGAATCAGTATCATTTCCTGTTCGGTTCCAATATGGCGATCCGGCGCTCGGCCTGGGAACGGATTCGTGGGTCCACGTGCCGTGACGCGGCCGATGAGATGCACGAGGACATCGACCTCTCATTGCATCTCGCTGAGCATGACCTGATCATCCGTTACCTTCCGACTATGGTGAGTGGGATGTCAGCACGCCGGCTCGAGGATTCGCCGAAGGATTACCGCTACTACGTGACTCGATTCGATCGCACCTACAAGGCTCACAGCATCAACAAACGGATCCTCAAGGTCCCCCCGCTGATCTTCATGTCCATCTACTATCCGGCGAAAATGATTCGCGCTGTCCACTCCGCGCGCAGCCCCCAGAGTGTTCGGCGCGGAGGCACGGCTCGGCCCCTCACCGATGATGAGGGAACCCTGTCCTAAGAGCCGCCCATCGCGGGTGGAGGCACCGTCTCCACCGCTGCCCGCGCGCGGGCACGCCCGGTTGCCTGACCACGCACCACTATCGCCAGACCCACCAGGATCAGCAGTAGTCCCCCATACGTTCCGGCTGGCAACTGTTCGTTCAAAAAAACTGCGGCAAGCAATGCGGCACCAGGGATTTCAAGCAGAATAATCATTGAGACAACGAGCGGACTCATCACGGCCAACAAATGATTGAATACCGTGTGACCCATCAGTTGAGCCACCAGGGTGACGGCGATGATCCCCGCCCAGGCCGCAGGCGAGAATCCGGTCAACGGTTGCTGGAACGCGATGCACATCAGGAGCAGGATCGCCGCGCATCCGCCATAACATAGCGTTGTGTAGGTTCCGGTGGACATGGTCTTCCGGGCGCTCGCCCCGGCCATCTGATAGACCCCCGCCAGTGCCCCGCCAGCAAGAGCCAGACCATCCCCCAGGATCGCGTCCCGGGACAGCGTCAGGTCAAACCCTGTAATTACGACGACGCCGGCCAGCGCCACTCCTAGGCCTACGATAACCCTGGTAGTGGGCCTCGTGCCCTGGATTGCGTTAAACAACGCTATCCAGGCCACCTGCAGGCAGACCAGTGCCGTGGCCGCGGCCACGGAGGTCAGCTTCAAAGCTGTGATGAAGCAGGCGAAGTGCAACGCCAAGGAAGTCGCAGCTACAGCGAGGCGGAGGTAGTCAACGCGTCGCAACGCCCTAAATTCGTGCCGCTTGGAGAAAGCCGCAGGTCCGCCCATGACCAGTGCACCGATGGCGTTCCGCCAGAAAGCGATAGCTAGGGCGGGTGCCACCGTCGCCGCCATAATAGGCCCCGATGCCGCCACACCAAGAACCCCAAGAATCGACAGGAAGATGATCACCCAGTAACACTAAGCCACCCGGTGCGCTACGGTTAATCTTCTCTTTAAACGAAAAGGACCCGGCCGACAGACCGGGTCCTTTTCATTTCGGTGGAGGCACGGGGACTCGAACCCCGAACCCCCTGCTTGCAAAGCAGGTGCGCTACCAATTGCGCCATGCCCCCGAACGATTGCCTCAATGGCAACCTCACCAGTATAGCTTAGTCAACCGTGTCGGTTGCCTTGCTCCATACCGCCTTATCCCTTTCGGATTCCTGCCACCTTTTATAGGCGAACGCACTTGCGACTGCTGCTGCGATTACCAACAACTTTTTCACAGTGTTCCTCCTATCGCAGTTACCTGCGGCTGGTAGGTCCGTGGGCGTACCAGGACTTGAACCTGGGACCTCTTCGTTATCAGCGAAGCGCTCTAACCGCCTGAGCTATACGCCCCGAAGCCTGTTCGGGCCGAAACACGACTTTACAGGAGTATCTCGGCAATCATCAAATCGTCCCGAACCGGGCTTATCCTCGGGTGATCAATCGTCGGTGAGAGTAACGCCAATTCCGCCAACCAAGGTCGACGAAATGTTGTACAGCACTGCCGACAGCATGGCTAAAGCAGTCAACAGCACCACGTTCACGACGGCGATAATCGTTGCAAAAGAAACCACCTGTCCCAGCGAAGCAAACTGGCGGAGGTCAAACCCTCCGCTTTCGGAACCAGCAATCTCGCGCAGCAGGTCATTCACGCCGTCGAAAATCCCCGTGAGGTCCAGCACAGTCCAGATGACGATTGCAGCAACTACTGTCACAATTCCCAGAGCAACCGATAGCAGGAAAGACATCTTGAGGACGGACCAGGGGTCCACCTTGCTTACCAGAAGTCTCGCCTTGCGCGCTTTGGCCTTCGGGGCTGGTTTCACCAGACCGGGGCGTGTTGCGCCCGGGCGAGTGCCCGGAGCTGGACCAGACGGCCGCTGGGTTGGCCGCGCGGGAGCGTTCACTCGGGGCCCGGTACCGGTCTGCTTGACCGATCCTCCGGTTGCCCGTGGGTTTGAGTTGGGCGAGCTCACTCGGTACCTCCATTATCTGGTGACTGTGCTTCCCGCTCAGCCGTTTCTTCTGACGTCAACGGTACTTCATCGGTCTCTGGGTTATCGGATTCGATACCTCCAGTCACCTGATCCGCTACACCGTCCTCCACCGTCAGTCCCCGCTCACTGTTGCGTGCGACTGCAATGATGCGGTCCTTCTTATCCGGCTTCGCAAAGATCACGCCCATGGTGTCGCGGCCCTTGGCTGGTACGCCGGTAACCGCTGAGCGGACCACCTTGCCGCCGCCCATCACCACGAGCACCTCGTCCTCTTCCTGAACGATGAGTGCCCCGACCAGGTCTCCGCGTTCCTCTGCGAGCTTGGCAACCTTGATCCCCAGGCCACCTCGACCCTGTACCCGGTATTCCTCGACCTTGGTGCGCTTCGCGAAGCCGCCCTCGGTCACGATGAACACAAAGGATTCATCGGTCACGACGTTGGCGGCCAGCAGTTCATCGTCGTCCCGGAACTTCATCCCGGTAACACCGGATGTTGCCCTACCCATCGGGCGCAGCGCATCATTCGTCGCTGTGAAGCGAAGCGACTGACCCTTCCGGGAAACGAGCATCATGTCATCGCTCTCGGAGACCAGTTGTGCGGAGACCAACTCGTCCCCGTCGCGCAGGTTGATCGCGATAACCCCGGCTGTGCGGTTCGTGTCGTAATCTTCCAACCGGGTCTTCTTCGCGAGACCCCGTTTGGTCGCGAGGACGAGATAGGGAGACTGCTGGTAATCCCGCAGATCAAGAACCTGTGCAATCGATTCGTCAGGCTGGAAGGCGAGAAGGTTGGCAACGTGTTGACCCTTGGCATCCCGCCCGGCCTCAACCAACTCGTAGGCCTTGGCCCGGTAGACCCGTCCCAGGTTGGTGAAAAAGAGCAGCCAGTGATGGGTGGTGGTGACGAAGAAGTGCTCCACGACGTCGTCCCCGCGGAGCTGAGCTCCCTTGATGCCCTTCCCGCCCCGCGCCTGCTGACGGTAGTTGTCGCTGCGGGTCCGCTTGACGTAACCGCCGCGAGTGATGGTGACAACCATCTCCTCCTCGGGAATCAGGTCTTCCATGCTCATGTCCGAATCGAAGCCCATCAGGATTTCGGTGCGCCGGTCATCGCCGTGCTTGTCGACAATCTCGCGGAGTTCGGTGGAGACAATATCGCGTTGCAGCTGATTCGAGGCCAGAATTTTCTGGTATTCGGTGATTTCCGCCTCAAGTTTGGCGTGCTGGTCCTGTATTTTCTGGCGTTCCAGAGCGGCCAGGCGACGCAGTTGCATGTCAAGAATCGCCTGGGCCTGGATTTCGTCAATCGCCAGCAAACCCATCAGGCCGTTGCGGGCGTCCTCAACAGTTGACGACCTGCGGATCAGCGCGATGACCTCATCGAGCGCGTCGAGTGCCTTCAGCAGACCGCGCAGAATATGGGCTGCCTCTTCGGCTTTCCGCAACCGATACTGGGTTCGCCGGACAATGACCTCAAGCTGGTGGGTAACCCAGTGCCTGATGAACGCGTCGAGGCTGAGAGTACGGGGGACATCATCGACGATGGCCAACATGTTGGCGCTGAAATTGTCCTGAAGCTGGGTGTGCTTGTAAAGGTTGTTCAGTACTACCTTGGCGACAGCATCCCGCTTCAGGACGATCACCAGGCGTTGGCCGGTCCGGCCGGATGTCTCATCGCGAAGGTCGGCGATGCCACTGATCTTGCCGTCCTTGACCAGATCGGCAATCTTGATGGCCAGGTTGTCGGGGTTTGCCTGGTACGGCAGTTCGGTGACAACCAGGCAGGTGCGACCCTGGATTTCCTCAACATTGACCACGGCCCGCATCGTGACCGACCCCCGGCCGGTCCGGTAGGCGTCCTCGATACCCTTGTGTCCAAGAATCTGAGCACCGGTCGGGAAATCCGGGCCCTTGATGCGCACCAGGAGTTCTTCAAGGAGTTCCTCCTTGGTGGCGTCGGGGTTTTCCAGATACCACTGGACGCCCGAGGCAACTTCACGGAGGTTGTGCGGGGGAATGTTGGTGGCCATGCCGACGGCAATGCCTGACGATCCGTTGACCAGCAGGTTGGGGAACCGGGCCGGGAGGATGGTCGGCTCCTGGTTCTTGCCGTCGTAGTTGTCCTGGAAGTCGACGGTTTCCTCGTCGATATCGCGAACCATCTCCATCGCGAGCGGTGCCATTTTGGTTTCGGTATACCGGGGGGCTGCCGCGCCATCGTTGCCGGGAGACCCGAAGTTACCCTGCCCAAGAGCCAGTGGGTACCGCATCGTCCAGTCCTGGATCAGGCGGACCAAGGCATCGTAGATCGCGGTGTCACCGTGGGGGTGATACTGCCCCATGACCTCGCCCACCACGCGGGCACACTTGTTGAATGAGCGGTCCGGACGGTAACCGCCGTCGAACATCGCATAAAGAACCCGCCGGTGGACTGGCTTGAGCCCATCCCGGACGTCGGGCAGGGCGCGGCCAACAATGACTGCCATCGCATAATCCAGGTACGACCGCTGCATCTCTGTTTGCAGGTCGACTTGCTCAACTCGATCGGAGAGGACCCGTCCTTCGAGGGGAAAGTCGGGTGTTTCTTCGTCGCTCATTCGTCAGTTCCGTTCAGTGTCTAGGTACCAAAGCCGTTGGAGGTAAGCAGCGACAGCCGTACGTCGCCCGTGCTACCTAAATATCGAGGAACCTAACGTCCTTCGCGTTCTGCTGAATAAAGTTTCGGCGGGATTCGACATCTTCACCCATCAAAACCGAGAAAATCTGATCCGCGGCTGCCGCATCGTCGACAGTCACCTGCAACAGCGTCCGGTTGTCGGGATCCATAGTGGTCTCCCACAGCTCGGTGTAGTTCATTTCCCCGAGACCCTTGTACCGCTGCACACCGTTGTCTTTAGGCAACCGCTGATTGTTGGCCAGCCCCATCTTGATGACTTCATCCCGCTCACGGTCGCTGAAAACGTAGGAATGGGTGGCGTTGGACCATTTGATCCGGTACAGAGGTGGCTGCGCCAGATAGACGTAGCCGTTTTCAATCAGGGGCCTCATGTAGCGAAACAGGAGGGTGAGAAGCAACGTGGTGATGTGCTGCCCATCAACGTCGGCATCAGCCATCAGCACGATCTTGTGATACCGGGCTTTCGCGACGTCGAAATCCTCGCCGATCCCGGCACCAAAGGCGGTGATCATTGCCTGTACTTCACTATTGCCCAGTGCACGATCGAGCCGTGCCCGTTCGACATTGAGGATTTTGCCGCGCAAGGGGAGTATTGCCTGAGTGTCAGGGTTACGACCGCGAACGGCCGAACCGCCTGCTGAGTCGCCCTCCACAATGTAGATTTCCGACTTCGACGGGTCCTTTGACTGGCAGTCCTTCAACTTGCCGGGCATTCCTCCCGACTCAAGGAGTCCCTTGCGACGAGTGGACTCACGGGCCTTCCGCGCGGCCAGCCGTGCCTGTGCAGCCTGGATCGATTTGCGGATTACGTCCCGTGCCGGCCCGGGGTTACGTTCCAGCCAGTCACCGAGCTGATCCGTGACCACCCGCTGAACGAAACCTTTGGCTTCCGAGTTGCCTAGTTTGGTTTTTGTCTGGCCCTCAAACTGCGGCTCGGAAAGTTTGACCGAAATGACAGCCGTCAGACCCTCACGGATGTCATCACCGGTGAGGTTTTCGTCCTTTTCCTTGATAATGTTCT
Organism: Arthrobacter sp. TMN-50; assembly: GCF_054511125.1. NCBI lineage: Bacteria > Bacillati > Actinomycetota > Actinomycetes > Micrococcales > Micrococcaceae > Arthrobacter > Arthrobacter sp. TMN-50. The sequence continues at coordinate 173,089 of NZ_JBTNDG010000002.1, read as the reverse complement.
TATCCCGCGCATACCGATTGATAAGGGAAGTCATTGCGGCACGGAAACCCTCTTCGTGCGTACCACCTTCATGAGTGTTGATGGTGTTGGCATACGTGTGAACGCTCTCCGAGTATGCGCTGGTCCATTGCATGGCCACTTCGACCGCTATTTTGCGGTCCGTGTCCTCAGTTTCGAACCCAATGACGTCCTCGTGAATCACGTCCACCCGCTTGGACGAGTTCAGGTGGTTGACGTAGTCAAGCAACCCATTCTCATACATGTAATTCACCATGCGGTGCTTCGGAGCTGTTTCTTCAACAGCACTGCTGGCTGAAGCCTCGGCAATTTCCTCGGTTTCTACTTCGGTGACCCGTTCATCCACCAGGATGATGCGGAGTCCCTTATTGAGGAAGGCCATTTGCTGGAACCGGGCACGCAGGGTTTCGAAATCGAATTCCACGGTCTCAAAAATGGTTGCATCTGGATAGAACGTTTGGGTGGTGCCTGTTTCGGTGGTCTCAGCCCCCCGACGCAACTCGCCGACCGGTTTGCCCCCGTCGGCGAATGACTGATTCCAAACGTACCCTTGACGTCTCACTTCGGTTTCCACCCGGGATGACAGGGCGTTAACTACTGAGATGCCGACGCCGTGGAGGCCACCCGACACTGCGTAGCCGCCCCCGCCGAACTTACCGCCAGCGTGCAGGATGGTCATGACTACCTCAACCGTGGGGCGCCCCTCGGTCGGGTGCATGTCCACTGGAATTCCGCGGCCGTTATCAATAACCCTTACGCCACCGTCAGCCAGCAGGGTCACCTTGATGGTGTCGCAGTGCCCAGCAAGCGCCTCATCCACCGAGTTATCGACCACCTCATTGACCAGGTGATGGAGCCCGCGTGGGCCGGTCGAACCGATGTACATGCCTGGGCGTTTACGAACCGCCTCAAGACCCTCCAGGACGCTGATATCGCTCGCATCGTATCCGGTGGTCCCATTTTGGACTCCTGCAGCAGACTGCGGAGTTCCCTGGGTCTTGGCGTCCAGCTCGTTGTCATTAGCCACAGGCGCTGTCGGCTCCTCAAAGGTAGGAATCTTGGGTAAATAGCTTCGCTGTCTGACACCCGCGGAGCAGGCAACAGGTCAAAGGCATCCCCTAGGGAATGCCCGTTGCCTCCATTCTACCTTGCCGCGGCAGACAATACGGCACTAAACAGGCCTCCACTGGCGAATAAAGCGGCTTAGGAGCCACCCGGGGGCAGCCACTAAGGCCGGATACCTCCTGCGGCAAGTTCGCGGTCCTACACGGCATTTACCGAACTGGCAATAGGTCGGTCCGATACATCGGTACGGTGTCCTATCCGTAGGTGTCCCGAGGTCCCCTCCCCTTGACCGTCCGGCCCCCTTTTCGCCAGTTCGGGGACGCCGGTCCAAGCACCGAAATGCGCGTGACGACGCCGGAGCCTAGCTCAGCGTCAAACTTCTGGATCAACATCGGACCAATCAATCTCAGCTGGGTGGCCCATGCCGTTGAATCACACCGGACCAATACCGTATTGCCGTCAAAACTTTCCGGCCGACAATGAAGCGCTATCTCTTGTCCAACGAGTTCGTCCCAGCGTGCTAGCACCGAACCTACGGCTACCGGTGATTTCCATCCTCGTTCACTGAGCAACCTGTTGAAGACATTACCCAAATCTTCCGGGTCCCGCCCCGAATACGTGAGAGCACCAGTTTGGCGGCGTTTTGGCACAGCGGCTCCGCGCCGGCCCGCGGGTAGTCGGGTATTTCCTCGGTTCTTGGAGGCATCCCGGACCTGGTTAAGGAGGGACTGAGGGGCATCAAGGTAGGCTTCGTCGACTGCCGGGCGGTCGGTCTCGGCCGGGCCCGCAGGGGTTCCGCTGTCATGCTGCGGCTCATCAGGCGTCACCAGCGACCAGCCCTCCGGGAACAACCTGGAACTGGCGTCCTGCAAGAGCCTCGGGAATGTCTTCGCCCACTGCCGCCGTGACCAATACCTGTTCGGCCCCGCTCACTATTGCCGCGAGCTTTGTGCGCCGGCTTGAGTCAAGCTCCGCAAACACATCATCGAGAATGAGGACTGGGCTAGCGCCGGGCGTCCGATCGTCGTCTCGTAACAGGTAATAGGAGCCCAATCTCAGGGCTAAAGCGAGGGACCAAGTCTCTCCGTGGGAGGCGTACCCCTTGGCGATAGTTCCTCCGAGGATGAGGTCCACATCGTCCCGATGGGGTCCAACCAGCGAAATTCCGCGATCGAGTTCCCTCCTCCGCTGGGTGAGAAGCTCTGCAATGAACCTGGCCGTCAGATCCTCCACTCCGAGAGAACTGATGGATTCGTCCGCACCTGGCATACCGTCCTCGGCAGTACCGGACAGCGTGGAGCGGTAGGTCGCTTCCGCAGTCTTCGAACCGTCGGTCAACTCACGATAGGCCCGTTCAAGGTATGGCTGCAGTTGTGCCAGCACCGCTAACCGGGCGTGCAGGAGCCTCGCCCCTGCCTGAGCCAAATGTTGATCCCATACATCGAGTGTTGCCTCGTGGGAGACAGAAAGCTTCCCACTTGTCCGAGCTGATTTGAGGAGGGCATTCCGCTGTTTGAGGACCCGTTCGTAGTCGGCGCTTATCCCTGCTCGGTGTGGAAGCAACGTCGCCGTAAGGTCGTCGAGGAAGCGACGCCGGCTCGAGGGATCCCCTCTAACGAGGGTGAGGTCCTCCGGTGCGAAAAGCACCGTTCGGAGAATCCCGGCTGCGTCGCTGGCCCTCACCGGGTTGGCACGGTTTATTCGAGCCCGGTTAACACGGTCGGCATTGATCTCTACTTCAACGCTGATGGTTTGCGTGCCGCGTACCAGTCTTCCCCTGACCAGCGCCCGTTCGGCGTCGAACGCAATCAGGGGCTTGTCCGAGCTGACCCGATGCGAGGACATGGAGGCAAGGTAACCGATCGCTTCAACGATGTTGGTTTTGCCCACCCCATTGGGCCCGACAAAGACGGTTATTCCGGCCTCAAGCAAAACTTCGACCTGGCTATAGCTGCGGAAATCCGTCAGGGATAGATGCTGGACGTACACGATGCTCCACTCACGCGGATTCCTCGGGGCCGCGAACCGCGTGTCCGCCAAATTGGTGGCGGAGCGCTGCAACCATCTTCATAGCTGGGGCGTCATCCTGACGGGATGAGAATCGTGCAAAGAGTGCGGCGGTGATGGCGGGGACCGGAATCTCACTGGAGATGGCTTCTTCGACAGTCCAACGTCCTTCACCCGAGTCCTCAACATATCCGGCGGTTTTCTTCAACGCAGGGTCTTCGTCGAGGGCTTTGACCAGCAGATCAAGCAACCAGGATCGGACCACCGTTCCATGCTGCCATGCTTGGAAGGTGCCATGGACATCCTTGATGATGTCCTTGGCCGCCAGTAGCTCATACCCTTCAGCGTAGGACTGCATCAGCCCATACTCGATGCCGTTGTGGACCATTTTGGCATAGTGGCCCGCCCCCACGTCACCCACATGGACGAAGCTTTCCTCCCGGGGACCTTCTGGTCGCAGCGCATCAAAAACAGGGAGGACTCGCTGCACGTCAGTGGGAGTACCACCCGCCATAAGTCCATATCCGTTCTGCAGACCCCACACTCCTCCAGAAACACCGCAGTCAACGAAGGCGACACCCTGAGCAGCAAGCAATTCAGCGTTTCTTTGATCATCGGTGAACCGTGAATTTCCGCCGTCGATGATCAAATCTCCCTCGTCCAAACGCTCAGCAAGGTCCTTCACGACAGCCCCGGTGGTTGCCCCAGCTGGCACCATAATCCAGATCACTCGTGGAGCTTGGAGCGTGGAGACCAGCTGATCGAGTGAATCAACATCAGAGATAGCTGGATTTCGGTCAAACCCGGTGACAGTTACCCCTTTGTGGCGCAGCCTTTCCCTCATGTTGAAGCCCATTTTGCCAAGTCCGATGAGGCCAATATGCATTGCGGCTTCGCTTTCTGTGGCCAGCGACTGGGGATTCAGCTGACTCGTTCCAGGGGTGGACGATTTTACTGGTTAGCCATTCGAACTGGCATCAGCAGGTACCGGTAATCGGTTCGGTCCTCGCCAGTTGCGTCTTCCTGGGCCGAAATTACTACCGGTTTGGGTGGTGTGGTGAATGAGAACCGAACGAATTTGCTATTGAAGGCGCCAAGCCCCTCGCTCAGGTAATGAGGGTTGAAGGCTACGGTGATCTCGTCTCCATCGAGGGTGGCCTCGATGGCCTCGGATGCCTGGGCATCCTCGCCTGTTCCTGCGTCAAGGGTGACCTGCCCCGCGCTGAAGGCCATCCGAACAGCAGTATTTCGTTCTGCAACGAGCGACACGCGGCGGACAGCCTCGACCAAGACACTGGTTTCAACTGTTGCATGGATGGGAGTATTTTCAGGGAACAGCGCACGAATCTTCGGGTAGTCGCCGTCGACAAGCAGCGACGTCGTGCGGCGGCCGCCGCTCTCGAACCCGATCAGTTCCCTGTCATTCGAAAGGGCGATGCTGAGGTCACCTGAACTGCCGAGCGTCTTGGCTACCTCATTCAGCGTCTTCGCTTTGACGAGAGCACTGGTCGAAATACCGGGGTTCCTTGGCTTCCAGGTGACCTCCCGGAGGGCCAATCGGTACCGGTCGGTGGCCAGAAGGGTAATCAGGTCATCCTCAATTTCCATCCGCACCCCGGTGAGAATGGGAAGAGTGTCATCACGACTTGCTGCGATGATCACCTGCGAAACAGCCTGGGCAAACGCATCCCCGTCGACGATGCCGCTTACTTCTGGTGGGGTGGGCAGCTCGGGGTATTCACCTTCCGGCATGGTTGCAAGGTTGAAACGGCTGTTTCGGCAGGTCAGCGTGACCTTGGTGCCCTCGGTTTCCACCTCGACCGGAGCGGATGGCAGGCTGCGGCAAATATCCGCCAACAGCCGACCGGATACCAGAATGGTTCCCTCTTCGGCGATATCAGCAGGGATCTCAAGGCGAGCGGAAATTTCATAGTCGAAGCTGGCAAGGCTGAGGGTTCCGCCAGCCGCTTTGATCAACAGGCCAGAAAGTACAGGAACTGGGGGACGGGGGGACAGCGAACGTGCCGTCCAGGTAACGGCCTCAGCTAGAACGTCCCGCTCAACTCTGAATTTCACTGAAGGGTGCCGCCTTTCTCAACATCATGCTTTGGAAGTTCACGTGGCCAGCGGGAAAAGGGGTCCGCCGCAGGGCAAGGAATAAGAGTACTCACAGAAAGCTTAGCCTGACTGCCGATGAGAGGTTTCCCGTCGTTTGGAGATGTTCGGGTGAGATTTTAGCGGGGGGGAAGGGACGCGAAAATGTTATTTGGAAGAACCCTTGGATTTAAGGTTCGTAGTGGTAGTAACGCCTGTTGAAACTGTGGATAACTGGCTTACAGCTAGTTGCGCCGGGCCATGGCCTGTTGAGAAGCTGTGTACAGCAGATCAGTGATCTCCGAGGGGTGTGTGGGGAAAACCCTTGGTATTCTGCGGATCCACAGCGTTGGGAAGGTTGTCCTCAGCAGAGTTGCTGTTGTTCGACCGGTTATCCACAGAATTATCCACACCTGTTAATACCCTTGCTGTAGTTAGGAGTCCTTACGGCGATGTTTGATCCGGTTGGTGAGTTCTGTGACCTGATTGAAGATGGCCCTACGTTCAGCCATCAGCTCACGGATCTTGCGGTCGGCATGGATGACGGTGGTGTGGTCTCGACCGCCGAGTTCCTGACCGATTTTCGGCAGAGACATGTCCGTGAGTTCCCGGCAGAGGTACATAGCAATCTGTCGCGCGGTGACCAGGGTCCGTGTGCGTGACTTGCTGCAAAGTTCTTCCATGCTGATCTGGAAGTAGTCTGCGGTCTGGGCCATGATGACGGCTGAGGTGATTTCCTGAGCGCCGTCGTCGGTAATAAGGTCCTTCAGCACCACTTCGGCGAGCGTCACATCCACTGGCTGCCGATTGAGACTGGCGAATGCAGTGACCCGAATCAGTGCACCTTCGAGCTCGCGGATGTTGGTGGAGATTTTTGAGGCGATGTATTCGAGCACGTCATCGGGAGCACTCATCCCCTCACTGATGGCCTTCTTCCGGAGAATAGCAATTCGGGTCTCCAACTCGGGCGGCTGGATGTCGGTGAGGAGACCCCACTCAAACCGTGACCGCATCCGTTCCTCAAACCCTGAGAGCTGTTTTGGGGGCAGGTCGGAGGTGATGACTACTTGCTTGTTGTGGTTGTGGAGGGCGTTGAAGGTGTGGAAGAACTCTTCCTGAGTCCGGTCTTTCCCCGAAAGGAACTGAATATCGTCAATCAGGAGGATGTCGACGTTGCGATAGGTCTGTTTGAAGCTCGTACCTTCATCGTCCCTAATGGAGTTGATGAAGTCGTTGGTGAACTCCTCCGAATTTACATACCGAACCCGGATGCCCGTGTAAAGATGCCTGGCGTAGTGGCCAATGGCATGCAGAAGGTGAGTCTTGCCGAGTCCGGAATCGCCATAGATGAAGAGGGGGTTGTAGGCCTTAGCCGGGGCTTCGGCGACAGCAACGGCCGCCGCGTGGGCAAATCGATTGGAAGAGCCAATGACGAAGGTGTCGAAAATATACTTCGGGTTGAGGCGACCAAACTCATGGGAGTTACTGGGAAGCGTAGGAGCGGGTTTGGCTTCCTCTCGGGCCGGCTCCGTGGTCTCGACAGGTTCGGCCTCTTCTACCTCGACCGGGGTCAACTCGGGGTCGATAACAAAGGCACACTGTAAATCCTCGCGGAAAACCGCCCGTAGTGCCTCATCCAGGGCAGCTTTCAGATGCGTCTGAAGAACCTCGCGGGTGAGTTCGTTAGGAACAGCGACCAGGAGGGTGGTGCCAATAAGCCCCTGAGCCTGGGCCAGCACAACAAATCCTCGCTGCCGAGGAGTCACCCTCTCATCGTGTTCCAGCGTGCGGATGACCTTGCGCCAGGAACTCCCTACGTCATTTATTTCGTCCGGGCCCACAAATACCTCTCACCATGTTCATTGAAAATGGCCATCATCCACAGAGTTATGCACAGCTAGTGGATAAATGACCCTTGGGCAAGACTAGAGGATGGGTAGTACAGAAGATAGCTCGTCTCCGGGGTCAACCAGGCGGTCAAAGGGAGCAAGCGGGGAACTATCGGGATCGTAAAACTGGGGGTTGTCCACAGCTCGGTGACTACCAACACCGGGATACCAACCGGGCCCGGTTTGACTGGCATGGGAGCGGTCGCCTAACGTTATGTAGTCCTATATGTCTGCATTCTGCATGCCTGCACGTCGGTTCCATCTCGTGGAACGTGTCGGTCTGCTCCATCCGCAGCCATCAAACGTCGAATCGCCAGTCTGTTCTTCCCCCTTGTAGCAACGGACCGGACGCATCCTAAGATTGTCTTGGAGTAAATACAGTGAGCAAGCGGACCTTTCAGCCGAATAACCGCCGCCGGGCTAAGAAGCACGGTTTTCGCCTTCGGATGCGCACACGCGCTGGCCGAGCCATCCTTTCAGCACGCCGCGGCAAAGGCCGCACCGAACTGTCGGCCTAAACGGGCCCAGCCAGTTTGACGAAGCCTCGGGCCAACCTGGCGGAACGCTATGCCGCACTAGTCCGATTGGTCGAGGTTCCCTAATGTTGGCTCGTATCAACAGGGTCCGAACAGCTTCAGATTTCACCCACACCGTACGTTCCGGCTCCCGTTCTGGGCGCCGGAACTTGGTGTTATATGCGGCACCCATTCACGGGGCGGATCCGAGCAGGTTTGGATTCATCGTTTCCAAGGGCGTGGGGAACGCAGTGACACGAAACCTCGTTAAGAGGAGACTAAGACAAATGGCTTCGTCAGCCTTATCGCGGCATCCCAGTGGACTCGCCGTGGTGGTGCGGGCGCTGCCTCCTGCCGCTGACGCAACCTGGAGTCAGCTCGCTAGCGACTTCGACCGGGCCTTCGACTCGGTATCCAGCAGGAAGAGAGGCAGCACATGACTACCGCTGCCCCACGTGTTTTTTCGCTGCTCGAACTGCCAGCCAATTGCTTGATTGCAGTGCTCAAGGCATACCGGATAGCCATTTCTCCTCTCTATGGCCAGGTGTGTAGATTTTTCCCCTCTTGCTCGGCATACGCGCTTGAAGCCGTAACCCTCCACGGTGCCCTCAGGGGCAGTGCCCTAGCAGCTCGACGGATTTGTCGATGCCACCCCTGGAATGACGGCGGGGTGGATCATGTTCCTGCAGGTGGTCGATCCTTCGCCGACGGAAAAATACCCAAAATTGTTGTGCTGAATCATCCTGTGATTCCCGCTGATGACGAAAGCCGCTCTGCGGCCTGAGGAGCAAATAGCTATGGACTTCTTCAATACCATCCTCTTCCCGTTCCAGTGGCTTGTGTCATGGATCATGACGTTTTTCCACGACGGGTTCACATTTCTTGGGATGGATGCCGCATCCGGCTGGACGTGGACGTTATCCATCGTGGGACTCGTGGTTGTCATCCGCGCCGCCTTGATTCCGGTTTTCGTCAAGCAGATCAAGGCACAGCGTGGCATGCAGGCGCTGCAGCCGGATCTGCGGAAGCTGCAGAAGAAGTACAAGGGTAAGACCGACCAGCTGTCCCGTCAGGCAATGACGCAGGAACAGATGGCCCTGTACAAGAAACATGGCACCAACCCGTTTGCTGCCTGTCTACCAATTCTGATCCAGATGCCATTTTTCTTTGCGCTCTTCACCGTGCTGAACGGTGTGTCTCGAGCCTCGGAAACGGGCGACACCATCGGGGAGATGACCGCCAAGGAAGTTGTCCAGTTTGATGACGCCGAGATTTTTGGAGCTCCGCTGTCGTCCACCTTCCTGGGAAGTTTTGGCGACAACGCCAACGTCAGCGTGATCATCCTGTCAGTGATCATGATTCTGGCCATGACAGCTTCGCAGTTCATCACGCAGAAGCAGATCATGGCCAAGAATATGTCTGAAGAAGCAATGCAGAGCCCGTTCATGCGCCAGCAAAAACTGATGCTCTACATTCTCCCGCTGGTGTTCGGTATCGGTGGTATCAACTTCCCCATCGGCGTCCTGATCTACTGGACGACCACGAACATCTGGACCATGGCGCAGCAGTTCTATGTGATTCGCCGGATGCCTACTCCCGGGTCTCCCGCAGCCAAGGCGCTTGCCGAGCGACGTGCCAAAAAGGGCCTTCCGATGATGCCGCTGCTTGGGGAGAGGAAGGCCGATCCCGTGGCGGAAGAAATCACTGAGACCAAGGGCCAGCGGACTCAGCCCCAGCGCAAGAACAGGAAGAAAAAATGACAGTTGAGAATGTTCCGGAGACAAACCCGGAGGAAGCGGTCGACAGCGCCGGGGTAGGGGCCGATTCGTCGGCCACGATCAGTCGACTCGAGGATGAGGGCGACGTTGCGGCAGACTATCTTGAGGAACTACTCGACATCGCCGACATCGACGGGGATATTGATATTGAGGTGAGGAACGGGCGCACCTATATCTCGATTGTTTCCGAAGATCCCACCAGTGGTTCGCTCAGCGGTCTGGTTGGCAAGGATGGCGAGGTACTCGAGGCGCTGCAGGAACTGGCTCGGCTGTCCGTGCTGACGTCGACAGACAACCGGTCACGGCTGGTGCTCGACATTGACGGTTTCCGTGAGGTACGAGGTAAGGAACTCCGCAGCATCGCGCTCGACGCGGTCAACAAGGTCAAGGAGTCAGGCGACGAGGTCGCCCTGGAACCCATGTCGGCCTATGAGCGCAAGATTGTGCACGACGTAGTGGCAGAGCTCGGGTTTGTCAGTGAATCCGAAGGTGAAGGCTCTGGCCGACACATCGTTGTCTCACCCGCCGAGTTCTAGCCATTATTGATCAGGTCAACACATGGTGGAAATGACTGCAGCTGAACTCGAGGCTGCGCAAACTATTTTTGGTGACCGGCTAGGTATCGCCGAACGCTTCGTTGGGCATCTCGCAACGACCGGAATCGAACGGGGTTTGCTGGGGCCCCGGGAAGTCCCCCGGCTATGGAGCCGTCACGTGCTCAACTGTGCGGTTACCGCCGAACTCTTCCCCGACGGGGTTTCTGTAGCCGACGTTGGCAGTGGTGCCGGCTTACCCGGTATTGCGTTGGCCATTGCTCGACCTGATCTCACTTTCACGCTGATCGAACCTCTTGAACGACGTGTGACGTGGTTGAAGGAAGTAGTTGGGGATCTTGCCCTGGATAACGTGGAGGTGTTCCGTGGGCGCGCTGAGGAAGCCGTGGGTAAGGTAACCGCGGCAGTGGTGACCGCCCGAGCCGTGTCCGCATTGGGCGGTCTTGCAGCAATGACTATCCCCATCCTGGCCGGAAATGGGCAGGTCTTGGCAATCAAGGGACAGAGCGCTGCCGAGGAAGTCACCAAGGCCGCGAAACTGATCCGCAAACTTGGTGGGCGAAAAACCGTTGTCCTTCAGGTCGGAGCTGGAATGCTAGAACAACCGACGACAGTTGTTCGCATTACCGTCGGGCAATAGCGGTGCGGCTCGTCGAATGTTCTCCCGAACAGGCTGTTTCACAGTCGGTTCGGTGGAGTCACCGGCTACTCTAGAAGGAGGACCGGCCCCGGCATGTTGAAAGCGAGTTATCCCGCGTGACCACGAAAGACAACGCAAGGCGGAATCAAACTTTGATGCCCGCAGGCTCTTCTCTCGCGGTCACCCTCGGCGAAATTCAACCAGAAGTGTTTGCAGATCCCGCCAACATGGGAATTGTTTCACGTGAAACAACTTTCACGGTATCCAACCCCCGGCCCGCAGCAACGACATCTGCTCCGACGAGCACCACTAGCGCAGCACCGAGGAATGTCATGGATGCGATGGACGACAGCACGCCGTTGGCCCGTGAACTCGCCAGCGAGAACCGGCGCCGGGAAAAACTCAACGGACGTTCCCTTCCGCGACCAGGTAGTACCCGTGTGCTGACGGTGAGTAACCAAAAGGGCGGTGTGGGTAAAACCACGACTACCGTAAATATTGCGGCGGCCCTTGCAGCAGCGGGCCTCAACGTTCTGGTCATTGACATCGATCCACAGGGTAATGCGTCGACAGCGCTGGGCGTGCCTCATCACGCCGAGGTTGACAGTATCTACGACGTTCTGATCGATGACCTGCCGTTGGGCAGTGTTGTCGTGGCATGTCCCGACGTATCAAATCTTCTGTGTGCACCAGCCACAATTCATTTGGCGGGGGCCGAGATTGAACTTGTGTCGCTCGTCGCGCGGGAGCAGCGACTTCGCCGTGCTCTCGACCTGTACGCGCAGGATCGAGCCAGGCAGGGCGAAGAACGATTGGACTACGTCTTTATCGATTGCCCTCCAAGTCTGGGACTTCTGACGGTCAACGCTTTCGTCGCGGCCAAGGAGGTCCTCATTCCTATCCAGTGTGAGTACTACGCGCTGGAGGGCCTTAGTCAGCTGCTGAAGAATATCGAGATGATTCAGAAGCATCTGAATGCCGACCTTGTCGTGTCCACAATCCTCCTGACCATGTATGACGGTAGAACCAACCTCGCCGCCCAGGTCGCCGCTGAGGTTCGTGAACATTTTCCGAAGCAGGTGCTAAAGGCGGTTGTCCCCCGTTCGGTAAGAATTTCCGAAGCGCCCAGCTATCAGCAGACTGTGATGACGTACGATCCGTCGTCGAGTGGTGCGCTTTCGTATCTTGAAGCAGCCTCCGAAATTGCTGAACGCGGATAAGCCGCTTTGACTACATGGATCCTCACCCGGAGTAGGGTGGGACTCAGTTATTCACACGATGCAGATTGTATTCTGCGCTCTTGAAGGGACCTGTCATGGCTGAGAAGCGACGCGGATTGGGGCGTGGGCTCGGGGCCCTCATCCCAAGTGCACCGGTGGAGACGCCGGATGAGGTCAGAGATACGGCAACTCCACGGAACGGTCGGCCGGCTGACCTCTTCTTCCCCGCCGCTCCGGAACGCTCGGTTAGCGAGTACGGTGCGACCGTCGAGCCTCCGCGGTCGGCCCGGGGTGCGTCGGGAATAAACAAGGACGCCCTCAAGGCTCCTACGCGGGCTCCGAAGCGGATCGTGCAGAAGAAGTCGGGCAGCGACCCCGTGGTGTCTTCAGAGCCTGATGGGAAGCTGGGCAGTGTGCCGACTGCCGAGGGGCAGTCCAACTCGACGCAGAGTGGATCGAGGGTGCCGACCGCGCCGGAGGTGGCCGATCTGTCTCGGATTGAGCCGGGTGTGACTGGGACTGAATCGCAGGATCTGGGTGGCGTTTCACGTGAAACAGCGCATTCTGGCGCGGAGTCGCATTTGGTCGCGGTGCCCGGGGCGACATTTGCTGAGATTCCTGTCGGCCTAATCCATGCCAATCGGAAGCAACCCCGCAGCGTTTTTGACGACGACGAGATGGCTGAGCTGGTGAACTCGATTCGTGAGATCGGGGTGCTACAGCCCATTGTCGTACGCCCTTCTGCGGAAGGCGGCGATCAGCCCTACGAGCTGGTTATGGGCGAGCGGCGTTGGCGAGCGTCACGCGAAGCAGGATTGGCAGCCGTTCCAGCAATCATTCGTTCGACAGCCGACGATGACCTTCTTAGAGATGCACTTCTGGAGAACTTGCACCGTAGTCAACTCAATCCGCTTGAGGAGGCCGCCGCCTATCAGCAATTACTTGATGATTTCGGGTGTTCTCACGACGAATTGGCCGAGCGCATCGGACGATCGCGCCCTCAGATCTCGAACACGCTTCGTCTCATGAAGCTTCCCCCATTGGTTCAGAGGAGACTGGCGGCAGGAATCATTACGGCCGGTCATGCTCGGGCTCTTCTTGGGCTGAATGATCAGGTTGAAATGGAGAAGCTGGCGCAGAAGATTGTTGCCGAGGGTCTATCGGTCAGAACCACTGAAGAGCTCGTGTCGATGAATGATGGTCTCAGGCGCCCAGTGAAACCCAACAGTCCTCGCGCGGGCGCGCGACACGAACGTCTCGACTACCTGGCATCATCGCTCTCAGATCGGCTTGATACCAGCGTGAAGATCACCCTGGGTGCCCGTAAAGGCAAAGTGAGCATTGAGTTTGCGAGCGTCGACGATTTGAATCGGATTATGGGCGTACTGGGCAGCTCCCCATCGGCCTAGGTGCGCTGCATGGCCTTATGCGACTTGCATGTTGCGTTTCACGTGAAACCTGGGAAGCGCTTCGCTGATACCGAACCGGCCGGGCTTCGGCGAGCCGATACTGCGGGGTCCAGGGTTGTGACCGGCCAGATTGCGGGCTCTGAAGGGTGACACCGATAGCGCGCAAACAATAGTGTTCTCGAAGGGCAGAATAGTCGATCTGCGGACCTTTACTGCTCGACGTGCCTAGAACCTACGTCGGTGCGGCAAATGAATGCGAACTCGCGCAATAGAGCTGTTCGAAGGGGACCTGCTGTTTCACGTGAAACAAGGGCTGCTACCGGCTCATAAAGGACCCTTTATTGATCAGAAATTCTCGACTTCAGACTATCTGTGGACGCATATTGCCTGCCAGGCAAGGCAATTACGGGATAAGCAAGCGTTTCACGTGAAACCTGGACGCTCGAGCCCGCCCGGTTTCAATAACCCACCATCAGCCGCGCCTTCCCTGCCTCTCCCGGACTAGCCTGGTACGGTCGTCGAGCCGATAGATTGAGATCCTTATCCGACTGTTTGGACCCGGCACAAAGGCTACCTACCCGGTTTCTCACTAAGCCGCTGGTCGCGCGAGCGGCCTTCATATCAGTCTTGCACGCTCCGAGCCTATTGAGCGACTGCGTTTCAACCCTCAAACACAACTGCGTGAAAATATCACGTGCAACTACTGGACACAGATGGGCACACAGGACGGCGATATGATGTGGCGAGGGAAAGTCTGTGAACCACGGGGCGTTCGGAAGCGGTGAACAATCATCTGGTGTCGCAGCCCGCTGGTCTGCTGCCGGGAGAAAATCACAAAGCCTCGTGCCAAAGGCGCGACGCTTACTGCAGGATATAGGGTCTTGTGTACGTCGTTTCACGTGAAACGACGTCCTAAGGCAGTTCACCGGATACCTATGGAGCTCCAGAAAGCCGTGGTCTAGTCCTTCGTCCGGATAGGGTATGGGTCGAAATGGGGCGCCCTATTCGCGGGTCCATCGTGGTAGCAGAATGGACAGTGAACTCGTGCGCCTAGATGACTATCATCAGATTCTCTTGAAGCTCCAGGAGGGGCAACCTATGGTTCCTTCAATCGAGCGGGGAAGGCCCTCTCCCGGGTTACCATTTTCCGCCGCTGGAGACAGCGTATAAATCCGCTACCGAAACATCGATTTGACCGTAAAGGACGATTGCGACGGCCGCGCGACGACAGCGACGGGAAATCCCTTGTTTCATGTGAAACCGGGGGCGAACCGGAGAAGCCACCACCTCTTTGGGAGGTGGTGGCTTAATAAGGCGACCGGCAATCTTTCGCTAACGCGCTCTGGACTACTTTAGGAAATCAGCAAATTCCTGCTCGATGACCTGTTTTGGCTTGGCCCCAATGGACTGGGCCGCTACGATACCATCCTTGAAAACATATACCGCCGGGATCGACGTGATGCCGTACTTGGCGGCCGTCGCCGGGTTGTCATCGACGTTGAGTTTTACAACATCAACCTTTTCGGAGTGTTCGCCGGCAATTTCATCAAGGATTGGGGATAGTTTGCGGCATGGACCGCACCACTCTGCCCAGAAATCGACAATGACGGGCTTGTTGGCCTGCAATACGTCGGCATCGAATGAGGCATCGGTAACTTCTTTGGCGGTCATAGTGCTTCTCCTAGGTTCGGGCTGAGTACGCGTGCTTCTTCTGAGACTTTTTCTGCTGGTGGAGTTGGGACCTCCGCAGCGGTATCCACTGAATCGCCGAGATCGGCCAGATAGTGTTCGACATCAAGCGCTGCAACACAGCCGGACCCGGAAGCTGTGATGGCCTGACGGTAGGTAGGGTCGATGACGTCGCCGGCAGCAAACACGCCCGGTATTGATGTCTTGGACGTGCGTCCTTGGACGGCGATGGTTCCCTCGGACGTCAATTCCAGCAAATCCTTGACGAGGTCGACCCGGGGATCATTACCTATGGCAACGAACACACCGGTGACCGCGAGTTGCTGGGTTGAGTCGTCAATTGTGCTACCGAGCCGTAGACCGGTTACTTTATCTTTGCCGTCGATCCCAACAACTTCCGAGTTCCAGATGAAGCGAATTTTGTCGTGATTAAGTGCGCGGTCCTGCATGATCTTGGAGGCGCGAAGAGACTCACGGCGGTGTACTACCGTGACGGTCCGCGCGAACTTTGTCAGGAAAAGCGCTTCTTCCATCGCCGAATCGCCACCACCGATAACGGCTATGTCTTGATCCTTAAAGAAGAACCCGTCACACGTTGCACACCAGCTGACGCCGTGACCGGACAGGCGCTTCTCGTCCTCGAGCCCCAGCTCACGGTATTCCGAGCCGGTGGAGATGATGATGGAGCGCGTCAGGTAGGTTTCCCCGGTACCAATGGTGACCTTCTTGACCAGCCCATTCAGCTCAAGAGCTGTCACATCCTCGAACAGGATTTCGGTACCGAATCGGACCGCCTGCTTTTCGAACTGTTCCATTAGGTCCGGGCCCATGACGCCGTCAGGGAAGCCGGGGTAGTTCTCTACATCAGTGGTGTTCATCAGTTCACCGCCAGCTTTGACTGAGCTGGCAATCATCAACGGAGCCAGGTTGGCGCGCGCGGTGTACACAGCTGCTGTGTACCCGGCTGGGCCTGAGCCCACGATGATCACGTCATGGATCATTTGTGTATCGTTGCTGGTCATTTCTGGCGTGCCGGTTTCTTTACTCACGGGTTTGGTGGACCTTCCTTTATTGACACCACAACAGTAGCCCTACGGCTCGATGACGCGGTTACTCATAAGAACCGCCCCATGGACCAGCTTATTCCGCCCCCGTCCCTGGGGTTTAACCAGAGGATGGCAGAGCTAGGAGGCGCTGATCTCCGCAATCCGGACGCCCCAGGGGAATACCGCCTGAACGTTGGTCAGGCGTGGAAGCTGCGTGAGGTTTACGATGATGTACTGCGCGGTGGCAGGCTCACCCTCTGCGCTGGGTGGAACCGGGATATTGATCGTGGGACCGGTGAATGAACTTTGCGCGATCTGCTCTGCACCATCAAGGGTCGGCTCATCGTTGAGGAGAACGGTGAAACTACCCCCCGAACCGTTGAGCTGTGCGATCTGAATCTGGTTGATCGTCGACTCTTCCTCGAGTTCGACGATGAGAGCCATGTTCTGGGCGAGGCCGCCAAAGGTTTCGTTGGCAAAAACCAGGCTTCCCCAGAAACTACCGGGATTTCCGTCAATGATGAGGGGGAGGTCCCCATCGGTGTCAGCGTTTAGCCCGGCGTTGTCGGGGACGAGCCGCGTGACCGTAGCCGGTACGGGATTGATGGGTTCAGGGGTCGGCTCGGTGGACTCTTCGAGGTCCTCAGAAGGTGTTGCAGTGACATCCTCGGTTGGCTCTTCGACAGCTTGGGTGGTGGTGGTGCCGGGTCCCGCCGCTGGATCCGGTGAGAAGAAGCCACTGAGCTGGTTTACGGCCAACGCTACAACCGTGACCAGGATGATGGTCAGCACTACACCGACGAGCACCCGCGTGTACTTTGGGTTGTTCCCCCGGTCGTCGTCATCGCTGTCGTCATACTCGTTATAGCCGTCGGGCACAGTGGCGCCGGTTGCGGCTGCGGCCGGGAAGTGCGATGCGGCGCGCCGGGTTTGGGTGGCCTGCGATTTCTCGGCACCGGCGTCATAATCCTGGTCAGACCAGAGTGAAACTTTTGGCTGACCAGGATCGCCGCCGCTACCTCCGTGGGTGACCCGGGGTGCTGATGTTGGTGGCGGCGGAACCGGAGACGGCGCCGGGGGGCCCGACGGGACTGCCCGGGCGGCAGCCGCCCCCGCGGCCCCGCCTGCTGCAGCTTTGCCGAACTTCGGCAGACGAGCTTTTAGCAGGCGAGACTTTCTGGCTGGCCGGTCATCTTCCTCGTCGGGCCCGTAGTCATCGTCGTCGTCGTCGTACGTTTCGGGCTCGGTAGAGCGAGGACCGCCAAAAATTTCGGATCCAAGAGTGTCGGTGAAAAACGGCTCAACAAACGGCGTATCCTGTGGGACAACGAGATCCAGCAGATCCGCAGGCGATGCGCGGTTGGTCACCAGGTAGGTGCTTTCGTCGGTGACGCCCAAGTCCAGGACCTGAATGTTCCCGGCTCGTTCACCGGTGGCAACCTCACGTGCGGTGGCGGCTATCTGGTCCGCGTTCGCGGCCGAGGCAACCAGGATACTGACGGGCCGGCTGAGAACCTGATCCATACCGTCGAGCACAAGATCCCGGTCAGCAGAAGCCAGTACGTAGGCGGTGACCTTGTAGCGGCCTCCCAATACTGAACCAACGTCTACTGGTTGTGGCACGTGTTCCTCCCGCGGAATGGTTGGATTGTCGGGCGTCGGACAGGGTTTCCCGTTCAACGCGTCAGATGAGCTGAAGATGATTCCTACCAATGTTACCGGTCAGTCTCGCCGATACCCGGGTTTTTCATGCGCACGCCGGGCTGGGTTCATTTGGCTCGGCTAAACCTCGCCAGTAGGGGGGCTAGGAAATCGTCCAGTTCCTTGATTCGCAGGACCTTCAGCATGCTCAGATAGACGCCCGCCATCAGGATTCCGCAGCTTGCCAGCACGATGAACGCGGCAGGCACCGATTGCCAGACGAATCCTTCGGGGTTGTACCCCCCGAAGAGCCACAGCGCCCCAGCGCCGACCGCGGCCGCGACCATTCCGGCGAGAGTTAGGCGTACATGGACGTTGTACACGTGCCCGGCACCATAGGAACCAATTTTGCGGACCAGGAACGTGTGGCTCACGACGACGGCGATCACGTTGCCCAGTGTGAAGCTGAGGGCGAGCAGCGGGACAATGTATTCGGGCGCGAAGGTCCCGGAGATGAGGGCAAGGGCGACACCAACCACTGACAGGATGAGTTGAATCCGGAGTGGCGTGACAGCATCTTCGGCCGCATAAAACACCCGATTGAGGAAGAAGTTGGCGCTGAGGAAGGGTGCGCCGATAGCCAGCAGGGTGATGAGCACTGCGTTGAGTGCCCCGTCCGGGCGTATCCCGCCCGAAAACAACATTCCCAGCGGTACGGCGAGCGCCAGGAGAACTGCAGCACCAAACACTGTCGCCACGCCCATGACGCGCAAACCGCGTGAGAGTGTTGCCTTGATCAGTGCAAAATCGTTGTTGCTGTGTGCAGCAGCCAACTGATTGAACATAACGGTGGCGATGGACAGCGCAATCACTGAATGCGGCAGGACGTACACCATGGTGCCGATGTCCAGGTTGAACGGGCCGGCAATCTGCCGGGGTGGCACGCGGTCGAGGTAATCGGGGCGGGCCTCAGCGGCGATCGATGCGACGCGAATATTGACCAGGTACAGACCGTTCCCGACCAGCATGGTGATGATGGTAATCGACGCCAGCTTCCCGGTGCGGCCCAATCCCACCCCGCGCCAGCCGAAGGTTGGTTTGAGCCCTAATCCGAGCCGTTTGAGGGGCCAGAAAAGGACCAGCGCTTGAATAACGATTCCGAGGGTAGTTCCTCCGGCCAGCAGGAGGGTTTGGGAGGAGTTCCACGATTCGGGCGTGTGCGAGCTATCGATTTGCGAGCCCATCAGCACGATGAACACCACCAGCGTTGTGATCGAAACAATGTTGTTGGCTACTGGCGCCCACATGTAGGGCCCGAAGGACCCGTTGGCATTAAGCACTTGTCCAATAATCGCGTAGAGACCGTAGAAGAAAATCTGCGGCAGACACCAGTAGGCGAAAATGGTGGCCAGAGCCAGCCGGCTGCCCGAAAAATCGGTGACGAGCGTTGTGATCAGCGGCGCAGCAAGGGTCACCAGAGCCGTCAGCACCACCAGGACGATGACTGCGAGGGTGATGAGACGACTGATGAAGTCCGCGCCACGGTCCGGGTTCCGCGTTGCCTTGATGATTTGGGGGACCAGAACCGCGTTGAACACGCCGCCGGCCACCATGAGATAGATGAAGTTGGGCAGCCCATTGGCAATGGAGAACGCATCCACCACACCGCCGGATGCCCCCAAGGCCGTCGCGAGGAGGGCTACCCGAACCAGTCCGAGCACTCGTGAGACGAGGGTCCCGGCTGCCATGATGGCGCTTGAGCGGGCCGTCGTGTCCGGGGCCTCAGGAGTGGGTCGCTTGTCGACGGCGTCGGTGGCTGCGGCGTCGCCAGGATGAACCGTGTGGCTGGGTAAAACTCCGGCGTCCTGGACGGGAAGGGAGGCTGTATTTAAATCCGACATCGTTGTCTATCGTCTCACCACTGGCTCGGCGGAGTTGACCTCGGGTCAGAGGTAGTCCGGGAGAACTTCCCGAGCCAGGTCGGCGATGCGGCGCTCGTTGGGGAATGAAAGTTTCTTGCCCAGGTCTGCCAGCGGAACCCACGCCACGTCCACGGCCTCGTGGTCGGGGTCATTTTCGATGGTCAGGTGGCCGCCGGTGGCGATCAACAGATAGTGGTGGACCGTTTTGTGAACGCGGTGTCCACTGACGGTAAACCAGTAGTCGATGCTGCCCAGGGCGGTGAGGATCCGGCCCTGAATTCCGGTTTCTTCCTCGATTTCCCTGACCGCTGCCTCGGAGTTGGTTTCGCTGCCTTCAGGGTGCCCCTTGGGCAGACACCACTCAAGGCGGCCGCCCCGGTTCAGCCGGGCTATGATCGCCACGTTCAGGAGACCATCGGAAGTATTGACTACTATCCCGCCGGCTGATACTTCTTCAACCGTTGGGAGGGACTGATGGACCTGGGGCGCGCCGGCACTGCCCATTGACACTGTCAACGGGGTCCGCTTTGGTGCGCTTGGAACAGGACGGTCCATGCAGTCCACTCTAACGATCTTTCGCTTCTGTTGATGACGACAACCAGCCTTCGCCGTCCCCTCGTGCGGGTTCCCGAGTGTCGGGCCCGAACGACGCGTCGCGGCCCCATAGTGGAGTTTTCCGTGTCATCTGGCACCCTTAAAGCACTATGGTGCACCTGCTGGACAACTCAACCCTGACCGCCCCGCTTCCACCGGTTGTTACCGAATTGGGACAGCTGTTCGTCGCAGCCGGACATGAACTGTCCCTGGTGGGCGGGCCGGTCCGCGATTTGTTCCTGAACCGCACCTCCCCGGACCTGGACTTCACCAGCGATGCGACTCCGGACCAGACCCTCACTGTGATCCGCCGGTGGGCCGATTCGTATTGGGAAATCGGTAGGGATTTCGGCACGATAGGCCTCCGCAGAGGCAATTACATGATCGAGGTCACAACCTACCGGGCCGAGGCGTATGACCCGACGTCCCGCAAGCCGGTCGTCGCTTTTGGGGACACGCTTGAGGACGATCTGCTCCGCCGGGACTTCACGATCAATGCTATGGCGCTCCGGCTTCCGTCAATGGAATTAATTGACCCTTACGGTGGGGTCAGGGACCTGCAGGCGGGTGTCCTGCGCACCCCTGGGACGCCGGCGTCGTCGTTCTCGGACGATCCGCTACGGATGATGCGCGCTGCACGATTTGTCTCGCAGCTGGGGATTGAAGTGGCCCCCGAGGTGTCGGAAGCGATGCGGGAAATGGCTCAGCGCATCACGATCATCTCCGCGGAACGGGTCCGTGACGAGCTGGTGAAGCTGATGTTGGGGGACGCCCCCCAGCGGGGCATCGATTTGATGGTGGAGAGCGGGCTGGCGGAGTTTGTCTTGCCTGAGGTCTCCGCCCTGCGGCTTGAGATCGACGAGCACCACCGGCACAAAGACGTCTATCAGCACTCACTGACCGTCCTGGAGCAGGCGTGCCGCCTTGAAACGGCCCCCGACGGTGCGGTACCCGGCCCCGACTTCGTCCTGCGGTTCGCTGCATTGATGCACGATGTCGGCAAGCCCGCCACTCGGAAATTTGAGCCATCCGGGGCCGTAAGCTTCCGCCACCACGACATGGTCGGGTCCAAGCTCACCGCCAAGCGGATGAAGGCCCTCCGATTCGACAACGACTCGATCAAGGCCGTGGCGCGCCTGGTAGAACTGCATATGCGGTTTTATGGCTACGGCGAGGCGGGCTGGTCGGATTCAGCGGTGCGCAGGTATGTCAACGACGCCGGCACCCTACTGGAACGGTTGCATCGGCTAACCCGGTCGGATGTCACTACCCGTAACCAGCGCAAGGCCGAACGGCTGGCTTTTGCCTATGACGACCTCGAGGCGCGCATTGATGCGCTGGCGGAACGGGAAGAACTGGAATCCATCAGGCCGGATCTTGACGGTGCCCAGATCATGGGGCTGCTGGACATCAAGCCTGGTCCAGTGGTGGGCAGGGCATACAGATTCTTGCTGGAGGAACGCATGGAACATGGACCGCATTCTGCTGAGGAAGCCGAGTCGAAGCTGCGTGCCTGGTGGGTACTGCAACCCGAGTCGGTGTCGTCATGAGTCTTTCCGGCGCCGCTTCCGCGGATTTGACCCCCGCCGGGACCCCGTTGCCGCAGCTCTGGTTGCTCCGGCATGGTGAGACCGAATGGTCCCGGGACGGCAACTACACCGGACTCACAGATCTCCCGCTGACCCACGTTGGGGAACGGCAGGCGGTTGACGCGGCAAGTCACCTGAAAGAAATTACGTTCGACACGGTGCTGTCCTCACCGTTGCAGCGAGCTGTCCGGACAGCTGAGTTGGCGGGATTCCCCGACCCGCACATCCTGCCGTACGCCCATGAGTGGGACTATGGCGATAACGAGGGCCGCAACAGCGCCGTCGTCCGGGCGGAAAACCCGGGCTACCTCATCTGGGACGACGGCGTACCGAACGGTGAAACGCTGGCCCAGGTTGCTGACCGGGCCGACCAGGTGGTGTCCCTGGTGCAGGCAGGATGCGGCACCCCGGCCGACCGGGAGCCAGCAGCGCAGCCGGCCCGCCACGTGCTGCTGGTGGCGCACGGTCATTTCCTTCGAGTAGTCGCTGCGCGCTGGCTTGAGCTGGACCCGGCGCAGGGGCGGCGCTTTGTCCTGGGCACCGCAGCTGTGTGTGCGCTCGGCTGGGACAAGCGGACGCCGGCCATCGTGCACTGGAATCTCTGACCAATTTCCGCTCTCACTTCAACGGCTTCCCATCGCGGGAGGCGTAGGTGACCTGCCGCAGCAAAGACTCCAGTGGGCCAACGGTGAATCGTGAGAGCCAGAGTCGGCTGAGCACCATTTGGGCACCGAATAGGACGACGACCCCACCCAGCACCTGAACCGGCGCCAGAACATTGGTCAGGCCCAGCCCCCATCCGGTGAACACCACGGCGAGAACCAGGGACTGGGCCAAATAGTTGGTCAGCGCCATCCGACCGGCCGGTGCGAGCGCGTTGAGGAGCGCAGGACCGGCCGTTGAGCGGAACAGCAGGAGCAGAAGGCAAACGTAGCCAGCGGTCGCCAGCGGGGCGGTCAGCGTGGTGATGCCAGTGGTGAGCAGGGAAAATCGGTCCCGGTCCGCGTAATAGAGAAGGTAGGACTGTCCCGCCGCGGCGAGCAGACCGATTGGCAGGCAGAGGGTGGCGGTGCGGCGGAGGGTGACCCTGCTGATCCGCCGTTCAAGCAGCCCGGAACGAGCGGCAGCGAGACCAAGCAGGAACATGGCCAGCGCCAGTGGTCCCTGGAAGAACAGCACCGAGGGAAGGGCAAGCAGATAACCCTCAATGTTGGCACCCAGCGCTGCTCCTGGCCCTGAGGCGATCGCCCCGACGTCGGGTGGCGGCACTGCCCCGTCGCCCGGGGGCACGTTGAACGCAGCGACGATGCCCCCGACCACGATCAGCAGGCTCGCCATGCCGACGGTGATTGCCGCCGCCGTCAGGATGGCCGCCCGTTGGCTGATGTTCCGCAGACCAAGGAGCACCACTCCGATCACGGCGTAGGTCAGGAGGATGTCGCCGTAATACAGCAAGAGACCGTGGGCTAGGCCCAGAGCAGCCAGGCAGGCCAGTCGACGCAGCGTTCGCGGCACCGGCGACGCGTTCACCCGATGGGCTGCTCGCTCCTGCAGAACAAAGCTGTATCCGAACAGGAACGAAAACAGAAGGTAGAACTTGCCCTCAAAGATGGCGGTGACGCCAAACCGGACCGCGGTGTCCGACGTCGACCGGTGGTCGGGGCTGAGCTCACCCGAGAGCGTCCAGGGGTCAGCGAAGTACCAGACATTTACTGCGAGGATGCCAAAAAGAGCGAAGGCACGTAGTCCATCGAGTTCGCGGACCCGTTCCACAATCGCCCCCTCCTAAAGTTCTGGACCTCCAAAGTGGCAGGTGCTGTCAGCCTAGCCGGGAGTGGTGAGAGGGCGTGTTAGCGGGGCGCACTGATGAAAAGTTCCCGGGGTGGCAAACTTTCCCAGAAATTTATTGGCTGAAACCCTAGGCGGCCCGGCATTCCGTGGGGTAGCTTTGTCTTGTGCCATTGGGAGTTCTCAATCGAGAAATCGGCTGAAGAATCCGGGCGCTGTCTCTATCCGCGCACTACAAGAAAGGGAGGTGGGAACTGTGAATACAAAACTACGCCGATCGTTTACCGCGTACACCAGTCCGACCTCCGCCGTCGCTGCGCACTAACTAACTGCTGATCTATTCGTCTGTCCATATTCTGGACGGCGAGTTCTTTCCGGCACCCCTGATGCGCTCAGACGGCCTCCGTCTTTCCGACCCGTGCGCTCGTGTGTACTCGAACCTCATTTGAGGACCCTCACAACCCATCAAATTTTGGAGACCCCTGTGTTGACTGCGCTCACCACCCACCCGTCCCTGGCACCAGAATCGGTTGCCGTACCAACCCCAAACCACACCGATCGCCAGCATGGCGAGTTCATCATGGCTGGCAGTTTCACCTCCACCGGAGATCCGGAAGCGGGGACGCCCAGTTCGCCAGTGACCGTCATGCCCAACTACGCCCATCGAGAGGAGGTACACATCATGCTGAAGAAACTAAGAGACGGCGTCGCTCTGTGGAAACGAATACCCAAAGCCCCTCCGCCTTCCGCGAGGGATTCCATTGACCGTTTTCTCCTGCCGCAGCACACCATGCACGTCAAGTGAGTGGTTCATCCACGCTGTGAACTGACCCTTCCTGACCTGATTCGACCACCGCGAAGGAGGACCTGATGCAAGTGATCAGTCCCACCAGTAGAGAAGCCCGCGCTTCCCAGCGCGGGCTTCCGCCTTTGACGGCAGCGGCAAACACCGTGCGTCGCGGATCCGCGCGGAATGTGCAGCCCGCACAGCACGTTATAGGGTCAATAGCGGCAAACAGTCCGACAATACGAGCGCTTGGTAATCATCCAGGGCATCCATGCGAGAGGAGTTCTTATGCCTCCGGTAAAACGTGTGGCAATGCTCTCCCTGCACACCTCCCCGTTGGATCAGCCCGGCGCCGGTGACGCCGGCGGAATGAACGTTTACGTGCGATCGCTGGCCCTGGAGTTGGCTCGCGTGGGAATCGACGTCGAAATCTTCACGCGCGCGGCTTCCGAGGGTCAACCGCACTCAGAAGAGCTAGCCCCGGGTGTCATGGTCAGGCACTTGCGAGCTGGCCCCCAGCGCAAAGTGCCCAAAGAGCTGCTGCCGGGCCTGTCGGAATCATTCACCGATGCCATCGCTGAGGTCACCGATCTGCTGGCGGATGGTCACTTCGATGTCATCCACTCCCACTACTGGGTATCCGGAAGTGTTGGGCTGACCGTGAGTGCGGGCCTGAACCTTCCATTGGTCCACTCGATGCACACCATGGGGCGGGTCAAGAACATTCGCCTGCACGCCGGCGGCACCCCGGAACCGGACGTGCGGGTTGCGGGCGAACAAGCGATCGTAGACGGAGCGTCCAGGCTGATCGCCAACACCAGTACCGAGGCGGCGGAGCTCGAGTCCCTGTACGGTGCGGCGCCTGAGCGCGTGGACGTTGTGGCGCCGGGGGTTGATCTGGAAACATTCAATCCCGTGTCCCGTCTCGAGTCGAGGGCGTCCCTGAACTTCTCGCCGGATGCGTTTCACGTGGTTTTTGCCGGCCGAATCCAGAAACTGAAGGGGCCGCAGGTGCTGGTCGCTGCGGCCGCTGACCTTGCCGCCCGCCGCCCGGACATTCCCCTGCAACTGAGCATCCTTGGCTCCGGCAGCGGCGCGGAGGCCCTGCGGCTGCAGCCCCTCATTGACGACGCCGGGCTGCAGAACACGGTGCGGCTCTACCCACCGGTGCAGGCCACGCAGTTGGCGCACTGGTTCAGGGCTGCAGATCTAGTGGCGATGCCCTCCTTCACCGAATCCTTTGGCCTGGTTGCCCTGGAGGCTCAGGCCTGCGGTACGCCGGTCCTCGCCGCCAACGTGGGCGGGTTGCCGCAGGCGATCAGCGATGGGCGCACCGGCACGCTGGTGAACGGACACACGCCGGCGCTCTGGTCGGCTGCCCTGGAAACCATGTACGACGATGCCGTCACGCGCGCCTCGCTTGGCCGCGGCGCAGCGATTCATGCGCTCGCCTTCGGATGGCAGCGCACGGCGTTGCTGACCGCGCAAAGCTATCGCACCGCCGTCGAGCGTTTCCAGGAGGCAGCTGCGCGCTGACCTCCGGGTGCGCTCCCGCCGGGCCGAAGGGCTCACTTAGGATGGTCTGGTGAACTCCTCCGAACTCGCCGCCTACCTCGACTCTGTCCGAATCACCGGGACGGTCGCTACACCCCGCGAAGACAACCTCCGTCACATGCAGTTGTTCCTTGAGGGCAGCGAACACCTAGAGTTTGGGGTCCGCACAACCCGCCAATGGATGTTCGACGAGGTGTTCGACCTGATGCACGATCGTGTAGGGATCAGTCCGGACCGCGGGCACCTTACGGGGCAGGACACCATTGACTCGTCGAAGTGCGTGGCGGCGCTGGATCGGTTTGGGTCTGTCCTTGGTGGAGCGGTGGCGGCCGGGCAACGGATCCTGTTCGCGACCGGCCACCCGGCAGGCCTACTTCCGGTTCACGCTGCCCTCGCCGCCGCCGCCCGGCGGGCTGGCGCTACGGTGGTCGACGTCCCTGAAGGTCAGCCGTTCCGGGAGGGTGATATCCGGCAACTGTTTGGGGTGCTGGTTTGGCATCAGCATGGCGGGCTGGCACACACTCATTCTCCGGAGCCGATGCAGCTCAGCCTTGACCTGCTGGCCGCGAATGGGGAGCCGGCACCCGACTTGGTGGTCGCCGACCACGGCTGGGCCGGTTATGCCGCCAGCGCGGGGATCGCAGCTCTGGGCTTCGCCGACTGCAACGACCCAGGACTGTTCGTCTCCGAGGCGGAAGGCCAGCTGAAGGTTGCCGTCCCGTTGGACGACAATCTCTGCCCCGGAGTCTACGAGCCCATGGTCGAGTATTTGCTGAAGCGGTCCGGGCTCCGCTGACCGTCCGGAGACCGCTGGTAGATTTGACGGTGTGCCCAGACCCGGGGCATCACAGGGGACTCAATCCCGACGCGCCACAAGCCCAGAGGACTGTTGACAATGAAGTCTTTGCCCACGCCAACGAGCGATCTGGATGTCGCCCGCAACGCTGACATCCGGCCCATCGATGAAATTGCCGCACAGGCAGGCATCCCGATGGAAGCACTCGAACACTACGGTCGATACAAGGCCAAAATCGACACCGCCAAGCTTCTCCCAAACCCCGGAAAAACGCCGGGCAGAGTGGTGCTGGTCACGGCGATGAGTCCCACACCCGCGGGTGAGGGAAAGTCGACCTGCACCGTTGGTCTGGCGGATTCCTTGGCGCGCAGTGGGCGAAGCGTCATGATTGCCTTGCGGGAACCTTCACTGGGCCCGATCCTGGGCATGAAGGGCGGCGCGACCGGCGGCGGATACTCGCAGGTCCTGCCCATGGAGGACATCAATCTGCACTTCACCGGAGACTTTCATGCGGTGACTTCGGCGAACAATGCGTTGATGGCCCTGGTCGACAACCACATTTACCAGGGCAACGAGCTGAACATCGACCCGCGCCGGATCACCTTCAAACGGGTCCTCGACATGAATGATCGGGCACTGCGGGAAGTGGTGATCGGCCTGGGCGGGCCCACTCAGGGCACCCCCCGCCAGGACGGCTTTGACATCACTGTTGCCTCGGAAATCATGGCCGTATTTTGCCTGGCGTCGAACCTCTCGGACCTCAAGCAACGGTTGGCACGGATTACCTTCGGGTACACGTTTGACCGCCAACCCGTGACGGTCGGTGACCTCGGCGTCGAGGGCGCCCTCACCCTGCTGCTGCGTGACGCAATCAAACCGAACCTGGTGCAGAGCATCGCCGGCACCCCCGCTCTCGTCCACGGGGGGCCGTTCGCCAACATTGCCCACGGCTGCAACTCGGTCATCGCCACCAGCACCGCCCGGCAACTGGCCGACATTGTGGTGACCGAGGCCGGCTTTGGTGCTGATCTGGGCGCCGAGAAGTTCATGGACATCAAGGCGCGGTACGCGGATGTGGCTCCTGCCGCCGTCGTCATCGTCGCGACCATCCGCGCGCTCAAGATGCACGGTGGAGTGGCTAAAACCGACCTGAGAGAGCCCAATACGGCTGCGCTGGAGTCGGGGGTGGCCAACCTCCGGCGGCACGTCCACAACGTGGAGAAGTTCGGTATCACGCCGGTGGTGGCCATCAACCGGTTCTCGACCGACACCGACGAGGAGCTCGAGTGGCTGCTCGCCTGGTGCGCGGCCGAGGGCATCGACGCCGCCGTGGCCGATGTGTGGGGTCAGGGCGGCGGCGGGTCCGGCGGGGACGAGCTCGCGACTAAGGTCCTCACCGCATTGGAAGGACCGCAGAAATTCCATCACCTGTACCAGCTGGAGCTTTCGGTCGAGGATAAGATCCGTACCATCGTGCAGGAAATTTACGGGGCCGACGGCGTCGACTTCTCGGTGCCGGCGCTGCGGCGTCTCGCAGAGATCGAAGCCAACGGCTGGAGTGGGCTGCCGGTCTGTATGGCGAAAACCCAGTACTCGTTCTCCGATGACCCCTCAGTGCTCGGTGCGCCGAAGGGCTTCACCGTGCATGTACGCGATCTGATCACCAAAACCGGAGCAGGATTCATCGTGGCGTTGACGGGGGCGGTCATGACGATGCCGGGCCTGCCGAAGGAACCTGCCGCGATGCGGATGGATGTCGACGACGACGGCGGCGCGGTAGGCCTGTTCTAACCGGCTTAAACACTTGAGGGCCGACCGGGTGTGATGCACGGTCGGCCCTCAAGGGTGATGCGAAGGTTAGGTCCGGCGTTAGCGGTCCAGTTCCCCGCGGATGAAGGCCTCTACCTTTTCGTGAGCAATGTCGTCCGCGAACTGCTCTGGCGGTGACTTCATGAAGTAGCTGGATGCGGAAAGTAGGGGTCCACCAATGCCGCGGTCCATGGCGATCTTCGCGGCGCGAATGGCGTCGATGATCACACCGGCCGAGTTAGGAGAGTCCCAAACCTCCAGCTTGTACTCGAGCGAAACGGGCGCGTCGCCGAAGTTGCGCCCCTCCAGACGGACAAACGCCCATTTGCGGTCATCGAGCCAGGCAACATAGTCGGAGGGGCCGATGTGGACGTTGCGTTCGCCAAGGTCGGCCTGCACGTTAGAGGTTACGGCCTGCGTCTTGGAAACCTTCTTGGATTCGAGACGGTCTCGCTCCAGCATGTTCTTGAAGTCCATGTTGCCACCAACGTTGAGCTGGTAGGTGCGGTCCAATGTGACGCCGCGGTCTTCGAAAAGTTTCGCCATGACGCGGTGGGTGATGGTCGCACCGATCTGGCTCTTGATATCATCGCCGACGATGGGCACCCCGGCCGCAGTGAACTTGTCGGCCCACTCCTTGGTAC
The DNA here is from genome assembly GCF_054511125.1 of Arthrobacter sp. TMN-50. Classification (NCBI taxonomy): domain Bacteria; kingdom Bacillati; phylum Actinomycetota; class Actinomycetes; order Micrococcales; family Micrococcaceae; genus Arthrobacter; species Arthrobacter sp. TMN-50. The sequence goes on along the minus strand of NZ_JBTNDG010000002.1, from coordinate 144,041 downwards.
CGGCGATGAACACTGGCAGGGCATTGACGAACGCAACCTTGGCGTCAATGGCGCACTGGGCGTAGAACTTGGCCGCGTCTTCAGATCCGACGGGCAGGTAGCACACCATGACATCGACTTTGCTGGCCCTGAGTTCGGCGACGACGTCGACCGGCTCAGCATCGGATTCCACGATGGTCTCGCGGTAGTACTTGCCCAGGCCGTCGAGGGTGTGGCCCCGCTGGACCTTGATGCCGGTTGGGGGTACCTCGGCAATCTTGATGGTGTTGTTCTCGCTGGCGCCGATGGCATCGGCAAGGTCCAGGCCCACCTTCTTGCCGTCCACGTCGAATGCAGCAACAAACTCGACGTCATTGACGTGATACTTGCCGAACTCCACGTGCATCAGGCCGGGGATTGACGCGGTGGCATCAGCATCCCGGTAGTAATGTACGCCCTGCACCAGTGACGCCGCACAGTTGCCGACACCAACGATTGCCACCCTAATGGGGTTAGTTCCCATTGTTCTCCTCTTGAATCACTTCATATTGTCGACCCGCCGGATTCGTCCCGTAACGGACCGAGCAGCTAATCCAGTCTACTTCTTATTCTCAACACAGGATTTTCCCGAAGCATTCCGGCTGGCTGATATATCGACGAAATTTGGTGTCCACCCCCACCTCCGATCGGTAGGCTTCAGGGATGGGAACCGGTCGGTCCCGGCGTCGGCCGGTGCGCATTTCAGTGCCGTCGCGCGCTGACGCGCTGCTGCGGAACTTCACCGAACTGATCGGCGGACCCCTCGGGCGCCGGACCAGTCCGGGCAGGATCGACCCTGGAACGTTCACCGTGGACCGGGTGCTGGTTCTCCTGACCACCGTTGCGGCGGCACTCGCCGTCCTCATCAAGAACCCGTGCAGGATTGAGGGATGGGCCGGCCCCGACCAGTACTACATGGCGTGCCACTCGCAGTGGCTCGAAACCTTCAGCCAATTGGATGCCGGGACTTCCTTCCTCCAGTTGGGGCACTCGGCGCTGACCGGTGCGATTGCCGGTGCGACGGCGAACCTGGTCCCGGTGGGGAGCATCCTGCTTTACTACGACCTCCACTCGGTGTTGGCCGTGGCAGCGTGGCTCATCACTGTGTGCGCGACCGTTCGCATGTCCAATCGAAGGCCATGGGACGCGGCCATGGTTGCGGTGGCGCCGATCATCATCGTCGCCGGATTTGTCGGCTGGGACCTTTGGGCAGTGATGCTCGCGGCCCTCGGTATGCTGGCCTTCGCCCGCTGCCAGTTCGCAGCCGCGGGTGCCTTCCTTGGCCTGGGCACTGCGATTGCCGGCTACCCGGTGCTGATCTTCGCGGCTGTGACCCTGTTGGCGGTGCGCACCCGCGAAACCAGCGGCGCCGTAATGACCGGTGCGGTGCTGGCTGCGACCTGGCTGGCCCTCAACCTTCCCTTTGCGGTATCCGACCCCCAGGCGTGGGGGGCACAGTTCACCGGCCTCCTGACGCAGGGGGTCGACTATTCCTCGGTCTGGTTTGCCTACAATGCCCTGGCAGTCCGTGCCGGTGGCGCCGCACTGGAGGCTGCGACCACGTCGGCGGTGTCCATGGTTGTGTTTGGTCTCGTGTGCGTGGGCATCGCCGCGTTAGCACTGTTGGCGCCCCGCCGGCCACGCCTCGCACCACTGGTGGTCCTCCTGGTGGGTGCGCTGATCCTCACCGGCAAGGAATACTCCCCACAGCACGCGATCTGGATGATCCCCCTTGTAGCCCTGGCCTACCCGAAGTGGCGAACCTTCCTCACCTGGCAACTCTTCGAAGTGGCTCATTGGTGGGCGTTGATGGCCTACCTGGGCCGGGAGACGAGCGGCGGAGCAGCCCAAAACAACATTGACCTTCCGTACTATCTACTGGCCGTGTTCGGACATATGTTGGCAACGGCATATATAATGTATCGGGTCGTGGAGGGCATCCTTGAGCCTGGGCAGGACCCGGTGCGGCGCCTCGACATCGACGACCCGCAGGGAGGCCCGTTTGACCATGCTGCCGACCGCCGTATCTCCAGCCGCCGCCCACCTCGCCCCAATACGGCCTCGGGTACGCTTGAGCCGTCCCGCCCCTGAACTGAAAGATCACCCGTGACCGCAGTTGCCCTTCGTTTTGAGAAACTCAGTACTGAAGATTTCGAGGCGCTGTCAGCTGCCCATCCGACGGTGGTGATCCCCCTGGAACAGACACCCCAGTGGGCGGCCTTCGAGGCCAGCCGCGGGCGCACGCCGTACGGCATCTGGTCCTACTACGACGGCGCCACCCTGGTTGCAGTCGCCAGTTTCCTGTGGAGCACGAGGCGGTTCAGGAATTCACTGGTCGTCGTCAACGGACCTGTCTGGTTTGCCGAACGTACCCCCGACGCCGAAGCACGGCTGATGAGGACCGTCCGGGAGCAGTTCAGTGCGGACCCCGACATTAGTCCGCTGTACATCCGGCAGCAGGTGCAACATCCGCAGGATCTTGCCACCGGACCGATTGAGCACGGGTGGTACGAGCGGGAGATCGTCGTTGACCTCACCCCCAGCGAAGCCGACATCTACAAGGCGTTCCGCCCCAACGCCCGCAACAGTATCCGCCGGGCGGAACGCGCCGGGGTTGAGATCCGCAGCATCGACCGGTCCGACTGGCGTGCTGTCTTCAGGAGCGACCTTTTTCCCATCCTTGAAGAGACTGCCGCGCGGGACGGATTTACCAGTTTTGAATCCGCCTACTACGAGCAACTGCTCGAGCAGTTGGGCGACCACCTCCGGCTGCTGGTGGCCTACCTCGATGGAAAGGCCATCAGTTGGCTCATCACCACCGAATACCGCGGGTATTCGGTCTACTACTTCGCAGCGAGTACCCATGCCGCGCGGAAAATCTTCGCACCCTACCTGCTGCTCTGGCACGCCTTCAAGGAACTCAAGACAGCCGGTAACCACAGCTGCGGGCTGACGGGCATTGTGAGCGACAACTACCCGCAGCTCATCAACGTGACCACCTTCAAGCGAAATTTCTCCAGGAATGTGGTGGAAGTGCCCACCACCTACGACATTCCCCTGAACCGACTGCGCTACCGGGCGGTTGCCGCCGCACTTGAGGCGCGGCGCACGCTGCCAACGAAGGCCCGTTCAGCGGTCGCCTCAACCAGGGCTCGTGCCGCGTCACTGGTGCGACGGCGGGGCCAGGGTGACTGACGCAGCGGTTGTCGGATCGGGGCCCAACGGGCTGGCGGCCGCCGTCGTCCTGGCCCGGGCGGGCCTCAGCGTCAGGGTTTACGAGGCGGCGCCCACTATCGGCGGCGGAGCCCGCACGTCGGAACTCGTTCCGGAGCATCTGCACGACCTCTGCTCAGCTGTTCACCCGATGGCTGTTGCATCGCCGTTCTTCTCCCAATTCGAACTGAAACGGCGCATCGACTTTGCGGTTCCCGAGGTCTCCTACGCGCACCCGCTCGACGGCGGGCGGGCGGGCGTGGCCTACCGTGACCTTGACCGCACCGTGTCCGGTCTCGGTCAGGACGGCCCCGCCTACCGCCGGCTGATGGAACCGCTGGTGCGGAACATCGAAGGCACCCTCGACGTCGCGTTGAACCACCTGCTGCGGGTTCCCCGTCATCCGGGAGCCGCGATGAGATTTGCCGCGGCGGCGCTGGAGCAGGGGACCCCCCTGTGGAACCGGCGGTTCAGCACCGACACGGCAGCCGCACTGTTCACCGGCGTGGCTGCCCACCCGGTGGGCCGTCTACCGTCCCTTCCTTCGGCAGGGGCGGGACTGGCGTTGGGGGCGCTGGCCCACGCCGGCGGGTGGCCCATCCCGTTGGGCGGATCCCAGTCAATCGCCGACGCGATGGCCGACGACATCCGTGCACACGGAGGCGAAATTGTCACCGGCCACACGGTCCGGTCGCTGTCCGAGCTCAGCGGCGTGCCAGCGGTTCTGCTGGATGTGGCGCCGCCCTCGTTCCTGCAGTTGGCCGCGGGCAGGCTGCCACGCACCTATGAACGGGCGCTCCAGCGTTTCCGGTTCGGCGACGGCGCCTGCAAGGTCGCGTTTATCCTTTCCGGGCCCGTGCCGTGGAGCAATCCCGAGGTGGCGCGCGCCGGAACCGTTCACCTGGGAGGCACGCGGGCCGAGATCGCGGCCTCCGAAGCCCAGGTCGCCGGAGGGAAACACCCGGAAAGCCCGTACGTGTTGCTGTCCCAACCGTCATTGTTCGACCCGTCACGTGCCCCCGCCGGACGTCACATCCTGTGGACCTACTGCCATGTGCCGAGCGGGTCGACCCGCGATATGGCCGGAGCCGTCACCGCGCAGGTCGAACGGTTCGCCCCCGGCTTCCGCGACGTCGTCGTGCGCTCCTTCACGACGTCGGCGGCCGAGCTGGCAACCTCGAACGCCAACTATGTGGGAGGTGACTTCGGTGGCGGCGCAATAACCCTCGGCCAGATGCTCGCACGCCCCGTGTTGTCCCTCTCGCCCTGGCGGACTCCACTCGACGGGGTCTACCTCTGCTCAGCGTCCACCCCGCCCGGGCCAGGAGTGCACGGAATGAGCGGATTTCATGCAGCGCGGCTGGCCCTGCGGCAGGTGTTTGGGTTGTCCGTTCCTCCGCTTGGGCTGTCACCCGGAAAATAATCGGCAGCTGACCGTGAGGAATCCGTGCTGGCCGCGTCTCGGAGCTAGCCGGCGAGGCGAAGGAAACCGTTGGCGACGCGACCGACAACCAGGACCTCAGGTGCGAGGGACAGGTTGACCAGGGCTCGGCCCACACCAAGCAGGCCAGCGAGAACGTCAAGGACTTTATGGTATCTAAGGCGCCGGACGGGTCAACCTGGACCTCTCGGGTCAAGATATCCACCCCACCGGTCCAGCTTGCTCACCGGAACACAGGGACGCAGTTGTTGGCGCTCACTTGCAGCGCCTAGTAAGCTAGATCACGATCCTCATAACTTCATAGCCTTTGATCTGCAGCGGGAGAGTACTTCCGTAGACACACACTCCGGTAGGCGCCGTAGGAGCAAATCCTCCCCAGGAATCTCTCAGGCCCAGTACCGCTGCGGCTAGGCAACTCTGGAAAGCAGGCGGACATTTCAAGGTCCACCTCACCGACGGTGCAAGCGGGCACATAGTCCTGCGGAATCTCTCAGGTCCCATACAGAGCGGGGAGGAACTCACCGTCCGGGCAGACGCCTACGTCCGGACCTATCAAGGGAGTTCCCATGACCGCTCAACCCCTCACCGAATCGACCTTCGCGGATCGCCACATCGGCCCCCGCTCAAGCGACGCGGCCCAGATGCTCACCACACTGGGCTACCCCAGCCTCGACAAGCTGGTCGAGGTCGCGGTCCCCGCAAACATCCGCTCCGCCGAACGCCTGAATCTCCCCGCCGCGCTCAGCGAGTCGCAGGTCCTGGCACAGTTGCGCGCCATCGCGGACAAAAACACCACGGCTGTCCAGATGATCGGTCAGGGCTATTTCGACACAGTGACCCCGCCGGTGATCCGCCGGAACGTCCTTGAGGCCCCCGCTTGGTACACCGCGTACACCCCGTACCAGCCCGAGATTTCCCAGGGGCGTCTCGAAGCACTTTTGAACTTCCAGACCATGGTCCAGGACCTCACCGCCCTGCCGATCGCCAACGCCTCCCTGCTCGATGAAGCGTCAGCCGTTGCCGAGGCCGCACTCCTGATGCGCCGGTCCGGTAAGAACAAGGGTAAAACGGTGCTCGATGCCGATTGTCTGCCGCAGACGATCGCCGTCGTCCGGGGCCGCGCCGACGCCCTCGGGTTCGAGGTGGAGGTGGCAGACCTTTCCCAGGGCCTGCCCGACGGCGACATCAACGGCGTCATCCTCCAGCAGCCGGGCGCCTCGGGTGCCCTCCGGGACCACCGCTCGCTGATCACGGCGGCACACGACGGCGGTGCCCTCGTCACCGTCGCCGCCGACCTGCTGGCGCTGACCCTGATCACCCCGCCGGGCGAGCAGGGCGCCGACATCGCCGTCGGCTCCGCCCAGCGGTTCGGCGTTCCCCTCTTCTTCGGCGGCCCCCACGCCGCGTACATGGCGGTCCGTAAGGGCCTCGAGCGGATGCTTCCCGGCCGGCTGGTCGGGGTGTCGAAGGACGCCGACGGCGCACCCGCCTACCGCCTGGCCCTCCAAACCCGCGAGCAGCACATCAGGCGTGAGAAGGCGACATCGAATATCTGTACCGCTCAGGCGCTCCTGGCCATCGTCGCCAGCATGTACGCGGTCTACCACGGCCCCGACGGCCTGAAGGCGATCGCCGAGCGCGTGCACTCGCACGCCGCCCGGCTGGCAGCGACCCTCGCCGAGACCGTTGCCGTCGTTCACGCCGACTTCTTCGACACGATCCTGATCAACGTTCCCGGCAAGGCCCAGGAGTTCCTGGCCAAGGCTGAGGCCGTCGGCATCAACCTGCGCCTGGTCGACGAGGATCACCTGGGCGTCTCCTGCGACGAGACCACCACCGAGGAGCACCTCGCCACCCTCGCCGAGGTGTTCGGTGTTGACCAGGTTGCCGAGCGGTCCGGTTCGGTAGCGGTTCCGGCGGATCTGGTCCGCACGTCCACCTACCTGACCCACCCGGTGTTCGCGAGCCACCGCTCGGAAACCCAGCTGCTGCGGTACCTGCGCCGCCTCTCCGACAAGGATTTGGCCTTGGACCGCACGATGATCCCGCTGGGTTCATGCACCATGAAGCTCAACGCCACAGTGGAAATGGAGCCCATCTCCTGGCCGGAGTTCGCCACTATCCACCCGTTCGCCCCCGCACACCAGACCGAGGGCTGGCGCTGGCTGATCGAGGATCTTCAGGACAAACTCGCCGAGATCACCGGTTACGCCAAAGTGTCCATCCAGCCCAACGCCGGCTCGCAGGGCGAACTGGCCGGGCTCCTCGCCATCCGCGGCTACCACCTCTCCCGCGGCGACCAGGACCGCAACGTCTGCCTGATCCCCTCTTCCGCGCACGGCACCAACGCCGCGTCAGCGGTGCTCGCCGGGATGAAGGTCGTGGTCGTCAAAACCGCTGACAACGGCAACATCGACCACGATGACCTCCTGGCGAAGATCGCCCAGCACGCCGAGCAACTCTCCGCCATCATGATCACCTACCCCTCCACGCACGGCGTGTTCGAGGAAGACGTCCGCTGGGTCTGCGGTCAGGTGCACGACGCCGGCGGCCAGGTCTACATTGACGGCGCCAACCTGAACGCGCTGGTGGGCCTCGCGAAGCCGGGAGAGTTCGGCGGCGATGTCTCGCACCTGAACCTGCACAAAACGTTCTGCATCCCTCACGGCGGTGGCGGACCGGGTGTTGGCCCGGTCGCGGTTGCCGGGCACCTTGCGCCGTTCCTGCCTGGCGATGCCGCCGCACCCGAGACCGGGGAAGCGGGAGTCCCCATCTCCGCCTCCCGGTACGGCTCCGCCGGTGTTCTCCCAATCTCCTGGGCCTACGTGGCCCTGATGGGAGCCGAGGGGCTCACCTCGGCCACCGGCCATGCGCTGTTGGCCGCCAACTATGTTGCAGCCCGGCTGACCGAACACTTCCCCGTCCTCTACTCGGGCGAGAAGGGCCTGGTCGCCCACGAGTGCATTCTGGACCTGCGGCCCCTGACCGCTGCCACCGGAGTGACCGCCGAGGATGTCGCCAAACGGCTCATCGATTACGGGTTCCACGCTCCGACACTGAGCTTCCCCGTGGCCGGGACCCTGATGGTCGAGCCCACTGAGTCCGAGGACATCGGCGAACTGGACCGGTTCATCGAGGCGATGATCGCCATCAAGGGCGAGATCGACCAGGTGCAGTCGGGCGAGTACACGCTGGAGCAGAGCCCGCTCCGGCATGCGCCGCACACGGCGTACGCCCTGATTAGTGACACCTGGGACCAGGCGTACCCCCGCGAACTGGCCGCCTACCCGGTCCGCACGCTGAAGCACAACAAGTACTTCCCGCCGGTCCGACGCATCGACGGCGCGCACGGCGACCGCAACCTGGTGTGCTCCTGCCCGCCCATCGAGGACTTCGAAGACTGAAGCCCGTCCCCGCCCGGCCGCCGGCCGCGCAGGTTGACCCTGGATACTCGATCGGAAGGATCACCATGACCAAGCAGACCGCCCTGTATGCCGAACATGAATTGCTCGGAGCCAGTTTCACCGACTTCGGCGGCTGGCAGATGCCCCTGAAGTACCGCAGTGAACTCGAAGAACACCACACGGTCCGCCGCGCCGCGGGACTCTTCGACCTTTCCCACATGGGCGAGGTGTGGGTCACCGGTACCCAGGCCGCCGAGTTCCTGAACTATGCGCTGGTGGGCAACCTTGCCGCGATCGCCGTCGGGAAGGCCAAGTACTCGCTGATCTGCACCGAGGACGGAGGGGTGATCGATGACCTGATCGTCTACCGGCGGGCCGACGACAGGTTCCTCGTGGTCCCCAATGCCAGCAACGCCGACACCGTTGCGGCGGCCCTGCAGGAGCGCGCCGCCGCCTTTGATGTGACGGTGGAGGACGAGTCGGAGAGCACCGCCCTGATCGCGGTTCAGGGTCCGGCCGCCGAGGCGATTCTGCTGGAGATCGCCGCTACCGGGTCACGTCAACTCATCACGGACCTGAAGTACTACGCCGCCGTGGAGGTGGAACTCGCCGGCCTGCAGGTCCTGCTGGCCCGCACCGGGTACACGGGCGAGGACGGCTTTGAGCTGTTCATCGGCAACCCCGAAGCGGTGCAGTTGTGGAAAGCCGTCGCCGCGGCCGGAGCGCAGCACCAGCTCGCCCCCTGCGGGCTCGCCTCCCGGGACTCGCTCCGCCTGGAAGCGGGAATGCCGCTCTACGGCAACGAGTTGGGGTTGGACACCAACCCCTTCGAGGCAGGGCTCGGCGGAGTGGTCAGTCTGAAGAAGACCGACAACTTCGTGGGCCGGTCGGTGCTGGAGCCCCTCAAGGAAGCCCAGCTGATGCGGAAACTGGTCGGACTGCAGGGTGCCGGACGCCGGTCGGCGCGCGCCGGGTACGACGTCGTCGTCGACGGATCAGTGGTCGGCACGGTGACATCGGGGCTTCCCAGTCCCACCCTCGGCTACCCGGTAGCAATGGCCTATGTTCAGGCCGAACTTGCTGAGCCCGGCACCGAGGTGCAGGTTGACCTCCGGGGGAAGCCCGAGCCGTTTACGGTCGTCGCCACACCGTTCTACCGCCGCCAGAAATAACCAGACCTTACATACCCCGAAAGGTATATACCCACGTGAGCATCATCAAGTCAGGGCTTCGCTACTCAGCCGAGCATGAATGGATCGACACCCCGGCAGCTGGCGCCTCGATCGTTGGCGTGTCGGCCATCGCCGCCGATGCCCTTGGCGACGTCGTCTACGTCAGCCTGCCCGAGGTGGGCGACACGGTGACCGCCGGCGAAAGCTGCGGCGAGGTCGAGTCAACCAAATCCGTGTCCGACCTCTACGCCCCCGTCACCGGTGAGGTGACCGAGATCAACCAGGACGCCGTCGACAACCCCGGCATCCTCAATGAGGATCCCTACGGCGCGGGCTGGCTGTTCATGGTCGACGTCGCCAGCGAGGGCCCACTGCTCTCCGCCGAGGAATACGCCGCGAAGAATGGGATCGACGCATGAACACCGAGACCCAGCTCGACACCATCGGCCACCTGAACGCGAACCTCGTAGACCTAGACCCCGAGGTGGCGCGCAACATCGACGCTGAGCTCTCCCGGCAACGCAACGGACTCGAAATGATCGCCTCCGAGAACCACACGCCGGTGGCCGTGATGCAGGCCCAGGGCTCGGTGCTGACCAACAAGTACGCCGAGGGCTACCCGGGTCGCCGCTACTACGGCGGCTGCGAGCACGTTGATGTGCTGGAGCAGATCGCGATCGACCGCGTCAAGGCCCTCTTCAGTGCAGGATTCGCCAACGTCCAGCCGCACTCCGGAGCGCAGGCCAACGCCGCCGTCATGCATGCCCTGATCAAACCGGGGGACACCATCATGGGCCTGAACCTGGCCCACGGCGGCCACCTCACCCACGGCATGCGGATCAACTTTTCCGGCCGGCTCTACAACGTGATTCCCTACCAGGTGCGGCCGGATGACTACCGCGTGGACATGGACGACGTCGAGCGCCTCGCGCGCGAGCACAAGCCGCAGCTCATCGTCGCCGGCTGGTCCGCCTACGCACGGCAACTCGACTTTGAACGGTTCAGGAGTATCGCCGACGAAGTGGGCGCTTACCTGATGGTCGACATGGCACACTTCGCCGGTCTGGTCGCCGCAGGGCTGCACCCCAGCCCGGTGCAGCACGCCCACGTCACCACCTCAACCACGCACAAGACCCTCGCCGGTCCGCGCGGAGGGATCATCCTCAGCAACGACGCCGCGATTGCCAAGAAGATCAACTCGGCAGTGTTCCCGGGCCAGCAGGGCGGGCCGCTCGAGCACGTCATCGCTGGCAAGGCCGTTGCCTTCAAGATTGCTGCTTCCGCGGAGTTCAAGGAACGCCAGCAGCGCATCCTGGACGGCGCGCGGATTCTCGCGGACCGACTCACCCAGCCGGACGTCGCCGGGCACGGCATCTCGGTGGTCAGCGGCGGAACCGACGTTCACCTCGTGCTGGTGGATCTGCGGGACTGCGAGCTCGACGGGCAGCAGGCCGAAGACCGGCTCGCGCAAATCGACATTACCGTGAACCGCAACGCGGTGCCCTTCGACCCCCGCCCACCCATGGTCACCTCGGGCCTGCGCATCGGTACGCCAGCCCTGGCCAGCCGTGGGTTCGAAACGGAGGCCTTCGCCAGGGTGGCGGACATCATCGCCGAGGCCCTCATCGCTCCAGCGGACGCTGACCTGTCGGCTCTCGCTCGGCGGGTAGATGCACTGGCGGCTGAGCACCCGCTCTACGCCGACGTCGTGCCCTTCGGCGCGGGAACCCAGAACCAGAGCTAAGGACCATCATGCCCATCAGCGCGTTCGACCTGTTCAAAATAGGGATCGGCCCCTCCAGCTCTCACACCGGGGGGCCGATGACGGCTGCGTTCCTGTACACAGAGCTGATGGAGCAGCAGGGCCTGGTGGATGCAGTGCAGCGGGTCGAGGTGGAATTATTCGGCTCGCTGGGCGTGACTGGTCACGGTCACGGCACCATTAAGGCGGTCATTCTGGGGTTGGAAGGCGAACGGCCGCAGCTGGTTGATCCGGTGGCTGCCGGTCCCCGCGTGGACGAGGTGGCGCACACCGGCCGGCTGCGGTTCGCTGGACGCCGGGAGATCGACTTCGATCCTGACGTTGACCTGATCATGCATCGGCGGAAGCGGCTCGACTTCCACACCAACGGGATGCGGTTCCACTCCTACGGCGCCGACGGCGGGGAGCTGCTGGTCCGGGACTACTTCTCCGTGGGCGGCGGATTCGTGCTGGATGAAGACCAGATTGGCGCGGACCCCGCCGCCGAGGTGACCGTCCCGGTGCAGCACCCTTTCAATACGGGCGAGCAGTTACTGGAGGTGTGTGCCGCGAACGGGAAATCGTTCTCGGAGATTGTGATGGCCAATGAGCTGTCGTGGCGCACTGAGGCCGAGGTCCGCTCCGGCCTCCTCGAAATCTGGGAGGTCATGCAGGACACCATCCACCGCGGATCCACCACTGACGGAATACTTCCGGGCGGACTGGGGGTGCGACGTCGGGCAGCCACCCAGCTCCGGTTGCAGCAGAAGGCTGAAGACCCCAATGACAAGCTGAGCACGATGGAATGGGTGACCCTCTTCGCGTTGGCCGTCAACGAAGAAAACGCCGCCGGGGGCCGCGTAGTGACAGCACCCACCAACGGTGCCGCGGGGATCATCCCGGCGGTCCTGAAATATTATGTCGATTTCGTCCCCGGAGCCAACGACGACGGAGTCGTCCGTTTCCTCCTCGCAGCCACGGCCATTGGAGCACTGTTCAAGCAGAACGCCTCCATTTCCGGTGCCGAGGTCGGGTGCCAGGGCGAGGTGGGATCCGCGTGTGCGATGGCAGCCGGTGCGCTCGCCGAGGTACTCGGCGGAACTCCCGAGCAGGTGGAGAACGCCGCCGAGATCGGCATTGAGCACAACCTGGGCCTGACCTGCGACCCCGTCGGGGGTCTGGTTCAGATCCCCTGCATCGAACGCAACGCCGTCGGCGCCATGAAGGCGATCACCGCCGCCCGGATGGCCGTCCGCGGGGATGGGAAGCACCACGTCTCGCTCGACGTCGCCATTAAAACCATGCGGGATACCGGCGCGGACATGATGGACAAGTACAAGGAAACTGCACGCGGGGGGCTGGCGCTCAACGTGGTTGAGTGCTGAGCGATGGCTGAGCAACGCGGGCACGTCCCGCTCCGGGTGGAAATCATTCCCGGTGCGGGCATCGTTGCGGCCGTGCAGGAACAGTTGCCAGCGCCAGCAGCAGTCACCATTACCTGCCTCCCGCACCACGGAGCCGAGGAGACCATTGACCTTGCGGTACGTCTGGCCGACCTCGGGTATCAGGCGGTTCCGCACCTCGCTGCCAGATCCCTGACATCCCGCGGGCAGCTCGCCGGCTTTCTGGCCCGGCTGCAGGCCGCGGGGGTCACCGACATCTTTGCGATTGCCGGCGACGACAGCTCAGCCGCCGGGCCCTATGCGTGGAGCGGGGCGCTGATGGAGGAAATCTCGTCGGTGGGTGCGGGCTCATTCGCGCTGGGAACTGCCGCCTACCCGGAGGGCAGGCCCGGAGCGTCGGCTGCCGAACTCACCGACCTGCTCCTGAAGAAACAGGACCTGTGCTCCTGGGCAGTCACCCAGCTCTGCTTCTCCGGCCCGGTTCTCGACGCCTACGTGACCGGGTTGCGCAAGGCCGGTGTCACCCTGCCCGTCTGGGCCGGGGTACCGGGAGCCGTGCGCCGGACCAGGTTGATCTCCCTCGCCTCGCGCATTGGGGTGGGGCCATCCCTGAAATTTGCCCAGCGGTCCCTGACCGGGGCCGGGGGAGGCTCGCTGGTGCGCAGCGTGCTGTCGCCGTCATCGTACGATCCAGGTCCGCTGGTCCGGACGGTCCTCGACGCTGGCAGTTTCGCCGGAATCCACGTGTATAGCTTCAACGACCTGGAATCGATCGCCAGGACCTTCCCCCCATAGGCGGCGTCCGTCCCGCCAACCACCCCGATGGGTGGGTGGGCGGATGGGTGAGTGGCGCCGGAGGGACGGGACTGCGGGTTTGCCCCCGGATGACAGACTTAAGCCGTGGCCCATCTAGACGTTTCCAGCATTGACTACTTCCTCTCCGACGGACGGCAGCTCCTCAACGCCGTCAGCTTCAAGGTCGGCGACGGGCACAAGACGGCCCTGATCGGCCCCAACGGCACCGGCAAGACCACCCTGCTGCGCATCATCGCCGGGGACATCACCGCCGACGAGGGTGCGGTCACCCGCTCCGGCAACATGGGCATCATGCGCCAGTTCGTCGGCCAGGTCAGGGACGAGACGACGGTCCGGGACCTCCTCGTCTCCGCCGCACCGCCGGCGCTCGCCAAGGCCGCGAAAGCTGTCGACGACGCCGAGCTCGCCATGATGGAGAACGACGACGAACCCACCCAGATGCGCTACGCCCACGCCATCACCGAATGGGGTGACGCTGGCGGGTACGAGCTGGAAACCACGTGGGACGAAGTCACCATGGCTGCACTCGGGGTGCCCTACTCCCGGGCACAGTACCGGGCGTCGTCGTCGTTGTCCGGCGGCGAACAGAAACGGCTGGTCCTCGAGGCGCTGTTCTCCGGACCGGATGAGCTGCTCCTCCTCGACGAACCCGATAACTACCTCGACGTCCCCGGGAAACGCTGGCTGGAGGCGAAGTTGAACGAATCCAAGAAGTCGGTCCTGTTCGTCAGCCACGACCGGGAATTGCTCGCCAACGCAGCCACCCGCATCATCACCCTTGAACCGGGCGCGCTTGGTGCGTCCAGCTGGATCCACGGCGGCGGTTTCGAGAGCTATCTGCAGGCCCGTACCGACCGGAACCTCAGGTTCGAGGAATTGCGCCGGCGCTGGGACGAGGAGCACCTCAAGCTCAAAGAACTCGTCAACATGTATAAGAACAAGGCAGCGTTCCGATCCGATATGGCCAACCGGTACCACGCGGCCCAGACCCGGCTGGCCAAGTTCCTCGAGGCGGGTCCACCCGAGGCGATTCCGATCGAGCAGAATGTCACCATGCGGCTCAAAGGCGGGCGTACGGCTAAACGTGCCGTCGTCGCGCAGAAACTCGAACTCACCGGGCTGATGAAGCCGTTCAGCACGGAAATCTGGTTTGGTGACCGGGTGGGAGTGCTCGGCTCCAACGGTTCGGGCAAGTCCCATTTCCTGCGGCTGCTCGCCAGTGGCGGTACCGACCCGGAGAAGGAGCACGAGCCGGTCTCCGAGGTCAGCATCCAGCCTGTGCCTCACGAAGGAACGGTCAAGCTGGGCGCCCGGATTCGGCCAGGGTTCTTCGCACAGACCCACGTGCGTCCCGACCTGCTGGGCCGCACCCTGCTGGACATCCTGCACCGCGGCGACGACCACCGGTCGGGATTGCCGCGGGAAGCGGCGTCGGGTGTCCTGGACCGCTATGGTCTGGCCGGGCAGGCGGAGCAACTCTACGACTCCCTCTCGGGCGGACAGCAGGCCCGGTTGCAGATCCTGTTGCTGGAACTGTCGGGGGCCACACTGCTGTTGCTCGATGAGCCGACCGACAACCTCGACCTCCATTCGGCGGAGGCGCTGGAAAAGGCCATCGACGCCTTCGAGGGCACCGTGCTGGCTGTCACCCACGACCGGTGGTTCGCCCGCAGCTTCGACCGGTTCATGGTCTTCGGATCCGACGGCAAGGTCTATGAAACCGAGGAGCCGGTCTGGGATGAGGGACGGGTTCAGCGGGACCGCTGAACCCGTCCCACCCACCTGTGTCCAAGCCAGCGGTGAGTGCTGTAGACCGTCCGCGACAATTGCGCATACGGTTTACTGGTGCAAACCAATGTGACTCCGGCAATGTGGGCGACGTTCGCCGTCTTTGGGCTTAACGGGCTGGTCTTCGCCAGTTGGGCCGCCCGCATCCCCGCCGCATCCTCAACGCTCGGTCTCGGTTCCGGCGAAACCGGCGCCCTTCTGCTGGCCGCCGCCGCCGGCTCGGTGCTCGCGCTTCCCCTCGCCGGGAGTGTTGCCGGTCGGGTAGGAGTTGCCAACACCGTCCGGGTCGGGGGCGTCGTGTCGGCTCTGGCGGCAGTGACCATCGCCGCCGGATTGTCGACGACGTCGGTCCCCCTTACCGCGGCAGGCCTCTTCCTCTTCGGCGTCGGCGTGGCCCTGTGGGACGTGGCCCAGAACATCGAGGGTGCCGACGTCGAACATCGCCTCCGCCGCACCATCATGCCCAAGTTCCATGCGGCATTCAGTGGCGGTGCCTTCGTTGGCGCGATGATAGGCGCCGGACTGTCGCTGCTCGGCGTCGATCTGTCCTACCACTTGCTGGGAGTGGCGGCAGTGGTGCTCGTGGTTGCCCTGTGGGTGCCCCGCTACTTCCTGCCGGAGATCTCCCACGCCGACGCGCATCCCGACAGCCCTCAACTTGGCCGGTTTGGCGCCTGGCTGGAACCACGGACCCTGCTGATTGGGCTCGTGGTGCTCGGCGCGGCGCTCACCGAGGGCGCTGCGAACGACTGGGTCGCCAAAGCAACCGTTGACGGGTTGGGATCCAGTGAGGCCACCGGCGCCGTGATGTTCGGGGTGTTTGTAGCGGCGATGACCCTCTTCCGGTTTGTGGGCGGCGGCCTGATTGACCGCTACGGTCGGGTAAGGGTGCTGCAGATCAGCCTCGGATCGTCGCTGGTCGGTCTGCTCCTCTTCGTCTTCGCCCCCACCGTCCCACTCGCTGGCGTCGGCGCCGTGCTCTGGGGGGCGGGCGCAGCACTGGGCTTCCCGATGGGCATGTCTGCTGCGGCCGATGAGCCACGGCACGCCGCCGCCCGGGTGTCAGTGGTATCCACCATCGGCTATATGGCTTTCCTCGCCGGCCCGCCCCTCCTCGGGTTCCTCGGGGACATCGTGGGAATCCGCAATGCGCTGCTGGTGGTGGGGGTGGCGGTGCTCGCCTCGTTCCTGGTGGCACCGGCCGCCGCCGAACGCCGCATCGACGTCGACCAGCCGAACACCCGGGTGTCCTGAACGATTGATCAGTAACTGTCCGCCCCGTTTTTCATGAGGACGAAAGCTGTCCTCAATCCCTATCTGCGGATTGCCTTGAACCTTAGGCTTGGTCGCATGACAATTATTGAGGCCAGAGGTCTAAAAAAGACCTATAAATCGAAGAGTGGCCCCGTTCATGCGCTGGACGGAATGGACTTGCTGGTGCCCCAGGGCACGGTCAAGGCGTTGCTCGGCCCCAACGGTGCGGGCAAGACCACGGTTGTGAAGGTCTTGACGACGCTGATCCAGCCCACCGAAGGCACGGCGTTTGTTGACGGCATCGATGTGCTCTCGAACCCCCGGGCGGCTCGTCGCATAATTGGGGCGTCGGGACAGTATGCGGCGGTCGATGAGAACCTCACCGGATTCGAGAACCTGGAAATGGTGGGACGGCTGTACCACCTGGGTGCCAGGACGGCGAGGCGTCGCGCTCAGGAGCTGATCGACCAATTCGAGCTCACCGAGGCTGGCAACCGCCCGGTCAAGGGTTTCTCCGGTGGAATGCGCCGCCGAATCGACCTGGCTGGCGCGCTGGTTATCAACCCGAAAATCCTGTTTCTCGACGAGCCCACCACGGGCCTTGACCCACGGAGCCGGCTGGCACTGTGGCAGATCATCAAGAACCTGGTCAAAGACGGCACCACTCTGCTGCTTACCACCCAGTACCTCGAGGAGGCCGATCACCTCGCCGATGACATCGCGGTGATCGACGGCGGTAAAGTCATCGCCGAGGGCACCTCCGATCAGCTGAAGGCGCAGATCGGCGGACACCGGGTGGTCGTGGCACTCATTGACGAGACCGACGCCAGCGCTGCCAGGGGGATCCTTGCCCGCCACGGTGAGGGAGAAGCCCGGGTGTCCGGCGACCGCCGCAGCGTTGAGGTAGCCGTCACGGACGGCCCCCGCGCGCTGCAGTACGTGCTGGCGGACCTCGGTCAGGCAGGCATAGGCTTGCACGACGCCGGGATGCGTCGCCCCACCCTTGACGACGTGTTCCTCAAGCTCACCGGCCACACCGCCGAAAAAGAGCAGGATGCGGACGCAGCCGAAATGGAGAAAGCCCAATGAGTGTCCTCACCAAGCAGACCTACCAGAGCATAGGCACTCCGGCCGGTCAGTTGCTCTCCGACGGATGGATTGCCACCCGTCGGAACCTGATCAAGATCAAACGCGTGCCGGAGATCCTGGTCTTCACCATCCTGCAGCCAATCATGTTCGTGTTGCTGTTCAGCCAGGTCTACGGCGGAGCGATGAACGTCTCCGACTACACCAACTTCCTGATGGCGGGCATTTTTGCGCAGACGGTCATTTTTGGGTCGACCTTTTCCGGAGCCGCCATGGCACAGGATCTCAAGGATGGCATCATTGACCGGTTCCGCACGCTGCCCATGAGCCCCGCAGCAGTATTGATTGGTCGCACCAATGGGGACCTGGTGATCAACAGCATCTCGATGCTGATCATGATGGGCACCGGCTGGATAGTCGGGTGGAGGGTCACCACCTCGGTCTGGGGCTTCCTCGGTGGCGTGGCCATTCTGCTCCTCTTCAGCTACTCATTCAGCTGGGTGATGGCACTGCTGGGCATGAGCGTGCGAAGCCCCGAGGTTATTAACAATGCCTCCTTCATGATCCTGTTCCCGCTGACCTTCATCTCCAACGCGTTCGTTCCGATCCACACCATGCCCGAGGTGCTGAAAAACATTGCCGAGTGGAATCCGGTCTCCGCCCTGGTGGAGTCGGCACGGCAACTGTTCGGCAACACCAATCCGGACTTTCCGCCGCCCACCGCCTGGACGCTTGAGAACCCGTTCATCACCATCTTCGTGGGGATCGCCTTGATGCTGCTGATCTTCGTGCCCCTGTGCATCCGAAAGTTTGCGTCAATTAGTTCAAGGTGAAGGTCAGGAGCCGTTATGGCACCGCAGCGGACCAATCAGCGTAACGCGGTCGAGATTTCAGCACTGACCGTGACGCGTGCCAAACGAGACGTCCTCAAAGACGTCAACTTCAGTGTTCCTGCGGGCCGGATTACCGGACTGCTCGGGCCGTCGGGCAGCGGAAAGACTACGCTGATGCGGACCATCGTTGGCGTGCAGCGCATCACCTTCGGCACCGTGTCGGTCCTGGATCGGCCCGCCGGCGATCCAGCGCTCCGCCACGAGGTCGGCTATATGACCCAGGCGCCCAGCGTTTACGCCGACCTCACGGTCGAGGCGAATGTCGGCTACTTTGGGGCCATGCACGGCAGGAAGCGCGCCGATACTACCGAAGCGCTCGCCGTCGTCGGGTTGACCGAGCTCGCCCGGCGAAAAGCGTCGGACCTCTCCGGCGGCCAGTTCAGCCGGGTCTCCCTGGCGTGCGCCCTGGTGTCAGCGCCGCGACTGCTCATCCTCGACGAGCCGACCGTGGGCCTGGACCCGGTGCTCAGGGTCGATCTATGGCAGCGCTTTGCCGACCTCGCCGCCAACGGCACCACCTTGTTGGTTTCCAGCCATTCAATGGAGGAAGCCGCGCGGTGCGACTTCCTCAGCCTCCTCCGCGGTGGTCGCCTGCTCGCGCACCTCACCCCCGAGGACCTTCGACGACGGGCTAGAACGGATAACCTCGAGTCCGCTTTCCTTCGGCTCATCCGCGACTCGGAAGCCGAGTCCGCCGCAGGAGGCGCACCATGAATCCGCGGAGCCTGCTCGCTACCGCGCTGAGAGTACTTCGCCAGTTGCGCCACGACCCCCGGAGCATCGCCCTGATCCTGGTGGTCCCCGGGTTACTACTGACGCTGGTGTACTTCCTCTACGAGAATGAGACGGTTCCGGCGGGTGCGCCGCGGACGTTCGACCGGGTGGGATTGATGATGCTGGCCATCTTCCCGTTCGTGGTGATGTTCCTCGTCACGTCCATCACGATGCTCAGGGAACGCACCTCCGGAACCCTCGAACGGCTGCTCACCACCCCAATGCACAAGGCCGACCTGCTCTTCGGCTACGCCGTCGCGTTCTCATTGATGGCGGCCCTGCAGGCAATGGTCGCCACCGGGGTGGCCTACTGGATTTTCAACCTCGACATTGCTGGCAGCCCCGCGTTGGTGGTGTTGGTGGCCGTAGTGAACGCTGTACTCGGGGTTGCCCTGGGCCTATTGTGCTCGGCGTTTGCCCGCACCGAGTTTCAGGCAGTGCAATTCATGCCGGTGGTAGTGGTCCCGCAAATCCTGCTGTGCGGGTTGTTCGTGGCCCGGCACCGGATGAACGAAACGCTCGAGGCGGTGTCCAATGTGCTGCCCCTGACGTTCGCGGTTGACGCATTGCTGGAGATCGCCGGCAACGCCGAGGCCACGCAGAGCATGTGGAATGACGTGTCGGCTCTGGCCGTCATTGTGCTCGCCGTGCTGACTCTTGCTTCGCTTACCCTCCGCCGCAACACAGCGTAGAGGGCTGATTCCGGCTAACCCCTCATCCAAAAGGTGTACCGGAAGGAGGGCAAACATCATCCCAGGGAGCGGCGACCGGGCGGGGTGCAATCCGTACGGTAGAGAAAGGCCCATCAACGGGCATCAAAAGCTATTTTAAGGACGTAGCCATGATTGAGGCACGAGGCCTGGCGAAGCGCTATGGGTCCAAAACGGCGGTGGACAGCGTGTCATTCACCGTTCACCCCGGCAAGGTAACCGGCTTCCTTGGTCCCAACGGCGCCGGTAAGTCGACCACCATGCGGATGATTGTCGGACTGGACAACCCCTCCACGGGCACTGTCACGGTCAACGGGCGGCGCTACGCCGATCACCGTGCCCCGCTCCGTGAGGTGGGCGCCCTCCTGGACGCGAAGGCCGTCCACACCAAGCGCACCGCCTACAGCCACCTGCGCGCCATGGCGGCAACCCACGGTATTCCCAACAGCCGGGTCAAGGAAGTCATCGAAATGACCGGGCTGGGCCCCGTCGCCAAAAAGCGGGTCGGTGGGTTTTCCCTCGGCATGGGTCAACGCCTCGGCATTGCCTGCGCCCTCCTGGGCGATCCCCGCACGGTGATCCTCGACGAGCCGGTCAACGGACTTGATCCAGAAGGCGTCCAGTGGGTCCGCCACCTCGCCAAGGGGCTCGCCGCCGAAGGGCGCACCGTGTTCCTGTCCTCCCACCTGATGTCGGAAATGGCATTGACCGCCGACCACCTGATCGTGATTGGCCGCGGGCGGATCATCGCCGACGCGCCCATTGAGCAGATCATCTCCGATCAGGGTCAGACCCGCACCAGGGTCCGCACCGACAACCCGGGCGAATTGATCCGTGCGCTCGCCGGCGACGGCGTGACGTCGAAGCAGTTGGAACCCGAACTACTTGAGGTCACCGGGGCAGATTCCCACCGTATCGCCCGGGCTGCCCTCGACAACCGGGTGCTGGTTTACGAACTCACACCCCTGCAGGCCTCCCTCGAAGAGGCGTACATGCAACTCACCAACGATTCAGTCGAATACCACTCGCATGACCTCCCGCAGACAGCTCAGACCGCCGGCGTCGGGGAAGGAAAGTAGCCATGTCTCACACAGCAGTCACAGCGCCGCCGCGCCGCGCAACCCAGGGTAGCGGCGTTAACTTCATGCGGACTCTCAAGTCGGAATGGATCAAGCTAGTTACCCTTCCCTCAACAGTCATCATGCTGTCCATCACGGTCGTGGTGATGATTGGACTCGCTGCCCTCTTCGCCTGGCAGACCACTGTCCTGCTGGATCTCCAGGGAGACCCGGAGATGGCCGCCCAGATGCAGGGGGCTCCGGACGCCGCCTCAATCACCAGTACCATCCCAGGCTCCGGACTGATCTTCGGCCAGTTGCTGATCGGCTCGCTCGGAGTTGTCTTGATCGCCTCCGAATGGGGCACGGGAATGATTCGCTCCACGATGGTGGCCGTACCAAAGCGTATTCCCGCCCTCCTCGCCAAGCAGCTGGTGTTCGCCGTGGTGGCTTTCGTCGTCGGCGCAGGCTCTGCCCTAGTCAGCTACCTCATCGCACAGCCCATCCTGACTCCATCAGGACTCGAGTTCAGGCTAGGTGACGAGGGCGTGTTGATGCACATTATCAACACCGGTTCGGTGCTCGCCCTGATGGCCGTAATCGCCATGTCGATTGGAACCTTGCTCCGCAACACGGCCGGCGGGGTGGTCACCACGATCGGTTTGCTACTGATCCTCCCGATCCTCGTTGCAACCCTGCTGGCGGGTATCGCCGACTGGATTCCCGACGCCGCCCGCTTCCTCCCCAGCAGCGCCGGCGAGCAGATGGTGGCCATCACCATTGCCGACGGGGCACTCCACCAGTGGCAGGGGGCACTGGTGCTCGGTACCTGGGCACTGGTGCTGCTGGCAATATCCCTGCTGGTCACCAAGCAGCGGGACGTGTAAGACGCCCGTCCGCGACGGCCCGATAAGCTCACTCCATGAGTGAAAAAGTCTCGGTGGAAGGGGCGGCGGAGCGAACGGCCGCCGCCTCCTTCACCGAACTCAACGCGAAACGGCTCGGCCCGTTCCGACGCTATTTCCGGAGCCACCCCCGGGTGACCGATGCCCTGGTGGTTCTGATCTACCTCGCCACCAGCCTGCCGCAAGCGATCACCGCCACCGTCATATCAGATCAATGGCTCGCCCTGATCCCCGTCGTTACAGCTGGTGTGGTCCTCTTCTGGCGCAGGCACCGCCCGTTAATTGTCCTGGGTATGCTGGTAGGCCTTGAGTGGATGAGCCTTTTCACGTCGGAGGGCCAGGCGAGCGTCGGGATCGGCGTGTGGTTCGCCTCATACGCAGTGGCCGTGCGGCATCCTTTCCGCACCGCGCTCTGGGCCCTAACTGGGGCAGCACTGTTTTCGATTACCCCCCTTTGGTTTGTTGATGCACTGTTCGTCGAAGAGGCGCCGTACCTGGTCTGGATCGTGATGGGCTTCGTCCTGATGTGGTACTTCCTCGCGATCGGGTTCGGGGTCACTACCCGCCGGGGTCGGCAGCATGAGACTGCACTCCGCGACTGGGCCATCCGCAACGCCGAACTTGCGTCCGCGACTGAACGCAACCGGATCGCCCGGGAGATGCACGACGTCGTCGCGCACTCCCTGTCGGTGATGATCGCCCTCTCCGATGGAGCTGCCGTCGTGATGAAGCGGGACCAGGACCGCGCCCGGGAGGTACTGGACGAACTCTCAGCCAGCGGACGGACGGCGCTAGCCGACATGCGCCGGGTGCTCGGAGTGCTGCGTGAAAGCCCGAATGCCGCGCCGCGGGAACCACTGCCGGCGGCCGGGTCGCTGTCAACGCTCCTCGACGGATTCCGGGTAGCCGGGTTGCCCATCCGCCTGGGTCTCTCGGGTCCGGGCTTGCCTGATAACCCAGCCTTCCAACTCACCGTTTACCGCATCATCCAGGAATCCCTGACCAACGTGCTGCGGTACGGCAAAAGCGTGACCATCGTCGATGTAGCGATTGCGCGCACCGGCACCATGGTCAGAGTGCGGGTGTCCGACGACGGCCGCGGCAGTATGGGGCCGGTGGTCTCGGTTGGATCGGGGCAGGGAATTGCTGGAATGCAGGAGCGGGCCTCCATCTACGCAGGGACTATTAGCTGCGGTCCGGGACCCGAGAACGGGTGGGTGGTTGACGCGCGCCTGGTGATCCCCGAAGACCAACAATCCACCAATAGGGGAGCACCACGTGTCCAAAGAGCCTGATGAGCTTATGGTCGACGAGCCAGGCGCCGGCGACCCGCCGCCCAGTGACCACCTCAGAATCCTGCTCGTCGACGACCAACCCCTGCTGCGCATGGGTTTCCGGCTCATCCTTGAGGGCGAGGACGGCGTCGAAATTGTTGGCGAAGCATCCGACGGCGCTGAGGGGGTGCGGCTCGCGACCTCCCTCGCACCCGACGTCGTGCTGATGGACGTCAGAATGCCCATCATGGACGGGATCGAGGCGACCCGGCTCATCACCGCGTCGGGCTCCGGTTCACGCATCATCATCCTGACCACCTTTGATCTTGACGAGTATGCCTTCGCGGGTCTTCAGGCCGGCGCCTCAGCCTTCCTCCTCAAGGATGTGGCCCCGGCCGAGCTGGTCCACGCGGTACGGGTGGTCGCCAGCGGGGACGCAGTGGTGGCGCCGCGGGTGACCCGCCGCCTGCTGGAAACCTACGTGCGGTCGCTGCCATCCCAGGCGGCTCCGCCCTCCGCCGATCCGCTGTTGGACGACCTGACTCCCCGGGAACGGGAAGTGCTGGGGGCTATCGCCGAGGGTCTCTCCAACGCTGAACTCGCCCACAAATTCTTCCTATCCGAGGCCACAGTGAAGACCCATGTACGGAGGATCTTCACCAAGCTGCACCTGCGGGATCGGGTGCAGGCAGTGGTCTATGCCTACGAGTCGGGCCTGGTGGTCCCCAGCCAGAGTCAGGATTACTGAGGTTGATAGGCTCGGTTCCATGACCGCCCTCCAGCACATCACCGATCTCGGCAGCTACATCGGCGCCTCACCGTCGAGTTTCCACGCAGCGGCCGAGGGTGCCGCCCGGCTGGAGGCTGCAGGGTTTGTCCGACTGGACGAAACCGACGCGTGGGCCGCGGAGACGGGTAGATTCCTGGTAATCCGCGACGGCGCCCTCATCGCCTGGGTGACTCCCGCCAACGCCACTCCTATAACCCGGTTCCACATCCTGGGCGCGCACACCGATTCGCCCGGGTTCAAACTGAAGCCAAAGCCGACCACCGGGCGGCACGGCTGGCTGCAGGCCGGCGTCGAAATCTACGGCGGACCGCTGCTCAATTCCTGGCTAGACCGTGAACTGGCCCTCGCCGGCAGGCTGGTGACCCACGACGGCGTCGAGCACCTCGTCTCCACAGCACCCCTCCTGCGGTTCCCCCAGCTCGCCATCCACCTCGACCGCGCGGTCAACGACGGGCTCACCCTGGACAAACAGCAGCACATGAATCCTGTCTGGGGACTGGGAGATCCCCGCGAGGCGGACGTCCTGGAGTTGTTGGCCGACTCGGCAGGGATTGCTGCGGCTGACATCGGTGGGTACGACATCGGGGTCGCTGACGCGCAGGAGGGTCAGGTTTTCGGCGCCGATGGAGCGTTCTTCGCCGCCGGCCGGCTCGACAACCTGACCTCGGTACATGCCGGCCTGGTTGCTCTGATCGCCGCGGGGGAGGCCGGTTTGATGGACGGACCGATCGCCGTGCTGGCCGCGTTTGACCACGAAGAGGTGGGCAGCGCCTCACGGTCCGGGGCCAGCGGTCCGTTCCTTGTAGACGTTCTGCACCGCATTTCGGGTGGGCTGGGCGCGGGCGCCGAAGAACGCAGAAGGGCGTTTGCCGTCTCATTTTGCGTTTCAGCAGATGCCGGTCACGCGGTGCACCCCAATTACGCCGAACGCCACGACCCAGCGAACCGTCCCATTCTCGGCGGCGGTCCGCTCCTGAAAATCAACGCCAACCAGCGGTACACCACCGACGCTCCCGGCGCCGCCTACTGGGCGCGGCTGTGTGACGACGCGGAAGTGCCGTACCAGGAGTTCGTCTCCAGCAACGTGATGCCGTGCGGCTCCACTATCGGCCCGCTGACGGCCACCCGGCTCGGCATCCGGACGATCGACGTCGGCACCCCCCTGCTCTCCATGCATTCGGCTCGTGAACTGTGCGGGGTCGAGGACCCCCACCGGCTGTCTCGCGCCGCCGGACTGTTCTTCACGTCCCCCGCGTAGCGAGTTATCCACACGGTTCGGCCGGGCCCGGAATCTCCGGTATTATTGCTAAGGCTGTGCTGACGTCGGTGCCCGGAAGGGGAACCAGGCGTCAGGCAGGTCAACGCAAACAGAACCTCCTGTTACGGAAAGACCGTGACCGTTTAGCCCAGAGGAGGTGGGTTCACAAATGCGTGCATATGAATTGATGGTAATCATCGACCCCGATGTCGAGGAACGTACCGTTGAGCCTTCGCTCGACAAGTTCCTGAATGTCGTCCGCAATGGCGGCGGCACCGTAGACAAGGTAGACCTGTGGGGACGTCGTCGCCTGGCCTACGAAATCAAGAAGAAGGCTGAAGGTTTCTACGCTGTAGTCAACTTCACCGCAACGCCGGCGATCGCTGCCGAGCTTGACCGCCAGCTGAGCCTCAACGAGACGATCATGCGTACCAAGATCATCCGTCCCGAGGAGCAGAAGGTCACCGCCGAATAGTTTCGGCTTGGCTTCACAGTTTAGGACCAGGCCCACCACGGTGGGCTGTGACAGTAGGAGGCACCATGGCAGGCGAGACTCTCATTACGGTCGTCGGTAATCTCACCAGCGATCCCGAACTTCGTTTCACCCCGTCAGGCTCGGCCGTGGCTAATTTCACCATTGCGTCGACGCCGCGGACCTTCGACCGCCAGTCCAACGAGTGGAAGGACGGCGAAACGCTGTTCCTCCGCGCGTCAGTATGGCGTGAAGCGGCAGAGAACGTTGCGGAAACCCTGACCAAGGGAACCCGCGTCGTCGCTCAGGGTCGTCTCAAGTCACGCTCGTACGACACCAAAGAAGGCGAAAAGCGCACCGTCATGGAACTTGAGGTGGACGAGATCGGTCCATCTCTGCGCTACGCGTCAGCCAAGGTCACCCGCACCCAGCGCTCAGGCGGTGGCGGCGGTGGTGGTTTCGGCGGCAACAGTGGCGGTAACAGTGGCGGCGGAAACAACTCCAACTCAGGTTGGGGTGGCGGCCAGCAGGGCGGTCAGCAGGCGCAGCAGCCGGCTGACGATCCGTGGGGCGCACCCGCAGGAGGCAACTCCTCCGGGGGTAATTCCTCCGGCTGGGGCAACGGCCCGGACTCGTCCGAGCCTCCCTTCTAACCCTTCTTTATCGGCAGGACCGCTCCGCTTTCGGTAGCGGCAACCCGTCAAGTAGTTCCCATCCCGCAGAATCGTTCTGCGGGCTCCACCAGACATAAGGAGCACCACGATGGCTAAGGCTGAACTTCGTAAGCCCAAACCAAAGTCCAATCCCCTGAAGGCCGCTGACGTCACAGTCATCGACTACAAGGACGTAGCGTTGCTGCGTAAGTTCATTTCCGACCGCGGAAAGATCCGTGCCCGCCGCGTCACCGGTGTCACCGTGCAGGAGCAGCGCAAAATTGCGCAGGCAATCAAGAATGCCCGTGAAGTTGCCCTCCTGCCGTACTCCGGCGCAGGCCGCGGTTAAGGAAAGGAACCCAACCCAATGGCAAAGCTCATTTTGACCCATGAAGTAACCGGTCTTGGTGCTGCAGGCGACATTGTCGAGGTCAAGAACGGTTACGCACGTAACTTCCTTCTTCCCCGCGGCTTCGCCCTCACCTGGACCAAGGGCGGCGAGAAGCAGGTCGAGTCGATCAAGGCTGCCCGCGTCGCACGCGAGCACTCAACGCTCGAGGACGCCCAGAAGCAGGCAGCTGCTCTCTCCGCCAAGCCGGTCCAGTTGACCGTCAAGGCCGGCGAGTCCGGACGCCTGTTCGGAACCGTCAAGGCTGAAGACGTGGCGAAGGCCGTCGAGGCCGCAGGCCTCGGCACCATCGACAAGCGCAAGGTAGAACTGCCCGCCCACATCAAGTCGGTCGGTACCTACCAGGCGAACGTCCGTCTGCACGACGACGTCTCAGCAGTAATTGACCTGAACGTCGTCGCAAACTAGCTTCGACGCTCGCTTCGAGAACGGCTAAAGGGGCTCCCGCCTAGTGGGGGTCCCTTTTGCTGTCTCCGGCCAACTTCTCCTGCTCGTCTGTCTCGTCCGCCAGGCCCGCCAGGTGGAGCGCAAAACCCCGAACTGACCATTAGTGCCTGGACGCGGTTCAGCGCGAAGGATAGAGCCGGAACGTATCTAACCCATGGGTTTATTGAACTACTCAGAGCGGTCGAGGTTCCGAAGTGTGGAGTTGCGCCTGAAGTCCCTGAAGGAGAATTGTGATTCCCTGATCGAGTTCGGCTTGTCCGTCGTAGTCCAGCAGTAGAGATGCTAGCCGGCGGAGGTGGGGAAAGTCCTTTTTCGGTAGCCGGTGCAATCCTAGTCGTAGTCCGAGCTCGTCCTCATCGGGATTAACCACAAATTCTTCGAGCTCATTGAGGATGTGTCCGATCAGATAACCGTAGTAGGCGCGATAGGCGTGGAGTGCGTCCGCCGGCCTGAACCCGGCATCACTGAATACTGCGAGTATCTGCTCAAGGGGGCGTAGTGCGCCGAGAGGGCGGAGCCCTAATGGTGTGGAAAGTGGACGCGTCACGAGGAGCGGGACAACGTGGGGATGCTTTAGAACCAGAGTCCGGAAGTCGTGGGCGGCATGCCGGAGTTGGTCCTGCCACGAAGGTGACTGACCGGCCCTCGGAATAACCCATTGATCCAGCAAGAGCTCAGTCAGGCCGTCGAGCAGTGCATCTCGATTCGCGGCGTAACGGTACAGCGCCATCGGATCCTTGCCCAGCTTGTTCCCGAGGCGTCGCATTGTCAACGACTCAAGGCCGTCCGCGTCGACCAGCTCAAGGGCAGCTCGTAAGACCACAGCACGGCTTAGCTGAGACCGACGGGTCCCAGTATTGGATGATGGATCACTCCCCTTGTGGGGCTCCTGGAACGATCCAGCGGGGTCCCCGGATCCAGGCAGATCGACGATCTTTCTTGGTTCATCCATAGACTCCTCGAATCCCCTTCGCTAAGTAGGCTTGCTATTTTGGATCTACATTGTAGACTCTATGGTGTAGGAGCTACAGCGTAGACAAACCGATTGCAACATCCTTTGGAGCTTACTCCACTCGAATGCAGCTCTTTCGCCGAGGCAGTATCTATCCACACGGAAAAGTCCATTTTTACCATCTAGCGTGCAGCAGTATTTACCGTCGGGCATTCTAGTTCTAGTTAGGGAAATCATGAGTTCGTTATCGGCAAGAACGATGGACGGGACTGGTCTCAGTGAAGTGCTCGCAGCCGCTTGGCCACCACCGGCAGTTTGCCTGATTAGCCGCCCCGCACCCGATGGAGGTGCATGCAGCCGTCCCCTTACGGACTGGGTAACACGCCAGATCCAGTCATCGGCACAACCCACGGCTTAGTTGTCTCCACCCCAACAGAAGTGACGATCGAAAGAAAGTGGCAAATACATTGAACACAACACACTGGACAACCGGTCGTTTACTCAGCACGGCGGCCCGGTTGAACGAACGACTCTATAATCAGCGACTTCGAGAAGTAGGGCTCACTCATGCAGCAATGATCACACTAAGAGCCTTATCAGCTAACGGACCAATCAGCCAGACAGGCCTAGCTGAGCTGGTGCACGTGCAGGCCCAGACCATGGGAAAAGTCCTCGAGAAACTTGAATACAAGGACCTCATTTCCAGAACACGCGACTCGTCGGACCGGCGGTCGATGATAACCCGGATCACTAACAAAGGAGACGAGCTACTCCAGCACGTAAACCAAATGAGCGAATCGGGAGTAGAAGATCTTGGTCTCACCGACCAGAAGCTCCGGGATGCACTGATTACCTTCATCGCTACACTCGGGTCCTCACCCGCCTGAACGGGTCCCTCGGTGTCGTTTCACAAATAAATTTCTACTATGGGCGTTCGCTTATAGATAATGGCAAACCCGGGGCGACTCGGCGACGCAAAGCTTCGGGGCCCTCGCGGTCGGCCGGGTTACCGAAGAGCAAGGGCCTAGGTTATGTGTCACCTCCGTATCAAAGATAATTGTCTGAACATTTCACTAAACATCCAAGCTTCGAAACAATCGAGATTCGGTTCGCCGCCCCAAGTCAGGCAGTTACCGGGTGAGGGCCGCTACTTAGGGTCAAGACTTAACCGGCGCATGCGTCCACAGGTAACGGCCCTACCGGACGGAAGAACGAAGTGAGGGTAGATGCCCCTAATTTTTTTCGTTCCTACGGAACCGCCGTCGTCATTGATGATGACCTGGACATCCAAACCGCAGTTGTGGAGATGCTTCGGCAAGCGGGGTTTGATGTCCATGCAGGAACCACGGGGCTTGATGGGGTGGAAGCCGTCCGCGCGTCCACCCCATGCGTGGTCACGCTCAACGTTGATCTCCCCGATATTGACGGATACGAAGTACTTCGGCGTATCCGTGAGACCAGCGACTGCTACGTCATTATGTTAAGCGCTCGAATTGACGAGCACGACACGCTTACAGCGCTCCAATTGGGCGCCGATGACTTCATTTATAAACCGTTTCGTCCTCGGGAGCTGAGAGCTCGAATTGAAGCGATGCTGCGTCGTCCTCGAGATGGTTCTAGGAAACTAACTGAAATAACATCACCTTCTGTCCTGCCCGCTCTGGCGCCGCAGCAGTCGGTCCTCTTCCGTAGGGGGAAACTTACCCTCGATTGCGGAACCCGAACGGTCAGGATCGCTACTAAAGAAATGGCATTGACCAAGAGTGAATTTGATCTGCTCTACGAGATGCTCCGAAGTGACGGGGCCGTTCGTACCAAGTCGGCACTGGCGCGAGTCGTCCGGGGTGAGGAGTACAGGGGTTACTCCTACGTGAGTGGGGCAGAAGAAAGGGCGATCGAGGTCCATATGGGAAATCTGCGACGGAAGCTCTCTCAACGTCTTGGGCATGACGAACTGATAAAAACTATCCGTGGAGTGGGCTACCGCGTTGCCCTATCTGCGGAGACGGAATAACACCCACCGCCAGAGCTTGCCCTTAGGTTGGCCCGAGCCCTTGCGGCAAATCCGCGATGGAGTGAGCGAGCGGGAAAGCCCACACACCATAGGCTTCTTCGGTCCAGGGTCTACTACAGATAAGCCCAATGGGCGACAAGCGTCTCAGGGTCGAATATTTCGAGGCTGACGCAGTGGCGGAACGTTTCGCACATACCTCTTTGTGCATACTTCGCTCGGGCCGGCTCATGAGGGTGCGTCTGCCGTTATGCAGGCCAGTGGGAGGCGCCGCATCCTGGAGCTCTGTATTACACATCTGGCGTTGTGGCTGTGGATAGCAGGTGAATAACTCTGCTAGTAGGCCCTCAATGACCATCTGTCAACACGCAAGTAGAGCATGAACGTTGGGTGACCGAAACATTTACTCCACAGGTGTTCATGAGTGTTTCCGCAGGTCAGGGCCGCACGAGCCAGATAAGTATTTCGTTATCCACACCCTTGTCCCCATCCTGTGCACAAGACACGCCGCGTAATCCACAGTGAATCCACAGGGCCTGTGGATTACTCGTTTGGCAGGATGGTGCTTCGGCACTACCGTGGCGGAGTATCCCAGACGCTAAAACTGTCAGAGCCGGGTGATAAACCTCAATTATCAGGCCGGGTACGACCGAAGACGACGATCCGTCGGAGCTGGTTCCCGGGGTAGGCAACTGGAAGAGAGAGTGCAGCGGTGTCCCTCACGCACGCAGAGTCAAAAGAGGACACCCGGTCCCCGGAGTTCACTCGAACCCCGCCGCAGGATCTGGTTGCCGAACAGTCGGTACTCGGCGGAATGATGTTATCGAAGGATGCCATCGCCGATTGCGTGGAGGTGCTGCGCGGTGTCGATTTTTACCGGCCTGCCCACGAAAGCATCTACGAGGCGGTTATCGACCTCTACGGCCGCGGCGAACCTGCTGACGCAGTCACCGTGTCTGATGAGCTCACCAAGCGGGGCGAAATTTCCCGGATCGGTGGTCCGGCCTACCTCCACACCCTGATCCAGTCCGTGCCGACCGCCGCAAACGCTGGCTTCTATGCGGAGATTGTCCGTGAGCGAGCGGTGCTGCGCCGTCTGGTGAATGCCGGCACCAAGATTGTCCAGCTGGGCTACTCAAACGACGGCGAGGTGGATGACATTGTCAACGCCGCCCAGGCCGAGGTGTACGCGGTTGCGGAGCGACGCAGCGCCGAGGACTACGTTGCGCTGAAGGACATCATCGAGAGCACCGTCGATGAGATTGAGTCGGCTGGTCATCGTGGTGAGGGCATGACTGGTGTGCCCACTGGGTTCTTTGAACTCGACGAGTTGACCCAGGGGTTGCACGGCGGGCAGATGATCGTTGTCGCGGCCAGGCCGGCGATGGGCAAGTCGACGTTCGCCCTGGACTGGGCACGATCGGCGGCGATCAAGCACAACATGACCACCGTGTTCTTTTCCCTGGAAATGGGGCGCAATGAGATCGCCATGCGCCTGCTCTCAGCCGAGGCGACGATCGGGCTGCAGGATCTGCGTAAGGGCACCATTAAGGACGAACAGTGGGGCAAGATTGCTACTACCATGGGACGGATGAACGATGCTCCGCTGTTCATTGATGACAGTCCCAACATGTCCCTGATGGAGATCAGGGCCAAGTGCCGGCGGTTGAAGCAACGTCACGATCTCAAGTTGGTGGTCCTTGATTACCTACAGCTCATGTCCTCGGGCAAGCGCGTCGAGTCGCGTCAGCAGGAGGTCTCGGAGTTCTCCCGTGCACTGAAGTTGCTGGCGAAGGAGTTGAACGTGCCAGTGGTGGCTCTGTCGCAGCTTAACCGTGGCTCCGAGCAGCGTACCGACAAACGCCCGATGGTTTCGGATCTCCGGGAGAGTGGTTCGATCGAGCAGGACGCCGACATGGTGATCCTCCTGCACCGGGACGACGTCTACGACAAGGAATCCCCGCGCGCCGGTGAAGCGGACGTGATTGTCGCCAAGCACCGTAACGGTCCCACGAAGACTATCGTCGTCGGGTTCCAGGGCCATTATTCCCGGTTCAACAATATGGCTGTCGACGGCGGAGGCGGCGGGTTCTAGTCCCCGCGCCTACCCAAGGTCGCCCCCATCAGATGCCCTCGGCGACCACACGCCGCTGAGGGCACGCTCGACGTCCCCAGCCCGCCGGTCGAGGTGCACCAGTATCGCTGGTGGATGGGACCCCTGCTGGATTGCCGTCGTGACCCTGCGCAGTTGCTCCCGGATGGCGGCCTGATCTTCCTTAGCGGCGCGCCACGCGATCTCCTGCAGCAGACTGAGAACTCGATCAATCACCGCCGGGTCGGAACTTCCGTAAAGGACCGGTTGGTCGAGGGTGATGTTCAGGAGCGCGGCAAAGTCTGGTCGGTGAAGAATCACGCGGACCTGGCCGTCGTCGTCGCGCAGTACCCGCGATCCGAGGTCGCGCTGTGCGAGATCGCATAATAGGGCCGCTGTGTGGCCGAGCACGTGGATGGCAGTTGTCGGATCGTTGATGCCGGGGGACAGTGCCTTGGCCGCGACGTCGATGAGTTGCCGGAACCCGAAGGCCACATCCTGCACAGCGGTTCGTTCGAATCCGGTGGTGAATGTGGATGCAATGTCTTTCCGGAATTGTTCCAACGCCTCCTCATCCATGCTCGGGCCGCCGCTGCGCACCCAGCCGACGGCAGCCGGAATTCTCTTGACAAGGGAAGACCCGACCTGGGAGTCAACTCTCACAATTGCCTGGTGCTTCACCGCGGCGGCGAGGAGCCGTTTCTCGTCGATCCCGGTCAGGAATCCGGACCGGGATGCACAAATCAACACGGCGGAATTGGGGGCCTCCGGTAGTACCGGTCTGGTGGATCTGTGTCGGTCCGGGTAGACCCGTTCGATGGTGTTCGCCGTGTCTCCGTGAACCTTGCGCATGATCGTTTCGGCCCGAATTTCCCGGGCCAGGTGAGCAAGGAAGAACACCAGTCCAACGATGCTCCCAATCGCAAGCAGGAAAGCGAGCGTTACCGCCAGATGAGGAACGAATGGCTCTTCATTGTCGTACCCCGAGCGAACCGTCCGCAACACTGTCAGCGCGTAGGCGAAGGTGCCGAGGAACAGGGCCAGCGTCGCGTGCACAACGCGATCGCCGGTGAAGGTTCGTAGGAGGCGAGGAGAAAATTGGCTGCTGGCCAACTGTAGGGTGACCACAGTCAGGGAGAACGTCAATGAGGTTGCGGTGATCAGCGACCCAGCAGTCGCTTCCAGGATGGCTCGCGCGGCATCGGGGCCGCCGCCGATCAAGAGATTGGATACCGTCTCCGGCATGTTGTCGCCAACAGCGGCATCGACCATGGGTAGCCAGATTCCCAACCCAATAGCCACCACCACGGCGAAGATGGGTAGCGGCCACAACTGGGTCCGCAGCGCATCGGCGGCGGACCGTAGTCTTCCGCCAACCTGGTGAGTTGGGCCGGACGAGGTTGTCATCGGCGGTGCGGCTCCTTGCGGCTGGTTTGGGCTACCTGCACAGCCTAGACTAAGCCGAGCCGAGAGTGGTCCGGCATGAAGTGGATAGTCCCTTTGGAGAAGGAAAATCCGTCAAGATCACCCTGTAGCCAGGTGATGACCCGCTCGAGACAGGTCCGCTCCGGCTGATCGAGCGCGGCAAGAGCCTCGTCAACGGCATCCATTCCCTACCTTACTTTCCTGCTACCCGCCAGCCACCGACTGCACGATCATCACCTCGGCGCCGGGCGGAACCGGCGTCGAGAGCCCTTCCATCCGGCGCACATCTTCCCCATCGACGTACACATTGACGTACCGGCGCAGCGCACCCGTCTCATCGCGGATGCGGCGGGCAAACACCGGGTACCCGTGGTGAAGATTGTCGAGGAGTTTCGCCAGCGGTACAGGGGCCGCCGTCGCAAGGGGCACCCGGGACCGGTCCCCGATCAACGGCCGCAGCAGGGTTGGGATCAGAACTGTCACCGCGCCGATGGGGAGCTCCATTTAGTAGCCAACGACGGCGGCAGCCCGGACGCACAAAACGTCCGGTAGGTGGGAGGCGACCTCGGCGAACGTGGCGCCCTCGTTGGCGCTGGCATAGACGGTCCCCCCGCGGGTGCCGAAGTACACACCGGCCGGTTCGAGCGTGTCCACGCCGGCCGCATCCCGCAGGACGGCGTTGTACTCGCCCTCAGGCAGACCGTGATCGAGGCGGGTCCAGGAGGCGCCGGCGTCGTTGGTGCGATGCACGGCCAGTTTGGCCTCGGGTGGGATGCGTTCGCCGTCGGCCTTCAACGGGATGACCCAGGCGGTGCCGGTGCGGTTCGGGTGGGTGAGCATCACGAAACCGAAGTCAGCGGGCAGCCCCTCGGCAATGGATTCCCAGGTTTCGGCGCCGTTGTCGGAGCGGTAGACGCCGTGATGGTTCTGCGCATACAGCCGGTTGGGTTCCACCGAGTCGCGGGCGATCTTATGGACACACTGTCCGAATTCGGGGCTGGGATCGGGCATGAAATAGGCGGAGATGCCCTTGTTCCGCGGCGCCCAGGAGGATCCACCGTCGTCGGACCGATATACGCCCCCGGTGCTCATGGCCACGTGGACGGTGTCGTCGGCTGGACTCGGAACCACCGAGTGGGCTGCTGCGCCGCCGAAACCTGCACCCCATTCGGAGCGGTGCGGGTGATCCCACAACCCCCGGTTCAGTTCAAAGTGCTCTCCGTAGTCGGTCGACTTCCAGACGGAGATGGGTTCGCAGCCCGCCCAGACGACGCCGGGGCGACCAGCCGAATCCGGTTGGAGCTGCCAGATCCGCTCGACGGCGGCTCCGTCGCCTTCGGAAAACTTGATGGCGCCCTGCTCGGGTTCGGACCAGGTGGCGCCCAGATCATCGGAGTAGACCACTGTTGGACCCCAGTGATAGGAGAGCATCCCCACCATGATCCTGGTGCGTCCGTCACGGGTATCGATTCCGACGCTGGCTACTTCCTGCATCAGGAAGTGTGGTTCGGACAGGGTCCAGGACTGCCGGTCGGTGCTGGTCGCGAGCCATAGGCCTTTTTTGGTGCCAATGGCAAGAAGTGTTGTCGTCATAGGGTCCTCGGTTCAGTGGATAACTGATGTGAACACTGTAAACAATGGCACAGCCGGAAGGTCCTGTATATACGTAATTTCGTCACCGCCGCGGCGCCAGTTTGGAGCCAGGCCACAGGCTGCGCGCCGGTAGGCTGGAGTGATGGTCATCTACATCGACCCCCCGCTCTGGCCAGCGCACGGGACCGAATTTTCCCACCTGATTTCCGACCAGTCGGTCGCCGAACTTCACGCCTTCGCCGCGGAGGCAGGGATCCCTGAGCGGGCGTTCGACGACGACCACTACGACGTCCCAGCCCGCTGCTACAGCACCCTGGTGGCATCCGGAGCCCAGGAGGTGGACTGCGGAACCCTGGTCCGCATCCTCATTGGCAGCGGCCTGCGGATTCCGGCCCGCCAGCGGACGCCGCGGCTGCGCCGGACCCTCCTCGCCCGCTGGGATGCGGTGCTACCCACGGAGCCCTGGTTGGGTGAGGAGCTGATGGTCCGGTGGGCGGAGACGCACCGGAAATACCACACTCCCTCCCATCTCCTCGACGTGCTCGAGGCCCTCGACGTCCTCTTTTCCCCGGCCGACGACGACAATTTGCGGCGACGGGTCCGGCTCGCCGCCTGGTTTCACGACGCTGTCTATGAGGGCTCCGCCGGTGCGGATGAACGCACTTCGGCGGCTCTGGCCGACGAGTTGCTGGCGGGGCTGGTGCCCGCTCCTGAGGCGGCCGAGGTGGTGCGGCTGATCCTGCTCACTGCATCGCACCGCCCACAGCCGGGAGACCGGGCGGGTGACCTTCTCTGCGACGCGGACCTAGCCGTTCTGGGACGACCGATGCGCGGATATGGGCAGTATGTGGCTGCCGTGCGGAAGGAATACTCCCATGTATCGGATGGGGACTTTGCGGCCGGACGCGCCGACGTCGTCCGCCGTCTGCTGGCGATGGATCCTCTGTTCCGCACTGAGTCAGCGCAGCTCCGCTGGCTGGACGCGGCCCGCACCAATCTGACGAATGAGCTGCACTCCCATATCAGGACCGCCCCATGACACACTTGTGTACGGTGTTAACTTTCGACGTTGAGGAGAGGCTAGGACCAGTGACCGAGCAGTCTGCTCCCCGCACCACGTACCGTCACGGTGACCTGCGACGGGCTCTGGTCGAGGCGGGAACCGAGCTGGCACGCGAGGGTGGGCCGGCCGCCGTCGTTCTCCGCGAGGTAACCCGCCGGGCCGGGGTGACGCCAAACGCCGCTTACCGCCACTTCGCTGACAAGGGCGCTCTGTTGCGCGCCGTCTCTCTGGCCGCGCAATCCCGGCTGGCGGCGGCCATGGAGGAGGAACAGTCAGCCATCGCTGGTGACTACAGGGACAACGACAGTGGTGAACGTGGGAACGAGAGCGCTGCGGCGCTCGCGCAGGCGAAGCTACGGGCGGTGGGCGCCGGCTATCTCCGGTTCGCCCAGACCGAGCCGGGACTGTTCAGGACAGCGTTCGCGAACCACGTGGATCTGCGGGACGCTGCAGTCGAAGATTCGGCGGGCCCCCACGGCAGGACGCCGTTCCAGCTCCTGTCCGACGCTTTGGATGGTCTGGTGGATAGCGGAGTGCTGGCAGCCAGCCGGCGTCCGGGGGCCGAGTTTGCCGCCTGGTCGGCGGTACATGGGCTGGCCATGCTGGTGATCGACGGTCCACTGCGAGGGCTGGACGCGGCAGTGCGGCTTACGGCCGCGCAGCGCCTGCTGGAAATGGTGGAGCAGGGACTCTAATCTCTCGTATGGCCGATGGTGAGGCTCTTGCGCCGAATTACGTAGCCGGTTGCCAGCAAGGTGATCGCAACAACGATGAGCAACGCACCAATGCCGAGGGTGAGCCCGGCACCCGATGGCACGGCTTCTTCAAGGGCGGCGGCGCGCGCGAAATCCGAGATGCCCTGCGGAATGAAGAGGGTGCTCAGGAAAAACGCGACCAGACCACCGATGAAGAACCAGACTTCCTTTTTCATGTGTGCTCCCTGTGCGCCATCGTGCCTCACGGTTCAGCCTAGCGGACGTTCCTTGCCGGCCCCTCAGAATGCCAGCAGCAAGGCATAGGGTGGCATGGTGAGCGCCGCCCTTCCTGAGACCCGCGAGTTGAGCCGGCGCATCCTTCACCTCGCCGTCCCGGCGCTTGGGGCCCTGATTGCTGAACCATTGTTCCTGCTGGCAGACTCGGCCATCGTGGGTCACCTGGGCGTCGATGAGCTGGCGGGAGTGGGCCTGGCGTCCACCGTTTTGCACACCATCGTCGGTCTGATGGTGTTTCTCGCCTACTCCACCACCCCCGCCGTGGCGCGGTTCATTGGAGCCGGACGTATCCAGGACGCGGTGGCTGCGGGCCGCGACGGCATCGGCCTGGCCGTGGTCCTGGGAGTGCTGCTCTCCACTGCGGGGTGGATCCTTGCGCCCGGGCTGGCCTCGCTGATGGGCGCGGAAGGACAGGTGCACACCTTCGCCGTTGACTACCTGCGCTACTCCATGCCGGGGCTGACCGCCATGCTGGTGGTGCTTGCCGCCACCGGGGTGCTTCGTGGCCTGCAGGACACCAGGACGCCACTGCTAGTGGCCGGCGTCGGATTCGCCGTGAATATTGGGCTGAACTTCCTGTTGGTCTACGGGTTGGGACTCTCGGTGGCAGGATCGGCCCTGGGCACCAGCGTCACCCAGTGGGGGATGGCAGGTGTCTACCTCGTCATCGTCTTCCGGCTCTCCCGCAGGAACCAGGTGCCGCTCCGGCTGTCTTGGCAGGGGTTGCGGGCGACGGCGAGGGTGGGCTCCTGGCTGATGTTGCGCACCATGAGCCTGCGGGTCGCCATTTTGGCAACCGTGTATGTCGCGACGGCGCAGGGTTCGGTTTCCCTTGCGGCGCACCAGCTGGTGATGACCATTTTCATTTTCCTGGCCTTCGCGCTCGATGCGCTGGCCATCGCCGCCCAGGCGCTGATCGGCAAAGAACTCGGCGCCGGGGATAAGCCACTGGCTCACGCGCTGACCCGGCGAATGATCTGGTGGGGGCTCGGGTTCGGTGTGATCACCGGCGCCATCCTGGCCCTGGCAGCGCCGTTCGTTGGCTGGATCTTCACCTCCGATCAGGCCGTGCAGTCAGCGCTCGCGGCGGGGCTCTTTGTCCTCGCAGTGTCCCAACCCGTATGCGGTCTGGTGTTTGTGCTGGATGGCGTCCTCATTGGCGCCGGCGATGCCCGCTATCTGGCGATTGCCGGCGTCGTCAATCTCCTCGTGTACCTGCCGCTCCTGATGTGGATCTTCAATGCCGGTCTCACCGGTCCGGTCGGCATTGTCTGGCTGTGGCTCGCGTTCGGCATCGGCTATATGGCAGCCCGGGCTCTGACCCTGGCGTGGCGGGTACGCAATGATTGCTGGATGGTGATCGGCGCTCGCTAGCGTGGGGCGGGACGACAGTCCCGGGATCCTGGGTTGCACCGCTGTTTCGCTCCTTTGTCGCGGGGATAAACTGGGAGCTCTGGACTGAGGTGATCAGCCCGTTTCGAACCGGAGGTTTCGCGCAATGGGTGCCGCACCACACGATGTGACGGTCCAGCCGCCTCATAACTC
The DNA here is from genome assembly GCF_054511125.1 of Arthrobacter sp. TMN-50. Taxonomy (NCBI): domain Bacteria; kingdom Bacillati; phylum Actinomycetota; class Actinomycetes; order Micrococcales; family Micrococcaceae; genus Arthrobacter; species Arthrobacter sp. TMN-50. The sequence goes on along the minus strand of NZ_JBTNDG010000002.1, from coordinate 105,389 downwards.
GCTGGACCAGGCCGCGGCAGTCTGGCCGCCGCTGCTGTTTCGTGCCGTCGTGGCTGCAGCGTTTGGCGCCCTGACAATCTTCTGGACGCAACCGTCAGTGCAGGTGGCATCGGTAGGTGGCGGCCTGTACTTGCTCGGACTCGCTGCCTCGGCGTTCTGGATGGAACGGGCAGTCGACCTGCGCCATAGCGTTGACCGGTGGGTGGTGTGGATTGCTCCCGGCTTCCTGCTGTCCGGTGGCGTTCTCAACCTCTGGATCCATACCAACGCCATGTTCGCCCAAGTGGGGGCTCTCGTCCTGGTGATCGCCGGTGCGGTGGACCTTTATGTGGGAATCCGGCAGCGCCGCACCACCGTCGTCGGGAGGGACTTGATCGCCGTCGGCGCAGTGAGTGTCGCCACCGGCCTGCTGCTGCCCCTTTTCGAAGGTGCGGGGGCCCACGCACTGCTGGGGGTCACCGGTGGTGGCGCATTGATCACCGCCGTCGTCCTTGCGATCGCTGCGTCTGGGTATCGACATGACGTGCGTCACGCTGCCCCGGCAAGCGCCGCCGACCCCGTAAACTAGAGGTAGCAGTCTTTCTACTCCTCGTAGAAGAATCTGCGGCGACAATTTTCTCAAGGAGCAACAGTGTCCAAATCGGTTAGGGGCGTCAAAGGCCCCCTTATTTTCTCAGCCGCCCTCGCGGCGGTAGCCGGCATCGTGGCGATGGTCGTCTCCACCGGTGGCGGCACCCGGGAACTGAGGGTTGACCTCGGCCTTACAGCGGCGGGGATTGCCTTCATCGCGGCCCTCGTAGTGTGCGCCATGCTCATGATGACGGAGAAGCCGAATGCTGACCACCTCGGTAAGGGGACGGGAATCAACCGGTCGTCCTCGAAGATCCCCGGCGGCGCGGGCAACGTCGAGAAGGATGGAAACCCCAAGGGGACACCCCGCGGCGGCACGGACAGCACCCACTAGCCAGACCTCGCACGCCCGCCATTCCCTCTTCCCGCGATGGCAGGGAATTCCTGACGTGACGGTCTACACTTTCAGCTGAACCGGATACAGCAAGGAAGAGGTGCAGATCATCACCGTGGGGGTCAGCCTGATCAGTGCCTGGGTGCTGGCCGGCGGCGCCGCGATCGCCCAGGACTTCTACGGCGGAAATTTCCTGCTCAACACCCTGATCACCGCGGTCATCCTCTGGGCAGGGTTCACCGCCTCCCCGTTCATCACCCACGACGCGTTCGAAGGCCAGCCGGGCTGACGCTCCTGAACTGCGCCCACGAGTTGGTCACCTACCTGGTGATGGCGCTCGTCATCGGGCTGTTCGGCATCAGCGGGGCCTGACCCGGGCTGTCGCGGCCAAGAAAAGTGGTTGAACCGCATACACGCTGTTGGGCAACCACTAACGTGCGGGTGCGCTACTTTCCTGTGCACGCCGGCGATGCTGCGCTACTTTCCTGTGAGCGCCGGCGGGTGCGCCACTTTCCTGTGCACGCCGGCGATGCTGCGCCACTTTCCTGCGCACGCCAGTCGCCGGTCGCGTGCACGGGTCTAGCCGGCCACCGCTTTCCGGGCGCGATAGGCCTTGACGTGTGCCCGGTTCGCACAGTTCCCGGTATCGCAGTACCGCTTTGAGCGGTTGCGGCTCAGATCCAGCACGACGGCGCTGCAGTCCTCAGCGGCGCAAATCCGCAGGCGGTCCATTTCGTGGGTCCTGATGACGTCGATTAGCGCCATCGCCGCCTCGGTGGCCATCCGGTCTTCGAGTGGAGCATCGGGGTCGGTGGCGTGGAGGTGCCAGTCCCAGTGATCATGGCGGACCAGCCGGGGGAGGGCCTTCGCGTCGCCCAGGATCCGGTTGACCCGCGCGACGGCATCGTCCTCGGATGACGTCCAGACCTCCTCCAACTCTGCCCTCAACCGCACCACCGCAGCCAGCTCGGCGGCGGTCCGGGCACGCGATCCGGAGAAATCCTGCTCGGCAAGGAACCGGTCGAGATCCGCCAGGGTGCTCAACTGATCCGGATCCTCTTTCCCCGTGTTGATGAGCGCGGCGGCGGAGATTAGCGCAATTTCTGTGTCATAGGCAAAGGCCACGTTGACTCCTGACATCGTTCAAGGCTACTGTCACTACCATAATCATATTTTGGTCATGACACTAACGCGCGCGGAGGAGTACGGCATGAAGAACGGTGCAGCGGCGGGCCTGTGGTTCGCGGTCATCTCTGCGGCGGCGTTTGGCGTGTCCGGGCCGTTCGCCAAGTCCCTGCTGGAGATTGGGTGGAGTCCAGGTGCAGCAGTAGGCGTGCGTATCGGCGGGGCCGCTCTCGTGTTGCTGATCCCGGTGCTGATCGCCCTGCGGGGGCGCTGGACAGCTCTGCGTGGGAGTGCACTGACCCTCACCATTTACGGTGTGACAGCGATCGCGCTCTGTCAGTTCTTCTACTTCAGCGCGGTCCAGCGGATGTCCGTCGGAGTTTCCCTGCTCCTGGAGTACCTGGCACCGGTGCTGATTGTCGGCTGGCTATGGGCACACACCCGTCACGCCCCACGCCGCCTGACGGCCGCCGGCTCGATAACGGCCATGGTTGGGCTCCTCTTGGTACTGGACCTGACCTCAGACGAACGCCTCGACCCGATTGGCGTCCTCTACGGACTGGCCGCGGCGGTCTGCCTCGCCGTGTTCTTCCTGATGTCCGCCCGCGCCAATGACGCCCTCCCGCCTCTGGTGATGGCAGGCGGCGGCATGGTGGTAGGTGCTGTGGCCATCGGGGTGATGGGACTGGCGGGCATCATGCCCTTCACCTTCGAATTCCGCGACGTGACCCTGGCCGGTTGGGAGACCAGCTGGCTGGTGCCCGTGTTGGGGCTGGTGCTGATCTCCACGGTGGTGTCGTACTTCACGGGCATCCTCGCTGCCCGCCAGCTCGGCTCGAAGGTGGCATCCTTCGTGGGACTCACCGAGGTGATGTTCGCGGTACTGGCTTCCTGGCTGATGCTCGGTGAGCTCCCCGGGCTGATCCAGCTTCTCGGCGGATTGCTAATCGTCGGCGGAGTGGTGATGGTCCGGGTTGACGAGTTGCGCGCACCGGCGGACGGGACCCCGCCGCTGGAGCGCGCCAACGACGTCGAGCCCGTCCCCCTGCCGTAGGCCTACCGGCCGAACCGCCGCAGCCGCAGCGAGTTGGCCACGACGAGCACAGAGCTGGCGGCCATTGCTGCACCCGCGACCATCGGGTTGAGGAACCCCAGGGCGGCCACCGGGATGCCAATGGTGTTGTAGAAGAACGCCCAGAAGAGGTTGGTCTTGATGGTCCGGAGTGTCTTGCGTGACAGCTCGATTGCCTGCGCCACCTGCTCCAGGCTGTTCCCCATCACGGTCAGGTCGGCTGCCTCAATGGCAACATCGGTGCCCGAGCCCATCGCGATCCCTAGGTCGGCCTGCGCCAGGGCGGCGGCGTCGTTGACCCCGTCACCCGCCATCGCCACCGTGGCGCCGTCGGCCTGCAGCCGCCGGACGGCGTCCACCTTGCCCGCCGGGAGCACTCCGGCGAGCACGTCGTCGGGAGCGATTCCAACCTGGGCAGCCACCCGGTGTGCCACCGAGGCGTTGTCGCCGGTGAGTAGGATGGGCCGCAGTCCCAGATCCTTGAGCCGGGCGATAGCGGCGGCAGATGAGTCCTTGACCGTATCCTTCAGCGCCACCAGCCCCACGATGCGGCCGTCGACTGCCACCCAGACGGCGGTGGCCCCGGAATCCTGCCGATTCTGCAGTGCTGAACGGTGTGCGTCGGTGATAACAACCCCGTTCTCCCGCAACCAACCGGACTGCCCGGCGAGCACTGTGACGGCTCGCCCGCCGTCGTCGACGGTGCCCCGCACTCCACCGCCGGGGGAGCTGCTGAACCCGGTCACCGCGGGGTGGCCAGGGGCTGCTGCAGCGATCGCCTGGGCAATCGGGTGCTCGCTGGCAGCCTCAACCGCGCCGGCCAGTGAAAGGAGGTGGTCCCGATCCAGGGCATCGAGCACGACGACGTCGGTCACCGCGAGTTTGCCGGTGGTGACGGTGCCGGTCTTGTCCAGCACAATGGTGTCGACCGTGCGGGTGTCCTCCAGAACCTGCGGTCCACGGATGAGGATGCCGAGCTGGGCGCCACGTCCCGAACCGGTCAGGAGCGCCGTCGGCGTCGCGAGCCCAAGCGCACACGGGCAAGCGATCACCAGGACGGCTACGGCGGCGGTGAACGCCGATTGAAGGTCGCCAGTCAGGACCATCCAGGCCACGAAGGTGAGGACGGCGATGGCCAGCACGATCGGGACGAAGACGGCACTGATTCGGTCCGCCAACCGGGCGATGGGCGCCTTGCCGCTTTGCGCCTGGCTGACGAGCCGCCCCATTTGGGCCAACGTGGTTTCGCTGCCGACCCGGGTTGCCCGGACCACGAGGCGCCCTGAGGTGTTGATGGTGGCGCCGGTGACGACGTCGTCAATGCCCACCTCCACCGGAACGGATTCACCGGTGAGCAGTGACGTGTCGACGGTGCTGGCGCCGTCGATCACCACCCCGTCGGTAGCAATCTTTTCGCCGGGCCGCACCACAAACTCGTCCCCGTGGACCAGCGAATCGGCAGGTACCTTGACCTCCACCCGGCGGCCGTCCTGGTTGCGGAGGACTGTTGCGTCCTTGGCGCCGAGGCTTAGCAGGGCTTTAAGGGCCTCGCCAGCCCGTTGTTTGGCATTCGCCTCAAGATAACGGCCCAGCAACAGAAAGGTGACGACAACTGCTGCCACCTCGAAGTACAGCGCGTGGTCGCTCATGGCCATGCCCACATGTTCGGTGATGGCGGGGTCACTGAATAATTGCCAGGCCGAGAAGAGAAACGCGGCGGTGACGCCGATGGACACCAGGGTGTCCATCGTCGACGCGAGGTGGCGGGCATTGATGGCGGCCGCCCGGTGGAACGACCAGGCGGACCAGGTGACCACCGGCAGGGCAAGGGCGAAGACCACCCAACCCCAGTGAGGGAACTGCGCCGCGGGCACCATGGAGATGACGGCGACCGGCAGCGTCAGAAGTGCCGCGACGATAAGCCGTGGCCGCAGCTGCGCAGCTGATCCGCCGTGGGCCATATGATCGGAGGCTTCCGGGTGGGTACCCTCCAGCGCGGGGTCTCCCAACTCCAGGCCTGAGGTGGTGCTACGGCCCTGATGCTTCAGTTGCGCCGTGTATCCCGTCGCCTGCACCGTGTCCACGATGTCCTGGTCCGAGATGTGCGCGGGGACCGTGACTGTGGCGGTTTCGAGCGGCAGGTTCACGCTGGCCCCGACGCCGTCAAGCTTTCCCAACTTACGTTCCACCCGCCCTACGCAGGACGCGCAGGTCATGCCCTGGATATCGAGTTCGACAACCCGGGTAGCGGGGGTGGTCTTCAACTGGTTCGTGCTCATCGCATTCCTAGGTGGTACTAATCGGTAGCCGTATGGCCCTACTTGAGCGTCGATGGACCCTAGGCGTCGGTGGCGACAACCAGGTAGCCAGCTTCGGCTACGGCCTCGCCGATCTGCTCCGGGGCAAGGTCGGACGCTGAGGTGACGGTGGCGGTGGAGATGCCGCCCTTGTTGAGGTCGACCGAGACGTCCTGGACGCCGTCGATGGTGAGGATTTCTTCGGTGACTGAATCGACGCAGTGGCCGCAGGTCATGCCCGAGATGTTGACGGTGGTGGTGCTCATGGTGGTACTCCTTAGGTGAGGGGGACGTGTTATCTCAGTAGGCGGCTGATGGCCGCCGAGGCTTCCTGGACTTTTTCCTGGACAATGCCGGGGTTACCAGTGAGCTGGGACTCGTTGGCGGCTCCCACGACACAGTGGGCAATATGCTCCTCAAGTAGGCCAATGCTGACCGCGTGTAGCGCCTTGTTGATCGCTGATACCTGGGTGAGGACATCGATGCAGTACTTGTCCTCCTCGATCATCCGGGCGATCCCACGAACCTGACCTTCAATACGTCTCAGGCGCCGCAAATAGGCGACCTTGTCGGCTGTATAGCCATGTTCGGTAGCGATGTCGGTCATCAGGCTCTCCTTGATCTCCTCCAGGATATACCCCCTACCCGTATATTCCAACTACCCTAGGGGGGTATCTCCACGACGTTCAGGGAACGCTGAGGCTGATGCAATACGTTAAAGAAGTTGGAATGACTGTGGAACAGGGGAAACAGGTAGATGACGCTGCACCTCGAGACGTGGCAGAAGCGCGTGCTCATTGGCCTGGCCGGAGCGCTGGTGGTCTGCCTTTTTGCTCTTGCGTTCGTGGCGGGTCGGATCGGCACCGGCCCGCAATACCCGGCCACCAATAGCGCTGACGCTGGATTTTCCCGCGACATGCAGGTGCACCATGCTCAGGCAGTAGAAATGTCACGACTGGTGCGTGACCGCACCGACGACGAAGTGGTCCGCACCATCGCCTACGATATCGCCCTGACCCAGCAGCACCAGATCGGCCAGATGTATGCCTGGCTGGAAGAGTGGGGTCTGCCGCAAAGTTCTGCCGCACCGAGCATGGCGTGGGTGGCGGGGTCCATGGATCACGGGGGCGATGGTGAAATGCTGCGAGCCGACGGATTGATGCCAGGGATGGCCACCCCGGAGCAGATCGCTCAGCTGACGGCTGCCTCTGGTGTTGCGGCGGAGCGACTGTATCTAACCCTGATGATCGCTCACCACACGGCAGGTGCGGACATGGCGCAGGCGGGGGCGGGACTGGTTCAGGAGCCGCGGGTCAGGGTTGCAGCCGAGAAAATGGTGGCGGCCCAGGTGGCTGAGATAGCCGCCATGGAAGACATGCTGGATGAGCTGTAGCACCACCGACGGTACATTGGTTTCAATCACTCTTACGGAAAAAGGATTCACGCGTTGAATAAGAAGCGAGCCCAGGACAATGCCGACCGTCAGGCGCGGCTGAAGGCCATCCAGTCCAAGCAGCGGGCCGGTGACCGTCGGCGCACCACGTTGATCCTCGGCGGAATCGGTGCCGTTGTCATCGCCATCATTGTTGCCGTGACGATTGTCATTGTGGGTCAGGTGCAGGAGAACCAGCGGATCGAAGAGCTTGCCAGCCAGCCGATCGAAGGCGTACAGGAATTTGAAGACCTCACCTTCAACCACATCGAAGGGCCGGTGGACTACGAACAGACACCTCCCGTGGGCGGAGATCACAACCCCACCTGGATCAACTGTGGCGTCTACACCTCCGAGATCCCCAACGAGAACACCGTCCACTCGATGGAGCACGGGGCAGTCTGGATCACCTACCAGCCCGATCTTCCCCAGGCCGAGATTGACACCCTGACTGATCTGGTGGGCTCAAGCGGCTACGTGCTCCTGAGCCCCTACGCCGACCAGGAATCACCCGTCATGGTGAGCGCCTGGGGCCTGCAGTTGAGCGTCGATTCAGCCGAGGACAGCCGGCTTCCCGTGTTCCTCGAACGGTACATCCAGGGCGAGCAGAGCCGCGAGCCCGGCGCGGCCTGCACCGGCGGAATCACTCCCGCAGCATAGTCCTGCCTGACAAGGGACGGACCGAGCCTGCGACGTGCAGGGATCCGGTACGGATCTTTACGCGCGTCGCAGGCTCCACAGCGCCAGCGCGGACGCGAACACCATGAGTGCTGCACCAATCCCTGAGGTGAGTACCACACCGCTATCAAACGCGTGGAACGCCGAATCTAGAAGTTGACTGCCGCCGTTGCCCGGCAATTGTGCAGCAGTGTTGACGGCCCCGCCCAGAGTTTCGGTGGCGACAGCTTCCTGCTCCGGGCTGAGGCCCGCTGGCAGCACGAGGTTGCGTTGGTAGGAGGCGAGTAGCACGCTGCCCAACAGGGCCGTGCCAAAAACTGAACCCACCTCGTAGGCGGTTTCGGACACCGCCGACGCGGCACCCGCTTTTTCGGCGGGCACGGTAGAGAGGATCAGGTCGTTGGATACCGTCTCGGACGCTCCAACGCCGATGCCCAGTAACACAAATGCGAACAGCAGCACGGCGGCGGACCCGCCCTGACCGGTGACCGCCACGAATGCGTACGCCGATGCCGACAAAAGTAGCGCTATCGGTACCACGGTGCGCGGGGGCACCCGGCGTACAACGGGGACCACCGCAAGGCCCGCGATGATGGTCATTATCAGACCGGGCACCAAAACCAGCCCGGCATTTAAGGGGCTGAGCCCCAGTACCAGCTGCAAATGCTGTGAAACGAAGTAGATGAACCCCACCAGCGAGAAGATGGCGAGCAGATTCACCAGCACCGCCCCGCTGAAGGCACGCACGGTGAACAGCCGGACGTCCAGCATGGGATTGGGCCGGCTGAGTTGGCGCCTGGTGAACGCCGTTCCAGCGGCGAGGCCAATGACGACGGCGGCTACCGTCACCGTCACCGAATCACCCTTGGCGAAGTTCTTGATGGCGAACACAATGGGCAGCATCGTCGAGACCGATAGGACAATGCTCAGGTAATCCACGCGCCCGGGGTTGGGGTCCTTCGACTCCGGAACCAGCGTGGGCGTGAGTGCCAGCATCAGTACCAGGACCGGCACGGCCAACAGGAACACCGACCCCCACCAGAAGTGCTCAAGAAGCGCGCCGCCTACGAGCGGCCCCAGGGCAGCGCCAGCAGAGAATCCGGCGGCCCAGATAGCGATGGCCAGACGGCGCTGGTTGCGATCGGAGAAGATGTTGCGGAGGAGCGAGAGCGTTGAGGGCATCAGCATGGCGCCGAACACGCCGAGACCCACCCGCGAGGCGACAAGCGCCTCTGCTGTAGGCGAGTAGGCGGCGGCGACCGAAAAGACTGCAAACCCCAGTGCGCCGATGATGAGGAGCCTTCGGCGGCCAAAGCGGTCGCCGAAACTCCCCATGGCCACCAGAAGGCCTGCGAGCATCAGAGGGTAGCTGTCGATAATCCACAGCAGTGTTGTGCCGCTGGTATTGAACGCAAGGGAAATGGCAGGGGTGGCGAAGGCAAGCACGGTGTTATCGACGGCAACCAAGAGGACGGGCAGCATCAAGACAGCGAGAGCTGTCCATTCACGCCGGCCGGCCCGGGTAGGCGCAGGGTCGAGGGCAGGCGCTCCGGTGGTCGGACCGAGAACGTGCGTCGGGTTACTCATGATCTGAGACTATACCGTCCAGCCGGTACAGTAAAGCGTGAGGCCCCGTTACGATGAACACATGGCTAGTTCCAAAGAGCGCATCCTCGACAGTTTCGAGAACATCCTCATAAACGACGGCGAACGGGCCGCCACCATGGAAGCGATCGCCGGGGCTGCCGACGTCTCCAAGGGTGGTTTGCTGTATCACTTTCCGTCGAAGGAGGCGTTAGTGGATGCGTTGGGGGAGCGGCTCCTGGCCCTCTCCTCGATTGATCGCGAACTGATGACCGCTGACCCCGAAGGGCCAGCCCGGTACTACGTCAGGACCTCGGTATATGAGGACAGCGCCTTGGACAGGGCACTCGTGGCAATGGCACGCCTCGCCCAGCGGGGCCACCCGAAAGCACAACAAAACTTTGCGCAGATCCAGGCTCTGTGGCTGGGAGCACTTGAGTCGTCGCTGGGCAGCCGTTCAGTGGCTCGCGCCGTGAAGCTGATGGGCGATGGGCTTTACTACGACGCGGCATTCTTCGCTGGCAGCGGCGCCAATCAGGAATTCGCCGAAGAGATGGAGCAGCTGCTGGAGCTGGTCGACCTGTTGCAGCAGCCCCAGCGAAGGGATCCCTAGTCCCGTTTATTGGTCCAGGAGCTCGGCGGCCAGTTGCCGAATCCGTCTGTCCAGGTCGTTCCGTACCCGCTCTACCCCCGACGGATCGAGGTCAGCCGGGTCCTCGACCTGCCAGTCCTCGTAGCGTTTCCCCGGGTAAATAGGGCAGGTATCGCCACAGCCCATTGTGATGACGACGTCGGCCGCCCGAACCACGTCGTCGGTGAGGGGCTTGGGGAAGTCAGCATCGAGGTCGATACCGAGCTTTCTCATGGACTCGACGACATGAACGTTGAGGTGCTCTGCGGGCATTGACCCTGCCGAACGAACATTGATGCGACCCTCGCCGTAGTGCCTAAGCAACCCGGCGGCCATCTGGGAGCGCCCTGCGTTCTGTACACAAACGAATAAGACTTCAGCCTTCCCGCTAGGACGGACACCCTGGGCATGAGCGAGTGCGTTCAGGCGGTCCTCGGCGAAGTGCTTGGTGATTGAGGCCAGATACGTCTTGATTTTCGCCGTCCGGGCGAGAGCTGTGTAGGACTCGAAAACGTACCGGTCGACCATCTCTGGGCTGAACACGCCATCGAACTTTCCAGCTAGTTCACCGCTTATCCGGTGCAGTACATGCTCATCGTTGATCAATCCGGGCATCGGGTTGGGGCGAGTGGACATCTTTGCTCCTCGGTGGTTGATCTCGGGCGCGGGTTTACTGGGCCATCAGGGCTGGTACGTCGCAGGAGCCGCCCAGATCGGTGCTGCAGACTCCGGTTGCCGGAAGTTTCAGCTGCACGTCCTCAGCGGCTGCTGCGTCACCTGCAATTGCCGCAACCACCGACCGCACCTGTTCGTAGCCGGTGGCGAGCAGGAAGGTGGGAGCGCGGCCATAGCTCTTCATTCCGACGATGAAGAAGTCCTTGTCAGGGTGGGCGAGCTCTTTGGCGCCGTGTGCAGGGACGGTGCCGCAGCTGTGGAACTCGGGGTCGATCAGGGGTCCCAGCGCGCGGGGCGCTTCTACCGCAGGGTCCAACTCCAGCCGTAATTCTCGGAGGATTCCCAGATCGGGCCTGAATCCAGTGGTTGGAATCAGGACGTCCACTTCGACTGAGCCGCCGACGGTGTGGACAGTCAGCGCATCGCGTGCACTGAAACCGGCGATGGTGAAGGAGGTCCTGAGTTCCACTACCCCGTCTTCCACCAATTTGCGCAGTCGGGAGCCGAGTTGTCCGCGGGCCGGTAACCCGTCGAGGTCGCCGCCTCCGTAGAGTCGTTCAGCAGATCCGGTGCCGCGGACGGCCCAGATGACGGAGGTGGATTCGGAGGCCCGGGCGACCTGTCCGAGCGCGATTAGGGTGTTGGCCGCGGAGTGTCCAGCGCCGACCACCATGACCCGTTTGCCTTCGAATCTGTCCCGGTCCGGCCCGGTGATATCCGGGAGCGGATCGGTAATGAACTGACGCGCCTCAGTCTGGCCGTGCGCGGGAAGTCCGCCCTGACCGAGGGGATTTGGTTGGTTCCAGGTGCCGGACGCGTCGATGACTGCCCGGGCCAGGTGGTCTTCGATGCCATGAGGACCCTGGGTACGGACCAGGAATGGCTGCTTGTCACGGCCCTTGGTCCGGGTCTTGTCCATCCCCTGGCGGGTCACGGCGACTACGCGGGTGCTCAGCTGCAACGTCTCGGCGATGGCTGGCACAGCCGCCAGCGGTGTCACGTATTCGCCCACCAGTTCGGATCCGTAGGGGAGGGCAGTTCCCCGCGGTGAGACCCAACCCGTGGGCTCCAACAGGCGGCGGGCGGCGGCGTCGACGTTGAACTGCCACGGGGAGAACAGGCGGATGTGGCCCCAGTCGCTAATGGCGGCGCCCGGTATCGGGCCGGCCTCGAAGATCAGCGGCTGCAGGCCGCGCTCGAGGAGGTGGGCCGCTGCGGCGAGACCGATCGGTCCCGCCCCGATGATGGCGACTGGGAGCTCACTCATGCTGGGAGTAGCTCTACGATCAGGGCCTCGACGCGGCGTTTAATGGTGTCGCGGATCGGCCGGACCGACTCCACACCCTTCCCCGCCGGGTCTTCGAGCACCCAGTCCTCGTAGCGTTTGCCCGGAAAGTAGGGGCACTCGTCGCCGCAGCCCATGGTGACGACGACGTCGGAGTCCTTGACGGCGTCGTCGGTCAGGACTTTGGGTATCTCGGCCGACATGTCGATGCCTAGTTCCCGCATGGCTTCAACTGCCGACGGGTTGATGGAGTTGGCTGGCTGTGATCCGGCGGAGCGGACCTCGATCCGGCCCTCGGAAAGAGTGGTCAAGAAGGCGGCGGCCATCTGTGAGCGGCCCGCGTTATGGACGCAGACAAAGAGGACCGAGGGTTTGGTCGATGACTCAGACATGTGAATTTTCCTTCGTTGGTGTCAGGGGATCGGTGGTGAAGAAGCGCTTCCGCGCCCAAAGGGCCACATAGACCAGTGCAACAAGAACGGGGACCTCAATCAAGGGCCCGACGACGCCGGCCAGCGCCTGTCCACTGGTCACCCCGTAGGTGCCGATGGCGACAGCGATGGCCAACTCGAAGTTGTTGCCGGCGGCAGTGAAAGCGAGGGTGGTGGTCTTGGCGTAGCCAAGGTTCAACAGCTTGCCGATCACCATGCCCGCCGTGAAGACCACCAGAAAGTAGATCAGGAGGGGCAGGGCAATGCGGGCGACGTCGAGCGGCCTGGCGAGGATTTCATCACCCTGAAGGGCGAAGAGGATCACGATGGTGAACAGGAGTCCGTAGAGGGCCCACGGGCCCAGCTTGGGAAGGAGCGTTCCCTCGTACCAGTCGCGGCCCTTGGAGCGCTCGCCGATGGTGCGGGTCAGGAACCCGGCCAGGAGCGGTATGCCCAGGAAGATGAGTACGCTGATGGTGATGGCCCAGAACGAAAAGTCAGCGCTGGTGGTTGGCAGGCCCAGCAGGCTAGGAAGTCCCTGCAGGTAGAACCAGCCCAGCGCCCCAAAGGCGAAGACCTGGAAGACCGAGTTGATGGCCACGAGAACGGCCGCTGCCTCGCGGTCGCCGCAGGCGAGGTCGTTCCAGATCATCACCATGGCAATACACCGGGCCAGGCCCACGATGATCAGGCCAGTACGATACTCGGGGAGGTCGGGGACGAAGACCCACGCCAGGATGAACATGAAGGCCGGTGCGGCGACCCAGTTGATCACCAGGGAAGTAATCATGAGCTTCCGGTCCTTGATTACGGCTCCGGTTTGGTCGTAGCGTACCTTTGCCAGCACCGGGTACATCATCACCAGGAGCCCAAGGGCGATGGGCAGTGACACGGTGCCGATGGCCAGCGAATCGAGAAATCCGGCCATGCCGGGAATGAACTGGCCGAGCGCGATGCCCACCACCATCGCGGCGATGATCCAGACCGGAAGAAGCCGGTCAAGGGTGGACAGTTTGCCGGTCGTCTCTTCGGCGGGAAGGGTGTGTGTACTCAAGGGGCTCCGTTGAACGGTATGAATGACGGGCACATGCATCGATGGTTGTCGATGCCTAAAGTATTTCCCAACCCATCGATAGATGTCAATGTCGGTGCATAATGGATGGATGACTCCAGCAGTGACCATCGCCCCCGACCCCCTCGCCGCCTGCTGCACGCCCAAGGGAGGGCCAGCGATGTCGGAGGATTCGGCGTCGTCGTTGGCTGCCCAGTTCAAGGCGATCGCTGACCCCAACCGGCTGCGAATGGTCTCCATCATTTCCTCGAGCGAAAACGCCGAGGCGTGTGTCTGCGACATTACCGAGCCGCTGAATCTTGGCCAGTCGACCGTCTCGCATCACCTGAAGATCCTGGTGGACGCCGGTGTGCTGACTAGGGAAAAGAGGGGCGTGTGGGCTTATTACTCGCTGGTCCCGGGCGCGCTGGCTAGCCTCGCCGGAGCGCTCACCGGCCGCCCCTGACCCACCCCTTCCCGCCGAGGAGTTAGCTGAGGTGACCTGGGAGGGCCGTGAGTCGCCAGACGGCACAGTTCGGCGGAGAGGATCCGGGGTTACTCGAGGGCAAGAACCGACAGGACGTTTCCCGTTGACCCTGACCCGGGTTCCGGAAATAGCGGAGAAAAGTGGCAGTGCCGCGGATTAGTGGTGGCTCGACCACTAAACCGCGGGCTCACCACTTTTCTGTCCCAGCGGGCTGAATTCGATCCAGCGCGGACCGGGGGAGCAGTCGTACCTTCCAGAGTCGTGCAGGCTCCCGCTCTCAGGGTCGATCCGGTACACCGTCAGCTGGTCGGAGAGCTCGCCGACCGCCAGTAGAAACTCACCGGTCGGGTCGATGTTCATCCCTCGCGGCTGCGCCTGCGTGGCGGTGGTGTCGACCAGCGAGAGCGTGCCGTCGGGTGCGACGGCAACGACAGCGATGGTGCTGCTGGATCGTTCGGTGCTGTACAGGAAACGGCCGTTGGGGGACACCTGCAGTTCAGCGCACCAGATGGCATCCGCGGCCGGCTCAGGGCCGGAACCGTCCCGGACCCGGCCCGGCACGAGGTTCAGCGAGGGGGTAATCGAGGAGATCCGCTGCTCTTCGGTCAGGGCGCCGGTCTCGGGGTCCCGGGCGTAGGCGGCAATCTCCCCCGACATTTCGTGCAGCGCGTAGAGCGTCTCTCCGGATGGCGAGAACCGCAGATGCCGTGGACCGCTCCCGGCCGGCGTGGCCACCTGGCCGCCGTCGCCCAGGGCGCCGCTGATGGAGTCGACCGGCCACCACGCAATCAGGTCATCGCCCAGCGCAGTGGCGTAGACGATCCGTCCGTCGGGGCTGGTGACCACCGCGTGGGCATGCTTCCCGGGTGCCGCGGAGGATTCGGTGTCAGGACGCATCCCGCCGTCGTCGTCAAGGCTCATGACGCTGACCAGGTGGTCGGTGTAGGAGGCGCCCAATAGGTGACCGCCCGATGGGTCAACCGCCAGATAGGCCATCCCGGCAACCAGTTCGGCATCGCCGCGCGGCACGAGGTCGCCGGTGCTCGCATCGATAGCGAGTAATCGAACCGTGGGCGGGGTGGTGGCCAGCGCAGCGTACAGCAGGCGGTCGCTCGGGTGCATCGCAAGGCACTGCACCTTTACTCCGAGCGGCAACGACCGACCGGGGTCGAGCGTCCCTGTTCGGTTGTCCAGCTGGAAGGTGTCGATGCTCTGGCCGTCGGCGCAGGCAACATGAACGGCGAATCGAGTCATACGCTTCACCCTAGCAACCGGGACGCAAGGAGCCATCGATGTGCAAGCATTGCAGCGGTGCAGAAGCACGGCAGGCGGGACGAAGGAGATGCAGTGCACGTTCGGTTGGTTTTCCCTCACCAGCTCTTCGAAGAGCACCTCAACGCGCCGGCAGCGCATCAATTCATCCTGGTAGAGGATGATCTCTTCTTCCGCCAGTACCGCTTCCATCAGCAGAAACTGGTGTTACACCGGGCTAGCATGCGCCACTTTGCGGGGCGTCTCAGAGACTCCGGGTACGCGGTGGATTACCTCGAAAGTTCGGCGACGACCCCCAGCCAGGAACAACTGCGATCCCACCTGCAGGACCTCGGTGCCACGCAGTGCAGCTATTACGACGTCGTCGACGACTGGCTGGAGCAGCGCCTCACCAGGACCCTTGGAGATCTTGGCCTGGAGGCTCAGGCGGATACCAGCCCAGGATTCCTCCTCAGCACCGATGACATTCACGGCTATTTCACCAACGCCGGCTGGCGGATGCAGAACTTTTACGAATGGCAGCGCCGTCGACTGGGAATCCTGGTTGAACCGGATGGGAGCCCGGTGGGTGGACGCTGGAGCTTCGACGCTGACAACCGGAAGAAGTTACCCAGGGGTTTGGCCGCCCCGGACCTGCCCGTGTTTGACGCCACCAACGACGTGCGGGACGCCATCGACTGGGTAGCGCGGGAATTCCCCGACAATCCGGGCGTCGCCGTGGCATTCAACTGGCCGATCACGCACCAGCAGGCGGCGGACGCCCTCGAAGCGTTCCTCAATGAACGGTTTGCCCAGTTCGGTCCATACGAGGATGCAATCTCGGCGCCGGACTCGTTTCTGTTCCATTCGGCGCTGAGCTCCAGCATCAACCTGGGTCTGCTTAGCCCGCTGGAGGTGGTGGATGTGAGTCTGGATCACGCGGCCCGCCATGACACGCCGATTGCCAGCGTCGAAGGATTCATTCGGCAAGTCATCGGGTGGCGCGAGTACATGAGGGCCTCGTATCTGCTGCGCGGCCGAGAGATGCGCACCAGTAACACCCTCGGGTTTGACCGGAACCTCGAGGAGGGTTGGTGGACCGGGGAGACGGGTCTGGAGCCGGTCGACGTCGTCATCAAACGGATCCGTGAAACCAGTTATGCCCATCACATTGAGCGGCTGATGGTGCTTGGCAACGCGATGGCGCTGCTGCGGATCAATCCGGATGCCGTCTACGAATGGTTCATGGCGATGTTCATCGACGCCTACGACTGGGTGATGGTCCCCAATGTGTACGCCATGAGCCAGTACGCGGCCGGCAGCATGATCACCACCAAACCCTACGTGAGCGGGAGCAACTACCTGAAAAAGATGGGCAACTTCCCGGCTGGCACGTGGCAGGAGGCGTGGGACGCCCTGTACTGGCAATTCGTCAGCGATCACCGCGAGACGTTCAACCGAAATCCCCGGTCATCAATGATGGTCACGCTCTACGACAATTTCGACGGCGCGAAGAAGGTGCGTTTGCGGGACGACGCAGCGAAATGGCTTCGGTCGTAAGTGCAGAAAGGCTTGTTGCCAGTTGGGGGCCCGTACTAGGGTTGGATCGTTAGCGTCAGACGGGTAGAGGGCGTCTGTCATAATGCACACTCCATTAAGGGACTCACTCATGACCGAAAATACCTCCCCAGACCAACAGGGCAACCACAACATCCGCGACTGGGCGGACCTTGCCGAGGAAATGTGGACTTACCTGACCGGCAAGGGCGCGGCGGTGAATTACAGCTTCATTGACATGACGGTTGAGGTTCCCCGGGATATCGGGCCCGACGCTCCGCGCGCAACCTGGAAGTTGAACGGAACCCTGCGGGTCACCACCAGTGACAATAATGCAGCGGGTTCCGATACCCACCGCAGCTGAGCCATGGCCGCGAATATCCGGTTGGAGATCAATCTCGCGTTTTCGATGGTCGAACCAGCAACGCCGGATCACACCTCATCAACGATCAGCGGCACAGTGACCGCCGACGGTACAACGGTTGAAGTGTTCGTCGACTCGCCCGAGGCGTTCGGCGGGACATCCGTTCCGTCGCTCGATGCTGTCCGGGCGTTGGCGAAAGCACTCGCTGATAAGGGCCTTGCGGTGTCCATTGGGGGACCTAAGGGCAACCTCGTAAGCCTCGGGGCGGTCGAGGTTTCGCGGGTGCAACGACTCCTGACCCGGTCCCCGCACATCAGGCTGGGATCCCTCAGCGCTCTCACCCCCATAGCCAAGAGCACGCGGACGTCAGGGAAGGCGGATGCTCCCGGCCTACTGCCGCCGTCGACTCCGTTCCCGCTGGTGCCCACCGTCAACCGGAAGATTCACCGTCGGGTAACCACCACCCACCACACGCCCGGTAGCGGACGTGCCCGGTTGATCTTTGTCCAGGATTCGGCGACGTGGAATGGTCAAGTGCCACGGGAGTTCAACCTGGGGCCAGCGACCACCACCATTGGCAGTGGGCCCGACGTCGATCTGGTGCTTCCCGGGTTGGACGTCGTCCACGCCGAGGTGGTGCACAACGATGCCGACGAGTATGTCCTCATGCCGCGCGGACCGGTCAGCGGGAGCGTCAACCCGACCGGACCGTCGGTGCTTAGAACCGGTGCACGTATCCAGTTGGGACAGTGGTGTCTCGCCTACTTTCGTGAGGAGTACGCCGATCATGGACGGCCGTTCGGGGGCCGAAGTGGGGGAGAGTTGGCTTACCAGCGACCACAGTTCGATCCGCGGACCGGCAGAACCGAGGGCGACGGCTCGGAGGGCGTCGGGGACTTCCGCCGACACCCTCGCTAGGCTGGGCCGGTGGACAGCATTGAACTGCTCCTCGACGGCGTCACGGAGCAGTTCATCAGCGCCGAATGGGATGCCCTGCTTGCGGCGGGCCTGCCCAGTCGGGCCGCGCACAATTCACCGCACAACCGGCCGCACATCACGCTGGTCGCGGCGCCGGTAATCACCGGCGACCGGGATGGGGAGCTAAGCGAACGCCTGACCCTTCCCTTGACGATTTCCTGCGCCGGACTGCTGTTGTTCGACGCCGGACGGCGTGGTTTTGTACTGGCCCGGCAGGTGGTGTGTAGTTCCCCGCTGCTGCAGCTGCATCAGAGGGTCCACGACGTCGGCAACTTCGAGGGCCCTACGCACACGTCACTGCCTGACGCGTGGGTTCCACACGTCACCCTCGCCAACGCGGTAAGCGCCAAACGACTGCCGGACGCGCTTGCCGTCCTGACCGGGGCCGTGCCGGAGGGCAGCGTCGTGGGGGCGCGACGCTGGGACAACGGGTCGAAGACCGTTACGATGCTCGACGGGGGTCCGGCGTCAGCTCAGTAGCCGGCCTTATTCGAGGTGGTCGACGAGCTGCTCGGCGACGCCAGTGTAGGCAGCCGGTGTGAGCGCCAGTAGACGAGATTCGGCCGCAGGGGAAAGCCCCAGCCCCGCGACAAACTCCCGCATCCGGGTTGCATCGACGCGCTGACCACGAGTCAGTTCCTTAAGCCGTTCGTAGGGGTCATCCATGCCGGCGACACCGGCAATACCCTCCGCCCGCATGACCATCTGGATTGCTTCGCCGAGGACCTCCCAGTTGGTGTCGAGGTCCGCCGCGAGAACTGATTCGGCGACGTCGAGGCGGTCCAATCCTTTTGCCACATTCGACAGGGCAAGGAGGGAATGACCAAACGCTACACCGATGTTGCGCTGGGAGGAGGAGTCGGTGAGGTCGCGCTGCCACCGTGAGGTCACGAGGGTGGCACCGAGCACGTCCAGGAGCGAGCAGGAAATCTCAAGGTTCGCTTCGGCGTTCTCAAACCGGATCGGATTCACCTTGTGCGGCATGGTGGAGGAACCGGTGGCGCCCTCGACCGGGACCTGCGCGAAGTATCCGATGGAAATGTAGCTCCACACGTCGGTGCAGAAGTTGTGGAGAATTCTGTTGAATCGAGCCACATCGGCATACAGCTCGGCCTGCCAGTCGTGGGACTCGATCTGGGTGGTGAGCGGATTCCAGGAGAGGCCCAAACCCTCGACGAAGTCTCGGGAAACCTGCTGCCAGTCGGCATCCGGAACCGAAACATAGTGGGCTGCGAAGGTGCCGGTAGCACCGTTGATTTTGCCCAGGTACTCGGTGCCCTCGATACGCTTGAGTTGCCGGTCCAGGCGGTGCGCGACGACGGCGAGCTCCTTGCCCAGGGTGGTGGGGGTTGCTGGTTGACCGTGGGTGCGTGACAGCATTGGAACGGCGGCCGACTCGCGAGCCATGCTGGCGATCTGAGCGGTCAGGGAGCGGGCAGTCGGGAGCCACACGTTTTCGACGGCGCCCTTTACTCCGACAGCGTAGGACAGGTTGTTGATGTCCTCCGAGGTGCAGCCAAAGTGGACCAATGGTTTGAGCTCTGCGATGCCGATGTCGGGCAGCCGGCGCCCAATGAAGTACTCGACTGCTTTGACGTCGTGCACGGTCACGCGTTCCAGCTCGGCGAGCTCCGCAACTGACTCGCCGTCGAAGCTGGTGACGATGTCCCGCAGCGCCACCTCCTGCCCAGCGGTTAGTGGTGTGGTGCCCGGCAACACTGCGTTCCGAGTGAGGTGGATCAGCCATTCCACCTCCACGTGGACGCGGTCCCGGTTGAGGGCAGCCTCCGAAAGGTAGTCGACCAGCGGCGCCACGGCTCCGCTGTACCGGCCGTCCAACGGTCCGAGAGTCAGCGCAATGCCCGACTGGGTTGAGGTCGATGCGAGGTGCACCCTAGAAATATCAGCCATGACATCGATCATTTCATGATCCGGCGGATGTTAGCTGCCTGTGACTCCTCCTCCCCAGTGCAGGGCGCACTGCGTGTGCACACATACAGGGCATTCCCCTCCCGGACCGCTGGCACCGGAGTAGCCTTCAGGGCAATAACCCTTCGATCGTGACAGCTAGGAGGAACGGTGAATGTGGCGACGGACTGGTCATGTGAACCCTGGGCGGTGGCGAGCTCAACTGCCGCTGCGATCAGCTCCCAGCTACTGCTTCAGGCGGAGATTGTGGATGAGGTTGCTTTCCGGCTAACGGGAGGTGGCGTCTTAGAGTGGGAGTCACCGGCCGGTCGCAACTTCAGCGAGTATGTTACGGGCCAGGCGCTCGGAGTGCGGCGGGCCAGCGATCTATTGCGGGAGGCCGCGACGCAGGTCGGGTCGTTTGCCTCGACACTCAGGAGCCTCGAATACAGCGCCTTCCTTGCACAGTTGTGAGTGCTACAGCGGATTTGACCCCCGTCGAGCCGCCGCCCGATAGGGGACCGGGCGGCATCACCGTGCGGGGCGGCGTTGGAAGTATCCGCTTCCAATGGGAGGAGCTGCGGCAAGGCTCTGAGCGGCTTGGGCTCCTGGCCGACGAGTTGCGGGACGCCCTGCACCGCTGCGGGGACCTGCAATGGCGGTTACAGATGCTCCCCAAGGGTCAGGACGCGGCGGCGCTCGGCAGCGGGGACGCTGCGGTCGCCGCTGTGGATTCAGCACGGCTGGCACTGGGCCGCAGCGATGGCGAGCTACGTGACACCGCTCAGCGAATCGAGCTGTGCAGGCTCACCTACGAGGGAGCGGAAGCCCTGGCCGAGCTGGCCACCGCCGGGACCTGGGGGGCTGTGGGCGACATCGAACGTGGGCTGCACTGGGTTATTGGTTTAGCCAACGCGGGCAACTTCGCGGAGCCGGCGCCGCTCAGCGTGGAACGCGCGGCCGCACTGGAACGGCTCTCTCTGGACGGCTCGGTACCGGCCCTGCTGCAGCGGGTCGACGCTGTAAAAGCTGAAGGCCCAGGTGTCTTTGAGATACTGAAGGTGCAGGGCACCAACGGTTCCGTCTATGTCGTGGTGCTTCCTGGCACCCAGGGCTCCAGCCTAGTGGGGGGCAGCAACCCCTTCGACCCGACGGGGGTGGTCGAGGCTGTTCATTACGACAGTGCCTTCGTCGCGGACGCGGTCCGCGGCGCTCTTACTGACGCGGGAGCCAAGCAGGGGGACAGCGTGATGATGGTCGGCTACAGCCAAGGCGGAATGCACGCAGTAAACCTTGCACAGGATCCCGGTATCACCGAAAACTTCAACCTTCAGCTGGTTCTCACCGCTGGCTCTCCCACCGGGCGAGAACCCTCCGGCGGCGGGAGGTACCTGCAATTGGAACACGCCGATGACTGGGTGCACCAGGCAGACGGCACTACCAACCCCGACGAACGGGACAGGGTAACGGTGACGTTGCGAAACCCGGTGGAAGAGGCACCGGACGGAGACGAGGGCCTCGGTGCAGCGCACAAGCTGGGTACGTACGTCACCGGCGCTGAGGCGGTCGAGACCAGCTCCCATCCGTCAATCGTTGCATCGATTGGCGTGCTCCGGGCAACGATCGGCGTCGGAGCGTCAGCTGAGCGGCATCTGTTCCGGGCCCGGCGCCAGCTACCAGCCGGGGCGCCGAAATCAGGCCTTGGACGCCGCGCCCAGCCCCCAGGGGCGGCGAGGGTACGCGCGCCCCGGCCGGATCGCTAGATTCGTTCAGCTACCGGCGTGTGCCGGTGAGGGATCCGGCCACCATGGACACGACGCTGATGATGAGTGAGCCGAGAACTGCCGACCAGAAGAAGTCGTCAACCGAGAACCGGATGGGGGTGAAAGACGTCAGCCACGCGGTCAGCATCAGCATCCCCGCGTTGATGACAATGGTGAACAACCCGAGAGTGAGGATGGTGAGCGGCAAGGATAACACCGCAACAATGGGACGAACCAAAGCGTTGACGATGCCGAACACGAGACCCACAAAGAGGTAGGAAAGGATCACGCCGGTCGCGTCCCCGCCGGATGAGGTGGACCCCACCTCGATACCAGGAAGCGCCCAGGCAGCGGCGAAAAGCGCCAGCGCATTGATCAGGATGCGGACAGTCATCTTCAGCATGCCCCAATGCTGTCATAAGGCGCCGTTCCTGCCCAGCGATAAGCTGGAGCTATGACTACACCAGAGCGCCAAGGCGATGACGCCGGGGCACAGGACCTTCCCATTCATCCCCGCAGCGTGCTGGGGCGTTTGCCTCGCTATGCGGCTGGGAAACCGCCGGTGGCCGTGGAGGGGCTGCAGAGCTACAAGCTCTCCTCCAACGAAAACCCGCTTCCGCCGCTTCCTTCGGTGCTGGCCGCGATCGCTTCCCAGACGCATATCAACCGGTACCCTGACCCGATGACCACCGCGCTGCGGACGGCCCTCGCCGCGTTCCTCTTGGTCCCCGCCGAAGACATTGTGACCGGTGCAGGAAGTCTTGGCGCCCTGAACCAGGTACTCGCCACGTTCGCGGGCCAGAACGACTACGATGCCGCCGACGAGGTAATTTATCCCTGGCGGTCCTTCGAGGCGTATCCGATCTGTGTCGGCCTGGCCGGGGCCGCGGGAGTGCAGATCCCGCTGCATCAGGACGGCACCCACAACCTTGAGGCAATGCTGGCCGCGATCACCGACCGGACCCGGGTCATTCTGCTCTGTACCCCGAACAACCCGACCGGGCCCATTCTCACGGAGGACGCCGTCAGCGCGTTCCTGCAGCGGGTGCCGGGGCACATCATCGTGGTGATCGATGAGGCCTATCAGGAATTTGTCAGGGACACGGACGCGGTGGGCGGCCTCGCCATGTACCGGGAGCACCAGAACGTTGTGGTGTTGCGCACGTTCTCGAAGGCTCATGGCCTCGCCGGTCTTCGCGTGGGCTACTCCGTCTCGCAACCGGAGCTGACCCAGCACCTGAGAGTCAGTGCAGTGCCGTTTGCTGTGTCACAGATCGCCGAACAGGCAGCGGTTACGTCGCTGGAGCACTTCGACGAGGTCGAGGAACGCGTCCAGGGAATTGTCGACGAGCGGACCAGAGTGGTCGAAGGCCTGCAGTCAATAGGCTGGACGGTACCGAAGGCCGAAGGAAATTTTGTCTGGCTGGCACTCGGGGAGCGGACGCCCGAGTTCGCAGCGCTCGCCGAGCGGCAAGCGCTGTCGGTCCGGGCTTTCGGCGCCGAGGGGGCTCGGGTGAGCATCGGAGAGCCTGAGGCGAACACCCGGTTCCTTGAGCTCTGCTCCAACTACGGAAACGGCCCCGGCGTTTCGTAGAGCGTCACAAATGGGGCGCACACGATCGCGTCGCTAGTGTGGACCGGGTACATGCGGATGAGGGCATGTCCCAGCAAAGCATTCCATCTGGGGTATATAACGACGGTGAGGAAGTACATATGGACGTTGCGCAACCGACGACTCCCGGCATTGAGCTGGGAAGCGACGTAAACGGGCGGGACTCCGCCCGGGACGTCCCGGAGATGATCCAGTTGCTGACCGAGGACGGCCATTTGCTTCCTGAGTCCCGGTTCAGTGCCTATGCTCCAGACCCGTCAACCTACGAAAGCCTCTACCGGGACATGTACCTGATCCGGCGGTTCGATCAGGAATCAACAGCATTACAGCGCCAGGGCCAACTCGCCCTATGGGTGCCGCTCACCGGCCAGGAGGCCGCACAGATTGGGTCGGGTCGGGCGATGCAGCCGGCCGATTATGCCTTCCCCACCTATCGGGAGCACGGCGTAGCGCTGACCCGGGGCGTCGATTTGCCCGACGTGCTGCGGTTGTTTCGCGGCATCACGAATGGCGGCTGGGATCCCCGCAAACATAATTTTCAGCTGTACACCCTGGTTCTCGCAGCCCAAACCCTGCACGCAGTGGGATATGCGATGGGAATCCAGCGTGATCGTGCCGCCGATCCCGCCACCCCGGCGGCCGCCTCAGTTGCCTATTTCGGCGATGGCGCCAGCTCGGAGGGCGACGTCCACGAAGCCATGGTTTTTGCCGCCTCGTTCAACGCCCCCGTGGTGTTCTTCTGTCAGAACAACCACTGGGCCATCTCGGTACCCTCTGACGTCCAAACCCGGGTCCCCCTGGCTAATCGCGCCGCCGGCTACGGCTTTCCCGGCGTCCGGGTCGACGGAAACGATGTCCTGGCCGTCAACGCGGTCACAGCCTGGGCACTCGACCATGCCCGGCAAGGCAAGGGCCCGGTACTGATCGAAGCCTTCACCTATCGGATGAGCGCCCACACCACTGCCGATGACCCCACCAAATATCGGGCGTCGACCGACGAAGAGCCGTGGCTGGCCCGCGATCCGCTGCTTCGGCTGGAAACCCATCTCCGGGCCAACGGCACCGACGATTCCTTCTTCGAGCATCTCGCGGAGCAGGCGGTCGAGCAGGCGTCCCGGCTCCGCAGCACCGTGCTCGCCATGGAGGCGCCCGACCTCAGCCAGCGGTTCGGCACGGCCTACGCCGAGCCCCACCCCCTGGTCCAGGAGGAACTGCGGCTCTGGCGGGACTACGAGGCCGGATTCGTTGAAGGAAACGAGGGGGATCACTAAATGCCGGTCATGACCATCGCCAAAGCCATCAATGAGGGACTCCGTGCTGCGCTGAAGAAGTCCCCGACGACCCTGCTGATGGGCGAGGATATCGGCGCGCTCGGGGGCGTATACCGGGTCACCGAAGGGTTGAAGGCCGAGTTCGGGGCCGATCGCGTCGTCGACACTCCCCTCGGTGAATCGGGCATTATCGGGACGGCAATCGGTCTGGCGTTGCGGGGCTACCGTCCTGTCTGCGAGATCCAGTTCGACGGATTTGTCTTCCCTGGGTTCAATCAGATCACCACCCAGTTAGCCAAAATGCACGCCCGCAGCGATGGGATGCTGCGCGTCCCGGTGGTGATCCGAATACCATACGGGGGCGGCATCGGCAGCGTTGAACACCACTCCGAGTCCCCCGAAGCTCTCTTCGCTCACACTGCGGGACTGCGCATCATCACTCCATCCAACCCGCAGGACGCCTACTGGATGATCCAGCAAGCCATCGACTGCGACGACCCGGTGATCGTGTTCGAGCCCAAGCGGCGCTACTGGCTCAAGGGCGAGGTCGATCGGACCGCACCGCCGGGAGATCCGTTCGCCGCGCACATCCTCCGGGAGGGAACGGATGCCACGGTGGTGGCCTACGGCCCGCTGGTCCCCGTGGCGCTCGCTGCCGCTGCCGCCGCCGCCGAAGACGGAAACAGCGTCGAAGTGATCGACCTCCGATCGGTCTCCCCGATGGATTTTGACACCGTCACCGCGTCAGTTCAAAAGACTGGTCGGTTGATCGTGGCCCACGAGGCTCCAACCTTCGGCGGAATTGGTGGTGAACTTGCGGCGCGCGTCTCGGAACGCGCCTTCCTTTCACTGCAGGCACCGGTCATGCGTGTTGGTGGCTTCCACCTGCCGTATCCGGTGGCCCGCATGGAGGAGCAGTACCTGCCCGACATCGACCGCATTCTCGAATCCCTCGACCGCGCCCTGGCCTACTAGAGGAACCCATGACACTGAACACGTTCAATCTCCCCGATGTCGGGGAAGGTCTCACCGAAGCCGAGATAGTGCAATGGAAGGTCAAGCCCGGCAGTGTCGTGGCGATCAACGACGTCATCGTCGAGATTGAAACCGCCAAGTCCCTGGTCGAGTTGTCCTCCCCATACGCCGGCGTCGTCGCAGAACTGCTGGTCACCGAGGGGGAGACGGTAGACGTCGGCTCGCCCATCATCTCGGTCGCTGACGACGACGATGACGTGCCGGTCCCGCAGATGCCCGGCGAGCTATCGACGCCGCCCACCAGCGGTTCGGCCGCCACCCACGTTCAGTCGGATTTGGCTGCCCCTGAATCTGGTGAAGCGGGTCCCCTGGTAGGGGCCGGGCCCAAAGCAGACGCGGTGAAACGCCGGCCGAGGCGGTCTAGCACCGGATCAGTCCCGCCTGCCAGCCCGACCCGACCTGTGCCAAGCGAGTCCGGGCCGCCCGCCAGTCCGCCCCAGCCTGCGGCCGGCAATTCGTACCAGCAACCCTCCCGGGTGCTCGCCAAGCCGCCCGTCCGGAAGGCTGCCCGTGACCTTGGAATCAACCTCGCGGATGTCGAAGGTACCGGACGCTCCGGGGAGGTCACCAAACGTGACCTTCTGAGCTATCAGGCGCAACGGGACGCCGAACAGGACGGCGCGAATACGTTTTGGGATGCGGCGCGGAAGCCTCAGGAGCAACGGATTGAGCGCGTGCCGGTCAAGGGTGTGCGCAAGGCGACGGCAAAGGCAATGGTGGACAGCGCCTTCTCGGCGCCACACGTCAGTATTTTCGTTGACGTCGATGCATCGCGCACCATGGAATTCGTGAAGCGGCTCAAAGCTTCGCGGGACTTCGAAGGAATCAAGGTCTCTCCACTCCTGATTCTGTGCAAAGCGGTGATCTGGGCTGCCGCCCGCAACCCGTCGGTCAACGCCACCTGGGCCGGGGACGAAATACTGATCAAACACTTCATGAACCTGGGTATTGCTGCAGCCACTCCGCGCGGGCTTATGGTCCCCAATATCAAGGACGCGCAGAACCTCTCGCTAAAGGAACTAGCTATAGCGCTCAATGAACTGGCTACCACAGCTCGAGCGGGAAGGACGCAACCAGCGCAGATGCAGGGCGGATCACTTACTGTCACCAACATCGGTGCTCTGGGAATCGACACGGGTACGCCGATCATTAACCCCGGGGAGGTCGCCATCGTCGCTTTTGGCACCATCAAGCAGAAACCGTGGGTGCTCGACGGGGAAGTGATCCCTCGATGGGTCACCACCCTGGGGGGTTCGTTCGACCATCGGGTGGTCGACGGCGACCTCAGCGCGCGATTCATGGCCGACGTCGCGTCCATCCTTGAGGAACCAGCATTGCTGCTTGACTGAGAACATCAGCCCCCGATACCGAAATCACCACAGCGACGCCGGCCGCCTTCATCGGGTCAAGCCTGCTTCGGATCCTCATCCCCGAGCTGAATTTCGTTCTTCGGCTGCTGATTCTTACCGTCCGGCTGCTGGCCGTCTCGGTGGTCCTGGGCCGGTTGCGCTCCCGCACCCGGTAGGATCCGCTTACGCATGGTTTGCCTCTATTGCTTCCTTCAAAATCGGGGCAAGACGCTCGATGCCGGTGACGATGTCTTCGCTGGAGACGGCGCTGAAGGCGAGGCGCAACTTATTCGATGGCTCGTCGGACGG
Organism: Arthrobacter sp. TMN-50; assembly: GCF_054511125.1. Taxonomy (NCBI): domain Bacteria; kingdom Bacillati; phylum Actinomycetota; class Actinomycetes; order Micrococcales; family Micrococcaceae; genus Arthrobacter; species Arthrobacter sp. TMN-50. The sequence goes on along the minus strand of NZ_JBTNDG010000002.1, from coordinate 78,280 downwards.
GGTGAAAGCGGCGCCCGGGATAAACACCACACCTGCGTCAATGGCCTTGTACAACAGTGGGTAGGTGTCGATTCCGGGGGGTAGCGTGACCCAGACGAAGAATCCACCATCCGGCCTTGTCCATGTGACCGACGGCGGAAGACAGTCCTCGAGGGCGCTCAACATGGTGGAGCATCGCTCCCTGTACAGGGCGCGGGTGGTTTCGAGGTGTCCCAGCCAGTCGTAGTCGCTGAGGTAGGCAGAGACGAGCATCTGGGTCAGGGGAGATGGGCAGAGAACCACTGCCTCACAGGCCAGGTAGAACCGTCGATGCAGATGTTTGGGAACCAGTGCCCATCCCAGCCTGACCCCAGGGGCAAAAATCTTGGAGAAGGAGCCCAGGTAGATGACGTCGTCGGGGTTGCCTTCCCGCATGGGCGTCAGCGGCTTGCCGTCGAAGCGCAGCAGCCCGTAGGGGTTGTCCTCGAGGACCAGAATGTTGTTGGCCTTGCAGAGGTCGACGATGGTCTGCCGCCGGCTGACTTTGAGGGTGATTCCGCTGGGGTTGTTGAAGCTTGGGATGGTGTAAAGCGCTTTGATGGTGCGACCCTCAGCCTGAAGCTCGGTAATCCGCCGCTGGAGCTCTTCGGGGACCAGCCCGTCGTCGTCCATTGCCACGGCCTGGACGTCCACCTGGTAAGCCTCGAACGTATTCAGGGCGCCCACGTAGGTGGGGTCCTCGCAGAGGATCACGTCGCCCGGGTTGCAGAAGACCTTGGCTGCGACGTCCTGGGCGGACTGTGAACCGGTGGTGATCACTAGATCCGCCGGATCGGCGTCGGTGATGCCCTCGGCTGCCATCACGTCGCAGATCTGGGTGCGGAGCTTTTCCATTCCCTGACCGCCGCCGTATTGCAGCGCCTCCAGGCCGTGCTCGGCGACGATCTGCTGGATGGTGTCGCCGAGTTCCTTCAGCGGCAGCGACCGCAAATAGGGGCTGCCTCCCGCGAGTGACACGAGGCCGGGCTGAATGGAAATATCGAAGACATCCCGCACGGCAGATTGTTTGATGTTCGCGGCCCGGTCGGAGAAGAGCGCCTCGTGCCGGTGGGCGGAATTTGTTGCCCGCACCAATGCGACTTCGGTCTCAGCGGCCATGGTGGTCCGGTCAAGTTTTGCCTGTGAGTTCACTCACGCAGTCTAGGGCAAAGGTTAACTAATGAGCAACGGGTGTTGCCTTTACTCGACCATAATTTGGCACGCCTCAATCCGGCATCCCTAGATCCATCCTGCGTCGCGGGCCTTGGCGCCGGCCTGGAATCGACTGTCCGCCTTCAACGTCTCCAGCATCCAGGCAATGTGACGCCGGCAGGTGCGGACGTTGAGGTCGAGACGCCGGGCAATGACTTCATCCGAGTAGCCTGCCGCGAGCCCCGCGAGAATCGCCTGCTGGGTCCCATTGAGAGGCGAGGCCGAGTCTTCATCCATGGGGAACGGTTCGGCGAATTCCCAGGTGAAATTGAAGACCTGGATGAAGATATTCACCAGATTAGGGTCCCGGATCATCATTGCTGCTTTGTCGCTGCTCGTCAGCTGCCGGGCTACGACCGCCAGTTTCCGGTCGAAGATCAGCATCCGGAAAGGAACCGAGGGTAGGGTTCGGAACTCACCGCCTTCCGTAGCGATGGCCTTGACCGCCTTGCGGGTCGGTGTGTGGTCGCGGGTGCTGAGGTCGTAGAGATTCCGGCGGTTCACACCCCGCTTGAGTAGGTCAAGATCTTTCCTGACATTTTCTTCCTGGAAATCGGCATTTGCGCCCTGGCCCGGAACGGCCATCAGGACCTGCTCTGAAACATCGCGCCCATATTCGATCAAGACGCGCTGGATGAGGTGTGGATCCTCCAGAACCTCGACGGACGCGCTCGAAATGATCTCCCGCCGGGCTTCAAGGTACAGCGGCACTAATCCCGACAGTTCACGCCGTTTGGTATTAATCCGGGTTTTTAGGTCCTGGACCTGTCGTTCGTCAGCGTCCACCAGGTCGGCCAGAGCGACGTCGGGTGAAATGGCGACGAACGCTTCGGGGTCCGCCGCGTGGGCGCTGAGGAGCTTCTTCAGGGTTAGCTGCTCCATCGCAGCGTCAATGTCCCTGAGCGTGTAACCGAGGGCTTCCGAGACTCCCCGCCGGGTCCACCCTGGATTCGCGACGGCGTAGCGGTAGAGCTCCAGGCATAATCCGTCAAGCATGAACATTCCTCCCTGGCATGGCGGCACGCCTGAGTGAAGCTTACCGACCCATCGTGTCATCGGGTGATTTAGTGTTGGATGGCGCTAAACCGGCAGGTTCGGACGTGGTAAAAAGTGACATGTCCACTTTATGACAGGGCAACCTCGCGACCTCGCGAAGTTGTCGCCAGGCGACCGTATTCCCACGTCAGACCCGACTTTCTCGATGTACCGGGTCACGTCACACGCAGCAATAACACCCCGGGCAGTCCCCTTTAGGTCATGTCCTGAACAGGGCGATTATCTGACTGGACAGGGGTGGAGTGGGCGGCCCATTGTTGGACTGTCGGCTCCACTAATGCCGACGCAGCACCACCTGCAGCTACTCGAAGGGGAATCTCGTGAAAAAGATTGTCGGCGCAGCAGCCGGGCTTCTGGTTGTTATCGGCGTCGTCGCTCCCGCCAGCCCGGCACTCAGCGCCAGCAACTGGGAATGGCCCAAGACCGTGGTGGCTCAAAACTGGGAGTGGCCAAAATAGTTTGCTGTTGACGCAACTCGATCGGCGTCAACAGCACATAGCTCGCCCCAGTGGCGGTGACCAAATATCCGGAAGGAGAGTGCCATGAGTCAGCTGACTGCAGTTCGAAACGCCTCACGAACAGCTAGCAGCACTCAATGGTGGCATCTCTCGATCTTCGCCGGTGGCTTTGATGTAGCGGACGGCATCATCGAAGACCTGGTCACCCCACTGGCGGCGCAGGCTCAGTTACTGGGCGCCAGCCGCTGGTTCTTCACCCGAGGTGGGGAACCAGCGGCAGCCCAGGTGAGAGTGCACGTACTGGCGAGCCCCGCAGCAATCGTCAGCCTTCAAGACTTTGTCACGATTCTGCGCGCGAGGACCCAGGGCGGCGAGTTGGCCAGACCGGATCCCGGCACCCCTGCCCACCTTGATCTGAGGCGAGAGTTGTCAGGGCTTTCCGGCGACCCCGCGTCGTCGGCTCCGGAAAATGACTCCGATCGCCGGCTCGAGGCCGATCTGGTGAAATACGGCGGCGCTGAAGGCCTGCAACTCGCCGAGGAAGTTTTTGAACTGTCCTCCGAACTCACCGCCTGGGCCAGCAGGCGCTTCCCCAAAATGCACAACCGCTCGGCGTTTGGCGCGCTGATCCTCTTCGACTCGGCGCGCAGCATGATGAAAGGCCCCCGGTCGGCCGGTTGGCCCGACCGACGACGCGTTTCCTGGGATTTCTACTGGGACAGCCACCTCAGAAGCTGCACCGCTGAACTCGGCCCCCGCGCGGTGGGAGTCCGGGAGGCCCTCACCGCCCAGGTCGGAGTCCGAATTCCCGCGTTCCATGGACTGATGGCCGCTACAGCCGCCGAATCGGCCGCCCAGAACTGGCGACGCCGGTGGTCCCGCGCCATCGACAACTACCTTTATCGCGCTGACAAGGCGCGGGTCAGCCGCAGTGCTCAACACCTGACCGTGTACCAGGCACACATGACCTTGAACAGGCTCGGCTTCACTGCGCGCGAGGAAGCGGTTCTTGGCCTCTATGCCCGGTCGTGGAGTATCGAACGCGAGGCGTCATCCTACCACCAGAACTAGGCGAGACGGCAACCGACCAGCAGGAAACCACGGAAGGATTCGATCACCATGGCGGCAATCAATGATGTCATCTTAGCCAGCAACGCTCGGGAACTCAGCGATGCCCTGGGGTGCTCGCCCGACACCCTTGAGGACATGCGCGACCAGGGTGTCCTCGCTTCCCGAGGCGAGCTGTGGGAGGTAGGCCCCGCCCGGGATTACTTGCGTGACGCCGCCTGGGCCGACAGCCTCTGGTCCTGACCCGACGCGGTCACACCTGACGCATCCGGGAGCCGCCGGTTGACTGGGCCCCGACCGGTAGGCTGAGTGCATGAGGATAATCCGCACAGCAGTATTCGGTTATGGCCTAGGCGGACGCGTGTTCCACGCTCCTCTCATCCAGGCTGATTCCCGGTACTCACTCGACGTCATCGTCACGTCGGACCCGGCCAGGAAGGTTGAAGCCGAGGTGCGGTACCCCGGTATCCGGGTGGTACCGACCGCTGCTGACGCGTTGGCGCTCGCGGCTGACCTTGACCTCGCGGTTATCAGCACCCCGCCCGCCACCCACGTCCCCCTCGCCGAGGCGGCGCTGGAAGCGGGACTCGCCGTCGTCGTCGATAAGCCCTTCGTCGTAGACACAGCCGATGGTTTGCGCCTAATCGAACTGGCACGGGCTCGCGGGAGCGTTCTGAGCGTGTTCCAGAACCGCCGCTGGGATGGAGATTTCCTGACCGCCCGGAGACTCATCGACGACGGTACTCTCGGCACCGTGCGCCGGTTTGAGTCCCGCATGGAGTCGTTTAAGCCGGTAGTTTCGAAGCCGTGGAAGGGTGCGGTTGCAGGTGAAGGGGGAGGTATCCTCTACGACCTCGGACCGCACCTGATTGACCAGGCGCTGCAGCTCTTCGGGCCGGCCAAACTGCAATACTCGGAACTCGCTGCGCACCGCGGCGACGGCGGTCCTGACGACGACGCCTTCCTGGCCTTACGGCACGCCAGCGGCACGACCAGCCACCTCTGGATGAACGCCCTGGCACCTCAGGCAGCGCCGCGGTTCCGGGTGGTCGGCTCCGAGTCGGCTTACTCGAAATGGGGGGTTGACGTGCAGGAGCCGTCCATCGTGTCGGGGATGTTGCCGACCGATCCCACCTATGGGGTGGAGGATGAACTGGCTTGGGGGCTGCTGGGGTTCGACGCCGATGCCATCAAAGTCCGCACTGAAAAGGGTGCCTACCCGATGTTCTACGAGCTGATGGCATCAGCTGTGCTGGATGGGGGGCCGGTGCCGGTGGATCCGCAGGACAGCCTTGCTGCCCTGCGGATCATTGAGGCCGCCCACGGGGGCTGAGTTAGACCAGTTCCCGCCAGGCGGCGAGGGGTAGGCCGTGCGCTTCCGACACTGAATGGTGTGCCACCTGCCCACCAGCGATGTTCAGGCCGTGCGCCAGAGCGGCGTCGGCCTCGAACGCTGCCTTGACCCCGCGGTTGGCTAAGGCGACCGCGTAGCGAAGGGTCACATTGGTCAGCGCATAGGTTGACGTGTTGGGCACCGCGCCCGGCATGTTGCCGACGCAGTAGAACAGCGAATTGTGCACTGTGAACGTGGGGTCCTGATGAGTGGTGACATGCGAATCTTCGAAGCAGCCACCCTGGTCGACGGCGATGTCTACCAGGACACTGCCGGGCTTCATCCGGGAGACCATCTGGTTGGTGATCAGCTTCGGGGCGCGGGCGCCAGGGACCAGGACAGAGCCGATGACCAGGTCCGCGTCGAGAATGGCACGCTCAATTTCAAAGGCGTTCGAGGCCACGGTTTTCACGCGTCCGGCGTAGAGAGCGTCGACTTCCCGCAGCCTTCCAATGTTGATATCGAGAATCGTGACCTCTGCTCCGGTGCCCACGGCCATGGCCGCAGCATTGGTGCCGGCAACCCCGGCGCCAAGGACCACGACTTTGGCGGGCCGAACCCCAGGAACGCCGCCCAGCAGCAGTCCCGGGCCGCCTGCCGGTGCCGTCATGACCTGGGCCCCAACCTGCACTGACAATCGCCCGGCCACCTCAGACATCGGTGCGAGGAGCGGCAAGGCACGGCCGTCCTGGACTGTCTCGTAGGCAATCGCAGTAACTCCCGAATCCATCAGCGCTCGTGTCAGCTCTGCCTCTGCGGCGAGGTGCAGGTAGGTGAAAAGAATCAGTCCGGCCCGGAACCGGTGGTATTCCTCGGCGATGGGCTCCTTGACCTTGAGCACCATGTCCGCCCGCGCCCACAATTCGTCGGCGGACACGACGATTTCCGCTCCTGCCGCCGTGTATTCGTCATCGGTGATGTTCGACCCGGTTCCCGCACCCTGTTCGATGAGAACTGTGTGCCCGGTGGTGCGGAATTCGTGCACCCCCGACGCAGTGATGGCAACGCGAAATTCGTTGTTCTTGACTTCCTTTGGAACGCCGATGATCACGGGGTTCTCCGTTCACTCGTTGAGATGCGGTGGGGAGGCTTATGGCCCGACTCCTAGCCTACGGATGGTCACGAACGCCTGAACAGGCGTCCGGCCCAACAGATTGACTCTCACGAGTCGCCTGGTGCCCTGCCAGCTGACGGATTCGACGTAATGTCGCTACGCCTGCCAGATGTGACCTCCTTCACTACCACAGGGTCCGGCACGAACGAAGTCGACAATTGTCGTCCGTTTACGCATCAATTGTCGTCTCATCGTCTCCGCCGCTAGCATGAACTGATGCAGCCAGACGGGGTAGATGCGGTGGTGGAGGCCATTGCCGCTCAGCTGAACCGCGGTCTTTCATTGGAGGATCTCGACGGTGTCCTGTTGGCTTACAGCAGCCATAAATCGGCGGCCGACAGGGTGCGCGTCAACTTTCTGCTCAGCAAGAAAGTGCCTCAGGACGTCAGCCAGTGGCAATTGCAGCACGGCATTGCATCGGCCGTCCGACCAGTCGTGTTACCCGCCAACCCGACACTGGGCATGCTCGGCCGGGTCTGTGTTCCCTTGTTGGTGCGCGGGTTCCGGGTTGGCTATCTATGGGTCCAGCAGGACTCGGATGAGGCGACACCTCAGGCGATTCTGGGCCACCTCTCCGGCGTGCGTGGCGACCTGGATCGGCTGGCCTCCCTCCTGTTGGAAGGTAACACTGCAGCATCCGAGCATCGCCGCAAGCGTGAGAGCACGTTCTTGGCCGCGTGTCACGGGATACCAGCGGGAATCGACGAACTTGCCGGCTGGACAGAACTTCACAACACGGCCCCGTGGCAGGCTGCCGTCCTCCTCGCGCGGGACGAATTGCAGGAACCGCTCGATCCGCAGGCGAGCCTGCTTACTCACCGCACCGCGGCCCTGCAGGCGACCGTGGGAGTGCGTTCAGTGTTGTTCAGCGCCGGAACTCAAACGGTTGCGGTCCTGCTCCTGACCGGCGGTGCGGGCGCGGTGGAATCCTCCGAAATCCTCAGACGATATGACCAGGAGCTCGCCAAACGTGAGGGCGGCGACACCGGGATGACACTTCTTGGCCTCAGTGAGCCGTTCCCCGACCTTCGGAACCTGCCGGGAGCCTTTGGTGAGGCCTGCCAGGCCGTTCAGGCTAGCGCGGTCGATGGCGGACTGGGTCCGATCACTGATTACCGGTCCACCGGCTGCTACCAGTTCCTTGCCGCGGGGGGCTGGAAATTGACTTCGGCGAAGTCGGTCTATTTCGCCGAAATAGAGGAACAAGACAAAAATGCCGAGCTGCTGCCGGTCCTCGAGTTGCTCTACGACAAGAACGGGTCGGTTCAGGACGTAGCATCGCAGCTCCATCTGCACCGGAGCAGCGTCTACAACCGACTCGCCCGCATCCGATCGATCATCGGCGCCGACCCACTCAGTGGACAGGTGCGTCTTGAACTCCACCTGGCGCTCAAGGCACGAAAATGGTCACGGCGTCCAAGGATTTAGCTAGCCCGCGCTTACTCGAACGCTATTTCCGACGCCCCGGTGCGCCTGTCCGTTTTTTGCGATGCCAACCAGTCAGCAATGTCCTGCGATTTAATCCGACGATGCGTGCCACGATATTCCACTGGGATAACTCCGGAATCGGTGAGATTCCGCAAATAGGTAGGAGAAATTCCTGCGGCGGCTGCTGCCTGCGAAGTGGTGAGAGTCTCCGCTGCGGACGCGGTGGTGACCGCGTCGCCCGCGGCAAATCTGAGGAGGAGGTCAACCACGGCATCCCGCGCGCCCGGCGGCAATTTCACCGCGGTACCGTCAACAAACACCGTGATGTCGTCGTTGTCAGCCAGAGCCCGTCGCAAGGACGCAACTTCTACGGCAGGGAGGGGCCCGGTCGTGCGGGGAATGCGGATGACCATTCCTCTATTCTGCCAAAGTCTTCCAAAAGTGGAACATTAAACCGAATTCTTTTTATGTTGCCTTGACGAATATCCCTTCCTAAAATGTTATGGCGGGACTAAAGTGGAGGAACCTCATCAGAGGACAGGATTAGCAGAGCTTGAAATATCACTGGCTGGAGTGATCCCCATGGCCGTACATAATTCCTATGGATCTGACCGGACTCGGACGCCGACTGCCGCTGTCAAAGATCGCGACAACGGATTACCGTGGTGTAGCGCGTGTGACACCGATGAATTTCTTATCTATGAGGATTACGTCCCAGCCCGCCTGACAGCGGGAAATGGCGAATCCCTTGCCGCGTGCGTGAACTACTCCTGCTCGGTCTGTGGCAGGTTCAACGGGCACGAGGTTCCTTCCTTCTGGAATCCCCCAAACTGGTTCTGGTACTCCTGACGGGGTCCTCATCTGTCAAAGTAGTGCCCCACCCGCAGGAAAGTGGTGGGCCCACAGCTAAAGCGCTGCCCGGCTACTTTTCTCGCGTCCCCTAGTCTCGCCTTTCGTCAGCCTCACCCTTCGTCAGCCGCGCCCAATGAAGGGCATCCCGCTGGCGGTGATCAGGAGTGAACCCACCGACGCCGACGCCGGTAGCTGTGCCATCATAAGCACGGCACGTGCCGCCTCTTCCACCGGGAAGGTGGGTTCCGGTCGGCGTGAACCGTCAGCCTGCAGGGCGCCACCATTGACGCCGATAGTTTCCATCAGCCGCGTGTGGGCATTCCCGATGTCGATTTGTCCGCAGGTGATGCCGAAGGGCCGGCCGTCCAATTCAATCGACTTGGTGAGACCCGTGATCGCGTGCTTGGTGGTGGTGTAGGCCACCGAGAGTGGGCGGGGCACGTGAGCTGAGATGGATCCGTTGTTAATAATGCGCCCGCCCTGCGGTTGCTGACTTTTCATCAGCCGGACGGCGGCTGCTGCGCAGAGGAACGCCCCGGTGATGTTCACGGCAACGGTATGCGCCCACTCCTCAGGGTGGACCTCGTCAACGGCTCCGGTCGGTCCGAAAACTCCTGCGTTGTTGAACAGTACCGAGATTGCACCGAGTTCAGTCGTGACGTAGCCAAACAGGTGCTTGACGTCGTCGGGCCGGGTCACATCGGTCGGCACCACGTGGGCGCGGGCATGACCGTCTGCCGTCTCCTCGAGAGCGGCCCGTCGCCTGCCAGCAAGCACGACGTCGAACCCCGCAGCCAGAAACTGCTGCGCCACCGCCCGTCCAATGCCTGAGCCGGCACCCGTCACGACGGCGGTGCCGGGCTGGGTGCTCGCTATAGTGTCCATCTGGCTCCCTTGAGTGGTGGTTTTCGCTTCCAGGCCCATCTTGGCGACCACCTGCCTAACCGTTGGTTAACCAGCTGACCAGCCGATCCTCGGGCCAGGTGGTGATGATGCGGTCAGCTGGTACGCCGTTCGCTTCGGCTCGCTCCGCTCCATACTGGAGGAAGTCAAGCTGTCCGGGCGCATGCGCGTCGCTGTCGATGCTGAATAGGCAACCGGCGTCCAGAGCCAGCCGGATCAGGTCATCCGGCGGATCCTGGCGTTCGGGTCGGGAGTTGATCTCGACTGCAACATTGTTGTCAGCGCACGCAGCAAAGACCTGTTTCGCATCAAACTCAGACGGCGGGCGGGCACCGCGGGCTCCTTGCACCAGTCGGCCGGTGCAGTGGCCCAGGATGTTGGTCTGCGGCTGGCGGATGCCGCCGAGCATCCGTCGGGTCATCGTGGAACGGTCCGCGCGCAATTTTGAGTGCACACTGGCGACGACGACGTCGAGTCGGCCCAGCAGCTCGGGGGTCTGGTCCAGGGTACCGTCCTCGAGGATGTCAACTTCGATACCGGCGAGCAGCCGGAACCCGTCGGCGTCGTCGTTGAGTCGGTCCACCTCGTGGAGCTGGTCACTCAACCGTTCGGCGCTCAGCCCATTGGCGATGGTGAGGTTCGGTGAGTGGTCGGTCAGAGCGAGGTACTGGTGGCCGAGCGTCTTAGCGGCCTGGACCATCAGGTGGATGGGGCTGCCGCCGTCGGACCAGTTGCTATGGCTGTGCAGGTCACCGCGCAGCGACTTCCGCAGCGACTGGCCTCCCTTAGCCAGGGGCTCAGCAGATTGCTCCCGGAGTTCGGCCAGGTAGTTGGGAACCGCGCCACCGACCGCCTGGGACACTACCTCGAAGGTTCGGGTACCGATCCCCTTCGTTTTCTTGAGCCGACCGTCCCTGGTCCGGGCCAGCAGGTCATCGGGGGAAAGGTCGTGGAGTGTCTCGGCAGCATTTCGGAACGCCTTGACCTTGAAGGTGGGAGCGGCCTTGCGTTCGAGCCAGAAGGCTATTTCGTTGAGTGCATCGACGGCATCCATACTCCACCTTACAAAGATCCGGTGCGAACTCGCGCCCTGCCATCGGTAACGATGTGCTGAAAGATCCGGTTCACCAGGTGACGCGGTCAGGCGGTGATGTTCAGTTCGTTGGCGATGGACCGGACCGCCGCACGGAGTAGCGGGACAGCCTTTTCGGCGAAGCGTTCATCGACGCGGGAGACCGGGCCGGATACTGAGATGGCGCTTGGGGTCGGAGCGTTGGGCACCGCCATCGCGAAACACCTGACCCCCAGTTCCTGTTCTTGCTCATCGATTGAGTACCCTCGCTCGCGGATGAGATCCAACTCAACCAGCAGCTCTTCGATGGTCCTGAGGCTCTTATCGGTGGGCGTGGGCATGCCAGCACGGGCGACGATGCTGCGCACGGCGTCGTTGCCCAGCTGCGCGAGGATGGCCTTCCCGACACCGGTGTCATGGGTGTGGGCGCGTCGGCCCACCTCCGTGAACATGCGCATCGAGTGGGGGGAGGGCACCTGAGCAATGTAGATGACCATGTCCGAGTCCAGGACTGCCATGTTTGAGGTCTCCCCGAGGTTATCCACCAGGTTCTTCAACTGCGGACGTGCCAGGGCGCCGAGCTGCTTGTTCGCACCCTCGCCGAGGCGGATCAGCCGTGGGCCCAGCGCGTAGCGGCGATTGGGGAGTTGCCGGGCGTAACCCTTGGTGACCAGGGTGCGTAGCAGGCGGTGGATGGTTGGCAGCGGGAGATCCGTGGAAGAGGAGAGTTCGCTCAGGGACACCTCACCGCCGGCGTCAGTGATAAGTTCGAGCAGTTCAAAAACCCGCTCGACGGACTGTACTCCGCTGCCGCCCGTTTTCTCAGCCATGTAACACTCCCAGCTCTCCAGCTTTCGCTGGCAGTCTTCGTTTGCGGCGGGAAACTTTTTTCAGACTATCTTACTTTCCACTGAGTGGAATCGGGCATCCAATAAGAGCTCAGATTCCATCATATGAGGGACGTTTCAGTGTTCGCGTAGCTCCTCTTCGAACCGAATTCGCAGCAGCGGCTACAGCCGCAACGGCAACTTGTCAGACATCAGGCGAGGACGTCCCGTGAGGTGAACCTGCCGTAGGCGAGAGCGCCGAACACGAGGACGTAACCGGACTGGAGGAGGGCGTTCGCCGCGAAGGACGACCATTGAATCGGCTGCCGGAGCAGGTCAGCGAAGTCGAACCAGTAATGACTCAAGAGCCACGGATGCAGGAACTCCAACTGGGGAAGCTGGCCCACCACCTGAGAGACCACAGAGACCACCACGGTGGCCGCCATCGCGCCCACCGGCACATCCGTTAGGGTCGAGATGAACAGTCCCACGGCACACAGACCGGTCAGTGACAGCGTCACGTACGCGCAGATCAGAGCCGACCGCAACAACGCCTCGCCAATGCTCACGGTGTCTCCGGACAGCAGCGTCACCGGTCCCACCGGGAAGAGCGCTGCGCCGATGAGCGTGCCGGCCAGGACGACGGCGAGGGTCGCGGAGAGGCAGAAGACCACGGTTCCAGCGAATTTGACGGCGAGAAGCCGCCCACGGCCTACCGGGGCGACCAGCAAGTAGCGCAGCGTTCCGGTGCTCGCTTCGCCGGCGATGGTGTCGCCGGCCACCACTCCAACTGTCAGAGGCAGAAACAGAGGAATGGCCACGGTGATGGCTGCGACGGCGACGAAGAGACCGTTCTGGGTGATTTGATCAAGGAACGCTGGTCCCCGGCCGGAGGGCGGACCTGACGTCAGCCGGACAGCCACGGCAATCAGCACCGGGATCGCGGCGAGGGCCAGGAGCAGGGCCCAGGTACGCCGTCGTCGGAACAGGACCGCCAGCTCGGAGGCCACGAACACCATCCCCGATGCGGGTCGCTGGTCGACGCTCGTCGGCTGCTCGCTACTGGACAACATCAAACCCCTCTCCGGTGAGGGACACGAAGAGCTCCTCAAGCCCCACCTGGTCAACGGTAAACCCGGTCACCCGAACGTTGCCGGCAACCAGGGCAGCGACGATGGTTTCGGGTGGCAGGTGGTCGACCAGCGGCGCGGTGATGGCAGACCCCAGACCGTGCGGTGAGCGGTGGGATGGCGTCGTCGCCTCCGGAACGAGTCCCAGACCAGCCAATACCCGCAGGCAGTCCGTCGGGTCTGGGGTGAGCACCTCGACCCGGGTCTGCCCGGCGGCGCGCAGCTCGCCGAGCGACCCCTGGGCCACGAGGTTGCCTGCCCGGAGCACCGCCACGTGAGAGCAGATCTGTTCCACCTCGGCTAGTAGGTGGCTGGAGACAAACACTGTGGTGCCCTCGGCGGTCAGCGAGTGAACCAAATGTCGCACCTCGCGGGTGCCCTGGGGGTCCAGCCCGTTGGTGGGTTCGTCGAGCACGATGAGGTCGCGGTGCGTCAGCAGCGCATTGGCGATGCCCAGCCGCTGCTTCATACCAAGCGAATAAGCCCCCACCTTTTTATCAGCGGCCTGGGAAAGCCCTACCCGTTCCAGTGCCCGGGTGGTGCGAGATTGGCGGGTCGACGGGTCAACAAAACGGTCCGCCGCGTCAAGGCGGTGCAGGTTCGCACGGCCCGACAGGAACGGGTAGAAACCCGGGCCCTCGACCAGGGCTCCCACCCGGGGGAGCACCTCAGGGAGGAACCGGGGGATGCTGCGCCCGAGGACCTCGACCTCCCCGGACGTTGCGGAGGCCAGCCCCAGCAGAATGCGGATGGTCGTGGTCTTGCCGGACCCGTTCGGCCCGAGGAAGCCGAAGACGGACCCCTTCGGCACGGACAGGTCAATGCCGCCCAGAACGGTCTGCCCACCAAATCGTTTGGTGAGGCCGCGGGTCTGGACGACGGGCCCCGCGAGGAACGTTTCGTCACTCACTCGTCGTCGGCGACTGCCTGGAGACGAGCGGCGGGTACCGATCCGATTAGAACCCGCCCGTCATCGGTGAGCAGGACGTTGAGCAGACGGGTTTCGACGAGGTGGCCGCCGTCGACCGGGGTGCCCAGTTGGTCGACCATGCCGGCCAGGTCCGGATCGTCGGCCACGGCGGCATCAGCGGGGAACTCGATGACGGTTGCCCATCCTGTGCCAGTCACTGTCGGTTCAACGGCGTCCGTGGTTGTGGCAGTGTCATCGACCTGCTCGTTGGGTGCGCTGTGCTCGGTCTCATCGGGCGCCTCGGTCACGGCGGCACCGGCCGGCGGAGCAAAGGCGAAGGTGCCGGCCGGTGGCGTTTCGAAGCTGATCTCGGTGTAGCCCGCGCTGAACGCGGGGCTCGCTACGCCGGTCGCAGCAACGCTCACCGCGAGGGGCAGTCCTGTTTCGGCGTCAATGTCGACGGTGATTGAACCGACTAGCGTTTCCTGAGTGCGTGGGGTCAGGATCAGCTGATAGGCGGCACGGCCGGCGACCATGTGGTCGGGTCCAACCGACACTTCGGTGGATGGATCGGCCTTCTCAAGGAAGAGCGCCGCGAGCCGATCCGGCGTCGGGACGTCGGAGAGGTGCGTGGATCCTGGTTCGTGCTCCGGAACGGTGGCGTGGACTGCCGAATTTTCCTCCGAGTCGTAGAACCAGAGGTCGTCGCCATTGAGGATGATGTTGCGTTCGGCCATGTCGTCGAGCACCTGCACGCGGGCCTGTGACGTTCCGTTGAGGAAGACCCGCGCCGTGTGGGGCGCGGTGAGCAGCTCAAGGACCGCGCTTTCGGGGGTCACTGCTGCGCCGCCGTCGCTGTCTGTCCCGGGCGCTGGACTGACGCCTGCACCCCCCGACGATCCGCCGATCAGGGACAGATCGGGGAGGCCGAGGTCGGAGGTCTGCTCGATGGTGCCGGAGAGCGCATCTACCGAGTGGCTGGCGGCGAGTTCCAATATCTCGGCTGCGCTTAGATCTGGCAGATCCACCGCAGCGCTGGCGGTCAAGGGGACCACTAGAGCCCCGGCTCCAAGGACACCGGTGATCGCCACGGCTGGCATCCAGTTTCGCCACGTACGGTTCACGGTCTATCTCCCTTGATCAGCTTGCGCCGCAATCACAACGGGTACCACTGGACGTTACTCTCGTTTCCTGAGAGTTCGATCTGAGTTTTCCCACGCCAGATTACGGGCGAGGCCCTGCTCAGATCCCAAACCGTCGAATCTGCCAGCGTCAACATCAAACCACGTCAGCGGTTTTTTGTTGGAGCAGTCCCGGTTGTGTTTGGTGCCGAGATCTGGAAGGTTACATGCTGCCCACCGGAGAGATCCGGCGGGGCGCCCCCAGCACCACGTTGAGGGCCGCCGGTGACTCCCCTGGAAGCGAGGCCAGCTCCAGTAGCAGTGCTTCAGTGGGGCGCATTAGTTCCACCCGGCCGTCCGCAGCGCGTACAAGAATGTCCTTCACCGAGGCCCAATGAGACGAATCTGCCTCGGTAGTGCGATGCTGAGGATCGAGCGTCGGCGTGAGCAGCGTCAGATAGAAGAACGTATCGAACCTCTTGCTGTAGCTTGCTGGAGTGATCCAGTTGGCCCACGGCGTCAGCTCCGCAGGGGACAAGATGGCCCCGGTTTCTTCGTGCACCTCCCTGACCGCGGCGGCCAGCAATACCCCGGCAGCCTCCGTCGGGTCGCTCCAACCGCCAGCCGTAACACTGGTCTCCGCCCAGCAGCGTGCGTGGGTCGCCAGCAGAGACGCGGGGGCCGGGTGGGCGCGCGCCGTGACATGATCGACGTCGTCAACGCGACCTCCCGGAAACGCCACAACTCCCGCAGCGAAGTCCATGGTCAGCGAGCGGTTCTGAATGAAGATCTGATCGCCGCGCAGCATCAGGACGCTGACTGCCAGCCGGGGAACGGCCGGGTCTGAGTTTGGGAATGTCCTCATGCTGCGCACTCTATCGGACCCGGACAGTGTCCGAGAGAGCAGCTGACTAAAGTAGACGCATGCGTACCCCCGCTGCCTCCGGCCTGATCACAAGCAGTGTCCTGACCCGGTACCGGCTCGCGCCCAACCCGGGTCCCATGAGTCTTGAGGGTACGAACTCCTACCTGCTCGCCGCGCCGGGAGGAGTCGAGGGTGGGCGGCCGGTTGTTGTCGTCGATCCAGGGCCGCTGAACGAGGAACACCTGTCCGGGCTCGCCGGAGCAGGGTCGGTTGAACTGGTCCTCATCACCCACCGGCACCGGGACCACACCGAGGCCAGTGAGCGTTTCCACCAGCTGACCGGCGCGCCGGTGCGGGCGATGGACCCCGCCCATTGCTACGGCGGAGACCCTTTCACGGACGGTGAGGAGATCACCGCGGCAGGTGTAAGGATTTCGGTTCTCGCCACCCCTGGGCACACTTCGGATTCGGTCTGTTTTCACCTGCCTGACGATGGCGACACTGGTTCCGTGCTCACTGGTGACACGATCCTGGGCCGCGGCACCACAATCATCGACTACCCGGACGGCCGCCTTGGTCCGTATCTCAACTCGCTGGCGAAGCTGGAGGCTCTGGGCGCGGCCGCTGTGCTACCCGCCCACGGGCCGATCCTGCCGGATTTGGCGGCCATCTCGCTTGTTTACCGTCAGCACCGGTATGAGCGGTTGGATCAGATACGTGCCGCGCTCGCGAAAATAGGAGCCGACGCATCAGTGAACGACATTACCGACCTGGTCTACGCCGACGTCGACTCTTCAATTCGTCGGGCCGCGGAGGCATCGGTGGCAGCGCAACTGGACTATCTGCGTAACCCTGGCTAGACAGTCGGGGCTGGACCGCCTCACTTGAGAAAGCGACGGCGGCCCGACTGTTTAGTGAATCGTTCCGCCAGGCGGTAGGCGGTTCCGCCGTCGAACCGCTTGTACTCCAACAGATGGAGAAGGGACGCGAGGCAGAGTGCTACTCCAGCCATTTCTAGGGTTTGCTCAACCAGGACCAGGACGAAGAAGTGCCAGGTCATCCCGTTGGCGTCGATCCAATTGCCGCCGATCGTCTCGACGACGATGAATGTCGTGCCGGCCAGAATAATTCCGTTGCGAACGCTCGAAGGCGATGACAGCACGAGACGGAGCAGCATGAGGACCGGCACCGCGGCGATGGCGATGCCGGGAATGATCCAGGTGAAGCCGATTTCGAACGGTAGCACCGTGGCTATCCGTCCGCCGATCAGGTCAAGACGTTCGTGGAGTTCGAGGGTTTCGTCGAGGGAGAAGAAGTCGGAACATTGATCTCACGGCCGACGTCGAAAAAGTAGCACCAAAAGTGGATCCGTTCGAAGTTCTCTAAGTCCTGTAGGTGCTGCAATAGTGGCGGGGCCGCAAACGAGTGGTCGGGCAGCCACTTCGCTGCGACCGGGTCACTATCCTGTGGCCAGTATGTCCACCGAGGAGACCAGCAAACCCAAGACTGGGGCCGACGCAGCTGAGGAACTTTCCGATGCTGGGAACGAACCGGATTCGAGTGAGTTCACCCAGGACTTCCCCCGGTCGATGATGGCTCACCCGTTAGGCCTGGCAGTGGTTCTCGCTGTAGGGCTGATCTGCTACGGAATCTTCGTCGTAGTCCGCGTCCGGTTCGGGCGGATGTAAGGATCAGAACTGGATCCCCCGCGACAGGCCGCCATCCACCAGGATATTGGCCCCGGTGGTCCGGCTGGACCGCGGGCTCGCTACGAACACCACCGTGTCAGCGACCTCCTGGGGCGTCCCCATCCGATGCGTGGGGTTCAGCCCCATCGCCATGCTGTACAGCTCGGGATTTCCCTGTTCGATGCTCTGCCACACTCCACCCTCGTGAAAGGTGTTGCCGGGAGAGACCGTGTTGGCGCGGATGCCTTTATCAGCAAGCTGAAACGCCAGACCCGCTATGTACGCGATGAGCGCGGACTTCACTGTGCCGTAAGGCCCCGATGCAAAGTCCACTTCGCGGCCGGAGACGCTTGAGATGGCGATGATTGATGCCGCCTCGCTCTGCTCCAGGTGCGGCATTGCGGCTTTGACCAGCCGAACCGTTCCCATCAGGTCCACCCGCAGAGATGCTTCCCAGGACTCGTCGGTATCCGGAATGGCTAGTGCGCTGACGTTGCTGACCACGATATCGATTCCGCCGAACATCGACGCCGCGTCGGCGACCCACCGGGCCACGGCGTCGGCGTCCCCCATGTCCAGGGCGGTCCCCGAAACGCGGCCTGTGGTGTCAGCTAGGGCCGTCTCGGTCGCCTCGATCTCGGCGGCGTTCCGCGCGCAGAAACCCACATTGGCGCCTTCCGCCGCGAAGCTATCGACGATGGCGCGGCCAATGCCCTTCGTGCCGCCAGCCACCAGGACAGTGAGACCGATGAGCTGCAGGTCCATGGATTCTCCTAAAGGTTTTGGCTGCGGCGCCGCAGCTCGTCGTGTATTCCGTCAAAGGCATGGACCCGGGGGAACAGCTGTTTGGCCGCTTTGATGACCACGCTGTAGTTCGCATCGACGGCATTGGCGATCGGCGCCAGCGCCGTCTGGGTAAGGAGCTGGTAGGCATCCATCTGGTGCAGTCCAAACAGGTCCTTGAACCACCTCACCATTTCCACCTGACCAATCCGCCAGGAATCCTCCATTGGCCGGGAGGAGCCAACAGTCATCCAATGGGTATTGCTCTCCAGCCTCGGCCAGGCCGGCGCGTTCCCCTTGATCAGCTCAACAAGGATGGTCGAGTTCATGGCGCCTTCGACCGCGGTGCCGCAGGCCTCGCCTTCTCCCTGGCGGTAATGGCCATCCCCAATCGAAAACAACGCACCCTCGACGTTGACCCCCAGATAGACGGTGGTTCCCCGTTTCACCTCGGGGGAGTCCATGTTTCCACCAAACCGCTCGGGGACCAGGGATGACCGCACCTCACCGCCCGGCGGAGCAACCCCAATGGTGCCAAGCATCGGTTCCAGGGGGAGCGCCACCTCGAAGTCGCTGTGCCGGGCCTGAAATCCTACGGTCTGTCGCGCTGTGTCTACATGGTAAATCCAGGTAGTGTCCGGCAGTGGTTCCTGCAGAAAGGCAGTTCGGTCAGTGCTGGTCAGCCCGCCGAAGAACGGAATGGTGGCCGACGCGCCCCACGACCGTGCCGGTGTCAGGTCGACGATGTGGATCGCCAGGGTGTCTCCGGGTTCCGCTCCCGCCACGTAGAACGGACCGGTCTGCGGATTGACGAACCGAAGGTCAACCTTCTCGCTTGACAGGTCATCGACACTGGTCAGCGCATGGTTGAAGGCGTCCTCGGACCACAGCTTGAGCACCGTACCGGGCTGCACGGTCATTACCGGAGCGGCGCCCCCGAACGTATAGACGAGCTGATCCCGGGTTGGAGTGTATTCAACGGCATCCATTACTGGATGCTATGCCGGGAGTGCGGTGCTGACAAGGGCGCGGGGTCAGGGCGAAGGCCCCCCTCGATGGGGAGGTGGGGGGAGGCGTTGGTCATGGGGTGGCGGCGGGGGCGCGGGAACTGATCCAGGCCGCCGCACCGTCCACCTCGTCGGGGTGCACGCCATGGCCACCCTTTCGGATGGCCTGATGCACGTCGGAGCCAGCGGCGTCCAGCGCCGATTTCAGCTGCGTCACGCTGGTCAGCGGCGCCATGGGATCTGCCTCGCCGTTAAAGAGCGCGACGGCTGTACCCGCCAGATCGCCGTCGGACGCCCGGTCACCCAGCGGGTACATCCCGGAGAACGCGACGACGTCGTCCAGCACCCGTGGATGCAGTAATACCGTGGCAAGTGCGATGTTCGCCCCGTTGGAGAATCCGACGGCAATGACCTTCCGGTTGCCCAGGGCGTAATGGTCCCGTGCCCAACCGATGAACTCGGCGAGTTCAGCTGCACGGCGGACGACGTCGTCGACGTCGAACTGGCCCTCACCAAACCGCCGGAACCAGCGGTTCATCCCGTGTTCCTGCACCGGGCCGCGGGGGGAAAGGTACCCGGCGCCGGGGGCGAGGCGCTGAGCCAGCGGAAGCAGGTCGTGTTCGGTCCCACCGGTGCCGTGGAGGAGGAGCAGCACAGCGCTGCCCGGTGTTCCCGCATCGTAGAGGTGTGGCCAGTGTGCAACTTTGGTCATTCGGACTCCTAGCTCAGGAAGGTAGCGATGGATGGGTTGTTCTCATCGGGCACCTTGATCTTTGCGACCGCGTGCGAGATGGCGTCCCGGTTGGGTTCGAGCCAGGGTGGCAGTTTCAGCGAGCGCCCCAGTTCGAGCAGCGGCTCGTCGATATCGAAGCCTGGAGTGTCGGTGGCGATTTCCAGCAGGGTGCCGCCGGGCTCTCTGAAGTAGATCGACGTGAAGTATTGGCGGTCGAGGATGGCCGTGACGGCGTAGCCGCGCTCCGCTAACTCCTGACGCCAGAGCTCCTGGGTGGCCTGGTCGGGCACGCGGAAGGCGATGTGATGGACGGTGCCACCGGCCACGAGGCCGCGTTCGCCGCGTCGGTCGGTGACGATGTCGACGACGGTGCCGGGCTCGCCAGTATGGGTGCTGAGTCGGTACCTGCCACCCGCTTCGCTGAGGATGTTCATGCCCAGATCACGAGTAAACGTTTCGATGCTGGCGGTGGGGTCTTCGACGGTGAGCACCGATGAGTGCTGGCCACGGACTGCGTATTCCGCCGGGACTGAAGCGGAATCCCACGGGTTTCGGGGATCGGAGAGCGACGACGCCACGAGGTCGATTTGCAGGCCGTCGGGATCGCGCAAGGACAGGCGCTCTTCCTCGGACGAGGCGCGGGTGAGGTCTGAATCGACCCCGATGCCCTTGAAGTGTTGTTGCCACCAGCCGAGGCTTCCCTGCGGAACGGAGAATGCAGTGGTGGTGGATTGCCCGCTGCCCACCCGTCCGCTACGGACGCCCTGCCACGGGAAGAAAGTAAGGAGGGAGCCGGGATTTCCCGCTTCGTCACCGTAGTAGAGGTGATAGGTGCCGGGATCGTCAAAGTTCACGGTTTTCTTAACCAGCCGTAGGCCCAGGCCTTTGATGTAGAAATCGATATTCCTCTGAGGGTCGCCCGCGATTGCGGTGACGTGGTGGAGCCCTTCGGTTTGTGCGGTCACAAGTTCCTCCTCGGTTAAACCAGCACGGGACGCCAGTATATACATGCAAACGCATGCACCCATAGGTTTGTTCCCCATAACGGTTCACTGGGGTTGTCCACATAGTGGCGTCCACCCGTGGCTGCGGGCTCCGGGGGAGGGCATCCTGTTGCCATGACTCTTCCGGATTGGCTGGATCGACAGGGACCATGGCTGACGCATGAGCTCGCGGGTCAGGGTTTGACTACCGCAAATATTGACGCACTGGTGCGGCATGGACAGCTGATCCGGGTGCGGAGAGGCTGCTATCTGAGCGTTGGGCAGTGGAACAAGCTGTCGACAGATGGACAGGCACTCATGAAGGTGTTTGCGCATTGGAGGGTCGGCGCGGTCTCCGGTAGTTATGCCCCAATTTATAGCCATACCTCTGCTGCTCGATTGCACAGGCTATTCCTCCTGAACCCGGATCCCCTGATCCACATCACCGAGCGACCGGGTGCGTCCGCGAC
Source organism: Arthrobacter sp. TMN-50 (assembly GCF_054511125.1). Taxonomy (NCBI): domain Bacteria; kingdom Bacillati; phylum Actinomycetota; class Actinomycetes; order Micrococcales; family Micrococcaceae; genus Arthrobacter; species Arthrobacter sp. TMN-50. The sequence goes on along the minus strand of NZ_JBTNDG010000002.1, from coordinate 57,189 downwards.
CAGTCATGCCCGAGATGTGCGGCTGCATCAGGGTTGGCTTGCCGCCTCCGACGTGACCCGGAAGTTCGGCTTTCTCAGCACGTCGCTCGAGCGCACGGCAGTAGATTGTTCGCGGATCTTCCAGTATCCGAGCGCACTGATCACGATCGAGCACGCCCTCAAGCTTGGGGCGAGCCGGGAACGAATGGATGCCATCGTGGCGTCTCTGGCCAACCATAAGGGCATAGGGCGCGCTCGGAAGGTATTGCGGAACGCTAGCCAGCTTTCGGAATCACCAGGCGAGACCGTCGCACTCGACATCCTGCGGTCCATGCCTCTGCCCATGCCCGAGCAGCAGGCCCTGGTGTCCAGTCACCTGGGCGGGTTCCGGTTGCACTTCGCCTGGCGGGAGCCGCGGGCCGCACTCATGATTGGCGGTTGGGCCAAGTACTCTAACTATCAGCTCACTGCCGTGGGGTTGCTTGAGGAGCGCCGTCACGAAGAGGCCCTGACCGCGCTCGGGTGGACCTTCCTGCGGATCGAATGGACCGATCTCTTCCGGGAGGCTGAGTTCAAGGGACGTATTCTGGCGCACCTACGGCGAGCTGGAGCGCGTCATGCCGCCTAGGAACTCGCCCTCGTTAGATTTTCGCACCGAATCCGTTGACGGACCATCCTAATCCGGCCTAATATTCCATCCAACAGAAGACGAGTTTCAGATTACGGAATTGCTATCGAATCGGATTGCCAATGACCTACACAGTGAACTGTTCAATCCTTCTCACTGAACTGCCTCTGCTGGAACGGCCGGCCGCTGCGAAGAGCGCCGGATTCGATGCCGTGGAGTTCTGGTGGCCGTTCCCCACCTCAACGCCCTCTCCGACGGAAATCCAAGAGTTCGAGGACGCCATCACCAGTGCAGGAGTCCAGCTGACCGGCCTGAACTTCAACGCCGGAGACATGCCCGGCGGGGACCGCGGACTGGTCTCGTGGCCCAGCCGCAGCGACGACTTCCGCGCTAACCTGCCGGTGGTCGTCGGCATCGGTCAACGACTGGGCTGCAGACACTTCAATGCCCTTTACGGCAACCGGATCGACGGCGTGAGCGCCGAGGAACAGGACGCACTGGCCATCGACAACCTTGTTCTTGCCGCCAACGCTGTCGCCAAGATCGGCGGGACCGTCCTCCTTGAGCCGATCAGCGGAGCCGACCGGTACCCGCTGAAGACCGCGCAGGATGCCTTGGACGTGATCGCGGAAGTGCATGCCCGGGGCGCCGCCAATATTCAACTTCTCGCCGATTTTTACCACCTGTCAGCGAACGGGGACGACGTCGGCGCGGTAATCGAGGCCCACGCCCAGGACTTCGGACACCTCCAGATCGCCGACGCTCCCGGTCGTGGGGTCCCCGGCAGCGGAGACCTGCCACTGGCCGACTGGATTGAGCGCAGCCGGGCCCTCGGCTACCAGGGTCCGGTTGGTCTCGAGTACAAGACCCCCGCAGCAGAGGCATTCGTCTGGGTCACCACCGCACGCGTCACGTAAGGATCAGGTGACGCTCCCGAAGCCGTGCGTGCCAAGGCTTTCCGCCCTGATCAGCGTCATACGGGAGCCGTTGACCCGCCCCAGCCGCCCGAGGGGCACCACCAGTGATGTAATGACCGTATGCGCATAGTAATTGCACCGGACAAGTTCAAGGGGTCGCTGTCCGCCCCCGAGGTTGCCGACGCCGTGGCCGTCGGGCTGCGCGCGGCAGCGGGCCCCGATGCTCTCCTGTCGATCGAACAGGTGCCAGCAGCCGACGGCGGTGAGGGGACTCTCGACGCCGCCGTCGCTGCCGGGTTCTCCCTTCACAGCACCACAGTGACCGGGCCAACCGGCGAGCCCCTGGAGGCGCCCATCGCGATCCGTGGCACGCAGGCCGTCATCGAAATGGCGCTCGCATCCGGCCTCGCCGTGTTGCCCGGCGGCATCCTCAATGCCCGCGGCGCCACCAGTCGTGGAACCGGCGATCTCATTCGCTTCGCCCTCGACCGTGGCTGCACTGACATTGTCCTCGGGGTCGGCGGCAGCGCCAGCACCGACGGAGGGGCAGGCGTGCTGACTGGTCTGGGGGCCAGGCTGCTCGACGACGAGGGCCGCAACCTTCCGCCCGGCGGTGCAGCGCTCGCGTCCCTCGCCCGGATCGATTTGACCGGCCTGGACCCACGCCTGCCAGCCGCCTCGATCACCCTGGCGTCCGACGTCGACAACCCGCTTCTGGGAGCCACCGGTGCGGCAGCGGTGTTCGGACCGCAGAAGGGAGCCACACCTACCGATGTCGAGGAACTCGATGCGGCCCTGGCCCGTTTCGTCAGCATTCTCGGCGCAGTGGCGGGTCCAATGGTCGATGAGATGGTCACTGCCCCGGGCGCCGGAGCGGCAGGAGGAGTCGGGTTTGCGGCGCTCGCCATCCTCAACGCGCGGCGCCGGCCGGGAATCGACGTCGTACTGGAGTTGGCCGGGTTGGCCGGAAAGTTACGCGGCGCCGACCTGGTGATCACCGGCGAAGGAAGCCTTGATGAACAGAGCCTCGGAGGTAAGACCCCGCTGGGGGTCGCTAATGCCGCAGCGGCGGCCCGCGTCAGGGCTATCGCGGTGTGCGGCAGGACCGTGCTGACCCCCGAGCAGTTGGTATCCGCTGGGTTCGAGCGCACGTTCGCGCTGACAGACCTGGAGCCGGACGTCGACCTGTGCATTGCGAACGCAACACCACTACTACAGCAGGTTGGGCGGGAAATCGCTGCCCACCTCGGGCTGACCCTGGAGCGCACTCAGTAGCCGCCGGTTCTCCAAGACTTTTGTTCGTAGTGTTTGCGACGACTACGGTGCTGCGGTGGATTATGACTCCAACGGTTCAGTAGTGTTCTGGTATGGCTTCCTTACGAAACAGCCGCGCTGCTGCGCTCCCCGCCAAGCTTTCCCGGTCCTGGCTCCTAGCCTCTGCGGCATCCGAGGCCAACTTTGCGCCCGCTCTGACCTCCGAGGCGGATTCGGTGGTGTTCGATATGGAAGATGCGGTGCCTGCCGATGGTAAAGCGGAGGCGCGTGAGCGCGTAGTCGAGGCGCTCTCCACTGGGATGACCGCGTGGGTCAGGGTCAACGGCATCGAAACCGACTTCTGGGCTGACGATCTAGCGGCGCTGTCCAAAGCCCCCGGGTTGCGCGGCGTGATGCTCGCCATGACCGAGAAGCCCGAGCAGGTCACCCACACCGCGATGCGGCTTCAGGCCGGCACTCCGGTGCTCGCCCTGGTCGAATCGGCCCTGGGAATCGAGAACGCAACGGCGATCGCCAGCGCACCCGGCACCTTCCGGTTGGCATTCGGTGTCGGCGACTTCCGCCGGGACACGGGAGCTTCGGACGAGCCAATGGCCCTGGCCTACGCACGCGCCAAGCTGGTGGTGGCCTCCCGGGTGGGACAGCTTCCCGGCCCCATCGACGGGCCAACGGTCGGTGCGTTGGGCGACACCCTGCTGGAAGCCTGTAAAGTGACGGCGTCCATGGGAATGACCGGGAAGTTGTGCCTTTTGCCTGACGCCACGGACACGATCAACAAGGGACTGTCCCCGAGCGAGTCCGAAATTGTGTGGGCCCATGAACTCCTCAGCGCTCACGCCGCTGGCGCGGTGGTAGGGGATGGGTCCTACCTGCCCCGACTGGCCCGCGCACAGAAGATTTCCTCCCTGGCCGATTCCTACGGACTGTGGAACGCCTAGATCAGCTACGGCGGCGCGTCAGCCGGTGATTCGTCCGGCTGCAACACACTCCGGTACCGGCGTCAGTGCTGGCTGACCGTTGAGGACGCTGATGATATTGGCCACGGCTAGGTCCACCATTTTTTCCCGCGTCGCCTCGGTTGCCGAGCCTACATGCGGCAATGAAACTATCCGTGGATGACGCAGCACCGGCTCGGACGGATCACGCAGCGGCTCCGTTTCGAAAACGTCGAGTCCGGCTGAATGGAGGGCCCCGCGGTCGAGCGCTTCGATCAGGGCAGCAGTATCGACGATTGGCCCGCGTGCGGTATTCACCAGGGTCGCGGTTGGCTTCATCGCGGCAAGTTCCGCCCGGCCGATCAGGCCCCTGGTTTCAGGGGTCAGGGGTACGTGCAGCGACAGCACGTCCGAACGCTCAAGCAACTCATCCCACGAAACCGCTGTCGACAGTTCGTTGGTGCCGGTCCGGGACAGACTGTGCAGCACGTTCATGCCGAACCCCGCGGCACGGCGGGCCACTGCCTGCCCGATCTGGCCGAACCCAGCCAGTCCAAGCGTTGCCCCAGACACGTCCAGGCCGAGATGCTCGTCCAGGCCCGTTCGCTTCCAGTTTCCGGCCCGCAGGTCATCGGAGGCGAACACCAGCCGCCTCCGGGCCAGAAGAATCAGCGCAAACGCAGTATCCGCTGTCGTCTCGTGCAACACCCCGGGGGTGTTGGTAATGACGACGCCGTGATCCACCGCGGCCTCGACGTTGATTGCGTCATATCCGGCATTCGGCAGCGCCACCACCAGGAGGTTCGGAGCCGCTTCGAAAAAGGCGCGGTCCACTCTGGCGAAGGACCCCAGCAGACCATCCGCGTGGGCGGCGAACTTCCGCAGTCGCTCCCCGAACGGAACGACGTCGTCGTCGTGCCACACGATCACATCGGCATGCTCGCGAAGCCGGTTCAGCCCATTACCCGGCAGGGTGGACCGGGTGACCGCGACGAGCGGACGGCGACCACCCGGGCGGTCAGTCACTGAGCGCCCGCATCACAACGTAAAGGTCGGCCTTCCCTTCGAACCCGATGCCGGGAAGGTCGGGCATGGTGATGTGGCCATCCACCACTTCCACGCCGTCGGGGAAGCCGCCAAAGGGTTGGAACAGGTCGGGATACGACTCGTTGCCGCCCAGTCCCAACCCAGCCGCGATGTTGAGCGACATCTGGTGGCCACCATGTGGAACGCAGCGCGAGCGGGACCAGCCGTGTTCATCAATCATCGAGAGGGTCCGCAGGTACTCGACCAGGCCGTAACTGAGGGCGCAGTCGAACTGTAGCCAGTCCTTCTCCGGGCGCAGGCCGCCGTACCGGAGGAGGTTGCGTGCGTCCTGCATCGAGAACAGGTTCTCCCCGGTGGCGAGGGGCTTCGCATACACGGCGGCAACCTCTGCCTGTGCGTCGAAGTCCAGCGGATCCACCGGTTCCTCGTACCAAAAGAGATTGTAGGCGGACAAGGCTTCGGCATAGACCACTGCTGTCTTCCGGTCGAACCTTCCATTGGCGTCCACGGCCAGGCGCTGATGGGGCTCGAGCATCCCGAGAACCGCCTCAATCCGTTTCAGGTCCTCCGCCAGCGGGGCGCCACCAATCTTCGCCTTCACCACCGTGTAGCCGCGGTCCAGGTAGCTGCGCATCTCGTCCAGGAGCCCCTGAACTCCACGTCCCGGCTGATAGTAACCACCGGCCGCATACACGAATACCTTCGGATCGGGGGTGCCGGTTCCGTGCCGTTCAGCCAATAAGTGGAACAGGGGTTTCTGCTCGACTTTGGCCACTGCGTCCCACACCGCCATGTCCAGCGCGCCAACGGCCACGGACCGCTCGCCGTGGCCACCGGGTTTCTCATTGGACATCATCACATCCCAGATTCGGCTGGGGTCCAGGTTGTCGCCGGTGTTATCCAGCAAGTCGACGGGGTCGGCTTCCATGATCCGGGGGATGAACCGTTCCCTCATCATCGCGCCCTGCCCGTACCGGCCATTCGAATTGAACCCGTATCCCACTACGGGGCGTCCATCCTGCACCACATCGGTGATGACGGCTACCAGGCTCAGCGTCATTTTGCTGAAGTCAATGAACGCGTTGCGGATGGAGGAGCTGATGGGGAGGGTCTGCTCCCGGATTTCGACTATTCTCATCCGTTCACTCCCGCCGGTGACAGGGTTTGTAACGCTTTCGCCAGGGCTTCGGAGACCTCTTCCGTAGTTGCCGAGCCGCCGAGGTCTGGTGTCCGTATGTCGGTTTCCTCAAGCACCTGGCCCATCGCGGTCAGCAAAGCGGCCCCTGCATCCTCATGGCCCAGGTGGTCGAGCATCATCGACGCCGCCCAGACTTGGCCCAGCGGATTCGCTTTGCCCTGCCCTGCAATGTCAGGGGCGGAGCCGTGCACGGGCTCGAACATGGAGGGAAAATCCCCTTCCGGGTTGAGGTTCGCCGACGGGGCTATGCCGATGCTTCCAATGATTGCTGCACCCAGGTCCGTCAGAATGTCTCCGAATAGATTGGATGCGACGACGACGTCGAACCGTGCCGGGTCCAGCACGAAGAGCGCCGCCAGCGCATCAATGTGGTATTCGAAGATTTTCAGCTGTGGATGCTCCGCGCCGAGTTCGCGGAGAATCTCGTCCCAGAACGGCATGGTGTGGATGATCCCGTTCGACTTGGTGGCGGATGCCAACTGTCCCTTGCGCTGTTCCGCGAGGCCGATCGCGTAGCGCATGGCACGTTCCACCCCGAACCGGGTGAACACGGACTCCTGGATGGCGAGTTCCTGGGGGGTACCCCGGTATAGCCGGCCGCCGCTTTCGGAATACTCTCCCTCGTTGTTTTCCCTCACCACCAGGAAGTCAATGCCACCGGCGGGCACCTTGCGCAGCGGAGACTCGATGCCAGGGAGCAGCTTCACCGGACGCAGGTTGATGTACTGCTGGAAGGCCCGCCGGATCGGAATCAGCAGTCCCCATAGGGATACGTGGTCGGGTACGCCGGGGAACCCCACCGCGCCCAGAAGGATCTGGTCGCATTCAGCCAGTTGGGCCAGACCGTTCTCCGGCATCATTTGCCCCGTGCGGGAATAGTATTCGCAGCCCCAGTCGAATTCCTCCCACTCGAAGGAGAAGCCAAACTGCTTCCCGGCTAGTTCCAGCAGACGCTGGGCCGGAGGCATTACTTCGGTGCCGATGCCATCGCCCGCAATGACGGCCACATGGTACTTCGGAAGTGTCATAGTCAGTTGTCTTTCAGTGTCAAAGGGATAGTTCCGGCAGTTTTACATAGAGCACCTGCGTGAACGCGAGGTAGAAGGCTCCAACCACGACGATTGCCACGGCCAGATCGAGCAGGACGTTTTTCCAGGTTGGACGGGAGGTGCGCATGAAGACTGCCATGAGAGTAAAGAAAATCACTCCGCCCACCAGATAACCCAGAATTGGCAGCGAGGCGACCCAGGCGACAAGGAGCAGGATGGCACGCCCGAGTCCTCCGAGCTTAAGGCGTCCGGTCCAGTCCCATCCCGAGTCCTGGCGCCACAGCAGGCCGCGCGCCACGAGGATTACGCTGAGCACCGCGAGCGTCACCATGACGGCGTCGGGGAAAATACCCCCGTAGTCGCTGGAATAGTCGCGTTGCAGCCAGAAGATCAAGCAGATCAGGAGCATGGCGAATCCGCCGATAACGTTGCCCATATCAGTCCTTTCCTGCCTGGTCCACCGGCAGCAGGTCGCCAACAGCCTTGTTGGACCCGCGGTCGCGCCGCTTCTGGATGATGGGCCACAGCGCTGACAGCACGCACATCGCGATCAGCACCAGGCTGATGGGGCGGGTGAAGAATGTAGTCCACGCCATGTCGGCACCGGAGGAGGTCAGGATGCCCTGCACCAGCCCGGTTTCAGCGATGACCCCGAGCACTAGCCCGAGCACAATCGGCGCAGCACCAATACCCACCAGCGCCATCAGGTACACCGCCGCGCCGAGGGCGAGCATGATGAAGACGTCGACCACGGAGCTGCGGATGGCGTACGCGCCGATGATCGCCAGCACCGTGATGCCCGGGGCCAGGTATCGCACCGGAACCGCCATCACTCCCCGCTGCAGTCCGCGACCCGCGATGAGGCCAACGGGCACCATCATCACTGCGGAAACTGCCAGGGCAATGATGAAGGTGTAAACCAGTTCACCCGACGATTCGAACAGCTGGGCGCCGGGGCGCAAGCCATGCAGCAGGAGGACCCCCAGAATGATGGCGTCGGGCGGTGTGCCGGGTACGCCGAGGGTGAGGGTGGGGATGAAGCCGCCGCCCACTGTGGCGTTGTTGGCCGACTCGGACGCCACCACCCCATCGATCTCGCCCTTGCCGAAGGTTTCCGGATGCTTCGAGGCCCGTTTCGCTTCGTTGTAGGCAACAAGGTTGGCCACACTTCCACCAGCGCCGGGAAGGATTCCGACGGCGGTACCGATCAGTGAAGATCTCAGCAGATTCATCGGGCGGCTGAAAATGTCCTTCACCATCCCCAAGACGCTGGCCTTCTTCTGGTCTGCGTCAGCCATCTGCGCGTCCCGCGTACGGAGCGCCACGAGCCGGATGACTTCCGGGATGGTGAAGAGACCGATCAGTGCCGGCACCAGCGGGATCCCTCCCTGCAACGTCGATTCGCCGAATGTGAACCGCACATCACCTCCCACCGGCGCGATCCCGATGGTTGCCAGGAGCAGGCCCACCAGCCCGCCGATGAGGCCCTTGAGCAGCGACCCGGAGGCCAGGCTGGCGATAATCGTCAACCCGAAGATTGCCACCCAGAAGTACTCCTGAGGCCCGAAGCGCAGGGCGAACTGTGCCAGGGGTGGGGCAAGGAAGATCAGGGCAATGACCCCGACGATGCCGCCCACGAAGGACCCCATCGTGGCGCCGACAATGGCGTACTCGCTTTTCCCCTTCTTGGTCAGGGGATAACCGTCCAGAGCGGTGGCAATGGACGATGGAGTACCTGGGGCATTGATGAGGATCGCTGTGAAGGCGCCTCCGTAGATTGCTCCCATATAGAAGGCGCCGAGCAACACCAGGCCCGAGGTGGGATCCATGGCGAAGGTGAAGGGCACCAACAACGCAACACCCATGGTGGCGCTGAGCCCCGGCATCGCCCCAAGCGTCATGCCGGCCAGGGTGCCGATCAGCACCAGGAGCAGCATGGAGGGGGCCAGGTTGGCAAGCAGCCCCTGGCCGAGCATCTCGAACATTAGGGGACCAGCTCAAGTCTGGTCAGCAGCTCCTCGTACACGGCTGTGCGCTCTTCGGTAAGCTCCAGGGCTTCCTCCGGTCCGTAATTCTCCAGCACGAACGCCTGTTCCTCGAAGGACGCGATCAACTCGGGGTCCTCGTTGACCTCCGCGAAGGCGTCCGCAAGGGTCTGGACTATCTCGTCAGGGGTCTCCGACGGCACCGAGATGCCGCGGTAGGCGCCGTCAACCAGGTCGTACCCCTGTTCGGCGAACGTAGGGACATCCGGCAGGCTTGGCATCCGCTCGTCGGTCGCGACCGCAATCGCCCTGACCTGGTCGCCCAGCTGGCTGATCTGTGGGGAGTAGGACATCAGCGCGTCCACGTGATTGCCCAGGAGCGCCGGCACGGCCGTTCCGGTGCCGGAGAAAGGAGTGTAGGTGACGTCGATCCCGGCTAAATCGCCGAGCATCAAGGTACCCAGGTGGTTGGCGGTGAAGTCGCCGCTTCCCCCAATCGACATGGCCCCTGGATCAGCCTCGGCTGCCGCAATGAAGTCATCCAGATCCTGGATATCGCTGTCTGCAGGGACCAGAAGCGCGTTGGGGGTGCTTTGGAAGATGTAGACCTGTTTGAGGTCCTCGGTTTCGTAGCCGGCATCGTCGCGGAGCATCGGCTGCAGGATGATGTGGGGCAGGTTGCTGCCCATGACGGTGTAGCCGTCTCCTTCGGTGCGTGTCAGTTCGGACCACCCCAGGGCACCGCCCCCGCCGGGCTTGTAGGAGACGCTGACATCCTGGCCTAGGGCTTCGGAGAGTGCCTCCTGCTGCAGCCGGGCGGTGATGTCGGATTCGCCCCCGGCGTCGAACGGCAGTACGTAGTCGATACGCTGCTGCGGGAAGTCAGCACCCGACTCGGCTTCTCCACCACAGCCGGTAGCGGCCAAACCGATGGCCATCATTGACACAACTGAACCTAGTACGCGACGGTTTTTCATCGTTACCTCCATTGGTAAGATATGGTGCGGATTTTGGGTCTAGCGCGCGGTCCTGACCTGAGCCGGGGTCCGTGAAAGGGCGTTGATAATCGCCTGGGTCAACTCTGCCGTGGTGCTCGTACCGCCGAGGTCCTGCGGCAGCAGTCCGGCGGTGGTGACGCTGTTAATGGCGGCGCTGATCCTTGACGCATCCTCGGCTAGCCCAAAGTGTTGGAGCATTAGGGCCGCGCTGGCGATAGCGCCGATAGGATTGGCGACGCCGGTGCCTGCGATGTCCGGAGCGGTTCCATGCACTGGCTCAAACATGCTGGGGAACCGGCCTTCAGGATTGAGGTTGGCACTGCTGGCCAGGCCCAGACTTCCGGCCAGGGCGCTACCGAGATCAGAAAGGATGTCGGCGTTCAGGTTGGAAGCCACCACCACGGAGAGCTCCTCTGGCTTCAGGACAAATTTGGCCGCCATGGCATCCACCAGAACGCTCTCCGTCTCAACGTCCGGGTAATCCAGTGACACCCGTTTGAAGACGTCATCCCACAACACCATGCCGTACTGCTGTGCGTTGCTTTTGGTGACGCTCGAGACCTTCACATGGTCGCGGGTGCGTGCCAGTTCGAAGGCAAACCGCATGATCCGTTCGCAGCCAACCTCGGTGAAGAGCGCGCTTTGAACGGCAACTTCCCCGCCAGCGCCGCGGGCGGAAAAGTTGCGGCCACCCACGCCAGCGTACTCGCCTTCGCTGTTTTCCCGCACCACGATCCAGTCCAGGGAAACATCATCGGCTTTGCGTAACGGGCTCTGAATTCCAGGCAGGAAGTGGACAGGACGGATGTTGGCCCATTGGTCAAATCCTTGACATATGGCCAGACGGAGCCCCCACAGGCTGATATGGTCTGGCACTGTCGGCCAGCCAACGGCGCCGAAGTAGATTGCATCGAAGCCTTTCAGCTGATCGAGACCATCCGCAGGCATCATCCGGTCGTTCTCCGCGTAGTAGTCCGACCCCCACGGAAACTCGGTCCATTCAAAGGAAATCTCCTCGGCCGAGGTGCGCGAGACTTCGTCGAGGACCTGCCGGCCGGCGGCAACAACTTCTTTGCCAATGCCGTCGGCGGGAATAACAGCGATGCGAAAACGTAGGGGAGCCATAACCGCGACTCTAGACCGCGGATGTGGCGACTGTCCTAGACTTGTATCAGATGCTACCCATAGGCTTTGGCTATCGATCCATGTCAGAGGCGTATTGTCGGATGACATCCGCGAAGGCGAGAGAGGCCGGAGTCAAGGGGTGGCCCTCGCGGTAGGCCAGGGCCACCGTCAGGGTTTCAGTCGGTGTGAGGGTCATCACGGCCGCGCCGCTCTGCCGGGCGAAGCCGCTCCACGCTGCAGCGATGACGGCGAGTCCACCGCCAGCCAGCACGAGCGGCAGGATGGAGGCCCGGTGGGCGACCTCTACGGCCAGATCGACCTTGACTCCCGATGCGATGATGTTATCCACCACCCGTCGCATCACGCTGCCGGCCGGTGAGGAGATAAGACGTTGGCCTTCCAGGTCCTCATGCCGCACCACGGCGCCGTCACGGAAGGGCTTCCCCGGCCGGCCCAGGAGCACCATGTCCTGTTCCTGGATTTTCAGGATCCCGATCCCGGGTGGGGGCAGGAACTCGGTGCTGCCCAGAAGCCCGAGCTCGCACACACCGGTCTTGACGAGATTGACGACCTCGTCACCCGTATAAGCAGCGTGGGCGCTGATCATTACCCCGGGGTAGAGGTTGCCAAAACGGACGGCCACGGTGCTGAAAGGTTCAATGCCCTGAGACGGCATGAGCGCAAGGTCCACCTGGCCAACAAGCCGGCCCTTAAGCGATTCAACCATGGTCCAGACCGCTTCCAGCTCCCGGACTGCCCGCCGGGCAGGTTCGATCAGCGCCAGGCCCGGTTCGCTCACCACCACACGGCGCCCGGTGCGGTGGAAGAGTTCGACGCCGAGTTCCCGTTCCAGGGCAGCCACAGCCTGGGAGAGTGAAGGCTGCGCCACGTGGAGGTAGGCCGCAGCCCGCCCGAAACCGCCGTGGTCCACAACCCCGAGAAAGTACTTCAGGTGACGGACATCCATGCAGTGATCCTGTCACAACTGGCGGCGGCGGCCCCACCAATCGGTGCGGACCGCCGCCGTTACCGAGGCTATGGATTCACTGGTGCCGGTATTTGTTGACCATGGGGCAGTCGAACGGGTCGCGTGCGGCGAGCCCCACCCGGTTGAGGTAGGAGACCACTGCACCGTAGGACGCGGCGACTCCGACTTCGGTGTACGGCACCTTAAGGCGTTCGCAATGCTCACGGACGATGAGCGCGGCCTTGCGCAGGTGCGGGCGTGGCATGTCCGGGAACAGGTGGTGTTCAATCTGGAAGTTCAGCCCGCCGAAAGCGTTGTTGACGAAGGACCCGCCTTTGATGTTTCGTGAGGTCAGGACCTGCTTCTGGAAGAAATCGAGCTTGCTGTTCTTTGGGATGATTGGCATGCCTTTGTGGTTGGGGGCGAAGGATGCCCCCATATAGATGCCGAACACGGCCATTTGCACGCCGATGAAGGCAAACGCCATGCCGGCGGGCAGGAACCAGAACAGGATGCCGAGGTAGGCGCCGAACCGGACCGCGAGGAGCGCGAGTTCGATCCAGCGGCCCTGGACGGTTCCGGGGCGGAAGAGGGTGGCGATGGACTTGGCGTGCAGGTTCAGTCCCTCGAGGGTGAGGAGGGGGAAGAAGAGGTAGCCTTGGCGGCGGGTGATCCAGGCGTGGAATCCGGTGGCCTTCGCGGCGTCTTCCTCGGTGAAGGAAATGGTGTCGATTTCGATGTCGGGGTCCTTGCCCACCACGTTGGGGTCGTTGTGGTGGCGGGTGTGTTTGTTCATCCACCACTGGTAGCTGATGCCGACGACGCCGGCCGCCAGGATCCGCCCTGACCAGTCGTTGGCGCCGCGGGTCTTGAAGATCTGCCGGTGGGACGCCTCGTGGGCCAGGAACGCGATCTGGGTGAAGACAATGCCGAGCACCGCGGCGATCAGTAACTGGAACCAGGTGTCGCCCAGCAGGGCGAACCCCGTCCAGGCCGCGCCCATGGTCACCGCGAGTGCAGCGAAGACCGAGGCGTAGAAGCGGCGGCGACGGTTCAGCAGACCCTCCTTGCGCACCTGCTTGAGCAGGATGGAATAGGAGGCGACCAGGTCGTTCGGCTTCGAAACGCGGACGCTGCGGCCGGAAGTAGCAATGCTCATGGGGTCCCTGCGTTGGGTTCTGCTCCACAGCAGACGGAGGGATTGCTAAACCCGTGGATTGGAGCCAGTTTACGGGTTATAGCTGGATGCATCCTGTAAGTATGCGCCGCTCGGCATAACTAGAGGTGGCGCCGTAGGCCCCGACTCCGCTGCCCTTTACGGGTTGGTTTCAGCATCACCATTTAGCCGCGGAAGTGGCCTGGCCACTCATTGACGGGGATGCGGTTGATGGTCTGTACCTGACCAGTGGTGCCCCACTCGTTGCGGCCCAGCCGTGACAGAGGCCTGAGACGCTCCATCAGCGGATGAGTGCCCTCCAGGACGTCCTCAGCAATTGCTGCATGGCTGACCTCGCCGAAGACGACGAAGGAATCACCAATGGGCTGCACCAGATGCAACGTGCATTCCAGGGCGACCGGGGACTCAAGCACTCGCTGCGCTGCGACGGTCCGGCTCGGCTCGCGGGTCAGGTGCGCGGCGTCGAACTCGCTCACCTCCCGGGCGAAATTGGTGCCCGTGGCGTTGATCTGTTCGAAGAGCGGCTCGGGTGCAAAGTTCACCACGAACTCGCCGGTTTCCTCGATGTTCCGCAGGGTATCCTTTCGGCCCACTGAGGTGAACGCGACGATCGGCGGGTGCACCGACGCGACAGTAAAAAACGAGTGCGGGGCGAGGTTGTCGTTACCTGCCGCAGATCGGGATGACACCCAGGCGATGGGACGTGGCACCACAGTCGCCGTGAGCAGACGGTAAAAATCCCCCGCTGGCGTGTCGTCCCTGCTGAAGTCTCTGCGCATGTCCCGAGCCTATCGGGCGTCGCGAAGGACGTCGGTAAGGCTCAACGCCCGCCGGCCGGTGAGGTCCTGTACCGTCGTCGTCGTCGTGGCCATGTCCCCGGCGGCGATGGCGGTGTACGTGCTGACCCAGGCCTCGAGCTGCCAGCCGGGCACACCGAAGTGCTGCCGGGAGGCATATGCTTCCTCGATCGTTTCGGGTTTGTACCTGATGGTCCTGCCGGTTTCGGCGGTGATGATCGCCGCGGCATCTTCAAGGGTCAACGCCTCGGGCCCGGTCAGCTCGTAGGTCTGGCCCGCGTGTGCTGATGGGTCCTGGAGAACGACGGCGGCTACTCGCGCAACGTCGGCCCGGGCGACTCCCGCTACCCGGCCGTCGGCGGCTGGACCGCGGATGGCTCCACCATCGTCTGCCAGGAACGGCAGGATGTCCAGGTAAAGGTTGTCGCGGAGGAACGTGTAGTCCAGCTCCGAGCGCCGGATGTGCTCTTCAGTGGCCCAGTGGTCCCGACCGAGGGTGAAGGTAGCGTCCGCGGCCGCCCCGGAAAACGAGGTGTACACGATGTGCCGGACGCCGGCTTCCCTGGCGGCGTCGACGAAGGTCAGGTGCTGGTCGACCCGGTCCTGGGCCTCGCTTGCTGACACCATGAAGAGGGTGTGGACGCCGTCGAGCGCGGCAGTGGCCGCTGCACGATCCGCGTAGCTGCAGCGAGCCGCCGTCGCACCGGCCAGCACCGGTGCGCGGTCAAAGTCCCGGACCGGTAGCCGAAGGGAGAGCCCGGCCGCCGAAAGGCTGCGGGCAACGGCGCGGCCGACGGCTCCGGTGGATCCCGTAACTGCAACTGGTTTGTCCATAACCGGTCCAGCGTTGTGGCGCCGTGAATTATTTCCGCTGGCGGAGGGGTCCTGCATCGCTCGCCTAGACTGGGGGATTATGCGCTTCATCAATAAATATCGTGTGCCCATCGTCTGGCTTTTGATCGTTGCCCTCGTGGCGAGCATTGGCGCCGGTTTCTTCGCCCAGATCCTTTAGCCTCCACGCCCGCTAAGAGCGCAGGAGATCCTATCTGGGACTCAACCTTGCTGATTGCCTTGTCTTGGGTACCACCCGCCACCTAAGATAGTCAGTAGGCTTAGCTTTAGGGGAAGCGGTATCAGATCTGCTTCCCCGCTGGCCTGCACAGACCGGCTCGTTCCTACGCACGGCTAGTGAGGATTCCATGACTGACACGACTTCAGGGACCGACCAGTACACCTTCCAGGATCCCGTCACCCGATTCCCGAGCATCTCGCCGCCCAAGCAGGATCAACCCGAGCCGGGGCTGGACCGTGATCTGGAACCGCAGACCGACCGGGGGGAAACCTCCTACCGGGGGACTGGGCGACTCCAGGGTCGCAAAGCCCTCATTACGGGAGCGGATTCCGGTATTGGCGCCGCGGTGGCCATCGCCTTCGCACGGGAGGGCGCCGATGTGGCCCTGTCATACCTCCCACAGGAGGAGCCGGATGCGGTGGAGATTGCCCGCATCATCGAAGAGTGCGGCCAAAAGGCCGTCAAGCTTCCCGGTGACCTGACCGATGCAGCCTTCTGCCGGTCCCTGGTTACCGACGCCGTCGAGCAGTTGGGCGGCCTGGACATCCTGGTCAATAACGCCGGTAAGCAGATCGCCGTCGAACGCCTCGAGGATCTGACCGACGAGCAACTGGATGAAACCTTCAAGACCAACATCTACTCCTTCTTCTGGATCACCCGGGAGGCGCTGAAGCACCTGAAGCCGGGTTCGAGCATTGTGAACTCGACTTCGATTCAGGCCTACACTCCGTCATCCACGCTGCTGGACTACGCGAGCACCAAGGCTGCGATCAACAACTTCACCAAGGGACTCGCTGAGCAGCTGGCGCCGCGTGGCATCAGGGTCAACGCGGTGGCGCCGGGCCCGATCTGGACTCCGTTGCAGGTTTCGGATGGGCAGCCGAAGGACAAGTTGCCCGAGTTTGGCAAGGACACCCCACTGGGCCGTGCCGGTCAGCCCACGGAACTGGCCCCCGCGTATGTCTTCCTGGCATCGTCCGAGTCGAGCTATGTGGTGGGCGAAACCCTGAACGTCAATGGTGGCAAGCCGTCACCCTAGTCACCATGGCCGGATTTCCCTGACATCTCCCCTGCTGGAGGCTACTTCGGCCAGCCATCCGGCAGGGGAGCGCTGCGTGGGTGCTGGGGTTAGACGACCAAGGTTCGCCTGGGTGCGCCGCACCCAGTCCTCAGGAGACTCGCCACGGTCCGGTGGGTTCAGTCAGTCCACAAACACGCCGATAAACCTGAAGAACACGCTGGCCGCCGTCGCAACCAGCAGCAGCACCGCCGTCGTGCCCGTCCAGCCGCTGAGGAACGCCCGTGCTCTTTGTCCTCCCGGAAGAGCGCCGCGGAGCACATTGCGTGAGGTCAGGAATATGGTGAGCACGATCATCGCAGCCCAGACCACCATGCAGTAGGTGCAGAGGATCCCGATGGCGAAGAGGGCCTGGCTCCACAGCCAGATGGTGAATACCATCCCCAGACTCACTCCCACCTGCAGGGAGCGCCAGTACCATTTCGCCACGGTCGCCCCCGCAAGAAGCATCGCTCCGGTTGTGATGACAACGCTGAACGCAACAATGCCAAGCAGCGGATTGGGAAACCCCAGCAGGCTGGCCTGCCAGGTTTTGAAGACCTCCCCACAGGAGACAAACGCGTTGATGTCGCAAGTGGTGACGTAGTTCGGGTCGGCATAGACAGCCAGCCGTTCGAGCACCAGCTGGCCAGCTGCCAGCCATCCCACCAGCCCGGTGATCACCATCAGCAGCCCGAAGGGCCTGTCGTGAGCGAAGAGTGGTGCAGGGCTGTCCATGGTTACATCCTCGACCGATGGGCGGACGGGTGCAAAATGTGGCGCCCGCCCGGGCCGCGGGCACACCACTGCGCCCCGCTGGTTAGCTCACCAGCGGGGCGCAGTTGATAAAGGCTGTTGGCGAAGACTCGGGTCTAGCGACCGGTGTTGTCGTAGTCTGCCCGGTCGATGCGGCGGTGGTATCGCATTCCGATCAGGCCACCAAGGACCGCACCCGCAAGCGCCGCGACCAGGGCCACGATGACGGCCACGATGCCAGCCGTCGTCAGATTGCCCTCATTCAGGGGGATGCGGGGGAAGCTGTTGAGGTTCGCCAGAATGTCGAACTGCCTGCCGAAGATCAACCCGAGCACCGCTATCAGCACCGCGATAATGATCGCCCACAGCCAGACGGCGACGCCCTGCTTTGCCCCGTTGAATCGGGCCATCCGCCCGGCGACATAACCGCCAGCGAAGTAGGAGAGGAGCAGGATCACCAGCAAAATGATCGCCCCGGTGATTCCGACGGTCTGCGGGTCGGCCGCCACCTGATCGGCTGCATCGTTGAGGTCAGTGTTGGTCGAGAGTCCAAAGACGGCCCCCGCAGCAGCGACCAATGCCGTCAGCAAGACGGCCATGCCCGTCGCGGTGAGCCAGCCGAAGAACGCCGACCCAAACTTCATCCCGCCGAAGGTGTCCTTTTCGTGCTGCAGGAGTGCTGCACGCTGGGCCGGTGCCGGGAGGGCGGGGCGCTCATCCTCGGCGTCCTCGTAGCGAAAGTCATCGGGGGCAGCCGTGTGGCTTACCGGCTGCGCAGTGACCGGTTGGGCGCGCGTCGCCGGCGAGGCCGACGACGCCCCTGCCCCTGCCCCGGCGCCAGCTGCAACTGCGCCTGCCGTGCCGTCGGTGGGTATCTGGTGTTGGCGGGTAGGGGTGGCATCGGTAGTGCGGTGCACTTCGGTAGGCAGCGAATCGCCGTAACTGTGCGCCTGGGTGGGGGCGCCGTCGTCGGCGGTTGAATCAGGCCGATCTGGCGTGCCCTCAGCGTGCTTGGGGGCGGACTCGCGCGGGGTGTTGTGCTCTGACGGATCGTTCCCTGTTCCTGGCGTGCTCATGGTGCCTCCTGCTATAGGGTGCTCGTTAGGCTTTGTCAGCAACCTTAGTGTTGCCGCCGGGCGGGAACAAGCGTGGCAGGATCGGCGGCGGAGCAGTGAGAGACTTTCCCTATGGAATTTCAGATCCTGATGACCGTACTGTGCGGCCTGCTGATCGTGGTCGGCGTCGCCGGAGTCATTGTGCCAATCCTCCCGGGCAGCATCCTCATCATCGGCTCACTCCTGATGTGGGCGCTGGTAATGTCCAGTACCGCCGGATGGGTGGCATTCGGCGTGGGAACGGTACTGGCCGTTGCCGGTTTACTCGCTGGCGCTGTGCTGACCGGACGGAAGCTGCAACAGCGTCAGATTCCAGGCCGGTCCGTGGTGGTGGGTGTGATTACCGGGGTGATGGGGATGTTCCTGATCCCGGTGGTCGGGTTGTTCGTCGGCTTTGCGGGTGGTCTATTCGCCAGCGAATTTGCGCGACAGCGGGAGTTTAAGCCAGCCCTATCGTCCAGCGGGGCAGCGCTGAAGGCGACGGGCGTCGGCATCCTGGTAGAGCTCGGCCTGGCGTTGCTTGCGGGCAGCGTGTGGGTCATTGGGGTGTGGGTGCACTTCGCCACCGTCTAGGACCTATCGAACCTTTCTGCCGCTCGGAAGCGAACCATGCAACTGGATCTCATCCTCACCAACGCCCGCATCATCACCATGGACCCGGCCCGTCCCACAGCGAACAGCCTCGGCATCCTCCACGGGGTGATTGTTGGCCTCGACGACGACCTCGCGGGACTCGCAGCCAAGGACATCATCGACCTGCATCGCCGGGTGCTGATCCCTGGCTTCAACGACGCCCACTGCCACACCGCCTGGTTTGGACTCACTCTGGGCGAGGTGGATCTTTCCGCCTTCACCGATCTGGACCAGGTCTACGCCCGGCTGCATGCGGCAGCCCAGGCCTTGCCGGCGTCTCATCACGACGACGGCGGCTGGCTGGTTGCGAGCGGCTTTGACCACCACCGGTTCGGGGGAAGATTCCCCGACCGGGCCGCCCTGGACCGGGTGTCGGCTGGGCGGCCGCTCTTCATCCGGCGCACGTCAGGGCACGGCGGGATCGCCAACACCGAGGCCTTGCACCGCGCGGGGGTGCTCAAAGCAGGCTTCCCCGACCCGGTCGGCGGAAGAATCGTCCGGGATGAGGCAGGAGAACCGACCGGGCTGCTGCAGGAGACAGCGCAAGCACTGGTCCTGGACCTGCTGCGACCGTACCCTCGCAACACCCTGGTCGCTGCGATCGAACGTGCGACAGCCCGATATGCGCGTGAGGGGATTACCAGTTTCACCGATGCAGGTATTGGCGGCGGCTGGATTGGCCACGCCCCGGACGAGCTCGGCGCCTTCCAGGACGCCCGGGCGGCGGGAAAACTCCACGCACGAGCGCAACTGATGCCGGCCATCGAGACCGTACAGACCGCTGGCGAAGACACCTTGGGTAGCGGCCTCGGATTGGGGATGTACAGCGGCTTCGGTGATCACCTGCTGTCGCTGGGCCCGGCGAAGATTTTCCTGGATGGCGCGCTGTCCAGTGAGACGGCTGCCCAGACCGTGCCGTACAACACGGGCGCCGCGAACCAGGGGTACCTGCTGCACGAACCGGAATTCCTGCAGCAGCAGATGGCTGACGCGCACCGGGCCGGTTGGTCCATCGCCGCCCACGCCATCGGCGACGCCGCAATCGATCTCGCCATCGACACCTTCACCTCATTCCGGGAAGGTGGCATCGAGCAGCGTAAACTGCCGCACCGGATTGAGCATGCAGCGGTGGTGCGGCCGGACCAGTTGGCGGCGCTCGCCGGGCTGAGGGTGGCGGTGGCGCCACAGGCTTCCTTCTTCCAGCCCATCGGAGACGCGATGGCTCATTCATTGGGAGAGCGGCGGGCGGCGTTCACTTACCGGGCCAAGTCATTCCTCGACGCTGGAGTAGCGCTCGCGGGAAGTTCGGACCGGCCGTGCGCCGACGGGACGGCGCTGCGCTCCATCCAGGCGTACGTTGACCGGCTGACGTCCAGCGGCCGTGTCTTCGGAGCCGATAGCGAGCGGCTCAGTGCCGAGGAGGCACTGCGAATCTATACGGTCGGATCCGCCGAGGCCTCCGGGTGCGCCACGGTCAAGGGCCAGCTCGCCGCCGGGATGCTTGCCGACTGCGTGGTCCTGGACGTGTCCCCACTGGACGTTCCGACCGCCGACATCGCCGATATTCCCGTGCTGGCCACCCTGGTGGGCGGCCGGTTCACCCATCACCAGCTGTGACGGGACCGCCGGCTACGCTTCGTCGGACAGGGACAGTGCGGCGGTAATGAGGGCCAGGTGGCTCAACCCCTGCGGCAGGTTGCCCATGAACTCGTGCCGGTCGTCGCCGTCGATCATCTCCGCCAACAGCCCGACGTCGTTCGCCAGGGGCAGCAACGCCTCCATCTGCGACCGTGCCTCGTCCTTGCGTCCCACGTGAGCCAAAGCCGCCACCATCCAGTAGGCACACGCGACAAAGGTGGATTCCTCGTCCTGCATCCCGCTGTAGCGGTAGAGGAGCGGACCGGCCCCCAGCTCGGCGCGCAGGGCATCGATGGTGGAGGACATTCGCGGGCCGCGTTCGTAGCCAGTGATCGCGTGGAGCAGGATCGAGGCGTCCAATTCCTGGCTGCCTGGATACCAGACGTAGCTCTGACGTTCGGTCGACCAGCAGTTGTTCTCGACCCAGTCCCGGATTCGGTCCCGCTCGGCCCGCCAACGCTCCGCCGGGCGTTGCAGCTGGCCCGCCTCCGAAAGTTTCACCGCACTATCAAGGGCGTGCCAGCACCCCAGCTTCGAAGTGGTGTAGTGCCGCTCCTCGGGCAGTTCCCACATGCCGGCGTCGCGCTGTTGCCAGGTATCGCAGGCAAGGTCAGCCAGATCGGCCAGCTGGCGGGATGTGGCGGGGTCAAGGACGTGGCCGGCCTCAACATAGAGCCGCACAATGTCGAAAAGGTCACCGAAGACACCCAACTGCAGCTGACCCGCAGCAGGGTTCCCATCGACGACAGGGCCGATCCCCCGCCAGCCGGGGAGGTCTGGGGTGCGCGTCCCTTGGGGAGTGTCGCCATTAAGCCGGGTGAAGACCTGCAAATTGTCGCCCTGGGTGCGGAGGTTCTTGAGCATCCAGGAGACCGCGGCGTGAACTTCCTCCCGCAGGCCCGCACGGATCAACGCGTGCAACGTGTAGGCAGTATCCCGCAGCCAGGCATACCGGTAGTCCCAATTTTTCCCTCCCGCCCTACTCTCCGGCAGGGAGGTGGTCGCGGCAGCAGCGACCGATCCGGATGGGCTGTGGATCAGCAGCTTCAGGGCGAGAGCACTGCGGAGGACCTGATCGGCGTAGGGTCCGTCGTAACTGAATTCCCTGGACCAGGTTTGCCAGTTCTTGATGGTCCGGTCAATGCCGGCGTCCACCGAGCGGGGATCCGGGAGCGGAAGGGGCTCATCGTGGGTGGAGACGATGGCCACCAGGTGTCGCGATCCGGGTTCGGTGGTGAGAAGCCCGGAAATGGCCTGACCCTCGATCGACAGGTCCCCCTCGTTGATGCCGCGGACGCCCAGCGCCGTGCCGTTGACCCTGAGGACGGCGCCGTGGTCGGTGGACTGGACCCACGGGGAAGCGGTCTGAAAACAGTTTCCCGGGCGGATGGCCCAGCGCATTGGCACACTCCCGGTGAGGCCCTCGATTCGTCGGGCCAGCTCACCCCACGGGAGCCTGCCAGCCACCCCGGTGTTCAGGGAATCGGTGACCCGTACGGTGCCCGCGTCGGTGGTGTACGTGGTGGTGAGAACGTTGGTGCCCTCAACATAGGCCCGTTGCGTGCGGAACGGTGCCGCCGGGCACAATTCCAGCGCGCCGCCGTTGTTGGCGTCCAACAACCGGGCGAACGGCGGAGCGGAGTCGAGATCCGGAGTGGGGTACCAGTCGATTGACCCGTCGTGAGCGATCAGCGCCACCGTCCTGCCATCGCCGATGGCAGCGTAGGAGCGCAGGTCGACGTAGCCGTCTCGACGAGCGGCAACGTCGTTGGGACCAGTCATACGGTCTGGCTAGCGGCCGTGCTTCTTGTCGTACCTCGTCTTGTTGGCGCGGGTGTTCTCTGCGTTGCCACGTCGGTTGCGGAGCAGCTTGGAGGCGATGACGGGGACCAATGTCCACAGGATTCTCTTGAGCAGCACGACGTGTTCCTTATCTATCTAGGGCCCGCGGGGTCCCGCGGAAACCCTAAGCTTACTTAGAGTTTGTCGGAAAGAAAACCCGAGGTCTTCAGTTGGTCGGAGTCACAAACTCCTTCAACGCAGCCAGTTGAGCCAGCCGACACTTAAGCTTGAGGTACATCATATGCCCGGCCTCGTGATGATGGTGGGTGAATCGGGCCCTCATTTGATCGGTTAGATTCATATGCGCAAATACGTATTCGGCGGCGAAGTGAGGGGTAGCGCCGTCCTGATAGCCGTAGTCCACGTGTCGCGAAGAGCGGGGTTGTGGACCAGGAGGCGTTCAAGGGTTTGGCTGACATCGACGGGAGCGCCTTCGAACGTCTTATAGCTCCATGGAGGCACCCGGGCCGTCAGCACCTCATAAGAGAGGTCGTTTTCGTAGCCAAGCTCCGTCCGGACGTAGTGGTTCGTGGCTGCCGCATAGGGGCCGGTGATGGCACGGATACTCGGGTCATCGGGCATGGCCGAATCCTGCCGATTCGCGGGCTGCGCCGTAAAGCGGCCATCAATCCGGCCAATGATAAGCCCGTCCGCACGCAACAGTTCGACGGCGAACCCGCCGTATTGCCAACGGAGATTGGTCCGGCGAATGCTCGCTTCGTCGAGGGTGGTGATTGCGGCGAGTCGGGCGACGACGTCGTCGTACTCCGCGGTGGTCAGCCTGCTGCCCTGCGTGAGCGCGTACCCGTAGCCCCTGGCGGCGAAGTCTTCGGCTTCCCTGACGACGTCGGCCATGGGATCTACGGTGTCAGCAGCCATGAGTAGAGCGTGCAAGTAGCTAAAAGAGGCAATCAATCAAGGTCGTTGTCGTCCCGGGGGCGCCTGGCTCGCCGTCGTCGCCGGCCCGGTTGTCAACCTAGACATTCGAGCGCGATATATCGGTTGACGATGTCCAGATTGACCCGCTGCGACGTGTTAGCTCACCGCAGTGAGTGTTGGCGTAGGGCACCCGGCCCCATGGCAGCTAACCTGACGTTGGTGGTCCACTACTTGCCGAGGCAGGAACACTCGACGGTGTTTCGTCGCCAGCCCAGCCGGTCCGGCGCTGTGGTCGGGCGAAGAACAGGGCTGCGCCCAGCCCGATGAGGATCGCAGTGGCGGGCAGGAACAGTGACTGACCCATCGCTGCGGCGTAACCAGCCTGCAGGGACTCCGGAAGTTGCTGCCCGGGCACCGCTTCGGTACCGCCGTCGCCGATGGTGGCAGTCAGACGGGACAGCATCATCGCGGCGATCGCCGAACTGCCCAGCACCGCCCCCACCTGGCGGGTGGTGTTGTAGACGCCGGACCCCGCTCCCGCCGAGGACCGCGGCAGGTTCCGTGTGGCCGTGAGTGAAACCGGCGCCCAGATGCCGGCGCTCGCGAGCCCTAGCAGCGAGATGGGTAGGAGCAACGCCCAGACCGGCGCCTCGGGGGTCAGGATGGCGCCCAGCCAGAACAGGGACACGGACATGGCCGAGAATCCGAAGACCGCCATGTATTTGGGATTACTGCGCTGGACCATCCGCCCCACCAGCGGAGCGAGGGACCCTGAGATGATCGCCATCGGGTTGAGCAGCAAGGCCCCTTCGGTGGGAGAGAAGCCGCGAACGTTCTGCGCGTAGAGCATCAGGGGGATGGCGACGGTGGTGATGGCGAAACCCATCGCGAAGATCGAGGCGTTGCCCAGTGAGAAGTTACGGTCCTTAAACAGGTCCAGAGGAACGAGCGGTTCCTTGCGGTTATACCGCTGCCAGAGGATGAAAGCAGTCAACAGGACCAGCCCGCTGATGATGAGCAACCAGACTGAGATGGGACCGGCAATAGTGCCCCAGTTATAGGTTTCGCCTTCCTGAATGCCGAAGACCAGGCAGAACATGCCCGCGGCGCTTAAGGCGACACCAAGATAATCGAAACTGTGGCTATTAGTGGGTAGCCGTGGAACCAGTCGGTAGGCGAGGATTAGCCCGACGACGCCGACCGGTGCGTTGACGAAGAAGATCCATTCCCAGCCGAGTGAGTCGACAAGCAGGCCACCAAGGACCGGCCCCACTAAGGTTGCGACGCCGGCTACCGAACCCCACAGCCCCATTGCGGCGCCGCGGCGATCCGGTGGGAAGATGCGCGTGATGACTGCCATGGTCTGCGGTGTCATCAGCGCGGCCCCCAATCCCTGCAGGACCCGGGCGAGAATGAGCATCTCCACCGAACCGGCAAGTCCACACCACACGCTGGCCAGGGTGAACACCGTCAGCCCCGCGAGGTAAATGCGGCGCGGACCGAAGCGGTCACCAAGCCGACCGGTGATCAGCAGCGGCACAGCGAACGCCAGCAGATAGGCGCTGTTGACCCACACCACACTGTCCAGATCCGCGCCCAGCCCGTTCATGATCGCCGGGATGGCTACCGAGACGATGGTCGAATCCACAAGGATCATGAAGAACCCGATTACCAGCGCCCAGAGGGCAGGCCAGGCGTTGATCTCGGTCTGCGCCTCAGCGGAACCCTGTGTGGTCATTCTCCGAGGTTACTCCGCGGTGGACGCCGGTTTGCTACAGTAATTTTTGCGGGGCTTTAGCTCAGTTGGTAGAGCGTTTCGTTCGCAATGAAAATTCGACGCTCCCTACTTACCGCTGCAACAGACAAAATCGTTGTAAGTACGCGCTTTTTGGGTCACTACGAGTCACTACGGAATCGTCTCAATCACAGAAAAATGTGATCATTTTGTGTTCGCGAGGCGTCAGATTGCCGCCCGTTTGCCACTCTCAGACACCCCATTCGGTCGAACTTTTCGAGGCGCTCCACGGCTGCTCAAAAGCGTCGAAGTGGTGCGGGTGTTTTGAAGTGATTCGCCAGTGTTTTAAACCACCCATGACCTGTGCGTGTAGTAGTGATTTGAGTGGCACCTTTAGGTGCACTCATATCACCCACTCGCCATACCTCAGATATCAGGTACCGAAGTGATTCGTCGGATAGCGGTGATTCAGGTGCTGCTCAGACGGGAACGCTCTGCTGGTGTCCGGCGACTCGCCTTCAAAGCACCTCATAGACGACTGTCCTTTCTATGGATACTCGTCGCTTGCATCGTCGTGGCGTGGGTAGCGGGATCTGCGGGCATCGAGCGGCCTATTGGCAGGTTGGCGGGTCAGCGAATCAATCGACGTGCCGTTGCTGATGTTTTGGCGCCGACTCTCCCGCTCGAGGCCTCGGTTAATATGGCGTGCCAACTGAGAATTCGCCTGGGGCTCGACTTCAGGACGGACGGTGAAGCTTTGACGAGCGCCACATCGCACTGCTCAGGGCTCGTCGGCTGTTTAGTAGGGGAGAACATTCGATTTCCTCGTACCCGTACATTTTTTGTTCACCCGAACGCACCGGGACGATGTGCGTGTGCGGGGGAGGGGGTGTCCCACGGGGGTGTGCAAACGTCACGACAGACGTTCGATGTCGTTCGACGAACAATCACACGCGACATGCATCAGTCGGTCACGACAGACGACAGCAGACGCGCACAGATGTGTATCGCACGCAATGTGCACGCGTCACGGTGTCGTGTCATCGAGCAAGCATCGATGTGAAGCAGACGGCAAGCGTTCGGCATCGTGTGCACACAGCAATGTTGGCAGGGTCAGCGATGGTGGGGTGATGGCGTGGTCAGCGCAACAGGCACGGAGGTACACATTGCAGTAAATCATCGAGTGCGAGGTTGGCGAACAGTCGCGATATTGCATCAATTAGACGCCCAAGACTCAGAATGTCGGCCGAACATGGTTCACTGATCGTTCCAGTACCAATCAATCACCCGGGGGCACCATTGAAGACCGTC
Source organism: Arthrobacter sp. TMN-50 (assembly GCF_054511125.1). Classification (NCBI taxonomy): domain Bacteria; kingdom Bacillati; phylum Actinomycetota; class Actinomycetes; order Micrococcales; family Micrococcaceae; genus Arthrobacter; species Arthrobacter sp. TMN-50. The sequence goes on along the minus strand of NZ_JBTNDG010000002.1, from coordinate 31,074 downwards.
AAGCTTTTAGTCACGTCAGCGCTACTAATCAGCGTCAGCGCCTGTTCATCAGGTGCAACACAGACAGGCGGCGGTCAGTCGACAGCGGACGGTAGCGGCGCACCAACCACTGAAGCGGCGGAGACCACTGGGGCGGCCGAAACTACGGAAGCAGTCGAAACAACGGAAGCTGCAGAGGCCGTTCCTATGACGGTGACCGACGTTGTGGCCGAAGGGTGGCTCGCTGGAACCGCTGAGCCGGAGTTTGATCTGGGGAGTGACGGCAATGTTGATGTCGTCACTAGTGGCCCGATCAATAGTTCACCGGGCGGTACGAAAGTGCCGATTGCTATCCGCAATAACAGCGGAGACACCATCACAGGCATCGATGTCACTGGCGCGGCGAAGGATGCTGCCGGAACAATTATCGGATCGGGACAGAGTCAGGGAGTGAACCCGGCAAACGTTCCTCCAGGCGGCATCGCGCTTGGGTTCGTCTACTACCAGAGTGAAATCCCCGCAGACGCGGCCATTGACTTCACGGTTGCCTCGACGCCATTAGAAGGCGAGCCGTACTTCCGTGATCTTCAGATGGATCAAGCAAATCTTGTTGGTGAATCTATTACCGGGCAGGCCACCAATACGTCCGACGACACGATCAACGGTCCGTATGGCGTAAGTGTGTATTGCTTTAGTGAGGCGGGTGAACTGTTGAGCACGCAGGGTGGGTACGCATCACCTGATGCTGATCTTGGCGCCGGTCAGAGTGTCACCTTTGAAATCCCGTTGTTCGGGGCCGAATGCCCCACATTCCTCGTTGGCGCTTCCGGTTACGGTCCACTCTAGGGATTACACATTGCAGTAATTCAGCGTCAGCGAGCGTGTGAGACCGTGGCGTAACGAAGCGCAGTGATCACGCAGTGAACGTCCGTTGGACGCCCAGTGCAGCAACAGCGGACGTGTCAGAGACACGAACAATGCCAACCGGGAATGACGCGACTTGCCTATCAAAGATGGAAGGTTAGTTAGCTTCAAGCCTCAACTTACCAATTCCATGGGGGAATCGAAATTTATGAAGCAGGCATCTTATTACGGCTGGTTGACGCTGGGCGGCTTGGCTATAGCAGTGATTCTGCTTGGTGTAGCGCAAACGCAAGTAACCACTACATGGATCTGCACCGGTCCTGCAGTGGAATGTGCGTCCTCGGAGTCGACGCCGATGGCGGGGTTTTTGTATGTGGTGGTGATCGTTCTAATGTTTGCGGCGGTTCGGAACTTTTTTCGTTGGGTTGGAACAAAGGCACAGAATTTGCCTAACACTGTCCTATCGGTTGAAGATGCCGAGCGCCGACATGCTCAGGACCAAGCGGCGATAACGTTGGCGCGAGATCGGGATGAGGGAAAGTGCAGACGTTGCGACGCGCCCCACGATATCGAGGTCTACTTCTTGAAAGAGCCAACCTATGAAGAGGCCTTCGATCCAAGCCAGATGGCATCATTGTGTCCCGTTTGCGCCAAGATCATGGGCCTTGTCTAACTGCCACTCAAATGCCCGGAACGAATGCCCGGGCAAAGAGTCAGTCGATGATGGTGAAGGTGCGCACCGTTTCGTCTGGGTTGAACGTAATGGCCGCTTCAAGCACGATGTGGGGCAGGGTCACGTAGGCCGATCCGTCGTCCTCAATTTCGATCTCGACGCGGTCCACGTTGAATGTATGGCACACCCATTCTTCGAGCATCATGCCTTCGCCTCGGCGGCTGCACGTTCACGGCGGCACGTAGCCCGGGCAGCTTTGCCTTCTCGCCCGATCTTGGCGTGTGTGCAGTCAGTGTGCGAGGGGCGGATGGTTTCCTTCGTGGCAGGCTCGGTGGTCTTCTTTGCAGTGGTCGCCTTTGACGCGGTGGCTTTGGCGGTAGTGGCCTTCGGAACGGTCTTCACGGTTGGGGTCGTGGTCATGTCGATTCCTTCGTTTGTCGTTTGCGTCGTCCTCTAGGGCGACATGAGAAACGTAGGATACTTTGCCCGCCAGTCCGTAGGTGGTGTATGGAACCTGCCGTGCCAACCGGGGTAACGCCGGTCGGCGCTCTAGCTAAACAGATGCACTGTCTGCGTGTCGTTCATATATAACTGCATGCAGAGAGTGCTAGTTTTATTGCATGCTTAGTTTCGACGCCCAAATGCGCTCAATCCACGACCATCTGTACTCTTCGGCGAACATTCGTGTCCCGGAAGGCCTTCAGCTTGAAGTTGCCAAGGTGATTCAAGCTATCACTTGGCTCTCAGTTGTAGATGCGCTTTCCCCTCTGCCGGAGCAAGTTCGAGCTCTAGCCGCGAGCGGTGATACAGAGGCGGTTACGGAAATCGCCAGATCCCTTCGGAAAGGGTTCAGTGCCTACAATTCTGCAATGTCCCGTTATCCCCGGGGAGAAGCGATTCTTCGGCTGGACGATAAGAGTCTGGCCTATATAAGGGCTGCGCTGTCTGACGTTGACATGTCGGACGCTGACCGGGATTGGCTCGGTGACGCATTGGAGGTTTTTCGGTCGACGGCAGCTAAGAGGCTTGGTGGCCAGTTCTTTACCGACCAAAAGATTACAAATCTTGCCGTCGAGCTTCTGAACTACGATCCTGAAGAGCACGATCTCGTGGACATTTGCGCTGGTACCGGCGGCTTTCTTCTCGCGGGTGCAAGGGTGGCGCGGCTGAAGGGTATGAAGGGCGCTCCTAGGCTAATCGGTGTTGAAGTTGATGGAAGTCTTGCCCACCTAGCGAACAGCACTGTTCGACAATTGGGTGGGCTCCCAGCTGACCCCGTATTCAATGCAGATTCCTTCCGCGCCGCAGATCAGTGGCCGGTGCAGCTCCGGAGGACCGTGATTCCCGGCACCCACATGCGATTGGCTACCAACCCCCCATTCGGTCAAAAAATTACGGTAAAAGACCCTGAAACCCTTCGCCGCTTCGACTTGGGTCATATATGGAGCAAAAAAAGTGGCGAATGGGTCAAGTCGAAGAAAGTGTCTCCTACACCTCCGGACATCCTGTTCGTGGAACGCAACGTCGAGCTAGCCGTGCCGGGGGAAGGCAGGCTCTCAATCGTCCTTCCCTACCAAATACTGTCCGGTCCAAAGTTAGGCTACGTGCGGGAGTGGCTACTTCGACACACCAAAATACTTTCGGTAGTTGATCTTCCCGAGGACGCTTTCCAGCCGTGGACTGGGACAAAGACCATACTCCTAACGGCAGAAAGGCGAACCAAGCCGCTAGATAAATGGGAGCCAGAGGACTACCCAGTCTTCATGTCCGTAGCCTCTGAAATTGGTCATGATCGACGGGGTAATCCCATTGTTGACGTCGAAGGCAAAATTGTTACTGATCTTCCAGGAATCGAGAAAGATCACGCGGATTATTTGAAAGCTGGGCGAAGCTATTCGGGATCTGCGAAGTCCTTTGTTGTCTCTGCCAATTCATTTACGAAGGAAGCTGACCTACGACTGAATGCGGCGTATTACATGCCCACCAGAGTGGGAGCCAGAAACCATTTCGACAACCTTGAGGATAGCGACTTCGAGGTCCGCACGTTGGGTGAAGTTACGCGTCGAATCTTTTTCCCTGGTAGGTTCAAAAGAAATTATGTCACTAACCCTGCTGACGGTGTGCCGTTCTACGGCGGAACCAATATCACTCAGCTTCGCCCCACAAATCGGAAGTATCTCTCCAACTTGGATCGAAAGCTCCCAGACTTCCTCGTTCAAGAAGGGTGGGTGTTGGTCACTCGAAGCGGATCTACTGGCATTGTCTCTTCCGTTCCGAAGTCATGGGAGGGACACGCGATGTCAGAGCACGTGATCAGAATCGAGCCCGACCATGATCTACTGCCTGGTGACTACATTGAGGCATACCTTCGAGGGCCTGTTGGTCAAAAGCTTCTTGCTCAGGGTATTTTCGGAAGTGTCATCGATGAGATCACGCCAGAGCACATCGCTTCACTTCCTATCCCGGTACCGCGGGACAAGAAGGTGCTTAGGAATATTTCGTCCCTCCAGAAGGCGTCCAACGACAATCGGGAACTAGCCATCCGTCAGAGTCTCGCTGCCGATGCGGCTCTCGAGGAACTCATTGGTGGGCACTTTGCTGGCATCGGGGAATACGCCGATACCACCCTGCCGAGTCTGGATGTCAGCGATAAGCGCCAGAAACTCATCGAAAGTTAAGTCATTCTGCATTGTGTTGGAGCGGGCGAGCATGAGGTACGTATTGCCGGGTTCATGCCGCCCGCCTCTCGCTAGCGGGTTTAGGTGGCCGGATGTGATGACCTTCGGGCTGAGTAGAAATTCCTTAAACCCTATAGGGCGAAGCAAGATTGGGTCGCGGTATTCCCCAGGTTTGATTTCATGGCCGAGCAGCCACCAGAAGGCATTTTCGAATTCGGGTTGTTCGAATGTAGGGGCCCCATCCATAGACAAAGCTTGCAGGTAATATCTAATTTCTACTTGCTCCGCCTCCCTTTTCAACGCATGGTACTTATGGCCGCTAGGCAATAACCAACGAAGAGTGCGGTTGCCGTCGGCACCGGATTGTGGGCGCCCCGGAAGGATTGACGAGAACTGCTTTGTGGGAGGAGTTCGTCTTCCTGCATCACGAAACTTGCTAACGATGGCGTCAACTGATCTCCGGCTGTATCCGGCATTTGCCGCCACCGAGCGGAAAATCTTAGGCATCAACTCCATGAGTGACGTGACGTCTTCGTCAGTCATCGCATCGCCGCGCTGGCCCAACGATGCCGCGTTTTCAATCAAAATGGTCGTCGCTTGTTCAAGTTCCACGAAAGCCCCCTCGCCGAAAGCATAGTACAAAGTCTGGTGTGTTCACCGCGCGATTCGGAAGAGATCCCACTACAGTTCACCTTTGAGGACACACGAGTACGGTGAGCTGATCGGATTTTGATGGCCTTTCGCCCGCATGCCCCGACACTCAGGCCGGTGGCAGCTGTCCCTCCTGCATAGCGCGGTTGCACTTCCGAATCGATGAAACTAGTCAGATTTGAATCGACAAAGTAGAAATAGGCTAGCTGCGACGTGCAATGCGAACGGCTTCGGTTGATACCCTCGGATAAAGATGTCCCCGCTGAATACACGCGAGCAGGAAATGAGCTTCCGAGCCTCCAACTCGTGCAAAAGAACCATTCGATACATCTCTGGGCAGGCGTGATTCGGCGCTAAGCGTCCTACACAGGCTTCTGGAGCGTATTCGCAACAGGCGAGACAGCACACCCAGCGCACGCTGCGCCCGGCGGAACGCAGCGTGGCATCCTCTTACCGCTGGGCGGCCCGGTACGCCTGAACGATTACGGTGTTCACGCGGCCGCGCGTCGAGACGTTGTAACCATTGGCACGCGCCCACTCCCGCACCAGTGCGGGTTCGGGGTTACGGCCCGGCGTGGCAACGCGCGCCTTCACCGGGGCGCTGCGGCGTGCACCGGAAACGTAATTACTCAAAGCCGACCGAAGCTCTTTCGCATGGGTTTTGGAAAGATCTATTTCATACTGCACACCATCGAGACCAAACCGCACAGTTTCATCTGCTTCCCCACCGTCGAGGTCATCAATCAGGAGGATTTTCAGTTCTTGCGCCACGGTTAGCTCCTGCGTTTTGTGGTGAATCGATATGTAAGCCTAATTATGTGCTTGGCACGCAGTGACCGTCAAAGCATCGTGGAAATTATCTTTTAACGGCTTCAGTCGAAATGGGTAGGTATAGATCATCGGGAAGCGCTGGGGTCTTCTGGATCGGTCGCCGCTGCCGGAGCCTCCTGCTGCGTCTGGGCTTGTTGCTCCTCGGCCCAAGTCATTGCCCGTGTTCGGTCCGATTCGGCGAAGCGATTAACCGCATAACAATGTAGAAAATTGTTCAACCGCTATCGAGGGCAGCAATACTGCAACATACTTAAGCATGGCTATCTCCAACCGGTTTCAGAATGAGAAAAAGTAGGGTTTTCCGATACCCCCCCCGGGTTGCAGCGGAGGACTGGGATTTGTCGGTAGTCGACACCTTGGGGTGAGGCTCGTACCGGGCACGCGACCCTTCAGGATTTTATGGCGTGCGCCACCGAGAGTTTATGGCCTGGATGGGGCCGGTTCCGGCGCTCAAGCCTCATGTCCTTCTAATGTGATGTCATCCTCGAATATTCGATCGTTCAGGGACTCACCTGCTCAAATTCCCTACTGATCGACCCACGCTTCGGCGCCATTCTCGCGTAGTTTCGTGGCGAAGGGAATCACGAAGTTATCCTCGTTCTCGGGGCATGGCTGATAGATACTCTGGGTGGCGAGGTTATGATCTTGGGCCACTGGGACGCTCCGACAGTTCGATTTGGGGCATCCTGCACCCGTTCTGTAAAGCGTCCAGAATTGTTCATGATTAATCACTCACGGGCACCTGTTGTGTAGTCTGACGGAGCGGTGCTAGGCGCTGTCGACGACGACGCCGTGAGTGACTGCAATGTATTGACCAGCGTGTTTCCGCTATCCGCCACAAAACCCCCGCAGCGTGAATCTGCGGAGGTATCGCGGTTGATAGAGAGTTACGACATGAGTGCTCGACGGGCGGCGTCCCCGAACGATGGCTTCTTTTGGGCGGGCGGCTGGGCCTTCCTTCCACTAGTTGATCGGGTGAACTCAGTGGTAGGCGTTGATTCAGTGATCTTGTAGTACTTGTCTCGTGCGTCTTCAGTTGCGCTGATGCTCCAGGAATCGACGGGTTGGACTGCTAGGTGAGCAGCTTCCCAGGACGTCAGCAGTTGGCCCACCGTCGGCACCCACAGGTCGAGTTCGGTGCAGACGTGGATCAGGTACGCCTTCTCCTGATCCGAAGCAACGGGCATAACATTCGCCTTGTACGGATACATCGCCCGCGGGTATTCGTCCAGCCACTTGTTGTAGTTCCCTACATGCCCGTCCTGACCGTCTCGCGCCCTCGTGGTGTACGACTCCGAGCGCTTCTTCTGCCAGAACTCGGAATGGTCAAGCGAGTTTCGGATCAGCCCGACTTCATACAGCTTGTGAATGTCGCCTGATTCGACGCATGCACGAACTATCGATAGCTGCACACCCCGCAACTCCTTATAGGTTGCGACGAGTTTTGCAAGATCATGCCACGCGCGCCTTTCTTCGGGATCGTCCCGTTCGAGGACCGACGCAGCGTCTAGCGCACCCTTCATGGCTGACGAGCATTTCCCGACCTTCGCAACTACCTTTTGCAGTTCGTTGTGTAGGAACACCAGAGCGGCGTCCGAGTGGTCTTGCACCGCTTCTACTTGCTGGTGGAACAATGCCTTTCTGGCGCGATCCAGCATGTCCCTTCGCAAAGCGAAGTTCCTTCTCGCTCGGTCCAGGGATTCCTGACCACTCACAACATCATCGGGAAACGCCTCACCGGACATCGCGCTGTCTACAAAATGCTCGGCGGTGATGACGACAGCGACTTTCGGCGACCGTTTCTGGTGTTCTCGTAGTTCCTCGGTCACTCTGGCGATGGCATCGGAAGCGTCTTCGTAGCCTTTGATCTTGGCGTGTGCCTTGCTTGAGATTGACATGGTTATTTGCCTTCCTTGTTGTGGAACTCGTTGTACAGGTCTGTACCGCGTTTGATTCCGCCTGATCGGCGTTGACTCGCCTTTGCACGTTGCTCGGCTGTCGCACGTGTCTTGGCGTCAAAGGTACCGTCCCTGACCGCCTCTGCTGCCTCGGTTACGGTGAGCGCGTTGCGAGGTTCTCGTTGCCTTCTCGCAGCATCCGCTTTCAGGCGGCTATCGATGAAGGCATTGATGGTGCCATTCCGAGTTGCGGCGATGGCATCAGTTACTCTTCCCATTGGTTTCCTTTTCTTGTTGGATCAGGTCGGCGATCTGGTTCGCTAACCCGAGGGCTTGGTCATGAGTGAGGGTTTGGATCGGGCGGTTCCTGATCAGAATCTTGATCATCGGTTCTGGCAGTCCTCCGTCGTCACACCACCGGACACGGGCCGCTCGAATGGTGCCTGCCCGGGAACGCTGTGATGGGTGGATGTAATCGAAGCGAACAACTGCGGTCCCATCGGTCGAGCCATCCGTAACGTCGGGTTGCGGGACCATCTGAACCTCGTTTGGTGGCGAGGGCATCTCAGTTCCTTTCGTAGATGTACTGCAATGTTGTGGTTGGTCAGTAGTCACGGCGGGCGGTTCGCTTCCGGTAGAACGGGCAGGTGTCGTCGTGGTGGATGCAAATGCGGTAGATCCCGTCATCGAGCGTGACTGTTTGGTAGGCGTTGCAGTCGTCGCACCCGCCCGGTACACGAGCAGGCAGATTGCTAAGCATCTTCCTCGGCCCCCCATTGCTTGGCAGACTCGATGAACCCGGTACCCATGCGTGTCACGGCGAACGTTCCAGACTTACCCAGGCTTTCCGGTGGCGTAAGTTTCAAGAGCCGTTCCGTCTCGCACAGTTTGATTGCCTTTTTCACCGTTTCGATTGGCCACGAGTTGTTCTGCTCTCGGACGGCGTCGACTATTGCGCGCTGTGAAAGGGCTCGTCGAGTCGAGTCTTTCTTGGCGGACAGATTCTCCCGGTTTATGAATCCCAGGATGGCTAGTCGAAGTTCGTCGGTGATGGTGCGAGGCCCGGCGGCTTGCTCCTCGAATGGTTCAAGCGTGTAAGTGATGCTGCCGGTTTGGGTGGAATCAATGACGGCGATGGCGATCGGCTGCGTACGGTCGCTTTTGCGAAAGTCACCGGATCGAGGGCGAACCCCACCCGGGCGGTCCTTCGCAACACGAAGTGAAATACGCCCAAGCATGCCGATTCCAAGAGGGTCCAAGACCTCAACCGTGAACGATGCGCCCGTGAGGTAAGACATCTTTGCTTGCGCACCCATGGCGAACCTTCCGCGCGATTCACGGTCCTTAGTGACATGGTCGACCACAGCTACTGCAGCACCCGTTCGCTTTGCGATTTGCCTTGGTACTCGTCTGCCCCATTTCGTCACGTCATCGTTGTCCATTGAACTGACGCCGAAGACCGAGAAGGCTTCAGTTACTCCATCAATGACTGCCAGGTGAAATGAACGCTCAAGGATGTCCTCCCACAGTTCGTGGTCGATCGATTTCTCGTCGAGAGGGTTGGTATCCGGATTGATGTAGTAGAGGTACTTGATGATCGCCCTCGGGGGAGCGCCAAGTTGAATAAGCCTATTCACGACGGTCGCGCGATCCGACTCGAAATCAATCAACAGCACTGATTTGCGGGCTTTCAAGGCGAGGGCTATTTCCGCATGCAGAACCATCGACTTGCCCGATTCAGACTCGCCGTGAAACGAGTGCACCATTCCCGGGTACATCATGAACGCCCCGTCTGATCGGCGCATGACTGAGGGTGCGAGGGCTTTGAATGTGCCGCTGACCACGCTGGTCAGGTCAATCCGTGCCCAGGTCGATACGTCCTCTAGTTCATCAATTGGATTAGCCACGGTTGGCCCCCAACGCTGAAGCGACGGTCTGGTCGATTTCCCAATCCTTTAGACCGAGCTCCTGAGCGACTAGCCGTGTATTCCAGATGGCGGCACGTTGTTTCTGGGATGGTAGCTCTGAGATGCGGCATAGAGCCCAATGCAGAGTGCTGTTGCGTTGGCCTTCCTGCGCACCGGACAGAGTCGCAAGGATCCCCGCGACGTTGTGCTTGGCAGAGCCGCCGGCGGTTGCCTGCCTTTTGGGCAGTTCAACAACCGTTAGAAGCTGGTGGAGCAGTACAGGTAAAGGCTGTATCGGTTCGTCCCGAAGGATTTTGTAGTCAGGGGTCGGGGGCGCAACGGCGATGCCACCTCTTCCTCGAATGTCGACCCCTGGGGCAAGCTTTCCAGCGCTGCACCCAATTAAATGGTGAGGAAGTTGCCAGAAGTAGAGGTGAATTCCTCCACGAGGAGTCCGCACGACGAAAGTACGGGGGAGCTTGATCCCGTGTTCACGGAGTAGCTTCTTGAGGTTGGAACGCCCGTCAACGCCAGCAGCATGGTTCATATCGACGTCTACGAGGACTAACCCGTTTTCCCCCGATTTGTTGCAGTCAACAATCGTGCTGTCGCTCAGTCCGAATTTCTTGAGAATTTCTGGTTCCGTCGAAGCTTCTGCTCGGGACTTTTTGTTGGCGTGCTTCTTCCCTTGGAGGCCGTCAGTGATCGCAAGATTGTGGGCTTGAAGTCGCGCTCGTTCCTCAGTCTGGGCGGCCCGTAACGCTTTCTGAGCCTTTGAGCGAGAGCCGGGACGCCGTTGTTGTTGCTCGTACATGGTGCTTCCTTTCAAATGATGTGTCGGACAAGGGCGTCGTTTATTAGGGTCCTGCGTTTGGGTGGGTGTTACTTGCCGCGTTCCGTGATCGTGCGCTCGCTCTCGTTGAGCCAACTGTCTAGGTCGGACTGGCGGTAGAGCACCAGGTTCGGTGAAGGTTTGAGGAACTTAGGGGGGAGCCCCCGGTATCGCCTGTTACGCAGCGTTCCACAGGGAATTCCCGTGTAAGTCGAAGCTTCGTCTTCCCGAAGAGTGGGATCGGTCTGAGATGGAATGGTGCGGTTGGTGGATGATCTTTTCGATGGCACGTTGCCTCCTGGTGGTTTAGTGCTGTGACACAACCATAAACCATGTGATGCAAACGTGCTCTCCAGTACACCAAGTACATCTGCGCGATTGATAGCCTCCTCAGTCTGATAGATTGAGGAGCATGACTGACGAAGTTCACATCAAGCCCGATTTGGTATTCCCCCGTGTAGTCGAAGGGAGGACTGAGCCCCAAACATTCCAGTGGGATGTCGAGATAAGAGCTGTATGGAACGACCAGAAGCTCGGCTATGAGACTGACCGCCTGACCCTCGAAAGGCACAGCGAAGATCCCAATGTAAGCCCGGTGATCACGAGTAAATGGATCAGAGCCCTGCCAATCCAGGCCGTTTTTCGCGAGATCATCAATCGCGAGGTGAAGCTCACCGACGGGTCTAGTTACGTTCTGCCAATACTGACCGAGATGAAAGTAACCAACGGAAAGGTGACCTGGGAGCCGGACGCCAATGCTGTAGTTATCCGAGACATGCCTATGGATCGGGCGAAAGCTAATGAGGTTCGGCTCCGGGAAGCGAGCAGAATTTACGCTATCGCCAGAGCCTTCGGCGAGTCCCCTATCAAGCTAGTGGCAGCAATGTTTGGAATGACACCGACCGGCGCATCGAAGCTCATGGCGAGGGCAAAGGAAGCGGGACTGAGCGAATGATCAGGGCGCCGCAACCCCAAAAAAGCTGTTACTCGTACATGATGCGACAGCAACCTTCGCTCGCACACGCGACGACAGACGCCACATCACGCCTACAGACGTACTGCAATGTATTGAGCGGTGTTCATGCGCGCGGGTATCGGCGGCGTCTGACAGACGCGTACAGGACGTGTGCGTAATGGCATCGATCGATAGCTACCAAACGTCTAAAGGGAAGCTGTGGCGCGTCAGGTACAGGACTCCCGATCACACGCAATCCATGAAGCGGGGGTTCACGACCAAACGCGACGCCCAGCATTGGTTGTCGTCAATGGAGGTCGCCAAGGCTAACGGCGAATACGTAGGCGTAGCCGCCGGGAAGATCACCGTCGCCCAAGTCGCCGACCAATGGTTCGATGCCCAGGTGCAGGTCAAGCAGACCACCCGCTCGAACTACAAACAGGCTCTGGAAAAGTACGTGAAGCCGACCTGGGGGAATCGTCAGCTGGGCAGCATCACCCACGGTGAGGTTCAGGCGTGGATCACGAAACTTTCCCGCTCGCTATCGCCGTCCTCGATACGACCGCCCTACGGCGTGCTGTCCAGCATCTTTAAGTACGCGGTGCAGGACGGGCGAGTGTCGAAGAACCCCTGCATCGGCGTAAAGCTTCCCCGAATGACCAGGGACAAACATGGCTACCTGACTCACGAACAAGTGAACAGGCTGGCAGCGGAATGCGGGGACTACGGAGACGTGGTCCTTTTTCTTTCCTACACCGGGCTGCGATTCGGTGAAATGGCCGGGCTTCGAGTCAGAAGCCTGAATATGCTGAAGCGGCGGGTCGCCGTTGACGAGGCTGTGTCGGATGTACGCGGCAAGCTCGTATGGGATACGCCGAAGAATCATGAACGACGAAGCGTCCCATTCCCCGCCTTCCTTTCAGAACTGCTTGCCCAACGCTGCGAAGGTAAAGCACGAGACGACTTCGTGTTCACGGGCCCCGACGGAGGGGTGATGCGGGGAAACAACTTCCGGATGCGGTTTTTCAACGCGGCGGTCGCTCGATGCACGGAGGCCGACGACACCATGCCTCGGGTCACGCCACACGACCTCAGGCACACAGCCGCCAGCCTCGCGATATCTGCCCGCGCAAACGTGAAGTCGGTGCAACGCATGCTTGGACACAAGGACGCGACGATGACGCTGAACACCTACGCCGACTTGTTCGATGATGATCTCGACTCTGTTGCGCTCGCGCTCGACGCTGCTCATCGAAAATCTTTGTGATCACGGCGTGCTCACGCATAGAATCAGACAACCCTTACAAGGGTGCAATTACGCGCAAACACGCGTATCCGGGGCTTTAGCTCAGTTGGTAGAGCGTTTCGTTCGCAATGAAAAGGTCAGGGGTTCGATTCCCCTAAGCTCCACTGTGAAGGCCCTCTGACCTGCGGAAACGTTGGGTGGGAGGGCCTCATTTCTGTCCTGCGACGGCTCAACCACACGGAAACCACACGCTTTCGGATGATTCGGGATCAGCCTTGGGTGTTGCATTCCGTCCGTCTGGGCCTCAGCGACGATGGGTGGTATTCACATAGACATGCCCTCCGGACGGGATAGTGATGCGGTCCCAAACTTTTGGAGGACCGCTGTGAGGTCCGGTGACTGGGTTGCCTTGGCAATGTAGTGCTTCTCTGTGATTGCAGTTCCAGAGTGACCCAGCTGCGCGGCGGCTTGCTTGGAACTGTATTCCTGGTCGATGAGAGTGGCAACGGATTTCCGGAAAACATGCGGGGTTACCCATCCAAAGGGTGATCCAGCGCGGGCGTCCCGCCATTGCCTGCGGAAGTTGTGCGGGCTGCGTACGGTTCCTGTGGAAGACGGGAACAGCATGTCTTCGGGTTTGGGCTGCTCGGCTGAATACCTGCGCTGGAGTGTTTGCACGGCAAACGGCGGCACCTTCATCGTGCGGAAGCCGGCTTTTGTCTTCGGGTGGGCTTGCCGGTAGGCACCGCGGCCTTTCTCCATCACGACGGTTCCCGAGATTGTGATGGTCGGCGGTTCCGCTCTCAGGTTGACGTCCTTCCAACGTATGGCCAGGACTTCACCAATTCGGGCGCCCGTGGCGAGGAAAATGTCGAGAACATCCAGTAGGTCCGGCGCGCGTGGCCGTCCCTGGTGTGTGGGGTCCTCCTGCCACCGGGCAATGACAGATCGGAGTTGTTGAACATCTTTGACGGAGAGCGCCTTGACGTCTTTCGTGGCGGACTTGATAGGTCCAACATCCCGTACTGGATTGGTGCGCAGGGCATCATGCCGAACCGCGAGACCGACCATGCCGGTCAGAACAATTTTGGAATGACGTGCGGTGGCGGGGTGGTCTGCGGCGACGTCTTTGAGGAACCGGTCGATACGGCCGGTGCTCAACTCGTGCAGTCGGAGTCCCGCCAACGCGGGTTCGATGACACGTCGGTAGGTGTCACGGTAGCCATCGATGGTCCTTCGGCCTGCGCGACCATTGTTCTCGATTTCGTCGAACCACAGATCGCTGAGCTCGGATAGCCGGGTGTCTCTGGAAATATCACTTGAGGCAGGGGCTCGACGGTCTTGGAACGAAGTGACAAGGTTTCGCTCGGCGGCGGCTCCACTGGTTCCCCATGCTTCAGCGGTGCGGGTGATGCCGTCGGTGTCACGGTATCTTGTCGTTGCACGCCAGCGGCCAGTTTGGTGTTTTCTACGGCTGATCTTCCCCCATGTTCCAAGCGGTAGCGGGGGTCGTGGTGACATTTAGGTGTCCAATCGAGAGGATAACCAGGAGTCGTAGTCGGTGCGGCTGATTCGCAAATGCCTACCGATTCGATACGCGCGGGGCCCGAGGTGTCTGACTCGCCACTGGTAGAACGTTTGCTCTGGAATCTGTAGCTGAGTGCAAATGTCCTTCGGGGTCAGCCATTGATAGTCGGCAGCTTTCGCGGTGTCGCTGCTTTCTAGGGTGGTGGCCATGAAATTCTCTCCATCCTTGTTGCCGACCCAAGGGCAAGGTTTGTTCCAGTTCATGGGTGCAAGGCGTTTGGACTGCATGACGGACGATCGAAAGCTTGCCGCCCGTGGCCCTACCTTGGCCTTACAGGCGCTCGGGAAGAGGAGTTGTCTAACCTGCGACACGACTGGACGTGAGTGGGCGCTCACGGTGATTACCTTTGATGCCAGAGGTGTGGAGTGGTTGGTGCGCTCGAACCGAATGCGTCATTTGGCCCAAGTTAGGGCTGCAGGAATGGGGGCTGACTTGCCGGTCCAGGCTGCGGCAAATGACCTCATGTACTGCAGATTACGGTACGAAAGTCCGGTAATGTCAGGGAACTTCTGGGCTGACGTATCAGGGTGTTATCGGCGTTTCACTGAAAGCGGGGCTATATCTACGGGGTCGGTTCGGTGGTTTTAGTCACCGGTGAGAACCGGGCGCTGTTTGCTTGTGAGGTCGTGAACCAGCCAGAGGGTGTCCCCGTGCTCAGCATCCTTGGTGCTGTCTGAGAAGCCGAGTCGGGAGAGCACCCTAAATGATGGAGCATTCCAATCGCGTACGGTGGCCCAGAGCCGGGTTCGGCCAGTTGCCCGTGCGGCGTCAATAACTGCAGTCCCTGCCTCTGTCGCGAACCCACACCTTTGGTGAGACTTGAACAGTTCAAAGGCAATCTCCGGTTCTGCATATGAGCTGGCACCGATGGTTAGTCCGCAGTAACCCAAGATTCCTGAACCGGGTGTTTTCTCCATCGCAAGGAGAAATAGGCCAGAGCTTTCGAATTCGGCTAGCTGTGCCACGATGCGCTGGCGTATCTGCTCAACTGTTGGGTTGCCTCGGTGATCGATCCGCCGGGGTACTCGCGGGTCTCGTTCTGCCCACAGTTCTCGAATGGCTTGGCTGTCTTCGCCCTGCATCCGGCGAAGCATTAAGCGCTCCGTTGTGAGTTCAGTGATCATTGGGGTGAATTCAGTCGTGCTCATTAAGGAAACCTATATCCAGTCGATCATTCGTGACACCGGGTGGCGGGAAGGAGGTGGTGCATGGGGCGGGAGCGGGCTGGGTTTAGCGGGTGGTGGGGCTGGCTTCAATGACCATTAAAGGTTCCGCGGCGGTATGTGTGAAAGGTGTGCGTTTCCAGTCTCCCCAGACGTTCGACACGGTGAGACCAGCACGATGCAGGTCTGCCGTAATTTGCTTGAGGGTACGAAACTGGAGCCTTTGTTCGACATCGACTACACGGTTTGCATCGATGAACTCGTTGTGGCAATGCATGGTGACCATTCCATCAGCATCGGGGACAGTGATGATTGTCGACTCGCGTAGCCGTCCAACGATGGTGCTCCGCTCGGACCCGGGATCATTCCACTGTTCCCATGCCAGCGGCCTGGGGGTTGCGCGTTTCGAAAGCTAATACGCCCCCGGATT
The DNA here is from genome assembly GCF_054511125.1 of Arthrobacter sp. TMN-50. Taxonomy (NCBI): domain Bacteria; kingdom Bacillati; phylum Actinomycetota; class Actinomycetes; order Micrococcales; family Micrococcaceae; genus Arthrobacter; species Arthrobacter sp. TMN-50. Next base: position 15,379 of record NZ_JBTNDG010000002.1, on the reverse strand, counting down.
TTAGCCCCCGCGCGATGTTGTCCAGGGTGGCCTGCCAGTCGCTACCAAGGATGTGCATGGCGACGTTGCCAGTCATGATGATCAGGTCGTTGGCTTCGACATCGATCAAGGTCGAAGTGCCGAGCCGCCATTCGACTGCATCCTCGGAAGGCCGGGCTGCCGCTCGGGCGAGCATGGCAGCTGCCGGATCGATACCGACGACGGTCCGCCCTGGTCCAGCAAGTGTGACGGTGAGGATCCCTGTCCCGCATCCAAGATCCGTTATGTGAGTGGCCTTAAGGCGCTCGGCTAGCGCTCGGTAGTAATCATGATCTTCACCGTCAGGGTTGTCGTCGTCGTATATTGCTGCCAGCAGGTCGTCGTTGTATTCGTCGTAGTCCATTACGCTCTCCATGGTTCAGTCGGTTTCGCTGTGTCGCAAAACCAATGCGAGGGGTAGTACGAGCAGCGCGGTAGCGATTCCGAGGACGATGAATGCGCTTTGCAGGCTGAACGTCGTTGCGACGATGCCGCCCAGGAGGGCACCCAAGGGCCGGCCTCCGCGGGTGATGGTCCGGTAGACGGCGGTGACCCGGCCTAGCAGTTTCTGGGGGACCGTGGACTGCCACAAGGTCACTAAAGCCGACAGCACCCGCCGCCGAGATAATCCGATCAATCAGTTTCATGCCCGGTCCCCCTCCGGAATGGTGACTGAGAGTCGTCCCCCAAATGAACAAACCCATATCTGACACTACGGGAAGTGATTGACACATCCGAACCAGTATTGGTCCTAATGCTTCTTGAATGATGGTTCAGGGGAGGCCTTCGATGAATCGCGAAGCGTAAAAGGGTTAGGGGAGCGTTCGTTCGAAGATCACGTTGACCGGAGTGAAGCCCTGAGATTCAAAGAAACCATGGGCTCGATCGTTGAACTGCCATGAATCTAGACGGATAGCCGCTGCGCCATTGTCCTGGGCCATCTTTACTGCGGCGTTCATCAGCAACTTCCCAACACCCTTGTGCTGGGCGGTAGCTGCCACCGCGATGTGGTGAACATAAACGGATGAGGACGATCGCCGAAATGGATTGGCCGGTCTTGTTGTGTGTTCAGCGAGTAAATAGCCGAGGGACTGCCCGCCCCTTGGCATGGAGCGCCTGAATGCCAATACCTAACTCGACCAAATCATTGAGATCATCCCGCGTGGCATCACGAACGGTTGGAGCGGTCGACATCGACAGGCACATACCCAAAATATAGTCGACTCGCCCTCTTCCCGATGACGTGACGCTTGACCGCAAACGATGGTTTGAGCCACATGGTCGGGGATCATGGTCTGATGCAGACTTTAATGACCGACCGTCTATTGCTTCCGCCGTGGGAGCCCGAGGATGCCGGTTTTGTCTACGACCTCTACTCACGCTGGGAGGTTCAACGTTTCATTGGGCTGGTTCCACGAGTGATGGAGAATCGCTCCGAGGCTGAAAGGCTGATCCAGAGTGGATCCAGCAAAACAAGGGACAACGGCCGACCGGTCCTGCGGGATATCCGCCTGCGGGCGGGTGGAGTTCGAAGGATTGAGCTCAAGGCCGTACACCTGTGGGTGAGTCGCCAGCACCCAGCTTTCAAGCGGTCCGGCACAACCCCTGCTACCGCGCCGAGCCAAGCGAGTTCTCCGTCTGGTGTACCAATTGCGGAGACACATTCGAGGACGCACAAGAGGGTATTCACCCTAATGCTCGTCGCGCCTTATTGAGCGGTTGAAGTAAATACCCTGACACCGCTGTGGAACTTTCACCGGCACGGTACCTACCGGTAGGGAACCCTTGCAAGATCGTAGTGGGAAACTTCGATGTCCTAGGGTGCTGGTGTGAATTTCTGTGCTGCAGCGGTCATGACCTGCAGGATCTGGTCCCGCTGGGCCGGCCTAGTGTTGAGGTTGGTAGCACTGGGGTGGGGGACAGCTTCCCACGGGATGGTTGCGATCTTTGGGGAACGGAACCGAAGGAGTTCCCACCCATGGCGTGCGAGTGTGCCCATGGGTATGACGAGCTGCAAATGTGGAAAAAGGTCGAGAACGGTTTCGAGGTCAGTCGTCGCTTCCACTACGTCCGCCATTCTGGTCGTGCGGGTGCGGTTTCCGTCGGGAAGGTACCAGGGAACGATATTCCAGCTAGCAAAAGCTTCCCTGGGTAGGGCTGCCTGCTGTGTGAGGGTGAACCAGTTCGCGGCCGTTCCATCATTGTTATCGATGGAGATGATTCCAGACCCGCGGGATGCCGAGGATCTGCTGCCGGGGGCTTCGAGTAGGAAGAGGACGCGGGCGTTGATCCCGGCTCCGCTGGGATCAAACCAGGGAACCACGGATTCAGATGCTGAGGTGGCGCGGGCCCGGTTCAGGTCGCGTACCCAATCGTTGAGCGGCTTAACGTGTGCCTCATCAAGCAGGGACAGCTTCCGCTCCACCTCGGCCCGGTTGCGGTGGGCACGGGGAGCCTGCGGCCACTCCGGCAATTGATGCGCAGTTTCAGACTCGGAACGCCGCAACCGGACAGCGTTTTCGTTGTTATCGGAGGATTCGGTATCCGCTGCGCTTTCGGCATTCTCTACTGGCAGCAGAGACAAAGCGGCCGCGAGACCCTCAGCGTCAGGCAGGGCCTGTTGTTCAGCTGGCGGCAGTGTCTCGTAGGTGTAGGTGGATATTGCCATGGGACTGCCTGACTGGTTGAGCGCATACCGAACGGTGTGATCGTTCCGGCTGCCACAAATCAAAATGCCTACCGTGGGTGCGTGAGCTGGCCGACGGAGTTTGTCATCGACCAACGCGATATAGAACTGAAGCTTGCCCGCGTACTCGGGTTGGAAGCGCCCAGTCTTTAGTTCAATGACGACGTAGCGCAGCTGGTCTACATGGAAGAACAACAGGTCGAGGTAGAAGTCATCGCCGCTGACGTCAAAGTGGACTTGGCGCCCTACGAAAGCGAAGCCCGGTCCGAGCTCTCGTAGCGTCTCCACGATCCGGTCCATCAGCGCTTGCTCCAGCTCACGTTCAGCCACATCCCCGGTCAGGCCAAGGAATTCCAGTGCGTAAGGGTCTTTGGCCATCTGCTGCGCGAGTTCTGAATCCGGTGCCGGGAGATGCTCGCTGAAATTTGAAGGCGCGGCGCCGGAACGCTCGAGGGTTTTGTTCATGATCATGTTCATCAACACGTTCCTGGACCAGCCGTGTTCGACCGCCGCCGCAGCGTATTCGTCTCGGCTTTCAGGGCTGAGGTTTTTATCGATGAGCACCCGGATGTGTCCCCACGGTAAATGTCCCACAGGGTGTGGGACATTTACATCCCAGCCCGGCCACGCGGCAGCGAAGCTGCGCATGTACTGCAGATTGCTGCGCGAGAGCCCAGTCATGTCCGGGAATTCCCGGCGCAGATCCGCTGCGAGCCGGCCGATAACGGCGCTTCCCCACCCTTGACGTTTCTGTTCCGCCAGGATTCGATCCCCAATAGTCCAGTACAAGCCGACCAGGGCTGTGTTCACGCTCCGCTGCGCCTGCACACGAGCCGAAGACACTCGAGCCTTCAGATCCTTCAGGAACAGGGCATAGCCGACGGGCACTACTGCATCAGATTCGGACATGACATCCAGCCTAAGCCGAGCCCATAGCTACTACTCACGCAACCACACCGTCGCCAATCCTCGTGGCCCGGTCGAGCTGGGGTGAAGGTTTACCGTGCTGGAGAATTTCCTGGTGCCGAACGGTGCGCAGCGAACGCCAAGATGACCGGTTCAAGACCGTGTAGTAGAAATAGATCTGCCGGGCACCCCTTAATTTCAGAGTTGTATGCCTGAAGCCATTCCTTTGCCTGATCCAAAGAGAACACAGTAAGAAGCTCGGACCGTAGTGACGCTTCATCCCCTTCGACCGACGGATCGAGAATGCGTTCAACGACCCACTGCCGCCTGACTTTTGACGCAGGAGGCAGCGGGTCGTCTGAGGCCGGCGTCCCGGCTGCTGCGGCCTGAAGCCTACCGAAATCCTCCGGGTACAAGTGTGGAAGATGAGTGATTTTCCCCGCTTGACTGCCAGCCTGGCCGTGCCACAGAAAACAGACCAGTCGCTGCTTCCCGCCAATGTCCATAACAAAGATGTTCTGCGCCGGGTCGGGCCTGCCATCGGGTTCGTCGGTGCCGAAACGTGGACGATCGATGAAGACAGATGGGTACGCCGCCATGAATGCCTGACGGGCCTTTACCCCTACAACAACAACCAGCCCAGCCGAGGTCGCACTAAGGATCCGCCCCATATGCAGAGAGGAACAGTGAATTGCAGCCTCCGACACGCCTTCTTCTTTATTGGATTTGCAATGTACGACTTCGGTCATCACAGCGTCCTCATGCCAAATGGAATCCTGACCGAGCAGCGCTTGAGTTTGGCGCATGATCCAACCCCAATAAGTTTCCTGGCGGCCTCTGGAACCATCCACTTTCAAGTGGCGGCGGTCAAGAACCCATTCCCGCTCCGAAGTGAAACGCCGGATCATGAAATCTGCGGTATCTTCCTCCGGCCACTCAACCGTTGGATACTTTTCCGCAATACGTTTGCTAGGCAACTTGGCTTCGGGCCGGCCCTCACTGATAGCCGGGTTCGAAGAGACGAACACGACCTTTGCAGTCTCGAGATTCCCGGCCCACGCCTCCGGTACCTGGAAAGGGCCAGGATGGTCGTCCTGAGCATGGACCACCTTGTGGCAGGGATGAAGCCGCCCGTCCGCTTGAGGCTCATCCACTTGTCCAACCTCGGGACATTGAGCAACACTTAGCGCCAACTCCCGTAAATGCACAGGCACAACCAAACCCCCAAAGTCGTCCAACAGTAGAGAACCCAAGCTAACACTGCCCGCCGACATCGGCGCATAACGTATCAGGGTGTTATCGGCGTAATCGGGCGGGGCATGACACTCTGCGTGAGTCTCTGAAATCCCGCTGTACCAGCACACCGTGCTCCTGCCAGCGCCAGAGCTATAACGAGAAAGCCACTCATGCGTGAATACTCACAGCAGCCTGTTCAGTACGCATTGATTCATTGTCTGGACAGCCCACTGATCCCAGTTAGCTGGTCTTCTTCCGAAGCCTGTGTACTGCCTGTCTCAGGTTCCTTTGGGCGTGGAAGGGTTGCCCGACCAATGACAAGGGGTGGTACGACCTGAGTCGTACCACCCCTTTGCAGGATCTAGCAGTTACTTTTTGAAGGCGTCCTTGACGTTTTCGCCGGCGCTCTTGAGGTCTGCCTTTGACTGGTCTTTCTGACCGTCAGCTTTCAGGCTCTCGTCGCCGGTTGCTTCGCCGTGGCCTTCTTTGGCCTTACCGGTAACCTTTTCCGCGGCGTTCTTGATTTTGTCATCCAAACCCATGACTGCTCCTTACGCTTAAAGTCAACACCGGCCGGTTGCCGGGGCATCTACCCACCCTAACGAACGGGCCAGATAATCTGTCCCGTCGTCACTGCCCGCTGAAGCATATTCGGGATGTGAAAGGGGCGTTCCGGCGCATCTGCACTTCGATTAGTGAGTGGTTTTCTTGCGACCGGTCAGGGCTTCTGCGGTCCCGATCAGGACGACGGCTGCGATGACGGCCACGACAAAGCCGAGGATGTTCAGTTCGAAGATATCGCCGGTGCCGAGCAGGTTCGCGATCACCCCGCCGATCACAGATCCAACCAAACCAAGCAAGAGCGTGGCAATCCAGCCAAGGTTCTGTTTGCCCGGCTTAATCAGCCGAGCCAACGCGCCGATGATCAATCCAGCGATAATGAATCCGATCACAACATTGCTCCCTACTAGATAGTGGAGCGCGTGCCAGGCGGCAACCGCTTCCAGGTCGTTCTTAAAGCCTATCCTGCGAACTGCAAACAGGTGTGCTCGTTTCCGAGTCGTTCAGCGATCGACCCGGTACGGTACGAAGGCCCATCCAGTGTTACGCCATGGGGACAGGTTGATTTTCAGGATCCGCCGAGCCTGGCAGCACTTCTCGCAGTAGATCGTCGAGGGTGACCACGCCGAGGAGCTGGTCGGCGTCAACCACCGTGGCCAGCTGGACGTGGCCCCGCCGCATCTGGGCTAAAGCGTCATACGCCGATACGTCCGGGGCTAGTGTGAGGGCTGCTCGGGCGATGTCCACGGCTGGGGTTTGCCCGTCAACGGCGAGAGTGTCGCGAACGTGCGCGACCTGGCAGTCCACGCCGGTTCCGACAAGAACACGCAGGTGCCCCGACGACGCGGCGACCGCCTGGATATCCGCCGCGGTAGCCGTCACTGGCACCGAAGTGGGTACGCGGTCGGTGCGGACAATATCGCCGACAGTGAGTGTCCCCAACGTGATGGCACGATCGATCGGCCCGGAGAATTCGGCGTCGAGCACACCAGCGTCACGGGAATGCGCCACAAGCTTCCGGATGGTGTCGGCGTCTTGACCGCCGGCGGCCGCCTTCTCGACGGGCTCCACTCCGGAGGCTTTGACTAGCCGGTTGGCGAGGTGGTTGATCCAGAGCAGGAACGGTCGCAGCGGCCAGGTGAGGGCGCGCGCTGAGATGCCGGTGGCTTTAGCAGCCGTTTCGGGGTGGGCAATCGCCCATGATTTCGGTGCCATCTCGCCGATGACGAGGTGCAGGAACGTGACAACGATCAGGGCGAGCATGAACGCGGTAACCCCGGCGAAGGCGGTAGGTAAGCCCCACTGTTCGAACACTGGTGAGAGCGCGTAGTCGATAGCTGGCTTCGTCACGGCGCCCAGCAGGAAGGTACACGCGGTGATGCCCAGTTGGGCGAAGGCCAGCATGACCGTGAGCTCGTTCAGACCCCGCAGCGCAGCTCGTGCTGAGGCACTACGTTCGGCTTCCTCTTCGAGCCGGTATCGGCGTGCAGCCAGGAGAGCGAACTCGACGATGACGAAGAACGCACTCGCCAGGATGAGGATTACCGTGATGATTGTGACCATCCACCAACTCATCGGGTCACCTCCTTGCTGTTCTGGTCCGAAAGAACGGACGAATCGTTGTTGTCACCGGAGTTGCTGTGAGCGTCGGTGTCGGTGGACGGAGTGTCTTCAGCGTCCAGATCGCGTTCGTGCAACCTCACGATGAGTTGAGAGGGGACGTGGCGGTCCACTTCGGTGACTTCCACGTCGAGCCAACGCTCCATGCGGAGATCCTGTACCGTTTCCGATGGCTTCTCGGGGAGGTCGATTCGCACCACTGAGCCAACCGGTGGCAGGTCGCCGTGTTCGCTGATGATGAGGCCTGCGATGGTTTCGGCTTCGTTGTGGGTCAGGTCATGGCCGATGAGGCGTTCCACCTCGTCGAGGTGAACGTCTCCGGGCAGACTCCAGTGAGCTTCTCCGACATTGACTGTTTCGTTGATGTGGAGGTCGTGTTCATCGGAGATTTCGCCGATGACTTCTTCGGTGAGGTCTTCGATGGTGAGGATGCCATCGAAGTTGCCGTATTCGTCAACGACGCAGGCCAGCTCGTTTCGTGTTTGCCTCATCCGCTCAAGCGCTAGAGGCAGTTGCATGGTCGTGGGGAGGACGACGGCGTCGCGCATCACCGTGGATACCGGTGCGTCGTGATCGTGCGCACCGCGCAAGAGATCGATTAGTTCGACGATGCCTACGGGGTCGTCTTCGTCGCCGATGACCGGGTACCTGGTGTGTCCGGTAGACATCAGTGCCAGTACTTCCCCGACTGTGGTGTCCGGGGAGATCGAATCGACCTTGGAGCGGGACCTCATGGCGTGCTCAACGTCGCGCTGCGGGAAGTCCAGGATCCGGTCAATGATCATCGACAGGTCATCGGGGAGGTCCCCGCTGACCCGTGAGTCCCTGATGATTGATTCGAGGTCGCGAGCCGTCGCACTTTCATCGACGTCTTCCAAGGGCTCGATACGGAGCAATTTGAGCAGCAGGTTTGCTGCCACATCAAAGATGGTGATGAGCCAGCCGAACGCCAGCAGATAAATGCGTGTGGGCATGGCTAGCGCCCTGGCCAGCGGTTCAGGGTTGGCGATGGCGAGGTTCTTTGGGTATAGCTCACCAAAGATCATGGTGACCACCATGGCCAGCAACAGGGCGCCGATCGTTCCGATTGCCACCGAGATGGCGGGGTCTATGCCCACGCCGCCCAGGAGTGTTCCGACGGACTGTCCGATGAGGGGCTCGGCGACGTAGCCGATGAGCAATCCGGTGACGGTGATGCCGAGTTGAGCGCCCGAGAGCATGAACGATGTGCGCTTCGTGATCGCCAGAACACGCTTCGCTTGGGCGTCGCCCTTTTCAGCCAGTGCCGCCATGCGGGAACGGTCCACCGACATGTAGGCGAATTCTTGGGCAACAAAGAATCCACACGCGGCGATAATGGCCAGCGTCAGCAGAATACCTACGAGCAGAGTCAGTACTGCTTCAATCATCTAACTTCACCCCCTCCTACACTGAGGGGGTTCGAAGATCGACCCTCCGGATCAGGGGCAGAACGATGATGTTTCACAAGAAAATCTCTTCCGTTGGTGAAGGCAAGTGGCTTCTACACTACCGGGAGACCCACGGCTACTGAGATTCCTTCCCAACAACGGCGGCTACATCAGGGGGAGGAACTAGCTTGGGTTAGGGGGTATCATGTGCTGATGCCTTCGCCTAAAGCTGCAGTGAGTAAATCACGTCAAACTGCGGTTGCCGTCGCGTACCGCACTGAGACCGGCATCCGGGACCAGCTGGCCCGTCGAGCGACTCGCAGGGGTTGGACACCTGCGATCATTCCGTATTCCGGCTATGCCAGTGGCGATAATGCTCGGGTTCTGGGACGGGTGGTTCTCGCACCAGCATCGGTCAACCCCGCTGAGCGGCGTGGGATTTCGGGGTGGCGGCGCCTCCTCACTTTGGAAAGTCCCGGAACTGAGGTATCGATTGAACTCGGCGGCACCACAACCGTGGTCATCAGCGACGAGGCCGGGATCATCGACGCGCGGCTGAAATTAGATACCCCTCTCGAGCCCGGCACGGCCACCGCTCGTCTCACGTCGGAGGGCCGCGACCAGGTTCCAGCGGATGTTCACGTCGTTAGCCCTGATCCATCTCGAGGGGTCGTCTGCGACATCGACGACACCGCATGGGTGACCGGCATATCCCATCCAGCTCGAGCTGCTTGGCGCACTTTACGCGGGTCCAGCGCCACCCGGAAAATGGTGCCCGGCATGGCCCGCCTACTTCAAACCGCCGTCGAGGATCAGAGCGGTCCGGGGGTCGTGTATTTGAGTAACGGACCATGGAATTTTGTGGGCCCAGTGACGCGGTTCCTAAACAAAAACGGCTTCCCAGCTGGTGCCGTCTTGATGACCGATTGGGGTATCACCCCCCACCGGTGGTTCCGGGACGGCCAGGAACACAAATCCTCATCCCTTGCCCGCTTGCTGGAAGATCTACCAAACATCACCTGGGTGCTCGTCGGCGACGACGGCGAACACGACCCGGACCTCTACCAAGACCTTGCCAAAACGCATCCCGACCGCATCGCCGCCATCGCGCTACGCAAGGTCCAGCCATCAGTGTCAACCAAACAAGACGGAACCTCAGAGACCGTCAACGGGGTACCCGTTTTCCGCGGCAGCGACGGAGACGTGCTATTGCCGCTCCTCCGCGACGCACTCCGCAATCACCCGACCAGTAACTGATCATCAGACGAAAACTCACTGAACCTGCAACCAGCACAGGACACGGCAACAACCCTAAAACGGACGGTGTGGCCCCGCGCCAGACGGCCCCATAGCCGACGCTGCCCCGCCCGCGAGACCCCGTGGGGATAACGGATCGTCCAGTGGAACAATCTCCAGTGCCTGCCTCCACTGAGCCGATTTACCTCTGCGAAACCACCCGAACGGTTAGTCGCGTTCGACAATGTCCAGCAAGGTGCAGACATTCTCGATGCTGTTAGCCCTACACAGCCGGCACGTCCCAGGGAGAATGCTCTGCAGTACCGCGAGGGTGTCTGGGCCGGGCCCATCGACGCCGATGTCCGCCCTAGCCTCTATCGCTCTCCGCCCTTTTCAACGCTCCGATACCTCCTTCTTTGCCGGCATGGCCGGCGATGACCGGGTGACGCGTTTCGTCGGTGACAGGCAACCATGACTGCACAGTCTCATCGAGGCCCGCGTCAATGCTGCTCCTGAGGCTTTGGATCGCATCTGCGGGCTGTTGCCAAGAGGTTCGTCCTAAGTACTGAGCCAGATTTCAACCGGAGCAGGTGGGCTCCTGGTGTGACCATGACCGGTAGCGATGTCCGGAAGACCATTGGAGCTGTTGACGCTGTCTCTAGCGCAGGAAAAAAGCCACTACTAGTCCATATTGGTTCGGTCGAACAGATCACACGGGAAGCCCGCGAACTTCTGATCGAAGATACCTGTTCGTCAAAGACAGCGGTGCTGGGAATGGACCAGGTGAGTATGGTCATGACCGCCTTCGCTTACACTTCGGCAACTCCCACCCAGTTCTTCACCGACGAGGCAGAAGCCATTGCGTGGCTTCTTGAGCCATCCCCTAATTCATGCCGTCCAAACTTGCGATTGAGCACCGTTCACAGGCAACGAAGTGCTCGTTCCTGAAGCTTGGTGACGTAATAGAACGTTATCGGCGCTTCGGAGACACATGAAAGATCCGCGTCGAGATTCCGCGTTGACGGCATGGTGCTTGTTCTGCGCCCTCGGACAGTATGAGCCAGGGCCGTCAATCGGACACCTCCATGCATAGCTACCTGGTGACCAACCGGATGAGTTCAACGATGATCGGGGATATCGCCGCTACGGTCAACGCGACTGTCTGCACCCACAGACGAAGTGGTTCAACCTGTCGCCTTTCAGCAGGACGTTGCTCCACGCCAATCACCTCCCAGCTGCTTTGAAACGAGCGCTGAAGGCGGCTAAAGAATTAACCCGCCCCTTCGCGTCTTTCCCGAAGGGCTCTTGAAGGGTGTAGTGCCGCTGCTGGTAGGTTCCCTCGGCGCGATTGTAGTCGTTTGGTCTCATCGACGTAGTCCAGCAGGTCGTGTGCGCGAAGCTCCTCAACGCCCGCGAAGAACGTGTCGTTTGAGATGCCCATCCAACGCTTGACCAAGCGCCCGGGAAGGTAGAAGCCGGGCTGCAGTGAGCTTGCGATCAGGAGGGCAGCCTTCGCCGCGAGAACAAAAATTGTGGTTGATAGGCCAACCGAGGGTCTGATGGCTGACATACAGACGGGTTGGTTACCAGCCATAGCCTTAGACCAAAGCAATGTGCTCGGCAACCCGGGCGACGTACCAGGGGGGGGGCGCATGGACGATGTGGGAAATCCAGATTGGCAACTGCGATACTCCCCTAAAGAACCCTGCCCCAGTCTCAGCTGTTAAGTATTTCCCATGCAGTGAAAAGGATGTTTCCCGTTTCTGAGGCGTGGCGTTTTTTTCGTATGATCAGCTCCGGTAGTGAAATGTGGTGCTCAAGGATAGCCATCAAGTCCCCGCCGTCCATAAGGAGAACAGAATGTCTGCCTGATCTGCCTACGAGATCGGGCACCGATCGCTGGAAGCCGCTCATGGAGAGGAACAGGCCGAGGGTGTTGTCCAATCGGCGTGTCACCTTACCCACGAAATTGGTGACTTCTTCGCCAGCAATGGGTTTAGCCTTCCACTTTGCTTCAACGATATAGTCGGTGCCGTCCAAGCTGAAGGCGCCATCGATTTGTTCAGCGTAGGCGGTGAAGGGAGCCCGTGCTTCGAGCTCGAATATGTGGAAAAGCTCGTTCAGAATCTTCTCTAAAGCGTATCCTCGCGGTTGTGGCGCAAGCTTCTCGGACTCAAGAAATCTTGCTTTTAGTTCCGTGATGGCCTGGTGGGTTTGCTGCCGGAGTGCATTTAACTCTCGTGTGGTCGTTAACCTCGTTGTAGCTCATCAAGCTCCGTTTGTTCCTTCCGGTATGGCGCTACCAAAGGACGGAGGACGTTGATTGATTCGATAGCTATGTTGTACTTGGCTTGGCCATCTTCAAGGCGCTTCAGCTGAACTGGATCAGGCATATCCGCCGCTGCCAGTACAAGTCGCACGAGCACGTCCCTGTGCTTGTGCTGGTCCTCGGCTAAGGAGTGAACCAGCGCACGTGCAATGTCCCGCTTTGAGACGGTTTTGTCTTCCCAAGCGTACTGCGCGACCAGACTCCGATCCTTTGTCGCAACAGTCAAGAAGTCCCTGAGATCGCTCTTGTACCAGAACGCGGTCGACAGGACACTGATCAGTGGAGCCAACAGCGTCGGGTTCACGTTCTGCATCATGAATCCATACTAGTTTTCCCTATACGATCACTGAGCATTGAGCCAGGATGAATAGGTTTCAGCGAATGATCCTGCCGCCTTGGTGAGGATACGCAGTTGCGGTCAACTGGCTACCGGCAGACCGCCCGGCTTCGCTTTAGTTCCAGAGTTTCTCGTATTCCCAAACGTCGGGGCAGCCCATCTCCACCGGTTTATGAGGCTTCGGCAGCGCTGCTAGCTGCTCACGGAGACGTATGCACCATTCAGCATCGCCGGAGACGGTCCGGATCAAGCCGCGGGTCTGGCCTCGCCACCACACAGTCGGGGTGTGCCCGGGATGAACTTACGAATCAGGTGTTATCGGCGTAAGTGGAACAGGGAAAGGCGTCAAGCAAACCTTCAGCAGTCCCGATCCCCTATCTGAGGCGACTTTGGCGGCTCATTCTGCTTGTCTGATTACAGGGTGGCGCGGCCGAGTCGACCTAGGAGTCGAGTCTGCCGGTCGGCGTCCGCAGCAACGGGTACAGCGGGTCCGCAGATCCCGTCCATGTGTAAGGCGCTTCCGAAGCTGTCGTCGCCGGCTTCGATGCGGTCGATCTCGTCAGGGGTGAATACTTCAATCCCTCCTGTGGCTCGAGCAATGTCCCAGCGGTGTACGAGCATGTCCCACACGTAGAACTGCTCCAGGGTCGCTCCAACGGTGGTGGGTCCGAAGAACCCGTCATAGCTGGCATCGGCCGCCTCATTGCTGCTCATCAAGCTGAGCACTCGCTCTGCATGATCTCGGAACCCGGTGGCAGGGTCAGTCAGGTCAGGGGCCGACTCGAGGTCGTGCCCATGCGCCGTGAGCAGGTTGCGCTGAGTGTCGACCATGTGCGCGACAACCTCACGCGCGGTCCATTCGGTACACGGGGAAGGGTTGGCCCATGCATCGGTTGGAACAGTGCTGAGAAGGAGGGAAAGAGGGCGCAGGGCGGTTTCGTAAGCAGCTGAGGTGAAATTCATGTGCTCCATGGTGCCGGGTGCGGCATTCTGGGTCTTGATGGAACCCGACACAGCACCGCATGCTCTGAACGAAATGCGCGCAGGTCAACAACACGCACAGGGACAGGGCCCGGGGCCCGATCCGCGGCGGCGACCCCGGCGGGGCCACCCCTTGGGTGTTCGCATCCTCGGCGCCGTCCCAGTCCGAGGTGTTCACCGCCCCGCAGCACGGGCAGGTCTGGCAGAGCAGTTGGTACTCGGTGACCACCGGGGCGGGCACCGGCGCCAGGCCCACGACCTGCCGCCGTTCGGACACGGTGGACGCCGCACCGGCCAAGGAACCCCGGTAGCCGGAACAGCGCTCTGCGGCGATGCCGACCATGGCGTCAGGACGCTCCGACAAGGAACGGGAAACCCCGGGATCACCGGGCTGCTCGCCGGGCTTGCGCCCCGAGCGCTCCCGCGAGGACCGCGCCTTCGCGGGCTTCTCCGTGTACGGGGAGTCCGAGGACGGCGGTCGCGACGAGTTCGACGAATCCAACCCCAGACGACGTTCCAACTCAGCGATCCTAGCCATCAGCCAGCCGATCAACTCGGCCTGCGAAGCGATCAACTCGCGAAGCTGCGCCTTAGTGTCCTCCGTCACGCCTCAACGCCCCCCATCACGGTGCCGACACGCCGACACCCCAGGTGAATAGCTACCCGCGGCGCGGTCCGGAAGTAAGCTAGGCCCGTGGTTATTCCGGAGAAAACCCTCGGTGAACCACCTGCATCCGTTGAGCCGGAGAGTTTCTCAGCCTTCGGCGCTCGGGTTCTCAATCAACTTAGCCTGAGTGCCTGGTTACCGGGCGCCTTCTTCATCGTTAGCGGCGCTTTACTGGCTTGGTTCAGTGCGAAAAAGGCGATCACCCTTAGCGGCATAGATTCATATGTTGAAGACAACTGGGTTCCAATTCTCGTTTTGGCTGTGCCAGCGTTAGTGATCACAACCCTTATTACTCAGGCATTTTCCTTCGAGGCCATACGGTCGCTCGAGGGGTATTGGCGCAGGCGAGGACCAGCGTCGTGGTGGAGGAGCTTCTGCATCTGGTGCAAACTCCGCCACAAAGAATCCTTAACGAAACGCTTCCAAGTGGCGCAGGTCCGAGCACTCCATGGAGCGCGTCCTACGCTGCTGAAGCTCAGAGTTAACGCATTTGTCTTGCTTGCGGTTGAAGCTAACGTTGCTAACGTGGATCCGCCGCCGGGAATCTCGTCGAATCAGCTGGCCGAGGCCGATAATCTGGAGTGGTGGAAATATTGCAGGCCTTGGGACTCAGCGAGGCTACTACGCCTAGATCGAGATTTGGACGAGTTCCCGGAGGACTTCCGAATCATGCCAACGAAGCTGGGCAACATTCTTCGGGCCGCTGAGGACCAACTCCGCAACGCGGGCGGAGATATAGAAGGCTTCGTCATGCGGCACAGGCATCTCGTGCCGCCACGGGTACTCGCGCACCACGATCAATTTCGTACCCGTTTGGACATGTACTGCACCCTTGTATTCGTAGCGGCCACAGTTGCTTTAACGTCAGTTCCCACCCTGTGGGACCTGCCCGCTCTCGGTCGTATCGTTGTACCACTGGTGCTGCTCGTGATCTCATGCGCTAGCTATGGGGCGGCCCTTTCAAGTGCTCGCGGCTACACGACGGCACTCAGGCAAATCGATAAGTCAGTGGGAGATGCACACAACTAAGCTGTATCTTTGTCTCCCTTAGACACCATCGCTACATCGCACTCGGTGCACGGAACCGAACGAAGCAGATTCCTAGAGCGTCCGCATACTGGGCATCGAAAGGGCTTGGCTGTCAAGCCGCCCAGCCCTGGACCCCGGTCATCCACCATAAGCTCGATGATCCTCGCACCGTTTCTGCCCGTCAAGTATCCGCGTTGCGTGGAGCCTGCGCGGTCTACACGCGAATCGGATTCGTTCCCAACAACTTGGGCTCTGGACTGCTGCGGAGATTTAGGACGGTGGGCCCTCTTAAAATGGGGGTTCTACTGAAAGAGAGACCAGCAGCATGTCTGCATCGAGATCACGTCGTTCGTATACCCAGGAT
>NZ_JBTNDG010000019.1:0-25679 GCF_054511125.1 Arthrobacter sp. TMN-50 | reverse complement strand
CAAGGTCGAACGCTATAACCGCACCATGGTCGAAGAATGGGCCTACGCGATGCCCTACAAGTCAGAAGCCGAGCGTGTTGCCGCGTTCCCGGCATGGCTCCACCACTACAATCATCACCGAGGCCACACCGCACTCAAAGGTCAACCACCAGCCAGCCGCGTCACCAACCTCTCAGGTCAATACACCTAGGCTGAGGACATGACTGAGTTCCCATTACTACGTGACCTCCTCCGTGGCTCCCCAGTGTTCCCCGATGACCTCCCGCACTTCGATCCCGGTGCAGCTCCCGGCTCACCGATCCACCTGTTCCTAGAGTGGCTGGCCGCGGCAAGTGACGCTGGCGTGACAGCCCCGCACGCAGTCACAGTGGCCACCGTGGACCAGGACGGGGTCCCCGATGCGCGAGTGGTGATCCTCAAGGACGTTAACGATCTCGGGTTCTCCTTCGCCACGAGCAGCGACAGCCCCAAAGGCCGCCAACTGTCGGCTTCGCCCGCAGCCGCGATGACCCTGTTCTGGCCGTCCGTGGGGCGTCAGATCCGGATCCGCGGCATCGTGCGGCCGGGCGGAGCGGAGGAGAACGACGCCGACTTTAGCCGCCGTCACCCGGTGGCTCGTGCGCTGGTCCTGGCTGGCGAGCAGAGCAGCGTACTTCGGAGCAGGGAGGAGTTGGACGACGCCGTCGCCGCCCAGCTGGAACGTCTGGAAGGTAATGGGCCGACGCCCGGTTCCGCCACCTGGACCGTTTACACGGTGGTTCCCGACACCGTCGAGTTCTGGCAGGCCGACCAGGAACGCCGGCACCTGCGGCTGAGGTACGCCCGGGATGGGGTTGGCTGGTCCCGCACCCTGCTCTGGCCGTAAAGCGCGCGGCGTGTTTGTTCAGCGACTGGCCACTGCAGGCATCCCCAGGTGTTCACCGGGACGTCGGATATTGGCCACTCGGATGTCATCATGAGCCAACCGGGGGGTGCCACGGTGGGGGTGTGAGGATCGTGATTGTTGCCGAAACATTCCTGCCCGCCGTGAACGGGGTAACCCATTCCGTCCAAAAGATGCTGGAGCACTTCGCATCCAGGGGTGATGAGGTGCTGGTGATAGCACCCTCCGGTGCAGGCGGAGCTGAGCCGATGGGCGGAAGAAGAGTACGCATCCATCGTCTGCCCGCCGTTCCCTTGGCGGGGTACGGGAGCGTCCGGGTAGCCCTTGGCGGTGTGGCCAGGGTGCGCAATATCCTTGCCGACTTCGCCCCCGACATCATTCATCTGGCGTCCCCGTTCGAGCTGGGGTGGCGGGCGGTGCGGGCCGCCGAGCAACTGGGCATCCCGGTGGTCGCCGTCTACCAGACCGATGTCCCCGGGTATGCGGCACGATACGGGGTACCGTTCCTCGCCAACTGGGCCTGGCAGCGGGTGGAAAACATCCATGCAGGGGCGGTCAGGACGCTTGCCCCTTCCACCTCCGCGGTGGACCAGTTGCGAGGGCATGGGATTCCTCGAGTCCACCTGTGGCGCAGGGGCGTTGATACGCGGCGGTTTCACCCCCGGCACCGTGACGGCACACTCCGGACCGCATTGGCTCCGGGTGGGGAGCGGCTGATCGGGTATGTGGGCCGGCTTGCCGCCGAAAAGCAGGTGGAAGACTTGCGGGTGCTGGCGGACATCGAGAATACCCGGCTGGTGATCATCGGCGACGGGCCCCTGCGTGGCGCACTCGAAGAGGCGTTGCCCACGGCAGTCTTCACCGGGTTTCTCGGCGGTGCCGATCTCGCCGCAGCGGTGGCAAGCCTGGACCTCTTTGTGCACCCCGGTGAGCTTGAAACCTTCTGCCAGACCATTCAAGAGGCAATGGCGTCCGGCATACCGGTGGTCGCGACAGGTCGCGGCGGACCCGTTGACCTCGTCGATGTGTCACGGACCGGCTGGCTCTATCCTCCGGGCGACCTCGCCCAGCTACGCCGACACGCGGTGGACCTGATGGGTGATGACGCCAAACGGCAGGCCTTCGCCGACGCGGCCTTCGCCAGCGTCCAGGGTCGCACCTGGCCCGTGCTGTGCGAGTTGCTGGTGCAGCACTACGAAGAAGTCATTGAGGAACATGCGCTGCTTCGCCTCCGAAACTGAGACTGAAACAGCTACTCGAAATGGGATCCAGGGTGGAGCGGCCTCCTGCCCGGCGTGAGTGAGCGCGGGCCTCTCTTCGTTGCGCTGGGGGATTCGTTCACGGAGGGCGTGGGGGATACCAACAGGCACCTGCCCAACGGGGTGCGCGGCTGGGCGGATCGGGTGGCCGAAAAAATGGCCAAGGATCAGCCGGGGTGGGAATACGCCAACCTCGCGGTCCGCAGCAAACGGCTGCGCCAGATTGCCGCCGAGCAGTTGGAGCCCGCCTTGGCCCTGCGCCCTACTCTGATCACTCTTTATGCTGGCGGCAACGACATTCTCGACGCGGGCACGTCGGTGCCTCATCTTCTGGAAGCCTACGAGGACCTGGTGGCGCCCCTCGCCGCGACCGGTGCCAGGTTGCTGCTGTTCACCGGGTATGACGTCAACGTCTCACCCGCCCTCCGGCTGCTCCGGAAACGCCACCAATTTTATAACGACGGCGTCCGCCGCATTGCCGACCGGTACGGAGCGGAACTGGTGGACTACTGGGCCTTTGACGCCTATGAGGATCGGCGGATGTGGGGCCCGGACCGTCTGCACATGTCGAAGGCCGGCCACAAATACATGGCGGCCCGGGTGCTTGACCTCCTCGAGGTGCAGCATTCGGTGAAGCTTAAAGACTGGGAGCCAGCGACGCCGAGAACCTTCAGGGAGTGGGAACTCGCCCAACGCCGGTGGGTCCATGACTGGTTGCTGCCGTTGGCGGGCCGGAAAATCCGGCGGGTCACCCTGGGGGACAACCTTCCGCCCCGCTGGCCCAACCCGGTGGTGGTGCCACCGAAGGGCGGGTTGCGCCGCTTAGTGAAGGAGCAGGGCCTTCCGGCAGTGCCGGGGGTTCATGACGACCGTTAACCGGCTCCGATGATCAGCATGGGTTTGTTCTCCTGGCATTAGACGTCATTGTCGGTTCGGTTGGGCTCCGAACCGGCACCCACGTTACTTCACGGAGATCCGCGGGGAGTCAATCTGTACGACAATGGGTGCACAGCACGATCCCCACCAACTGCCGTGGAAAGGTAAGCCGTTGATCAAAGAGATCGCCGTTTTCAGTGGACAAGCAAGTGGGGGTTTCGCTGAGGAGATTTGCGGGCACCTACGTGTTCCACTGCTCCCCTCCCGGTTACAGCGCTTCGCCAACGACTGCCTTGAGGTGCAGCTGCTCGAGAACTGTCGGGAACGTGACGTGTTCATCCTGCAGCCGCTGGTCAAGCCCGTTCAGGAGAACCTGATGGAGCTTCTCATGATGATCGACGCCGCCCGAGGGGCCTCCGCGGGTCGCATCACGGCCGTGATGCCGCACTATTCGTACGCGCGTTCCGACAAGAAGGATGCACCGCGCATCTCCATCGGCGGCAAGCTGGTGGCCGATCTTCTCACCACCGCTGGCGCATCCCGGGTCCTCACCATGACCCTGCACGCACCACAGGTGCAGGCATTCTTCGGCGTTCCCGTGGATCAGCTGCACGCGCTCCGCGAACTCGCCGCCCACTTCCAGGGCCTGGACCTGAGCAACACCATCGTGGTCTCCCCGGACCTCGGCAACGCGAAGGCTGCGACGGCGTTCTCCCGGCTGCTGGGTACCCCGGTAGCCGCGGGGGCGAAGGAACGCTTCGAGAATGACCGGGTGCAGATTACGTCGATCATTGGCGATGTCAGAGACAAGGACATTGTGGTGCTTGACGACGAAATCGCCAACGGCAGCACCGTCCTGGAACTCCTTGATCACCTGGCGAAGATGGGGGCACGGAAGGCGCGGGTGGTCTGCACTCACGGCATCTTCTCGAATGGGGCCGTTGAGCGCATTGCCGAGCGCGATGACGTCATCGAGGTGTTGTGCACCAATACCGTCCCAATCGGCGCGGAGAAGGCCCACCCGAAACTGAAGGTGATCTCGGTTGCCAATGCCTTCGCCGAAGCGATCCGCCGCATCCACACCGGCGAATCGGTGAGTGCACTCTTTCAGTCCGAGGACATCCGGGTCTAGGCGCAGGGGCGGCCTGACGTTCTAGGTGGCAGAGGCCAGACGCCGTCGTAATTCGTCGGCAGCGGCGCTCGGCGGGGCTCCCTCCGGCAGCGGGCCCCGGCCCCACAGCCAGAGCAGCAGCTCTGACGGGCGGCCGCTGACCTGGGCGTCGGCCCGGTCGCTGACCTGGCGCTCCAGGATGACCGTTTCCTTGTCGATGGCAAGGGTCCAGGCGAGTCCAGCACTTCGCAGGGTGACCGTGGCGCCAGTGGCTTCGTCGTCGGGTTTGCTGCGAACGAGCATCACGGTGAGGATCTCGTCGATACCGGCCGTAGCGAGGTCGGGGTCGATCGGCGAGGCAATACCCAGCGCCGATTCGAGGTCGTACCGGTGGATTGACGTCTCGTGGGCCAGCCTGCGGATCCAGAACCCCACAGTCTGGTCATCTTTGATCCAGGTGAACGCAGGATCCTTCGGCGAGCGGGAGTCGAACTGCTCCGTTAGGCGTCCGTAGCACTGCTGCAGGGCGTGCACGGGCTCCAGTTGGGTGAGCTCGGCTGGCGGCCAGGTGCCGGTGGGTTTGGCTCCGGTGCGGATGGACTCGGCTTTGTGGAGGTAAACCACCGCCGTGTGGCGCAGCAGCTCCTCGACGGTCCAGCCGGGGCAGGCGGGCACCACAGCTGTAAGCGCGGATGGTGCCAGCTCGACCATGCGGGAGTGGTCGCGGGATAAGCGTTCACGGTATTGGTCGAAGGTCAGGGCGTACGGATACGGAGCTGTCATCCCCCGAGTCTAGGCACATCTCGTGGGGAAGGCTGTGAGCTCCGATGCTCGGGAACAGTGGCGGCGTCAACCCAATCACGGCCGCTGCCCCGACGGTGATCAATCCGGACACCGGGGGTGGAAGTAGACATTTGGGTGCGACATTTCCATCCCAGGGGTCCAGAGTGGCCACCATCTGAGAGTCAGACCCAGATTCGCTTGCTTCCCGGATGTTACTCACCGGTAATATGGGGGCATGCATCTTCTGTTGAGGACCCTGTTGACCCTCTTCCTCTCCCGGCGCCGCCCGGCGCTGAGCATCTGGGGCGAGTCGTCGTTATCGCTTCGCGTGCTGCCCACCGACATCGACGTCGCCATGCATGTCAATAACGGCATGTATTTCTCACTGATGGACCTGGGGCGGTTCGACCTGATGATCCGCAGCGGTACCTGGTCCCTGATGCGCCGTAGGGGGTGGAGCCCAGTGGCCAATGGCGAGACGATCAGCTTCCGCAAGTCCCTGACCCTCGGTCAGCAATACTCTATCGAGACCCGCATCATCGGGTTCGACGAGCGCGCCATCTACTTCGAGCAGCGCATGGTCAGCGACGGCGAAATTTATGCCAAGGCTGTGATCGCCACTCGGCTGGTCTCCAAAAAGGGGCCAGTCAGCAATGAGGACATTTTCGCCGCGCTAGGCCAGCCCCCTGCTGACCTGGTCCTGCCGGAATGGATCCACGAATGGCGCCTGAACAACTCTCTCCCCAGCACCCGCCGACCCGCTCCGCATGTCTGGGTCCGCTAACCAGCGGTCTGCCCGGCGCTTACAGGGCTGCAGCGTCAGCGCCGCGATAGAAGCAGGCGCCCGGTAGGAGCAAGGGTCAGCGGTAGCTTCGGTGCAGGTTCTCCCGGGTGGAGGGCCCGTGCGGAGACGGGGCAATCCAGGGCCCGGTTCCTTCTGACGGGTCGAGAATTCCCTTTTCCAGCCAGGTATACCGGCCGTCGAGGACGCGTTTTGATAGACCCTGATCGGACGAGTCAGTATTACTCCACAGGCCGGTAAACAGCTGACCGATCCGTCCTCGCGCCTGCAGACAGAAGGCCTCCGCCAGTTCGTAGGCGGCGGACCCGGCAGCGGGATCCGTGGTCCTCAACAACTCGGCGCGGCTGCAGACCGCAGACATGGCAAAGAGTTCAGCCCCGATGTCCACAATCCGGCCGAGGAACACCTGCTTGTACTCAAGGTTCGCCTGCCACCGCCCCATTCCCAGGAAGGTATTGCGGGCGAGCCGCCGGGAGGACCGCTCGATAAACCGCAGGTGCCGGGCCAGTCGCCCAAACTCGCTGTACGCCACGGGATTCATCCCCTGGCCGGCCACCAACTTCGGCAGCCAGCGGGCATAGAATCCGCTCGCACCGACTGCGGCCTTGGCTTTGGCTGCGAGGTCAGCGTCCGACGACGCCAGGTCACCGGCCGCCGACAGGTGCGCGTCGACTGCCTCCCTGGCAATGAGCAGGTGCATGATTTCGGTGGACCCTTCGAAGATTCGGTTGATCCGCAGGTCACGCAGCAACTGCTCGGCGGCGACGGCCCGCTCGCCCCGGGCGGCGAGTGAGGCTGCGGTCTCATAGCCGCGACCGCCTCGGACCTGCACCAGCTCGTCCGCCACCCGGCACGCCATCTCGCTGGACCAGAGCTTCGCCAAAGCCGCTTCGATGCGGACGTCCTTTTGGCCACTGTCGGCCAACCCGGCAGACAGCTCAAACACGGCCTCAAGGGCAAACGCGGTGGCCCCAATGAACGCGATTTTCTGCCCTACGGCCTCGTGCTGGCCCACCGGGTGGCCCCACTGGACCCGAGCGTTGGACCATTCACGGGAGATTTTTAGCGACCATTTGCCAGCAGCGGCGCAGATGGCGGGGATGGACAACCTGCCGGTGTTCAGTGTGGTCAGGGCGATCTTCAGGCCCTGCCCCTCACGGCCCAGTCGGTTGGCCGCGGGTACTCTGACGTCGTCGAACCGGGTGACGCCATTCTCGATGCCTCGCAGCCCCATGAAGGTATTCCGGTTCTCCACGGTGATGCCCGGTGAGTCGGCTTCCACCACGAACGCCGAAATGCCGCCCTTGCCGCCCGCATGAGCAGGCACTCTGGCCATCACCACCACGAGTTCGGCGATCACCCCGTTGGTGGTCCAGAGCTTGCTGCCGTTGATGGTGTAGGTGGCACCGTCGTCGTCGAGCGTCGCGGTCACCCCCATGCGCGCGGGATCCGAACCGACGTCGGCCTCGGTGAGGAGAAACGCTGTGACCGCACCCGCAGCACACCGGGGGAGATACCGCTGTTTCTGTTCCGGGGTTCCGAAGACTCTGACCGGCTCGGGGACGCCGATGGACTGATGCGCCGAGATGAGGGCACCGATGCTGGGATGGACCGAACTCAGGAGCATGAGCGCCCGGCCGTAGTAGGTCAGGGACAGGCCAAGGCCGCCGTATTCCTTGGGAATTTTCATGCCGAACACGCCGAGGGCAGCGAACCCGCTGAGGTATTCGTCGGGGATTTGCGCCTCGCGTTCAATCCTGCTGCCGTCGAGGGTGGCGGCGTAGTCTGTCAGCCCCTTGATGAATGCGTCGCCTTTCTCCTGCTCTGCTGCGAGGGGGCGCGGGTGCGGATGCACCAATCCGAGGTCGAAGCTGCCAAGGTACAGGCCTTTGGCGAAGCTGGGGCGCGTCCATTCGGTTTCGCGGGCCGCCTCAGCGACCTCACGGGCTCGGCGCTGGGTGACTGGTGGCTCGTCTCCCGGATCGGTCGGCGCCGCACGGGTTACCTCGGACTGTGACTGTGGTTCGGCACTCATGGCTGCCCCCTTGCAACACGGGTCGGCCGCGGGCCGGTGACCCTGATGAAACTGTGCCCTCATGCTACTCCCCGGCCGGTTTATCCGGTTCTGAAGTCCTGAAAATCCCCGGTCGGCTCGCCGTAGGACGCGTCGACGTCGTCCACCCACCCCGGGGCTGCTGCCGACGAAAGCCACCGAGCCAGCGCACGAACGGCACCGTCGGTACCCTCGGCAATGATCAGGACAGACCCATCCGCCTGATTCGTGGCGCGGCCGGTCAGGGCCAACCTGCGGGCTTGTTCGCGGGCGCAGTAGCGGAACCCCACGCCCTGCACGGTCCCGGTAACCGTTGCCGTGAGCCGGACCTGCGGCTGTCCATCCATCTGACCAGCGTAGCGAAGCACTCCCAGACCCCCTAGATTTGAAGGTATGCCAGACACAGAAACACAGCGACCACCCGAGCCTGAGCTGCTGCTCCGCCTCGCCGAAGCCCATCACGTCGGTACCGCCTTCCGCGGCTGGGACGGACAGGAGGAGAGTGTCAGCGCTCAGACGCTGATGAAGGTGCTCACCGCCCTGGGGGTGGCCTGCGAATCGGACGATGACGCGGCACGGTCGCTGCACGAGGCCGAGACCGCGTCCTGGCGGCAGACGTTGCCGCCGGTGGTCGTGGGGCGTCAGGCGGTCGTCCAGGATGTCCCCATCACCGTGCCGGCCGGGAGTCGTCCCCGGATCCGCCTGATGCTGGAAGATGGCGGGCAGCGCGACCTTGAGCCCGCGGGGTCGCCGGTGGAGCGGTCCGAAATTGACGGCATCCCATTCGAACGACTGCGCCTCACCCTTCCCGGGGACCTGCCGCTGGGCTGGCACGCGCTGCACGCCGGGCTGCCCGACGGCGACGACGCCCAGTGCACGCTCGTCGTCACCCCGCAGCAGCTGAATACCACCGCACGTCTGAGCCGGACCTGGGGGCTGATGGCCCAGCTGTACTCGGTGCGGTCCGCTGACTCCTGGGGGATCGGGGACATCGCGGACCTGAGGCAGCTCGCCGAATTTTCGGCCAGCAGGGGTGCCGGTTTTGTCCTCATCAACCCGCTGCACGCAGCCGAGCCCACCCCGCCGGTCGAACCGTCACCGTACCTGCCGTCGACTCGGCGGTTCTTCAATCCGCTTTATCTCCGGGTGGAGGACGTACCCGAGTTTGCCAGCCTGTCCGGACCCGCGAGAGAGGCCGTGGAGCAGGACGCAACCATTCTGCGGGAAGCCAACCACCACGCGGACATCCTGGACCGGGACATCAGCTACGCCGCTAAGCTCAGTGCGCTGGAAGCCATCCACCGGGTGCCCCTGAACGCCGCCCGGCAACGCCGCTTCGAGGAGTTCTGCAGTCAGGAGGGAGCCGGTCTGCAGGACTTCGCCCTGTGGTGTGCGCTCGCCGAAACCCTCGCCCCGGGCGCCCCTGAATGGGATGACCCTTCCTACGTTGACGCGAGGCGGGACCAGCTAACGGACCGGATTGAATTCCATCTCTGGCTGCAATGGCTCTGCGACGAGCAACTTGCCGTCGCCCAGCAGGGTGCACTGGATGCCGGGATGGGCATCGGGATCATCCACGATCTGGCCGTGGGCGTGCACGCCCACGGCTCCGATGCCTGGTCGCTGCGTGGTGTCCTGGCCGACGGAATCAGCGTCGGCGCGCCACCGGACATGTTCAACCAGCAGGGCCAGAACTGGAGTCAGCCGCCGTGGCATCCGGGTCGGCTCGCCGAATCCGGGTACACGGCGTACCGGGACATGCTGCGCACCGTCCTTAAACATGCTGGCGGGATGCGGGTCGACCACATCCTCGGTCTGTTCCGTCTCTGGTGGATCCCCGAGGGCGGGGGATCCGGCGATGGCACCTACGTCTATTACGATCATGAAGCTCTGATCGGGATACTGGCCCTTGAAGCGCAGCGGGCTGGCGCCGTCGTCATTGGTGAGGATCTCGGCGTGTTTGAGCCAGGGGTGCAGGATTACCTCGCCGAACGCGGCATTCTAGGTACCTCGATTTTGTGGTTCGAGCACGACGACGGCGGCCCCAAACGTCCCGAAACCTACCGTCAGGCATGCCTGACCAGCGTCACTACCCACGACCTGCCGCCATCCGCCGGGTACCTGGCCGGCGAACACGTTGACCTGCGGGAATCTCTCGGCCTGCTCAACCGTCCGGTGGAGGAGGAGCGTTTTGCCGACACCGCTGCCCAGGAGTCGGTGTTGTCCCTGGTCCGGTCGGTGACCCGGCCAGCAGCCGAGGGAGAGGCGGACACGACGACAGACAGTGTTGAGGCGACGGTAGAGGCGCTCCACGAGTTCATCGTGGAGACTCCCTCGGTGCTGCTTGGCGTCGCGTTGACCGACGCGGTGGGGGAGCGGCGCACCCAGAACCAGCCGGGGACCAGGGACGAGTACCCCAACTGGCGGATCCCGTTAGCTGGACCTGATGGCCACGCGGTTTTGATCGGGGACCTGCCAGGCAACGAGCGGTTTGCCGCACTCGCCAGGGTGATGAGCGCCGGGATCCCGGGCGGTGCCGACTGATAGCGGGCGGAGCCCGCCGGGGTCCTATGCTGTACCCATGGCCTCAGTCGGATTAGCTTCCACTGCATACCCGCGCCGCCGGGCATGCGGAACTGCGCGGTGATCTTCAGTGGGTGAGGCAGGGCCGGACGGGATTGACGGCATCGATGCCACCCTGGTGCTGGGCCCAGACAATATTTTGCGGCTGCGATGGGCGCGGGGAATATCCATCGCGGAAAAAGATGCTCGTGTCGCCATGACGCAGGTCAACGACCTGTGTGCCGGGACCAGCCACCCCATGCTCGTCGACATGGCCACCACCAAGGCGGTCAGCCGGGGAGCGCGGACCGTCTTTGGCCTGCCGTGCTCAGCGTCAAGGATTGCGTTGCTCGGCTCGTCACAGGTGGATAAGGTGATCGCCAACTTCATTCTGGGGGTCAGCACCCTCCCGTGCCCCACCCGATTCTTCACCGCCGAATCGGCGGCTCTCGAGTGGTTACGGGAGGGATAATTGGCCGAGGAATTCCCAGACCAGCGGCTGGACGCTCTCGTTGAGGGAATTGTCCGACTCTCGTCCGGCGACCTCTCCGCCAGGATGAAAATATCACCTGCACGGGATTCGATGGACGCCGTCATCAACGGGGTGAACCTGCTGGCCGAGGAACTCGAGGTCCTCTATAAAGAGTTGGAGCAACGGGTACGGGACCGCACCGCTCGCCTGCATGCCGCCCAGGTTGAACTGGAGCGGATGGCGATGTACGACAACCTCACCGGCCTGCCGAATCGCACCTTGCTGCGTCGTAGGATCGACGACGAAACACTCGCCGCAACGCTGGGAGCACTGCCGCCGGCGCTAATCTTGCTTGATCTCGACGAGTTCAAGGCCGTCAACGACAGCCTCGGTCACTCCGCCGGAGACCACGTCCTCATTGAAGTTGGGCGTCGGCTCACGTCGACCGTGCGCGAATCCGACACCGTGGCCCGGCTGGGCGGCGATGAATTTGCCGTGTTGCTGCCGCAGACCACCGATCAGGAGGCGTCCGCCATCGCCGGGCGAGCCCTTGATGCGCTGCGCCCCGAAATGATCGTCTCGGATACCAGCATCCGCACGTTGGCGAGCATCGGTGTGCGGTGCGGTCAGTCCGGACTCAACGGTGAAGACATGTTGCGCGACGCCGACACCGCCATGTATGACGCCAAAAACCGGGGCCGGGGAAACGTCCAGGTGTTCCATCCCGCCATGCTGCAGGCCACCTTCGACCGGTTCAGGACCCTTGAGGAACTCCGCCGCGCCGTTGCCTCGGGGGAGCTCAGGGTGCATTACCAGCCGGTGGTATCGCTCGCCACCTCAGCGATTGTCGGAGCTGAGGCGCTGGTCCGCTGGCAGCATCCGGAGCGCGGGTTGCTTCACCCGGAGGATTTCATGGGAAT
This sequence comes from Arthrobacter sp. TMN-50, assembly GCF_054511125.1. Lineage (NCBI taxonomy): Bacteria > Bacillati > Actinomycetota > Actinomycetes > Micrococcales > Micrococcaceae > Arthrobacter > Arthrobacter sp. TMN-50. The sequence goes on along the minus strand of NZ_JBTNDG010000019.1, from coordinate 13,958 downwards.
GGCTGAGGAGAGCGGGCTGGTCCTGGACATCGGCGAGTGGATGATAGCCGCAGTCGTCACTCAACTCGGCGACTGGCGGGAAATGCTCGACGGCAGGGACTTCTCCATGCGGGTCAATCTCTCTGCCAGCGAGAGCAGAACCCCCTGCCTAGTGGGCTTCATCGACCGGACCCTCGCCGATCACAGGGTTTCCGCCTCACGGCTCATCCTGGAGATCACCGAGACCTCGATCATGACCGACCAGGCCGCCAGTACGAAAAATCTGGGCGGGCTGCGGGCGCTCGGCGTCGGTGTCGAAATCGACGACTTCGGCACCGGCTACTCGTCAATCAGCTACCTCCGAAAGCTTCCCGCCCAGGCAGTGAAAATGGACAGCTCATTGATCGAGGACATTGCCACCGATCCTCTGCAACTGAAGTTTGTGGGTGCAGTCCTGCACCTCATCGAGGCCGCGGGCCTCGTCTCAGTGGCTGAGGGCATCGAAACCCCGGATCAGGCCAGGCTCCTCACCGAGATGGGCTGCATCTACGGTCAGGGATATCTTTTCGGACGACCAACCGACGCGGCGACGATGGCGGATCTGCTCCGTACGGAACCGGTCACGCCGGGCGTCGACCGGCGAAAGGATTAGTGTCGACGGGTGTCCTCGGCCCTGAAGAAGTATCTACTGCTGCCAGCTATCATCAGGCTTTCCTCAGAGGTGCCCAAAGACAGGAATGTCGCCTGGGCGGGCTACTGGGATCGGATCACTAAAACCGGAGCCGACGGCGATGTGCTGTGGGACGCTGGTGGTGACCACGAGTTCACCAGTTACCTCCCTGCCCTGCTCCGCACCCTGAACCCTGCACTGCCGGTCGTCGACGTCGGGTCAGGCCACGGGAGCTTCACCCGGCTGCTGGCAGCCCACTTCCCGCGCGCCTCCGGCGTGGACGTTGCGCCAAGCGCTACCTCCCGTGCCCTCGCCGAGTCAGCGAAGGTGCCCGGCGTGGATTTCCGCACCCTGGATTGCGCGGCAACGGGAGCGGGCGACCTGCTCGCAGCCGAGCTAGGGAATTCCAACGTGTTTATCCGAGGCGTGTTCCATGTTCTGGACCCGACGTCGCGAGCCGCCCTTGCAGCCAATCTGCTACCCCTGGTGGGGGCCGAGGGGAGGGTTTTCCTGATCGAAACAAACTACCGGGGCAATTCGCTGGGCTACATTGCCCGCCTTGGTGCAACTCCTGGGCAGATCCCCAGACCCCTGAAGCTGGCGATAAAAGGTTTGCCCAAGCCGGGTCACTTCGGTCCAGAAGAGCGCCAGGCCGCGTTCGACGACGACGCGTGGGTGGTGCTCGAGGACGGCGCGGTGACCATTGACGCGGTCGCTATGCGCGAAGAAGGGCTGCCCGAGCCGATCCCGGGATACTACGCGGCCCTCGCGCCCCGGCGCTAACTAGGCGGCGGGCCTCAAGGAGGCGACCGCTTATCTCATCAGGACTACCGTTCGTCGCCAGCTGGGATCTTCGCCTAGCATGGGGAGGTTGAGTACTGAAAACTAAATTCCACGTAGCGTTAGTAGCCGCCGTCCTGGCTGCTCCCTCACGCTCTTCGTGACGAAGGAGTTATTGATGAGTTGGCTTGCCCGAGAACACACCATCGCCCCGCCCGGGTACAACCGCTGGCTGATTCCCCCGGCCGCATTGGCCGTACACCTGTGCATCGGTCAGGCGTACGCCACCAGCGTCTACAAGAACGCTCTGGTTGAGCACTTCGATGCCAGCCTGACCCAGATCGGCGTAATCTTCTCCATTGCCATTGTGATGCTGGGCCTGTCCGCTGCCGTGATGGGGACCTGGGTAGACAAGAACGGCCCCCGCATGGCGATGTTCACCTCGGCGCTGTTTTGGACCAGTGGGTTCCTCATCGGTTCACTCGGCATCTTCACCAACCAGCTGTGGCTCGTCTACTTGGGCTACGGCTTTGTCGGCGGCATCGGCCTGGGCATCGGCTATATTTCGCCGGTCTCCACCCTGATCAAATGGTTCCCGGACCGGCCAGGCCTGGCCACGGGTATGGCCATTATGGGCTTCGGCGGCGGCGCACTGATCGCCAGCCCGCTATCCACCCAACTGCTGCGGATGTATGACCCCAACTCAAACACCGAAGGCTGGGTTGCCAGCGGCGAAGCGGTGGGCATGCTCTTCCTCACCCTCGCAGCGATTTACCTCGTCTACATGATGTTCGGTGCGTTCACCATCAAGGTTCCGGCCGCTGACTGGAAGCCCGACGGATTCGACCCGTCCACGCTGAAGGCTAAGCCTCTCGTCACCTCCGACAACGTTTCAGCGAAGAACGCTATCAAGACCAAGCAGTTTTGGCTGGTCTGGATTGTGCTCTTCTGTAACGTCACCGCCGGTATCGGCATCCTCGAGCAGGCCTCGCCCATGATTCAGGACTTCTTCCGCGGATCAGATGGCACCACGGCAATCACTGTCGCCATCGCCGGCGGGTTTGTGGGTCTCCTCTCGATCGGCAACATGGCGGGCCGCTTTGTCTGGTCCTCGACCTCCGACATTATTGGCCGGAAGCGCATCTACATGGTCTACCTGGGCGTCGGTGCCCTGCTATACGCCACGCTGGCGCTTGCCGGAGCGGGCACCACTGTCCTCTTCGTATTCCTGGCCTTCTTCATTATTTCCTTCTACGGCGGTGGATTCGCCACTGTCCCGGCGTACCTGCGCGACCTGTTCGGTACCTTCCAGGTTGGTGCCATCCACGGCCGTCTGCTGACCGCCTGGTCGGCTGCGGGCATTGCCGGACCACTGATCATCAATGGTTTCCTTGACGCCCAGGGCACGCCCGGTGAGCTCACCGCCGCCGCCTACCAGCCGGCGCTGCTGACCATGGTCGGCCTGTTGATTGTCGGGTTCATCGCCAACTTGATGATCACCCCGGTCGACTCGAAGTTCCACGAACCAAAGACGAAGCCCACCACCGGGACGTCTACTAAAGCACCCGCTATGGAGGCATGAGATGAAGGCAGCAAGCACCACGTTCGTATGGGCACTTGTGGTTGTGCCATTGGCCTACGGCGTCTTCCAGACCCTGACCCGCGTGTCGGCACTGTTCGGCGCGTGAGAATCGGTCTGTCGAAGGACAGCTACTAGAAGTACCGCACAGAACAGCGGCCCCCATCCCGGACGGGTGGGGGCCGCTGCGGTTAACCGGTCGGGATGCGCGGCCGGGTGTTTACCAGCGCGGGTGGATTGCTTCCCGGAAGTGGCGATTGTAGATGTCGCGGACGCCGTCGTTCAGTCCAGCGCCCAGTCCGTCCGTGTCGGCTGCTGCGGCGTTGGCACGGGCCTGGTCCACGGTGCGGGCGCCGGGGATAACGGTACTGACACCATCCTGGGCCACGATCCAGGCGATGGCCGCTTGGGCGGTGGTGACGCCGTCGGGAACCAGTGCCTCGAACTCCTTCACTGCGGCAAGGCCGGTGGAGAAGTCCACGCCGGAGAAGGTTTCGCCGACGTCGAAGGCTGCTCCGGTGCGGTTGTAGTTCCGGTGATCGTTCTCGGCGAACGTGGTGTCGGTCGAGTATTTGCCGGAGAGCAGCCCCGAGGCGAGCGGTACCCGCGCAATGATGCCGACGCCCGCCGCTTTAGCCGCCGGAAGCACCTCGTCCAGGGGTTTGAGGCGGAAGGCGTTGAGGATGATCTGGATGGAGGCGATGGTGCCGTGCTCCAGGGCAGCAAGTGCTTCGTCGGTGCGTTCAACGCTGACACCGTAGTGACGGATGGCTCCTTCGCTGACCAGGGTATCGAGGGCGTCGTAGACTTCAGCGTCGGAGTAAACCGACGACGGCGGGCAGTGCAACTGGACCAGGTCTAGGGTGTCCACCCGGAGGTTGGTGCGGGACCGGTCGACCCACTGGCGGAAGTTGGCCAGCGTGTAATTCTCCGGCACCTGCTCCACTCGGCGGCCCATCTTGGTGGCGACGGTCACGTCAACACCAGGGTTATCAGCGAGGAAGGCACCGATAGTCTGTTCGCTGCGGCCATCGCCGTACACGTCGGCGGTGTCGAAGAAGGTGATGCCCGAGTCGACGGCGGTGTGGAGGATGGCCATCGAGTCCTTCGGATCGACGTCTCCCCAGTCGGCGCCGAGCTGCCAGGTGCCCAGCCCCACCGTTGAAATGGAGCGTGCAGTTTTGCCAAGAGTTCGTTGTTCCATTCTTCGACTCTAGCCAGCTGAGCCCCCTCACGCGATTGGTGGCTCTGCTGGCCCGCCACGTCCGGCTGGCGTAGCCTTGGGCCATGTCGCGGATAATCGTAGTCGGGGGTACCGGTCTGGTAGGTCACCAGGTGGTGGATGAGTGCGTCAGGCGTGGCCACCAGACGCGGTCGGTCAGCCGCCATGCCCCTGCCCCACATTCCCTGCGCTGGGTGTCTGGGGCCGAGTACGTTCAGGCCGATGTGACAGCCGGCGAGGGGTTGGCCCAGGCGTTGGACGGCGCGGATGTAGTCATCGATGTCCTGGACGGCCGCTTGGGGCGGGGCTTGCGGGCGCTCGACGACGGGGCACTGAACCTGCTCACCGTGGCCCGCGAAGCCGGTGTGGGACGGGCCGTGCTGCTGTCCATCGTCAATGCCGACCGCGCGGCGTTCCCGTACTACCGGGCCAAGGTGCGCCAGGAAAAGATTTATCAGAACTCGGCAGTCCCGTCGGTGGTGGTGCGTGCCACGCAGTTCCACAATTTTGTCACCGCCGTATTCGACGGCGCGGGTAAGGTCAGGTTGCTCCCCGTCCTGAAGGGTGCAGCGTTCCAGCCGATCGCCGTCGAGGATGTGGCGGGGGCGCTCGTCGACGCGGGAACGCACGAGCCTGCACCCACCGGCATCATCAACGTCGGCGGTCCGCAAGTTCTTGAGATGGCCGAGCTGGCCCGGATCTACCGTGAGGTCACCGGAGCAACTGGCAGGCTGGTCACCGTGCCGTTACCCGGCGCGTTAGGGCAGTTTTTCGGCAGCGGCGACAATTTGGCCCGCGATAATCCCGTGAAGGGGCTGACCTACGAAGACTGGCTCCGCCACCGTACGGGCTGAGCGGAAGGCGTTAGACCGCCGAGTACCTCACTGTGGCGGGCACGGGTTCCTTGGCCGGGAACGACGGCGGATTGACGCCAGCCATTTCCTCCATCACCCGGACGACCTGGCAGCTGTACCCGAATTCGTTGTCGTACCAGACGTAGAGGACCAGGTTGGTGCCGTTGGCGATGGTCGCGAGACCGTCGACGATCCCCGCCCGGCGGGAGCCCACAAAGTCGGTGGAGACGACGTCGGGCGAGTCAATGTAGTCGACCTGTTTGCGCAGGTCGGAGTGCAACGAGGTCTCCCGGAGGTACGTATTAACGTCGTCTTTGGTGGTGCCATCGGCCAGGGTCAGGTTGAGGATGGCGATGGACACGTCGGGGGTCGGCACGCGGATGGAACTGCCCGTCAGTTTGCCCTCCAGCTCGGGCAGCGCCTTCGCGACGGCCTTCGCCGCACCGGTCTCGGTGATGACCATGTTCAATGCCGCCGACCGGCCGCGCCGGTCGCCCTGGTGGAAGTTGTCGATCAGGTTCTGGTCATTGGTGAACGAGTGTACGGTTTCCACGTGACCGTGCACCACACCGAACCGATCGTTGATGGCCTTCAGCACGGGGGTGATGGCGTTGGTGGTGCAGGACGCCGCGGTAACGATCTGGTCCGTGGGCAGGATGGTGTTGTGGTTGATGCCATGCACAATGTTCTTTAGCGGACCCTTGCCCGGCGCTGTCAGGAGCACCCGGGCGATGCCCTCGCTCTGCAGGTGCTGCGAGAGCCCCTCGGCGTCGCGCCAGCGGCCCGTATTGTCCACCAGCAGTGCGTCCTTGATGCCGTAGGCGGTGTAGTCGACGGTGGCTGGATCATTCGAGTAGATCACCTGGATGTGCACGCCGTTGGCGGTGATCGTGTTGGTTTTCTCGTCGATCCGGATGGTGCCTTCGAAGCTGCCGTGCACTGAGTCGCGGCGAAGCAGGCTCGCTCGTTTCATCAGGTCATTGTCGGCACCCTTGCGGACCACAATGGCGCGCAGCCGCAGCCCGTGGCCGCCGCCAGCCTTCTCGATCAGAAGGCGGGCAACCAGGCGGCCGATGCGCCCAAATCCGTACAGGACCACGTCGGTGCTGGTGCGTTCGTCGGCCCCGCGCTTGTCGACGACGTCGGCCAGTTCCATCCGGAGGAAGTCTGCCAGGGAGGCACCGTCGCCGTCGGACTTGAACTTCTGGGTGAGCCGGGCGATATCAATCGCCGCAGCGCCAAGATCAAGGTCCACCAGGGTGCGCAGGAGCGGTGCAGTTTCCTCCAGGAAGAGCTCCTCCTTGCTGATCCGGCGGGCAAACCGGTGCGCTTTGAGGATATTCATGGCTGACTTGTTGATGAGGCTGCGGCCGTGAATGCTGATCACCACGTTGTTCTCGCGGTACAGCCGCCCGATAACGGGGATCATTCCCTCCGCTAGAGCCTCTCGGCTCATCCAGGTGTCAAGGCATTCCGATGGGTCACGGTGCACTGTTAATCCCTTCTGCCGCTGGGTTCTTCCAGCGTGATGAGCGGCCAGCCGCCGGCCCGGTCGAACCGGGTCTGACACCGCTGGCTCATTTGCGCGGTCCGCCCGGACGACGGCGTCGGGGGCTTCGTTGATGCGCGGGTAGTGTGCCAAGAATATCGTTACTCAGCATTTGGCGGTAAATGGTCGCGACGACGCCACGCATACGAAACTGCCGGCCTGCATGCTGGAGCCATGACGCGACCCCTGTCCCATGCGGCGACGGCCGATTTAATCTGCGATTCGTGCGGCCAACTCCCCGAACCGGGAAAGACGAGGGTGACACTGGCCAACGTGGCGGTCATGCTGCCCATCGAACTCTTGGTGCACGCCGGCGGTGAAATCTAGCCGCGACACATAGTCCGCTGTGGCGGATGGTGCGGGATACTGGCTCAATGACTCGGATCAACTCGGTGACCCTGCGTTTCCTCGCCGCCCCTACTGACCTTGGGCACAGCGGATCCGTCGACGCAGGCACGGTGCTGGAGTGGGTGGATAAGGCCGCGTACGCTGCCGCCGTCGGGTGGGCGAAGTCCTATTGCGTCACCGCGTACGTCGGCAACATCCACTTTGCCGACCCGGTCAACGTGGGGGACATGGTGGAGGTGGAGTCGACCATCGTGTACACCGGACGGTCGTCGCTGCACATCCAGACCGTGGTGTCCTCGGGCGACGTCAAGGGCAATAGTGCCTCCATGCGCAGTCAGTGCCTGGTGATCTTCGTGGCGGTGGGGGAGGATGGCAAGCCCGTTCCGGTCCCGCCGTACGAACCGTCAAGCCCCGACGAGATCAGCCGTCGGGACGCGGCGAAGGCCAGGATTGCTGTGCGCGAGGAAATCGTCGAGGCTATGCGCGGGCAGGTCTACACCGAAGAGGGCACCGCGGAGCGGGTGACCCTGCGCTTCCTTGCCGCGCCTACCGATGTGAACTGGGGTGGGAAGGTGCACGGCGGCACAGTGATGGACTGGATCGACGAGGCTGCCTACGTCTGCTCGGCACGGTACTGCGGCCAGGATACCGTGGCGGTTTTCTCGGGCGGGGTGCGGTTCTACCGGCCGCTACTGATCGGGGACGTAGTGGAAGTGGAGGCCAGGTTGGTCTACACGGGCAACAAGGGCATGCACATCGCTGTGCACGTCCGATCGGGCAAACCGACCGAGGACGAAATGCACCTGACGACCTACTGCCTCACCGTGATGGTAGCCAGGGACTCGGCCGGCACAGCTGTAGCCGTCCCGGGGTGGATTCCCCGGTCCGAGGAGGACCGCCGGCTGGAAGCACATGCGCGTGAGCTGCTGGAAATCCGGGGGCGCGCGCCGGGGAACCGGCTGCCGGACCACCTGACCATTTAGGGGCACGGCTTCCAGGTTTTCCCGCCGGGGGCATAACACCGGGGCCCGGTATAACCCGGGAAGGGGTCCTGGACAGCTGGTGGGGGCTGCACAACGGGAAGAGCAGGCTGCGGAGCCGGCGGAACATAGGGCTGCGGAGCCTGCGGGGGGTACGGGGCAGGCAGGTTTCGGAGGCGTTCCCGTTCCCCCGCAGCCAGCCGTTCCGCTTCTACCGCTGCGGATTCGGCGGCGAACCGCTCAGCTTCGGCCCGCTCAGTGGCCTCCCTTCGTTCCTGCTCCGCCACACGAACTGCTTCCACTTTCTTCGCTGTGGCGTCTTCCTTGGCCTCTGCTTCCTCAGCCTCAAGCGTCTCAGCTTCGGCTTTGACGGAATCGAGTCTTGATTGTCCGGAGTCGATCGTGGCCGACAGCCCGGAAAGGAGAGCAACCCCGGCCGCCGTCGATTGAGCGAACCAACGCACAGACTGTTCGCCGGTTTTCAGGGCACCATGCAGGGCCTTGGCTGAGGCCAGTGCCGCGGCAAGGCTCCCAACAGCTGCCGCCGCTGCTGCAGCAGTTGCTCCGGCAGGTTGCTCCCTGGCTTCGGTGACGGCCGCGGTAGCCCGCTCGATTTCGGCAGGGATTGTGCACTCTGCGGCTGGGTCATAGAGGCCCGTTTCGTTGGCCGTGACCTCAGCCTGTGCGGCTCGAACGACGTCGAAATACTTGCTGTTCGGTTCGAACAGAACGGCAATGCCCAGCCCCTGGCGGGCGATCTCCGCATTGACCAACGTGCCGCCTTCCAGGGCGACGGCGGCAAGCACACGGTCGTATTGGTCGGTCATTTCGACGTCGAAATCCAGGCCCACCGGAGTTCCTGGAGGGAGGGTGCGTTCGAGAAACGCTGTCGACTCAGGGCCGAGGCATTCGATTGCCTTATCGGGGTGCTTCGTTTCGGGAGTGTCGACGTTGAGCAGCCGGACTGTCTGGTCCTCGTTCTCGAAGTTGATCACCAGCGTGTCGCCGTCGATGATCCGTACCGCCTCGCCGGTTTGGGCGTCTGCGCGAGTGGTACCGCACCCCGCCACCCCCGCGATTACAGACGCCGCCAAAACTATTGCCGTTAAAAATCGAAGCCGCTTCCGAGCGAAGAGGGCCGAGGACGAGCTTGTTCCCTGCATTTATTCCCCATAGAGCTGATCCTGAAAACGCGACTGATGATTGATCATAGCCAGCTCTTCAGGACCGCGCGGCGGCCAGCACTCCAAGGGTGGCCACCCCAGCCATGGCCAATGCCATCGCCGGATACCCGCCCAGAAGCCCGGCAAGAAGTGGTCCTGCCGCGGGCGCGAACGCCCCCACCGCCGTCACCGGCGCGACGAAAACGCCCTGCACGGCACCGAAGTTCGCCGTGCCCCACCGGTCCGCGACGGCTGTCGCCTGCAGCAGCGTGACGCACCCGCGGACCGCGCCGGCCAGTACGGTCACACCGATGAGGGCGAACGCCGGACCGGGCAACAGGCCCAACAGCCACAGGCAGATCGCCCCGCCCGCCAAGAGGAGCACGGCCCGCCGCACCGGGTTGGCCCGGCCGGGCAGCACACTGAAGAATAGTCTTCCCACCACCTGGCCCACCCCGATCAGACTGAACGCGAGCACCGCCGTCCGGTAGTCAAAGCCCCGTTCCAGCAGGAGCGGGATCAGGTTGAAGGTCACAGCGAAGAGGGCCAGGGTTGCCGCGGCGACCGCCACCTGCAGCATGATGAACTGGCGGCTGCGGGTGGTCGCCCGGACGCCCCGTGTGACTGCCTGCCGCGACTGGGGCGGTGACGGCACCGTCCAATGCGCGTTGAGGAAGAACCAGTGCAGAGGGATAGTAATCACAGCGAGCGCACAGGCAAGGACCAGATAGGCGGACCGCCACCCCACGCTCTCGATCAACAGCGCCGTCAAGGGGGCATAGATGGGGGAGGCGAACCCGGCCACCAGCGTCAGCGTGGTCAGCGCCCGAACCCGAGCCGGTCCGTACCAGCGGGTCAGCACCACAAACGCCGGCTGGTAGAACACGGCGGCCTGCGCCAGACCCGCTACCAGCCACGCAGCAATAAAGACGAGGAGGTTCGGTGCGGTCGCCACCAGGAGGAGGGCCGCGACCCCGATCAGGCTGCCGGTCACCATCAGCCGGCGCGGCCCACGCTGGTCCAACAACCGGCCCACCCAGATCCCCACCACGGCAGAGACGATCAGCCCGGCGGAGAAGGCAGCGGTAATCGCAGCAGCACTCCACCCGGTGTCGTCCGCGATCGGCACCACGGCCACCGGCAGCGAGTAGTACAACAAGCCCCAGCTCGTGGTCTGCGAAATGCACATCGCTGCCAGACCGCCACGGGGACGGCGTTCCACTAGATCGGCCATCAGATTATCAGCCAGCCTGGCCGGTCACGGGATCAACCAGGTCTCCCCAGAGCGAAAGGTCACTGCCATCGGGGGCCTCCCGCAGGAGCAGCCTTCCGGTGGATTCAAGGTGGCGGCGCATCGCGGAACCTGCGGCCGCGGGGTCGCCGTCGTCGATGGCGTCGAGGATGGGCCGGTGCTCACGATAAACATCCTCCAGGGAACGGGATTTCCTGATCGTGGAAGCGCCGACCAACCGGGTGGCGTCGCGCAAGTTCTCGATGATCCGGGCGGCGTGGGCGTTGCCGGCGAGGTCCAGCAGTAACCCATGCAGTCGCTGGTCGTGCAGCATGAACGCGGATTCGTCGCAGGCGAGGACCGCCACCTGCATCGCTGAGTGTTCGTCATGCAACGCGGCGCGATCGGCGTCAGCGGCACGTACCGCCGCCCGCTCGGCTGCGGGCACTTCCAAAGCAAGCCGGACGGCGATGATCTCGGTCAGATCCCGGGCTCCCGGCAGCACCACCCGGAAACCACGGTTACGCTCGAAGGCCACCATCCCGGTTTCCGCCAGCCGGAGCAGCGCCTCCCGGACGGGGCTGCGGGAAACGCCCAGCTCATCGGCCAGCCGGTAGACGGAATACAGCTCACCGGGGACGAAGCTGCCGTTCCGGATGCCCTCGCGCACGGCCTCAATGGTCCGGTCGGTCAGGGACGGCGGCCGTGCGGCGGGGACGCGGGCGTCGTCGGCGGCGGGTGACATGAGTCCAAGAGTAATGGGAGCAGAGCCGGCTGGTGCGCGGGCCGCGTCAGACCGCCTGCGCCAGCCCGCTCCTGACACACGTCGCCACGCGCGCCCGACACGGTCGGAGGCATGGGCTTGTGTCCGGCTGCGACCCGTTGAACAAGCGGGCGACGGCGGCGTCGTACCGTGAGAGCGCGATCTCAGCGATCACTGGGCTCGGAAGCAGGGGAGCGCTGACGACGTCGGCCCCGGCTTTCGTCAGCTGGTCATGGAAAAACCCGGGCGCCAGGAGGTAGGAGGCCAGCGCCACCGGTGATGACGGGGTGCCTTCGCGGAAGATTGCCACGGCGTCAGGCACGGACGGCGAGGCTTTCGCGCCGAACCCGGGACGCACCGGGCCAGCCCTGAGTTCCGCCAGGCTCGCCTGAACCTCGGCGACGTCCTCGGCAGCGCAGGCGTCGGAGGAGCCTGCTGCGGACAGGACGACGTCGTCGCCCTCGGCCACACCGGCTTCTACCAATCGCTGGTGCAGCACCTGCGCCAGGCGTGGGTCCGGGCCCAGCGGAAGCGCCGATACTGTCCCGGGCCGGCTTGCCGCTGCCCGGGCAATGTCCACTTTCACGTGATACCCGACCGACAGCAGCAACGGCACAATCACGGCGGGACGGCTCGGAGGAAGCGCGGCGACGACGTCCACAAGGTCGGGATCCTGCACGTCAACGTAGGCCTCAAGAACGTCAAGCTCAGGACGCAGCGCAGAGATCCCGGCGCGGACCGCGTTGATCTCTCGTCGCCCCTGGGCGTTGTCCGTACCGTGCGCGCAGGCGATGAGAACCGGTGCGCCCACGTCGGTCAGCTGCGAAGTCATGCCAGCCATTGAAGCATTGATTGATTCACTGGTTAAACCATTGCCGCCCACTCAGGCGGGAAATCCGACCTCCATGAACAGTTCCACCACCCCATTGACGCACCGCACCGGATACGCCCCGAGTCCAACGCCCCCGGAGATCGACGCGCCGGTGGCCAGGTCGTACACCTCCTTGTGAAGGGGCGAGGCGACCGTCGGAGCGGCACCACGGGACCCGACGATGCCGCGGGCCATCACGGTCGCGCCCGTTCGTGGATCGATATTCCCGACGGCGTGGAGACGGTCTCCGGGCAGGCGGAACAAAGCAACCTGCACCGTTCCGATGAGCGCCGCCTCGCCCCAGCACTCCTCGAGGTCGTCGAGACGGCAGACCTGTTCCCAGGCCAGCCCGGCGGGAGTCTCCGAGGGGGCGGGACGGTGCAGGGTGAGCTCGGTCATGGCGTTCTCCTCAATGGCGGGTGATGCACTGGGACCAACGCTAGGCCGCGGACATGTCGCCCAGGTCCCGGGGTCGTTGCGGCCGCGTAACAACCACCTCACAGGTCATCCGGTGTCCCGTGAACCGATTGTTAACGTGGCGATACATCGACGACACACAAGCGACATTCCTCCCTCATACTCTGGAACCAGAGACGGGACCGCCCGGTCCTGACGGAAGGCCCCACATGAGTGAGACCCGATCATCCCGGCCCGCTGAGGGTGCCACACCACCGCAGGAGCGGCGCATCGTCGTCATCGGCGGTGGCCCAGCGGCGCACCGTTTCGTTGAAGCGCTCTGGCGGCGTGGCACTGACGGCCTGCACCTCACCGTTCTGACGGAGGAGGTCCACGCCCCGTATGACCGGGTGGCGCTGAGCCGACGACTGATCGACGACGTCGACCTCAGCCTCGGCGAATCCATTATGTGGCGTGAGCCCGCCATCGCACTTGTTACCGGTGAGCGCGCCGTCCATCTGGACCTTGACGCCCAGTGCGTCACCGGCGCCTCCGGCACGCGGTACCCGTACGACGACGTCGTCTTCGCTACGGGATCGGAAGCGGTCCGACTGCCACTGCCGGGCGGCGAGCACGCAGCGGTGTACCGCACGGTCGACGACATGCTGTGGCTCCGCTCGGAGACGGCCCGGCTCGCCGCCGATCTCGGGAGGGCGCCGCGCGCCGTCGTCATCGGCGGTGGCCTCCTCGGCCTTGAAGCTGCGGGAGGCCTCCAGCAACTCGGCGCTGAATCGACCGTCGTGAACAGGGCAGGGTGGCTGATGAACGCGCAGCTCGACCAGGGCGGCGGCCAAGCGCTCGGGCGCCTCATCGCCGGGAAAGGGCTGGGGATCAACTGCGGTGGCGCACCGACCGCCATCACCACTGACGACGCCGGCCGGGTCACCGGCGTCACCCTGAGCGATGGCACCGTCCTCCCCGCCGATCTGGTGGTTTTCTCGGTCGGCATCCGGCCCCGTGATGAGCTTGCGCGCGAGGCCGGCCTCGACGTGGCACCCCGCGGGGGGATCGTCATCAGCGACGCCTGCAAGACGGCTCGGCCTGGCGTCTGGGCGATCGGAGAGGTGGCCAGTTTCGAGGGGGTCAGCATGGGGCTGGTCGCGCCGGCGAACGCGATGGCCGAGGTCTGCGCCGATGGCATCCTGGGCGGGCTGTCCACTTTCCCCGGCTTCGACACCGCGACCAAGCTGAAGCTCTCCGGCGTCGAGGTCGCGAGTTTCGGGGACGCGCTCGCGGAGACGGAGGGCAGCCTCGAGATTGTCTACGCCGACCCCGCCCGGGGGCTCTACCAGAAGCTCGTGGTCACTGACGATGCGCGGACCCTGCTCGGCGGCATCTTTGTCGGGGACGCAGCGCCCTATTCGGCGCTGCGTCCGCTGCTCGGCCGCGAACTTCCCGCCGAGCCGGGCGCCTACCTTGCCTCGTCGGGGGGGCCCTATCAAACCTACCCCCAGATTGCCTACCGACACACCCCTTCCCTCCTTCCCCCCCCCCCCCCCAAGGGGATTTCCCC
>NZ_JBTNDG010000018.1:0-31127 GCF_054511125.1 Arthrobacter sp. TMN-50 | reverse complement strand
TCAAAACCGACGGCTACTGGCACTACCAACAACCCGAACCCGGCACCATCACCGCCACCTCACTCACCGGCAAAAACTACACCACCCTGCCCCAACCACCACCCTTCTAACACAGAGCAGGAATTGCGCGAAGGCGCGGACTATAGCCGTGGCGCTAGATGATCTCCCTAGCCCGGAAGAACTTGCTGCCCCTTGCTGAGGATAGTGAGTCCCGACTCCGTCACTGTGTACCCGCGGCTAAGGTCCAGCTCCCGATCCAGACCAATCCTGGCACCGGCCGGCACCCGAACGTTCTTGTCGATAATCGCCCGCCGGACGATAGCTCCAGGACCAATCGAAACCTTATCCATCAACACCGACCCGGATACCGAAGCACCCTCGTCGACAAACACATCGGTGGCGAGAATGGACCCTTGCACCTGGCCACCGGAGACCACTGAACCGTTCGAAACGATCGAGTCGTGGGCGACGCCGGAGCCGCCCGACGCGCTACGAACGAATTTCGCCGGGGGAGAGACGCTCTGCCGCGTATAGATTGGCCATTCCAGGTTGTACAGATTGAACAGGGGAAGGGGGGAGATCAGGTCCATGTTGGCGTCGTAGTACGAGTCGAGGGTTCCGACGTCGCGCCAGTATTGACGGTCCCTGTCTGTAGATCCGGCGATGTCGTTGGACGTGAAGTCGTAGACTGCTGCATCCCCTCGCTCCACGAAATAGGGAATGATGTCCCCGCCCATGTCATGCTTCGTGTTCAGCCGGGCCGCATCTTCTTCCAGGGCGGCAACCAGAGCATCGGCGGTGAACACGTAGTTGCCCATCGACGCGAGGAAGCTGTTCGGATCATCGGGAAGCCCAGGAGTGCTTTCCGGCTTCTCGACAAACCCTGAAATTCGGCCCTCACCGTCGGTCTGAATGACGCCGAACTGGTCCACCAGGTTCATGGGCTGCCGCACCGCCGCAACGCTCGCCGACGCGCCGCTGGCAATGTGGGCAGTAACCATCTGCTCAAAGTCCATCCGGTAAACGTGGTCGGCGCCGATCACCACCACGATGTCGGGATTCGCATCGTGGATCAGGTTCAATGACTGATAAATGGCGTTGGCGCTGCCCAGGAACCAGCTTTTGCCGCGCCGCTGCTGCGCCGGGACCGACGCCACATACTGCTGCAGTTGGGTCGACATGCGCCAGGTTTCGGAAATGTGGCGGTCCAGGCTGTGGGACTTGTACTGGGTGAGCACCACAATTTCCAGGTACCCCGAATTGACGAGGTTCGACAAGGCAAAATCGATCAGCCGGTAGATGCCACCAAACGGCACCGCAGGCTTCGCTCGATCGGCCGTGAGCGGCATGAGTCGCTTTCCCTCGCCCCCAGCCAGGACAATCGCCAGTACCTTTTTCAATGCCACGAGTGGCCCCCTGCCCTGCTGTTGCTCTTCATTGAGTTATTACCTCTTGAGTGACTCACACTAGATGAGATGGCCGCGCTGCACTACGTTTGGAAACGTGCGTATAGACATTGTGACAAAAGAGTTCCCACCCGAGATCTACGGCGGCGCCGGGGTGCACGTCGCTGAACTGAGCCGAGTGCTGGCCAGCCAGGTGGATTTACGGGTTCACTGCTTCGGCGCGGAGCGCGACACCAATTATCACGGGGCAACCGTGAGCACCTACCGGCCACCCGTCGAACTGGCACGCTCGAACGCCGCAGTACAGACCTTCGGCACCGATCTGGCGATGCTCGACGGGCTTGCGGGCGCGGATGTGGTGCACTCCCACACCTGGTACGCGAACATGGCGGGGCACCTCGCGTCCCTCCTGCACGGGGTGCCGCATGTCCTCAGCGCCCACAGCCTGGAGCCGTTACGACCATGGAAAGCCGAGCAGCTCGGCGGCGGCTACGCGCTGTCCTCCTGGGCCGAACGGACTTCCTACGAGGCGGCGGCCGCGGTCATCGCCGTCTCGCACGGGATGCGCGCGGACATCCTGCGCAGCTACCCCAACGTTGATCCGGACAGGGTGCAGGTGGTGCACAACGGCATCGATGTGAGCCTTTGGGGACGGGACGAAGACCAGGACGCCGTCCGGAAGCTCGGCATCGACCCGGACCGCCCCAGCGTGGTGTTTGTGGGACGTAACACGCGCCAGAAAGGCGTTCCCTACCTGCTGCGTGCCGCGGCGCTACTCGAGCCTGGAGTGCAGCTGGTGCTCTGTCTCGGAGCCGCTGACACTCCCGAGTTGGCCGCCGAAACCGCCGAGCTGATCGCGGAACTGGAAGCCAAGCGCGGGTCAGTGGTGCTGATCGAACGGATGCTGCCCCGCAACGAACTCATCCAGGTCCTCAGCACAGCAACGGTCTTCGCCTGCCCCTCAATCTACGAACCGCTGGGCATCGTCAACCTTGAGGCGATGGCCTGCGGGGCGGCAGTCGTTGCCAGCGCCACCGGAGGTATCCCGGAGGTGGTCGACGACGGCGTCACCGGCACCCTCGTCCCGCTGGAACAGGTCACCGACGGAACCGGAATCCCGCTGGACCCTGAACGGTTCGTCAGGGACTTTGCCGCCGCCGTCAACGCCCTAGTAGCGGACCCGGACCGGGCGCGGACCATGGGCGAGGCTGGCCGTCGTCGGGCTGAGGAGCACTTCTCCTGGGACTCCATTGCCGAGTCCACCCTTGAGGTCTACCGTTCGGTGATCCAGAAGGCCTGAGCACACTTGCAACGCAATTCATCTACAGACAACGACCACGAAGGATCCATCAGTGACCGAACACCCCAGCCCAGTTTCACCCGACTCAGCGGCATCGGCGCCATCCCCGGATGAGGCGAGCGTACCCGAGTTGAACGAAACCGAGGTCGACGAGGCAGTGATGGACGAGTCGGCCGAAAACCCTGCCCTCGACGTCGGACGGGTCGTCACCCCCGTCGATGAAGAGAACAAGGACGACGACCCGCGTCAGGGCTAACCCCTACCGGGCGGCCTTCGCCTTGCGGGCCAGGACGGTCTTCTCGTCGATCGGGAAGGTACCACTGGCCCGCTGCTGCCGGGCGTAAGCCATTGCCTCGTCCTGGCGTTCCTTTTCCGCTCCCGTAGAGATTGCGGCCCGCAGATGTTCAGGGCCGTAGCCGAACGCATCGACCAGGTCCACCGCATGCGGCCGGATCTTAGCCAAGAGACGGTTGATGTAGGGGGAGAGTGTCCTCGCACGCTGGGTGGAAAGCCGCCCATGCATGAGGTACCAGGCGAGGTTCCGTTCGATCAGGCACAGCCCAAACAGGTCACGCACCCAGGTGAGTACCTGCTTGGTCCCGGCATCGTCCACGCGGTGGAGCGCTGCGGTGAAGGCTTCCCACTGCAGTAACTCCGCATGCGCCTTGGCCGTCTCGATCAGCTCGTGCTGATGTTCGTTGAACTTCCTCGCTGCCTCCTCCTGCGACAACTTCCTGACCCCGCGCAACTCGCCTGCCAGGTCGGCGACCATCGCCTCAACCCGATCCGACAGCAGCTCATGCTGGGTGTGCTCATCGCGCAGGGCGATAGCCGATTTGCGTTCGGAGCCACCGTCGACGACGGTCTGCACCGCCCGGCGCAGCCCGGAACGATGCAACGTCTTCTCGGCCCGCTGGGTGACGACGTAGCGGGCCAGCACGCCGAAGTCGACGCCGCTGAATTCCTTGGCGTAGTCGGCGAGGAGCCGTTTTGCGACCAGCTGGAGCAGGACATTATTGTCCCCCTCGAACGTCGCGTAGACGTCCATGTCCGCACGGAGTGAGGTGAACCTGTTCTCGGTCAGGAACCCGGCACCGCCGCATGCTTCCCTGCACTCCTGCAGCGTGTCGAGCGCATGCCAGGTGGACAATGATTTTAACGCGGCGGCGAGAGTCTCAAGGTCCTGTCGGTCCTCATCGGTGTCGTGGGCACCGGAGAACACGTCGTCGAACTTTGCCAGCAACTCCTCGTGAGCAAAGGATGCGGCATAGGTGGCGGCGATGCGGGGGAGAAGCCTGCGCTGGTGCTGCTGGTAGTCGAGCAGCACCTCTTCCCTAAGGTCCGAACCCGCGTTGAACTGCCGACGCTCCACCGAGTACTGCACTGCCGTTTTCAGGGCCAGCTTGGTGACGGCCACTGCGGCACCGTCGAGGGATACGCGGCCCTGGACAAGGGTGCCGAGCATGGTGAAGAAGCGGCGTCCGGGGGAAGCGATCGGCGAGGTGTAGACGCCCTCGTTGTCGACGTCGCCGTAACGGTTGAGCAGGTTCGTGCGGGGGATGCGCACGTTGCTGAAGTAAAGCCGCCCGTTGTCGATCCCGTTGAGCCCACCTTTCAGTCCATCGTCTTCGCCGCCAATGCCTGGCAGGAACGCGCCGTCAGCGTCGCGGAGTTCGATGTAGAAGGCGTGCACACCGTGGTTGACCCCTCCGGTGATGAGCTGGGCAAACAGCACTGCCGCCCGCCCGTCGATGGCGGCGTTCCCGATGTAATCCTTCCACGCAGCACGGAACGGGGTGTGGATTTCGAACTCATCGGTGTCCGGCCGGTACACGGCAGTGGTGGCGATGCTCGCGACGTCGGATCCGTGGCCCGTCTCGGTCATCGCGAAGCAACCCGGGATGTCCATATTCATGATGCCGGGAATCCAGGCACGGTGATGGTCGGCGGTGCCCAGGTGAAGCACTGCACTGCCGAAGAGGCCCCACTGCACACCCGCCTTGATCTGCAGTGACGGATCGGCGACCACCAGTTCCTCGAAGCCTGCGATGTTGGCTCCATGATCGTCGTTCCCCCCGAACTCCGACGGGAATGCGCGGTGTACCGCCTTATTGTCGACCAGGTAATGCAGCTGGGTGAAACACCTGTTTCGGTGTTCGGCGTTGGACTGGCCTTCGATCCGGTGCACTTCGGGGCGCCCCGCCAACTCGCGGGCAACCCGGCGGGTCGCCGCCCAGCGGCCCAGTAGGAGTTCGCCCAGGGCTTCGACGTCGACGACGGCGCGATCATCGTCCTTGATGGCGGCGGTTGGCGGAACCTTGAGTTCGGGTCGCGTGACTGTCTGTGTCATGGGGTGTCCTCCAGAGCGGATGTGGTGCTGTCGGGTGATGGAACGTGGTTGGCGATGCCCTCGAAAAGCCAGGTGGTGAGCTGCTCGCTGAGCTGCGCCTCGGTGGGCTTGGAGGAGCCCTCCGGGGTGGCGAGCCAGAGCTCTCCGGCGGCGCGGACCATGCCGATGGCCGCCTGCGGCCAGAGCGTCAGAACCGGGCCGCCGAGTTCCCGGGCCCGCGGGTCGGAGGCTAGAAAAGACTTCATCGGGCTGGCCAGCATGGCGGTGACCGCCTCGAAGAAATGACTCAAGAGCTCCGACGTTTGCGGGTCAGCTGGGCTGGTGAGAGCATCCGCAGCGCCCAGCCGGGTGACGAACGCGTAGACGTTTGGCGAGGTTTGAGCCATCTGCAGGTACGCCGAGACCATTGCGTGGAGGCCCTCGCGCGGCGAGGCGGCCTGGCGCGCCGCGGCAAGAACCTTGTCCTGCATTTGGGCAATGACCACTTCGCCCACGGCCTGCTGCAGCCCAGCCTTATCGCCGAAATAGCGGTAATAGACCGACTTGGAGGTTCCCGCCGCCGCCGCAATGTCTTCCATCGAGGCGCCGTAACCCAGCGAATGCACGGCACCTCGGGCTGCTTTTATCAGCGCTCGACGCCGTTTGTCGCGGTGCGCCTGCCAGCGGCTGGAGCGCCCATCACCGGCCGCCGCGGCGGGCACGGTTACTGGTCTGGGCACTGTGGCCTGCTTGTTCACGATACTGAGCGTATCAGGTACGCTGGGTATCGGTAACTCACCGTTTCGTGAAGGAGAAACACAGCATGGTCGACCAGGCAGCAGGCCAGCGTAACGCGCGGCCTTCCACATCCGTCCGCAACGCGGTGGTCATCGGCGGGAACCGGATACCGTTCGCCAGGTCCGGCGGGCCCTACGCCTACTCCTCCAACAAGGACATGCTGACGGCAGCCCTGGACGGCCTCGTGGCACGGTTTGGTCTGCAGGGTGAGCGGATCGGCGAGGTTGCTGCGGGCGCCGTGCTGAAACACTCCCGCGACTTCAACCTGACCCGTGAAGCGGTGCTCGGCTCGGCTCTGGCCGCCGACACGCCGGCCTACGATGTCCAACAGGCCTGCGCTACCGGGCTGGAGACCGTAATCGGTTTGGCCAACAAGATCAAGCTGGGCCAGATCGAATCGGGTATTGCCGGCGGCGTCGACTCCGCCTCAGACGCCCCCATCGCCGTGAGCGAAGGATTACGCCGCGCGCTCCTTGACCTCTCGCGGGCGAAGACCGTCCCGCAAAAGCTGACAATCCTGGGTCGCCTCCGACCCAAGGACCTCGCGCCCAACGCCCCGACCACCGGTGAGCCCCGCACCGGTCTGTCCATGGGCGAGCACCAGGCCATCACCACCGCCCGCTGGGAGATCACCCGCGAAGCGCAGGATCAGCTCGCGCTGGACAGCCACCACAACCTTGCTGCCGCCTACGAGCGGGGATTCTTCTCCGACCTGGTTACGCCGTACCGCGGAGTCACTCGGGACGCCAACGTCCGGGCTGATACTTCACTGGAGAAGCTCGCCAAGCTGAAACCCGTCTTCGGCAAAGGGCTTGCCGCCGCGGCCACTATGACCGCCGGCAATTCAACCCCGCTGACCGACGGAGCCGCCACGGTGCTGCTTGGTTCCGAAGACTACGCTCACCGGAACAACCTGCCCATGCTCGCCAACGTGGTGGACGCGGAGGCAGCAGCCGTCGACTTCGTCCACGGAGCCGAAGGCCTCCTGATGGCACCGGTCTACGCCATGCCCCGGATGCTGCAACGTAACGGGCTCACGTTTGACGACTTCGACTTCTTCGAAATCCACGAGGCCTTCGCGGGCACCGTCCTCAGTTCACTTGCCGCCTGGGAGAACGAGGACTTCTGCCGGAACACGCTGGGTTTAGACGGTGCCCTCGGCACCGTGGACCGCAGCAAGCTCAACGTGAACGGTTCCTCCCTCGCGGCGGGACACCCCTTCGCCGCTACCGGTGGCCGGATCGTTGCCTCGCTGGCCAAGACTCTCGCTGAGAAGGGCTCCGGCAGGGGACTCATCTCCGTCTGCGCCGCCGGTGGCATGGGCGTCGTCGCCATCCTGGAGGCACGCGAACAGTGACTGACACGTACCTCACCCTCGTCAATGCTGGGCCCGCCGGTCAGCTCGCCAAGAAGCTGGGCCTCCCACGTCCGGTTGCGCTCCGTCGGTACAGCCCAGGTGCGCCCCTGGTTCCCGGTCCGCTGTTGGTCCTCGGCACCGGCTTTGGTGCTGACACCCTCGCCAGCCGGTTGCTGGACTGGAACCAGGATGTCCGCCGTCACGCCCGGCCGGGTGAGAAGCTCGGCGCGATCCTCGTTGTGCTGGACGAGGTCGCGGATCCCGGCGACCTCGCCGCTCCGGTCCTGGAGCTCGGCCAGGCGCTGCGGCAGCTGGCCCGCGGCGCCCGGATTGTCACAGTTTCCCGCCCCGCCAAGGAGTCCACCGACCCGGCCGAAGCGGCGGCACGGCAGGCGATCGACGGAATCGTCCGGTCAATCGGCCGCGAACTCCGGGCCGGCGCCACCGCCAATGGCATCCTGCTCCGTGGGGATGCGCCGGAGGAGTCCGCTAGTGGCGCCCTACGGTTCCTGCTCTCGGGCAAGAGCGCCTTCGTCAACGGGCAGTTCATCACCGCCGGCGAAAGCACACAGTCCGACCCGCAGGACGAAGATCGCCCGTTGGCGGGCCAGTCCGCCGTCGTCACCGGCGCCGCCCGCGGTATTGGCGCCGAGATTGCCGCCGTCCTGAGCCGTGATGGCGCCCACGTGGTGGTGGTCGACGTACCGGCGGCAGGGGAACAGCTCGCCGCGGTGGCAAACCGGGTGGGCGGCACCGCACTGCAACTCGACATCACCGCCGAGGACGCGGCATCCCGGATTCTCGAGCACGTGCAGCGGCGGTACGGATCCCTGGACCTGCTGGTGCACAACGCGGGGATCACCCGCGACAAACTGCTGGCCAACATGGATACCGTCCGCTGGGAATCGGTCATGGCAGTGAACCTTGCCTCGCAACTGCGGGTGAACGAGTCGCTGCTGTCATCCGACGTCTTTTCGGCCTCGGGCCGCATTGTCTGCCTCGCCTCGACCAGCGGCATCGCCGGAAACCGGGGCCAATCCAACTACGCGGCATCCAAAGCCGGAGTCATCGGTATGGTCAGGAGTACCGGCGCTGCACTCGAAGAGTCCGGCCGGACCATCAACGCCGTCGCGCCGGGGTTCATCGAGACGGAAATGACCGCGCGGATGCCGTTTGTCACCCGTGAGGTAGCCCGACGGTTGAGCAGCCTGCAACAGGGTGGCCGGCCGATCGACGTCGCCGAAACCATTGCGTTCCTAGCGTCGCCCGCTGCAGCGGGAATCAACGGTGAGGTGCTCCGCGTCTGCGGGCAGTCACTGGTGGGCGCTTGAGCGAGGTCGTTCTGGCTGCTGTGCCAGGCCTGCCGTCCCTGTATCGGAGTGCCCTGATCGGTGCTGTTCCGCTACCGTGGGCCAACAGCCAACCGGGGATAACCACTGGAATCCTCGAGCTGCCTCCAGTGCGCCACCGTGTCGCTGGAGTCCGGCCGTCCGTGGCCGATCTAACCCGCTTCCAGCGGCTGATCGGCGCGCCGGCACACGATCTGCTGCCGTCCGGCTTCGTCCACACCCTTGCTTTTCCGATGTCCATGAGCGTCATGGCGCGCCGGGACTTCCCCCTGCCGTTGCTCGGAATGATTCACTTGGGCAACACGGTGCAACACCGGCGAGGGATCCATTTCAGCGAAACCCTCGATATCACCGCCTGGGCAGAAGAGTTGCGACCACACAACTCCGGAACACAGGTGGATCTCGTCACCGAGGTCTCCGTCAGCGGCGAGGCGGTCTGGATGGGACGCTCCACCTACCTGGCCAAAGGGTCGCGGCCTACCAGCAAAGCTCACGCTCCGAAGGAGGAGCGCGGCGTGTTTGTAGCACCCCAACTCACCGCGACGTGGGATCTTCCCGGGAGCACCGGCCGCAGCTACGCGGCGGTGTCGGGCGACTACAACCCGATCCACCTCAACGCGCTGGCCGCCAGGGCGCTTGGGATGAAGCGGGCCATCGCCCACGGCATGTACCTTGCCTCGCGCATGGTGCAGGAGAGCAAACCCGCGGGGGTCGAATCCTTCGCCTGGAGCATCGACTTCCGGTCTCCAGTTCTGCTGCCCGCCCGCGTCGCCGTCGCCGTCGAGCCTCAGCAGGAAACCGGGTCGTGGCGTGGGTCCAAAGTCACCGCCTGGAATGCGCGGCGAGGTCGCGAACACTTTACCGCTACGGTCACACGACTGCCCGAGGCTCAAGCCTAAACTGGAACGATGAGCCAGAACGCACCCCTGTTGACCCGTGCCCGCGCCCTTGATGCAGAGGACCCGCTGGCCGGGTACCGGTCACGGTTCGAGGGTCACGACGATCCCGACATCATCGCCTACCTGGACGGCAACTCCCTGGGCCGGCCCCTCTCCGACACCCTCGGACGCCTGGAATCCTTTGTGCGGGAGCAGTGGGCTGGCAGGCTCATCCGCGGGTGGGATGAGGGCTGGCTGGAACTGCCCGAACAGGTGGGCAACCTGATCGGCAGGGTAGCGCTCGGCGCTGCGGCAGGTCAATGCACGGTGGCTGACTCGACGAGCGTGCTGCTGTACAAGCTAGCCCGCGCCGCAGTGGCCGCCCGACCCGGCCGCACCGAAATTGTGGTTGACCGGGACAATTTCCCGACCGACCGTTTCATCATGGAGGGCATTGCCGCGGAGCGGGGTCTCCAGCTGCGCTGGGTTGACCTGCAGTATGACGGCGGTGCCACTGCCGCGGACGTCGCGGCCGTCGTCGGGACGCAGACCGCGCTGGTGGTGCTCAGTCATGTGGCATACCGGTCTGGGCACCTTGCGGACGTCCCCGCCATCACCGAGGTGGTGCACGACGCCGGCGCCCTGGCCCTGTGGGACCTCAGCCACTCGGTCGGATCGGTCCCCGCCGAACTAGATAAATGGAACGTTGACTACGCCACCGGATGCAGCTACAAATATCTCAACGGCGGACCGGGCGCGCCTGCCTGGGCTTACGTGGCAAAGCGCCACCTCAAGGATTTCCAGCAACCTATCCAGGGCTGGTTGGGAAGCGCCGATCCGTTTGGGATGGGGGCGGACTTCGAACCGGCCGCCGGTATCCGTCGGATCGTTTCCGGTACCCCGCCCATCATTGGAATGTTGGCGATGCAGGACATGCTGGGCCTGCTCGGCGAGGTGGGGATGCAGGCGATCCGGGCGAAGTCCATCGCACTGACTTCCTTCGCCGTCGACGGCGTCGAGGAGCTGATGGCGGGTACCGGCGTCGTCGTCGCCTCGCCACGGAATCCGCAGCAGCGCGGCGGACACCTTACAATTGACCACCCGGCGTTCCGGGACCTGGTACCGGAACTGTGGACGAAGGGTGTCATCCCTGACTACCGCAACCCAGCCGGTATCCGGCTGGGACTCTCGCCGCTGTCAACGTCATTCGAGGAAACCTACCTCGGCATCGAGCGGATCGCCGAATGCCTGCCCCGTCCCTGACAGGTCATCAGATCGAGATTAGCCTTCGCACTCGGCGCAGTACTTGTTGCCGTTCTTTTCGCGGGCGAGCTGGGTGCGGTGCTTGACCAGGAAGCAGGACATGCAGGTGAATTCGTCTTCCCGCTCGGGGATGACGGAAATCAGGAGTTCTTCCTCCAGGACCGCACCGGGGAGATCGAACCCCTCGGCGGTGTCGCTTTCATCGGTGTCGATGGTGGAGGACTGGGTGGTGGCGCTGCGCTGAGCCTGGATCGCCTCAAGCGATTCATTGACAGGCTGGTCTTCAGGCCTGACGCGGGGTTCGTCGTAGTCAGTTGCCATGCGGGCGTTGCTTCTCCTTCAGTTGTGTGATCAACCAGAGTACAGGGCGCACCGGCTATTGTTTGCCAACTTACGCTAACAGCGTGTAGCGGGAGGATTAAGTTCCTTGGCCTCGGACCTCCCACGGGCGGCGAGGGCCCGCCGCGCGCTGAGTCGCCGCTCCGGGCTCTCGATTTCCTTGACGCATTGTTCGTAGAGCGGGAATATATAGCCAGCAAACTTGAGCAGGGGGCCGTTGTGACTTATCAGCCAGTGCAGGGGACCGGTCAGCCAGTTTCGAATTCAGGGGCCCGGGGACAGCTAGGTCTGGGTTCAATTCCCGAAGAGCCCAAGGTCATCCATCTCATCACCTATCGCTACCTCCGATGGCTCCTGATTCTGCTACCGGTGGTCTTGTTCGTGGTAACTGCCGCCGTCGCATTGCAGCAGAACCATTTAGAGGCTTCCATCAGCGCATACTACGGGGGCTGGGTTCGAGACGTCTTCGTCGGAACGCTTATCGCAATAGCCGTTTGTTTGGTGGCTTATCAAGGGGTCGGTCTGATCGAGGATCATGCGCTTAATGGGGCTGGTTTTTACGCGATATTCGTGGCTCTGATTCCGACGGATTTTCCCGGGCTGATGGAAAAGCTGCGTTCAGCTGAGACCCCGGACGGGTTGGCTCCATCCGCAGACGAGTATGTCTTTTTCTTACGCGTCGCCTTTGCCTGTGTTTTGATGTCAGTTGTCGTGGTGGCCGCGATAGGGCTAAAAGCCGGAGACTTTCATGAACTCTCCAGGCCCAACGTCGATCCTCCCTGGTTGCGCACCCTCACTGGGTCTTTTCTTGTGGCGACCGTCATGGTGTTGGTCGCGTTTTTAGCATTGGCTGCCCAGCAGTTGTACTTCCCTGCGGGTGATGTGACCATGGCTGGGCTCACTCATTTGGGTATTCCCCTCGCGATCCACGATCTTGCAGCAATATTTCTCATCGCCTCGCTGTTCGTGGCCGTCATTACAAATACTTGGCCATTCTTCAGATTCGATGCTCTACGTGAGTCTGCAAGGCTGGGTTATTTGATCATCGCCGTCCTCATGAGTGTGGGTATCTTGATCCCGGTACTCGCTGCGTGGCTGTTCGCCCCCGGGCGAACCGTGATTTTCATTGAATGGTGGGAGATCGGGCTCTTCGCCACGTTCTGGTTTCTTGAGACTGACAGAAGACGTCGGCTAGTTAGGCGCCAAAAGAGAGGGAAGATCGTCAAGACCGACGAGGATTCCCGCCTCCTTTCGGAGCCCACCCGGGTCGCAGGCAGCTAGGGTCCCGCTCCGCTCCACTGGCGAATTGAGGATCGGTTACTCCGCATTCGAGCGGATGGCTAGGCTGAGTTCATGGCTACAGTTATTCTCGTGCGGCACGGCCGCACCACAGCAAATGCCGCCGGACTACTGGCAGGGCGCGCTGCCGGCGTCAGTTTGGACCAGGTTGGCCGCGACCAAGCAACCTCGACGGGTGACCGGCTCGCCGATGTCCCAGTAGTCGGAGTGGTGTCGAGCCCCCTGGAGCGCTGCCAGCAGACCGCCAAGCTCATTATTGATCGCCGGTCTGGAGTCCCGCTCGCACCGGTTGATCTCGACCTGAATCTCACCGAATGCGATTACGGCCAATGGCAGGGCCGCACAATCAGCGACCTTGCAACCGAGGCTTTGTGGTCCGTGGTGCAGTCACAACCGTCTGCGGTCACCTTTCCGGGCGGCGAATCCATGGCCGCGATGCAGGCACGGTCGGTCGCAGCAATTCGACACCACGACGCGGCCTTCGAGGCCGAGTACGGACCAGGGGCCGTCTGGGTGGCGGTAAGTCACGGTGACATCATCAAGTCCATCCTCGCCGACGCGCTCGGCATGCACCTTGACCTGTTCCAACGCATCAATGTGGGTCCCGCCTCCGTGTCAATAGTGAACTACGGCCCCAGTCGACCAAGTGTCTACGCCACCAACACCGACGCGGGGGATCTGTCGTGGTTGTCGGGCAGTTCGCTCAGCGGCGATGCGCTGGTCGGTGGCGGGCCAGGGCAACAGGCGCCACGAACCTGATACGCCTAAAATAGTTGCATGCCTACTAAAGTTCACGAATTTACCTGGCCTGATCGGGTCGTCGTCGGCACCATTGGTCTTCCTGGTGCGCGGACGTTCTACCTGCAGGTGCGCGCGGGAACCCAGCTCGTCAGTATCGCCCTGGAGAAGCAGCAGTCAGCGCAGCTCGCCGAGAAGATTGACGAAATTCTCGATCAGCTCATCACCCTTGAGGGCAACCCTTTCAGCATTCCCACGAGCACTCCCATTGAGCTTGTCGACAATGACCAGCTCGAACCCGTCGAGGAGCAGTTCCGAACGGGCGCAATGAGCCTGGGGTGGGACCCCACAACGGTGCAAGTTGTGATCGAGGCCTACCCGATCGCGGAGGTCGAGGGCAATGAGGACGGCGGTTTCGATGACGAATCCCTCGAAGGGATTGAGGAAGCCCCCGAAATGCTGCTGGTGCGGATGCCGGTTGGGACCGCCCGCGCATTCGCCAAGCGCACTCGTGAAATTGTGAGTGCAGGCCGTCCCACGTGCCCGCTCTGCGGTGACCCCGTTGACCCCGGCGGGCACAGCTGTACGCCTCCCGAGGCCTGATGCCAGGGCCAGACCTCGTGGCCACCGAACTGGTGCTCACCGGTCGCATCACGACCGCGTCAAACGCCACCTTTTTGGGCAGCATCGACGACGCGGTAGTCGTTTACAAGCCGATAGCGGGGGAGCACCCGCTGTGGGACTTCCCCGACGGCACTCTGGCGCACCGCGAGGTGGCCGCCTATCTGGTTTCGCAGGCCCTCGGCTGGGACGTCGTGCCCCAAACCTGGCTCCGGGACGGTCCGATGGGTAAGGGAATGGTGCAGCTCTGGCAGGAGCAGGACCCCAACCAAAATGCCGTGGACCTGGTCGGGTCCGACGACGTACCCAAGACCGGCTGGAAACATGTCCTTGAGGGGCAGGACCAGGACGAACGGATGGTTACTCTCATCCACGAGGATTCGCTGGCGCTGCGTCGCATGGCGGTGTTCGACGTCGTCGTCAACAACGCCGACCGTAAGGGCGACCACATTCTTGCCATGGGCGACGGACGTCGGCACGGTGTCGACCACGGGCTCACCTTTCACAGTGAACCCAAGCTGCGCACGATCCTGTGGGGGTGGCTTGGCGATCAGCTGACCTCCGACGAACTCGACGGCGTTGACCGTGTCATCGCCGGACTGCAGGGCGAGCTGGGCCGCTACCTGGCGGACCTGCTCAGCGCCGAGGAAATCACGTCGCTCGCCGCACGCTGCGCCCGGCTGCGCAGCGCCGGGCGCTTTCCCGCTCCAAGCGGTGGGATGCCCGCAGTGCCCTGGCCCCTGTTCTAGGGGGCCGCTGATTTAGCGGAATCATTGCAATGGGATTCGCGGGATGTGTCAGGCTGGTCGCATGGATCTTGAGGTGTCGCCGGCGCTCATCATCCCTGAGCGCGAACTCGGCTGGCGATTCTCGAGGTCATCAGGCCCGGGCGGGCAACATGTGAACACCTCAGACAGTCGGGTCGAGTTGTCCTGGAACGTCGTCGACTCTGCAGTGCTCACCGACGATCAACGGACGCTGCTGCTCACCCGGCTCGGTCAGCGTCTTGTGGCCGGAACAGTCACCGTCGTGGCGTCCGAACAACGGTCGCAGCTACGCAATCGGGAAACAGCGTTGCGCAAGCTCGCCGGGCTGGTGACCGCCGGGCTGGCCCCCGCTGCCCCTCAACGTCGTGCGACCAGACCTACCCGCGGCTCCTTGCGGCGGCATCTCGCCGCCAAGCAGAGTCGCTCAGCCACGAAACGCAACCGGCGGCGTCCACCGGCCGAATAGCAGCACCAATTGCCGATTACTGCTCAAGTGGCCGCATGGCAGCCAGGTCCTTCACCCAACCGGGGGTCTCTTCACCGAGATTCCTGTCCGTGGTGACACGCAGCCGTGCAGCCGCCACCTGAACCTTCTCCCGGTCTGTGAGAGACGTTAAGCTTCCTAGCCCAACAGGCTCGCTCTGGGTGGGAGCCCCACGTTTGGGTCCAGCGAAAATCCCAGATTTGAGCTTCCTTTTCACTGTAAACTTCGTCATCCGGTCCTCACTCGCCTTCGTGTCTGCCTCCATTATCGCTGAGCTGCTCGCATGAGTCTACGATCTGAGCTTCCGTACCAGCCGGAGCACAGGATTGGCTGGAGGTGGCTCGGCAAGAACAATCTCTGTCACGGTGCGAAGGATCCGCTGCTCGGCCGGCCCTACATCTGGTTCATTTGCCGCATCGTTCAGCATCCCGAGGCCGATCTGCTGGCGTTTAGGGTCCTGGGTGTCCAATGCAGCGTCAATGGCCCACTGTGCACGCCTCCACCATTCCGCCTCGCCGTCGGATTTGGTTCTCTGGACTAGTGCTTCCCGCTGATGCGTAAGAGACTCTCTCTGAACGAGGTAAGCGATCAGCGCAGCCAACACGATGGCCGTCGGGCCAAACGCCGCGAGGATTTCCCACCATTGTGCGCCGCCGTCGACCAGCTCGATTTGGATGGGACTGGGCGCGGCCTCAGGAGCCCCAAAGACACTGGCAGCAATCATGAATTCACCCTAGTTGTATTGGATCCTCTGAAGAGATCAGCCATGCCGCAGGATCGAATCAACCGCAGGGCACGCGCGGGAAGTTGCTGCAGGCCAATAATGCGTTGCTGATAATCTCCCCAATACCTATTCGAGTGTTGAGGTCGTCCGCGAATGTGGACACCTGCTGTGCCCATCGAGCTTTCGCCCCCCCAGTCCTCCGGGAACTCGCCCGGCTTCACGATGCTCGCGTCGGGGACAACCAGCCACCAGTACGTCATGTACCGCTTGCTGGCCTCGGCCTGGGAGGGGTCCTTCATTTCCGTGCGCCAATCGGCGCGACTGACCTTCACCTCGTGGCCGTGCAAGGCGACGGTCGAATTGTGCTTGTCCGCTGCCACGAAGTCGGCGATACGGCTGCCGTTCGTGAAACTCAGACCAGAGTGGACATGTTCTGCGCGGGCCCACCGGTCAGTGAAGGTGCCTTCACCGATGGCCGTATACCGGGTGAGCAGGTGGTCGTGCATTTCCCGCTCAGTCGTCACGGGCGCTTCTCCGATACCCGACGTCCGCTGGGCTTTGGCAACTGGGCAAAGAGTCGCCACTCTACGACCCGCCTGGCGAGTAAAACTAAGACCAAGCCCGCCGAGACTAATGCCAGCGCAATGTTCAAGCAGATAAGCGAAAGGGCGACAACCATGTTTCCGGAGAGCAGGAAATAACCGGCCATGCCGGCGACCAGGAATATCACGATGGTCAGGACATACATGGTACGGAGGATCTTCAGTGCTGGGTCCGTCTTGTCGGGAGAGGGGGCGGCCAGCTCTTTGCCCTTGGGGGTCGATTCATTAGACATGTTCATCATGTGTGAGGACGGGGGCGTATCTCTCACCAACTCGTGATCAAAACGTGGCACAGATTGTGGGCACCGAATGCTAGCGTTTGGATTTCTGGCCACCTACCGGGATCCAACGGTCCTCTCTGACGCGGATCGACTTCCTCGGTAGACATTCCTCGGCCAGCCATTCGTTTTCCAATAGGGGGAGTACCAATGACCGATTACCAACCAATGCCCGACGAATCCACGGAGACAAAGCCGTCCCGTCCCTGGTTCAAGAAGAAGCGCGTGCTGATTCCGGCAGGTGTCCTGGCACTGTTCATCTTCATCGGCGCCATCGGTGGTGGCGGCGATGACGAGTCCGTCGCAGCGAGCGACACCGAAACCACCCAGGCTGCGGTTGAGACCACGCCGGCACCCGAGGAAACCATCTCGGCGGCCGAGGCCAGCGCGTCCGCCGAGGCAGAGGCATCGGCTGAAGCCGAAGAGGCCGCCGAAGCAGAGGCGCGAGAAGCCGAGGAAGCAGCGGAGGCCGAAGCAGCTGCTCAGGCTGAGGCGGAAGCTCAGGCAGCGGAGGAGGCTGCCGCGGCGGAAGCTGAGAAGAAGGAGGCTGAGGAAGCGGCCGCAGCAGAAGCCGCGGAGATCGCCGAAAACGGAACCATCAGCCAACAGAATGCACTCCGCAAAGCAGGGAGCTACCTGGAGTTCCAAGCCTTCTCGCAGACCGGGCTGGTTGACCAGCTGATCTTCGAGGAGTTCTCGGCTGAGGATTCAGCTTGGGCTGTTGAGCGCGTGGACGCCGACTGGAATGAGCAGGCTGCATTGAAGGCCGAAAGCTACCTTGAGTTCCAGGCATTCTCGCGGTCTGGACTTTACGACCAGCTGATCTTCGAGGGCTTCACCCCAGGGCAGGCCGAGTACGGAGTCAGCACAACCGGGCTTTAGCCGACCGGCCGAGAGACCAACAGCATCACCTCGACGGAGGGTCCTTACGGGCCCTCCGTTTTTGCGTGGTGGTTATCCGCCACTGGATTCCTCAACCCCCGCAGTATTAGCTCAACGACGGCAATGACGAACAAGGCCATCCCCGCGATAGCGCTGTTCATTGCTGCTTCGGTGTTCCCAGCAAGCAGAAAGATGCCGCCCACGATCGAGGTAAGGCTCACCATCCCGACGAGGATCCAGCGGGCCTGTATTTTCTTCTTCATTGGATTACTCCTTCTCTGTGGACCTGAGTCCGCATGGTTTAGATCGAGCTGCTGTTCGCCCTGTCTGCCTGGACGAAAGCGGTGACATACGCGGCGATCGACGCCTGCAGGCCGACGGCGAGGCACAGAACCGCGGCAAGGTATGCACCTCTGCGCTGCCAGCTTCGTCAACCGTGACGATGGTTCCGGGCTTCATGCGTCGCTCCCGGCAGGGGCCTCAACCGGTGTGGGTAGCCACAAGATGATGAACGATGTGAATTCGGCGAGGAGGTCATCCGACGTGTAGCCGGCGTCGATGTCACTAGTGCCCACCCACTCTTCGGGGAACACCTCGGGGATGCCCGGTGCGCGCTTCTGCCGGCATGAGGTGCCATAGGAGGGTCGGCGCTAACCTCCCCGGTGTCGAGGATGACGGCGAACAGGGGAAGGGCATCGAGCTGCTCCCGGGTCGTCAGCTCATCGCCGACAGCAAAAGTGCCCCCAAAAAGGAAAACAGCAGTCGTCGACGGGCTCGTCGGTCAGGGCTTCTCCGCCCGGCGGTCCTGCATCACCGCGGGCCTAAACCGTTTGACCTATCTCAAACATCTCCGCGCCGAACCATCGATCCGGGCCATCAGACGTTCCATTGTGGCCGACTACGTCTGCCTGATTCACCCTGGTACTGGACGCCGAACGAAGACGCTGACGTCGCCAAGCTCACCGCGTAGCCGCCACACATCGGATGGCGTTGAGCACAGTGCAATAGATGGCACTATAGGATCCTCACTCAAAGCTGGAAGGAACAAAATGGGGAAGAAAGCGCTCCTAGGGGTGGCCGTGTTGGCGATGATGCTGACCGGCTGCGGGGGACAAGCTGAAGCAGAGCAGGAAGCTGCAGCGATTAATGCCGTGACGGAACCAGAATCAGCCGAACCATCGCGCACTCCCACTCCCGAGCCCACGACAGAAGAGCCGACGCCAACCCCTGAACCCACCACAGAGGAGCCAACGCCCGAGCCCACAACAGAGGCGCCTGAACCGGCACCGCCGGCCGATGGTGGCACCTACGGCAGTGTGGCCGCGCTCAAGGATGCAGCAGTTGCTGGTGGTATGGACTGTCCTGCCTGGGTCGAGAGGAACCATGTCACCTTGGCTATTGGTTCGGGGAGCTGCGACGATGCATCGGTGCTTGCCATCTACCTGAACGAGAGCGACCTTTCTGCCCAGGTTGATGCGTGGAAGCAGTTCGGAGACCTGGTGGAGATGGAAGTCCTGGTTGGGGCGAACTGGACGGTCAATGCTGGTGGGGCTGGTGCGGACGCAGTAGCTCTGCAAGAAGTGATGGGCGGAAGTCTCTTCCGCACCAGCGGGCCCTAGCGGTCAACTAGCAGCAGCTTCTCAGGAGGGCGTTCCGATTACCGGGGCGCCCTTCTTTGTGGGCCGCCAACAGTCGGGACGCATAGGACGGGTATCACCTCAAGCGCGAGGTCCAGTAAGTCCACTCGCTTTGTCGAATAGAACGGTTGCAGGGGGCTGATGACTATGTGAGTCAAAGTTTGAGGCGCCATCGATTTACCGCCAGCGCATCTAATGAGTGGTGGTATGGGCCGACTGCAGGAATGATCCAGGCTTAATTCACTCCAATCGTCCGCAATCCCATCAATACGATGTTCGGCAGCGAGAGGCCAAAGGGCGTAAGTGATGACAGCGCTTGAACCCGAGACACGGTAATCACGCAGCCTAAACCTTGATCCACCGATCGGCTGTCGATTGTGATTGGTTTTTGGGACGGGATGGAGTTCTGGTTCTTGGGCAGGGCTGATGGTGCGGCCTTGCTGCCGGTGTTGTTCCACTGGTGTTCCTGATCGGGCCGTTGTCCGGCTGGTGGTCGTTTCTTACGCCGTGGTGGGTGGTGCGTAGACGCTGGTGAAGTGTTTTTGCCATGTTTCTTTCCAGGGCCAGGCTTGGGGCAGATGCAGGCGTGTTTTCCGGGCGCTGGTGGCGATTCTGGCTGGGATGTGGATGAGTTTGCGGCAGATCGTTCCGGTGCGGGCTTTCTCGAACGGTCCGGCGGCGAGGATCCCGGCGGTTCGTGTGAGGTTGTAAGCCATGACCGCGGCCACGAGCCAGGCTGAGTTCGCAGCGAATTTACCGGAGGGCATGTGCGCCAACGCACTGTCTTTCAGGTCGGCGTTGACTTGTTCGATG
The DNA here is from genome assembly GCF_054511125.1 of Arthrobacter sp. TMN-50. Classification (NCBI taxonomy): domain Bacteria; kingdom Bacillati; phylum Actinomycetota; class Actinomycetes; order Micrococcales; family Micrococcaceae; genus Arthrobacter; species Arthrobacter sp. TMN-50. Next base: position 11,263 of record NZ_JBTNDG010000018.1, on the reverse strand, counting down.
ATGGCGTGTTTGCGGTGGGTTTGATCCGCCGCGACGGTGTCCAGGACTTCGGCGTCAACGGTGGTGAGGAACGCGTGGTGCCGGTGTTTGTCGAGCAGTCGCTGCTGACCGGTGGTTTCCTTTGGGTTCAGCTCCGGGATCCGGCGGACCACGAGCCGGCCGGTGACCTGCTCTGCCTTTTTGCGTGAGGAGAACGCGGTGAACGGTGCCTCGGCGACCTCGGCGACCGAGATCCAGGTGCCGGTGTCCTCGTCGAAGACCGCGTTGGTGTATTTGATTTTCTCCCAAGCATCCTCTGGGATCGCTGCGATGGCCTTATTCACGGCCGGGTCCATGCGTACGGTCACCGACACATCGGCTCCGCGGGCCAGGGCGGCGCTGATCGGGGCGTGGCCGTAGTAGGCCGAGTCGAAACGGCACAGCACCGGGGTGCCGGAGTGGATGCGTGCCAGTGTTGCCAGAGCGTCCGTGACCAGGCGCCGGGCGCCGCGGGCCGAGTTCGATGCCCCTTTGCGCAGCCGCTGGGCGGCGATGACCGGGGCGGTGTCGGCCGTGGAGGCGGTGGCCAGCAGGGCGTTGAGCCCCCGGACCTTGGAGTATCCGTATCCGGAGCCCTGCTTGGCGTAACCGTGGACCTCGATGATCGTGTCATCGACATCGACGAACACGAAGTCCTGCGGGCCCGGGGATCCCAGCACCGGCGCCGGGACGCCAGACTGGCAAGGAAGCGGGAGGCGACAGCGTCGAGCTGGCGCACGTGCCCGAAGGTGAACGAGCGCAGGAACGAGCCCAGTGTCGAGGGCGCGTAGCAGGCGTTGAAGATGCGTTTCATTCCGCCGTGGCGCAGCAGTGCCATGTCATCGATCGAGTCGGCGCCGGCGACCATACCGGCCACCAGCGAGGCGACCTTCAACCCGGCGTTGGCGCCCTTGTCCGTAGGCACCGTCAACCACCGATCGCTCAGCTCATGTAATCCGGCGTCCCGGGCCAACGTCATCATCGGCAGCAGCCCGGCGGTCGATACGAGATTCGGTTCGTCGAAGGCAACTGACGCGGCGGCGGATCTATGGGAAACTTGCATCTACGAGATGCCTCTCTTTTCGGTGATCAATGTGCTCTAGACAAGCTTCATTTTCCCTGAAAAGACGGGCATTCTCGGTTTAAACCGCCGTCGATGCCTCGATCAACATCGGTGGATCAAGGTTAAAGCCCACGGCAAATAACCTCGGACCGAGCCATTCCTGCAATTGGTGAATCTGAAATCTTACGTCTGAGACTACATCCGGGCATTGTCACGCACGCGTTACGCCGTCCTGGTCGCAGGCAATCAGTGTAAAGAGTTCATTTTGACTGATTCGCTCACTCGAGTTCCTGTGCAAATTCTGTCTGTCTGGTGTAAGAATTGCTCCTCGATGAGAAAGCTGGCACCTAATCACTCCAGCGTGAAATCCGCTTGGAACCTGCGGGACAGTTTTGGTTCGATGGTGCCGGGGCTTGGTCTTTTCTTACCAAGTGCTATCTGGGCAGGGCATAACTGGATGCGCGCGCGAAATGATGGTTAGCGTCTTCGGCGAGCGTGTTCAGCTAAACGGCACGGTTCGATTCTATTGTTTAGAACCATGGTTAGTGCACGTGATGCAGCTCCTGGATCTGGCCCTGACAGTTCCGGCAACGGGGTGTAGCTCAGCTTGGTAGAGCGCCTGCTTTGGGAGCAGGAAGTCGCAGGTTCGAATCCTGTCACCCCGACGGCTGATCTGCCTCGTCCGTGGTTTCGGGCGGGCAAGGGAGGCCCGCCATGACATCCGCGCCCTGACCAGGCGGGAGAATTGCCTTTTCATCCCAGCAGACGTCTGAAAAGATTCCACCGTTTGAGTTCGAGAAATTGGTGCCTCGGAGGGAAACGCGATGGAAGGTCGCTTCTTCTAATTTCGCTGCTTCAAAGCTCGTCTTTGTGAGGACTGTGTTCCGGAAAATTGCCCCACGAAGGTCTGACATGAAGAATTTTGTGTCGGTGAGGTTTGCAGAGGTGAAGTCGGCGCCGCGTAGATCAAGATTGGACAGGTTCTGTCCGCTTAGATCCATCTCAGCGAACGGAAGCTGGTTGAAGAGGGCTCCCTCTGATTGGGGCGGCAATTCCGCTGACCGCTCCCGGATGAAGCGAAGGTCCTCAATCCGTGACAGCTCATTGGAGAGTTTCGCTGCAGCAACCTGCTCACGATCCGTCCGGCGGTCGTCAATGAATGCCTGGCCCGCCAGCAGTAAGCCTCCGACTGTCAGTGCAACCAGCCCATCGCGAACCCACCATGGTGGATTCTTTCGCGGCGGCCGTGAAATATCAGATTCACCCACAGCACTCTTCTTCGAGTCAGCCATTTGCTGATGCTACTCGCCGGGGAGGCTCAACAATAGACTAGGGTCAGCTGGCCCGTGGAAGAAGGCCACCTAGCTCAGATTGGTAGAGCGCCCGGCTGAAAATCGGGAGGCCCCCGGTTCGAGCCCGGGGATGGCCACGCGAAGTGTGAGATGCGAGATATGTTGAGATTTCTTCCAACATATCTGGACCACTGGAATCGAACTTGATCTACCGCAACTCGGACTAGTTGCGCGGAGCTCAGGGCAGCGGAATTTTTCAAGCTGAGTGGTACCAAGGGGAGTTAGGCGGCTGAGTGTTCGGTGGTTTCTTTGGGCTGGTTGATCCACGCTGGTCCTGGGAGTGCGAGGATTTTGGGATCGGTGGTGGTGTTGAAGCGTTCTGGGTGTTTCGCGCGGGCTGCAGCGAGCGTGGCTGAGCGTGTTTCGGCCACGTCGGCGGCGTGGTCGTAGTGGACGTTCGCGGGCGTGTGGAAGCCGATTCCGGAGTGCTGGTGGTGATGGTTGTACCAGTCCACGAAACCATTGATGAAGGCTGCGGCGTCATGGACTGAGGCGAAGCGTTCCGGGAATTCCGGACCGTATTTCAGGGTCTTGAACAGTGCTTCACTGTACGGATTGTCATTGCTGACGCGGGGCCTGGAATGGGACCTGGTGACTTCCAGATCCGAGAGCAGCGCCGCCACGGTTTTGGACGTCATGGACGTTCCCCGGTCCGCGTGCACGACCCGGGGGATGCCGTGGATCCCGAAGATTCCCTTCATCATCTCCACTGCCAGCACCCCGGATTCGGTGGCATGGACGTGCGCGCCGACGATGAACCTGGAATAGATATCGACCATCATGTAGCAGTCAAAATATTTGCCCTTGACCGGGCCCGCGAGTTTTGTAATATCCCAGGTGAACACCTGTCCCGGGGCGGTGGCGACCAGCTCGGGTACTGTCCGGGGCGGGTGTTGGGCCGGCCGTCGACGTTCCTTGACCTGGTTGTTTTCCTCCAGCACCCGGTAAAAAGTCGACAGGGACCCCAGGTAGATTCCCTGGTCCAGCAGTTTCGTGTGGACCTGCATCGGTGCCAAGTCCACGAACCCCGGTGAGTTCAGGGCCGCCAGGATCTCGGCGCGCTCAGCGGCGCTGAGTTTGTTCTGCGGGGCCACCGCCATCTGGTCCCGCGGCGGGGCCGGTTTGCGGTTCACGGTCGTCCGCGAAACACCGGTCAAGAATGCTGCCCGGCGGGAAGGGATCTTCAGTTCCAGCATCGACCGGTACGTGGCCATCAGCGTTTCCTGGACCGGGGCTCGTCCGGCATACCCTGTGAGGCGTTCTCTAAGAACGCCTGTAGTTTTCCCATCAGTTCCAGGGCTGCCTCAGTCTTCTTCAACCGGCTCTCACTCACCTCTAACTGGCGGCGCAAACGCGCGTTCTCGGCCTGGTCCGCCGAGAGTTTCCCGATCGACTCCCCGGGCTTCTTCCCAGCCAGGACACCGGCGTCCCGCAGCCGGCGCCACTCCGTGATCTGCGAGGAATAAAGGCCCTCCCGACGCAGAAACGCACCACCCTCACCGCTCTCACACGCCTTCTCATAACCGGCCAAAAACTCGAGCTTCTGGACCGGGGTGAAGGACCGTCGAGGCCGTGGCCCCCCGGCCCGAGGCCCGGAACTACTACTACTACTACTACTACTCACAGCACTATCTTCGCGCACTGCACTCAAAACTGGACTAGACATGATCACTGGATTCCTGGTTCTCGCCCCACACGATTAAGCGGACTTGCTATGAACCCTTGGTACCGTTCCAGCCTGACACGTAGGGGCGGGGGCAGAAGTCGGCAGCTCGAAGTCATGGGTGAAGAATCGGGCGGGCAGTACGTCGTCTGTCGGAACCAGAAACAGGTGCCGCTCTGAGACATCCGCTGTGCGCGCTAGCTTATCGATGTGCGACGCCATGTGCGCTTCTCCATGCCAGGTCTCGACGACGCGAGCGAAGTCGCGGGGTGCGTTGTCGACGAACTCTGTACGCGTGGCCTGGTAGATCACGACACCGGGGCTGAAGGGAGTGCGTCGGAGGGTGCCGATCTCATCGGCGAGGAACCGCACCAGATCTAGCTCAGTGTCCAGGAGCTCCGAGGGCAGATGCTCGGGCCGGTCTACGCCGTGGGCGTCGCAGAGCTGTACCGCCCGCAATGCGACTCGCCGCACGTATTTGTACGGAAAGCTTGGAGCGGCAGGTCGAAACTCCCACGAGCTCTCCGCCGGCCAACGCCAGCCCTCCTTCATCGCCATGCCTTGCCAGGCGATGGACGCCCTCTCGGTCACGAGCGTGACCTCCAGAGCGCCCCGCTGCCCGTCAGACCATTCGAGGAGAAAGTCTACGGCCCCTTGCCGACCGTCTCTGTCGTGGGGGACGACCACGGCACCCGTTTCGTAGCCGACCAGATGCGCGGCGATCCGCTCGGCTCGCTTCGCGAGGCCCGTCATGTACGCGTCTTCGGTCGACGCTTCGCATAGTGCTCCGCGGTCCAGTGGTGGTCGTAGAACCCGGAACTGTTGAGCTGGTGAATCGCAGGGATAATCGTGGTCGCCGCGAGGATGGAATCGCACAGCGGCGTCAGGGCCTCAACGACCACCTGGCCGAGATGGCCGAGGATCTCGATCTGGCCGACGGTGTTCCCCAATAGTACTGGGGCCATCTCATTCATCGTCTGCTGTCCATCCTCCTTCGGTATCCCGAAGTGGACGCCGCCCTCGACATGCGCGTAATAGCGCACGACCTGGCGGACGGTTAGATCCGCCGCGTCGACCAGGCCGACCCTAGTGCAGGTGAAGTCTTCAACTGATGACAACGCCAGCCCATCGGGACCACCAGCTAGTCTGGAATCACCCAGCCGAATGGCATAGGGGAGGTCATCAGCTCGCTTGTCGGGTGCCGACCAAGGATTGATCCGGAACTCGATCGGAACCTCCTGCCGGGCGGCGCGCACGGTATCGACCAAGGCGGACCCGTCCAGGAGCAGCTTGCGGAGCAATGGCGCGATTCCAAGCAGCTCGTAGCGGCTCCTGCTGCCGGGGTCCTCGCTCCGGCGCCGCACGTCGGAGACTGTCTCCACGAAGAGCCACTCGGCCAGCATCATCTGAGCGCCGATGTCACGCGCCATTACAGGGTTCTCCTTCATCTGAGAGCTCTCTGGCACCACATTTTCTGGAGGGTCTGCTTCCGTAACGGAAGCGGCCAGTGACAGTCCCTACAGCGCTTCGGCGATCCTGCGGTTCCGTGCCCGGATGAAATCGTTGCTGGCCTGCAGATACCTAAGGTAGTCAGGTTTGCTTTTTGGTACGGCCGGCGTCCTGAAATCAGCGAACGGGTGGAAGAACCGGATGGCCTGGCCGTGATCCTCTAAGAGGTCCTGCAGCAGGAAAAAATTGACGTACCCGTGGAAGTCCCCGAACAGGTCGAAAAAATCCTTATACCTGAGCAGGACCTCTGCCAGCGGGTTCCGCTGCACTCCGAGATAGTGGCGGCGGATGCATTCCAAGGTCAGGTCGGGGCGGTCGGCGATATTGGCGAGAAACCCGCGTGCACCATTAATGGTCTGTTTTCCGTCTACCGTGTTGGCCGGAAAGACGATGGCACTGCCGACTGTGTAGCCGGGCCATTTCGGCAGCTCATCATCAGGGATCTCGCGTATGACGCGCCCCGCCCGTTTTCCCAGCCTGGTGGTGAAGGCGTCACTGGAGAGAGAAAAGACGCCCCGGGAAGATCGGTGCACGAGGTACCTGCGAGGTTCCGGCGCAAGGTCAAAGCGCCCTCCGGTGGGTAACTCTTTGCTCCAGAGCAGCTGGTGGTATCGGCGCAGCGTCGGACTGTACTTGTCAGGGTCCTTGCCATCCGAGTCTGAGTTGAAATTGAAACTTGGGTCAATGCCTTCGGTCATTTTTGCTGCCCCCTGGAGCCCCGTTTTAAATCCGACGTGTGGATTCCACTGCTCGTCAGCGTACCTTCAGAACAGGACTTTGGGGGAGGTCTACGCGACAGGCTACTAGGGGAGGGCACACTGGCCGCAAGCCGCAGCGGACTTACGGTGCGCCAACAGGCGACTCCATCCTCACCGACATCCCGGACAACGGGTTGGTAGGAAGCGCGTAAACACCTCAGCATGTTCCTCAGCGAAGCCCCCGTTCACTGGGCTCACTTTCATCGAGAAGTTCGTTCATGCTGAGCAACTGTGAGAAGTGTAAGATCGGCGCCGCCGCCAGCCAGTTTTTCACCTCGCGCCGCAAAGGCAGCAGCATGAACGGAACGCCTGTGATCGCGTTGCCCTTCCGGACTGCCTTCTCATCAATGAGCGCATGGAGCCGCCCGCACCTGGTCAATGCCGGACCCCGAGATCTCGGCGTCGATGTCCCTGACAGGGACACTGCGGTCAGCGGTTGGTTGGCTGACAACGGTGGCTTCGATGTTGCCTTCGATGCCAACGGGGATTCCTTTAGGTGTCGGAATACCCGTTCTGTGTGCGGCGGAGAGCCGATGCGTCAGGAAGGTGCCAGCCGCTCGGCGGAGTAGCCAGCAGGAATGCCACCTGACCAGAAGGCTGATGTCTTCAGATCGATGTGGGCGCCGTGGTCCCACATGTCTTTCCCCGTTGCCAGCTTTGACAAGTCAACGTTCCCTGGTTGGTTGTCCTTCCAAAGCAACGTGCCGGCGTGTTCGAAGTCGCTCGAAGCGATGTCAGCCGGGTAGGCGAGGACGTCTCCGACCAGGGTGCCCACCTGGATCGAGCAACTATGGATGACGCCGCTAAGGAAACTAGCGGTCTCCGTCCTGACCCTTTGGTCCGGGTTCGATAGCAAAGTGGGTACACCCGGCCGACCTTGGATCCAGTTCAAATCAGGCTCCGGCACTCGGAACAGCCAGACGGCCACGTTAGGCATCCGCTGTTCGGCCACGTCGTGTCGGCGGCCGGCCGGCCATAAAAGACGGTAGGGATGCGAGACGTTGATGACGATCGCTGTTTTGATGAACCACTGGGCCAGCCTCTTGGCCTCCTCGTCGCTCAGCATCCGGTCGGTAGGTGCGATTAAGAGCGGCTTCGTGGTCTTTTCCAGGTCAGACATCCAGAAATTGTTGCACTTGGCGCAGACTTCCCCGGCCACGAGAGCGGATCCAGGCATTGGGCCACGTCTGTTGGTCATGCCAAGAGGGTTAGGCCCATAGAGCGCGGAGTTTAACCTGGCTGGCGAGAACCGCTTCTGTTCCGGGGGAAATTCCTCCAGCAAGGTGCGGGCGAACACGTGCTCTCTGGTGCTCTTGCCGGTAGTCCTGGGGCACATCCAGCAAAACGGTGTCGGTTCGAGGATCCTTGGCGCCGCCCGCCCAGTTAACGCGTTGCGGTCGTACGCCCTGAGGCGCCTTATTTCGTAGGTCATACTCTCCTTACTGGTTCTGGATGACTTTCTGCGAGGCCGTGGCGCTGAAGGTGCCATTGATAATCAGCCGCCGACGACGGTCCCGTCTATTATCGTGCGGCTAGCCGGCTAGGTAGCATGACGCTTTTCAGGCAGGCAGATGAACCAGGTCAACCCGACAGGCCCCGGCGGAACGCCTGTGTCAGCAAAGAAGAAGACCGGTCCACGTCGAGGATGAGCGGCATGTGGTCGCTGTGGGCGAGCCAGGCCTCGAGCCGGCCGATCTCCAAATTCGCCGACGTATCAGCGCTGAGGAAGGCATAGTCGATGTGGTGCGGCTTCTTGGGGTTGCGGTTGCCGAAGAACGTCGGGTGCAGCTCGCTACCCTGCGCCGCGTTTTCCTGGCGGTGGTAAACGCTGTGAAGTCCCAGCTGCTCGAGCTTGTTGACCAGTATTGAATGGTTCCGTCCCGGGTGCAACTTGTCCCAGAGCGTGCTGCTGTTGAAGTCACCGATGAGCAGGGACCGCGGGTGCCGCAGGAACTCGGCCTGGCGGTTGACGATTTCGTGGGTTACCCGCACATAGCGGAGGTCCCGGGTGCGGACGTGTGCCCACAGGGCGATGATGTTCATGCCGTCCACGCTGAACGGGATATGCCATGGCAGGAGCTGCCCAGCTTCGTACTCGAAGTAGGTGCGGTCGGTGAAGCCGAGAACGCCCAGGCCCTTGTTCGGGTTCGACCCCACCCACGTCTTGAACGGCGCGTCAGAGTCTGTCATGGCCTTCAGCGAAACTTCCGCCAAGACGGCTATGTCGGGCTGCAACGCCTCGATCAGATGCTGTTTCTTGGTGAAGCCCATGGCACAGTTCCACGACACGATCCGCATCGTCAGGCTACAGCGGGGCCGAGGGCAGCGGCCTGAAGGCGGTGGAAGTGCTCCGGGTACATGGCGGCCAGTTCCTTTACCTTTGGGTGGTGGGCGCTGTTGTGCCAGAGGTAGCAGACCGTTCGCGGCCGGCCGCCGAGGTTCATCTCGAGAATACTCTGTGCCGGGTCCACTCGGCCGGTCGCCTTATCATCCCGTCCGAAGCGCGGGTAGCGGTTCGCGACCTCAGGGTAGGCCCGCAGTAAGCGGTCCCGCGCCTGGCGGCCGACCACGATGATCAGGTTCGCCGGCGTCGCCGAGAGAACCCGGTCCATGTGCATGGAGCTGCAACGGTCGGCAGCCTCCTTGACGCCGTCCTCGCTGCCGGACTTGCAGTGGACGATCTCGGTCATGGCCACGTTCTCGTACCAGGGCCGGCCGAGCCCGACTAGCGCTTCAGTCTGGGCCCTGACCCATTTCCAGTAGCCTTCTGGGCGACCCCGGGAGACACCGTCGACTTTCAGATGCCTAAGCTCCTGGTTCACCCAGTCGTGCTCGCTGTCGAAGCGGTTCAGCATGAAGTCGGCGATAACCGGATCTTCCCATTCCGCGTTCGGATACTTTTCCGCCAGGTGCTTGTCCGCCGCCCCAGCGCTAATAGCTGGATTCGACGACAAGAAGACCACCTTGGCGGTCTCAAGCTTGCCTGCCCACGCCTCGGGAACCTGAAACGGTCCCTCGTACTGATCCTGGGAGTGCACCACCTTGTGGCACGGGTGCGTTGGGTCCGCCGCGGCCAGTGGTACTTCCGGGCAGCGGGCAATGCTCAGTGCGAGTTCCTCAAGATGTACCGGCATGTGGTTTCCCCCGAGTTCAAATGGTGATTGAGTGTGAGCCTACTGCTTCGACGGCACCTCAATGCGCACCTTGCACGGCATGTGCGGCGCGGGACGCTCAAACTGGGGCGGCAGCCTCTGGCTAACTAGCCGGACTATCTGAAAACTCCGTTGTTGTTCTCGGTACGCTCCTAGTCAGAGTGTTGGCCTTGGCCCAATTAGGTGGAGCGGAGCGTTTGGTGGTCACACCCGCAACGTCAACAAGGCCGTTGGTCCAATAGTTCGCGGGCCACCTGCGATTCACTTTCGTCGGTGGCACTAAAAAACCGTCTGACTTAGCATTATGCCTAGTCAGACGGTCATTTAATTGGTGCACCCCCCCCCCCGGGACTTGAACCCGGAACCCAGCGATAGAGGGTCGGCGTCAGGCTCAACATGAACAGTTGAAGTGACATGGCTCTGGACGGATTCACACCCGTAGATCGAGCGCAATGGCATTTTGTTGTTCTTTCTGGGCGAACCGAACTCGTTGTTTCGCCCAGAAACGGAGCGTGCAGGTGGCTTCGTACAGTCGCGCAAGGAACTCGGCAAAAGACGGATTGTTAAGCCAATCCTGGCAACGCTCACACCGATGCCGTTGAGACGCACGACGGTCGGGTATGCGCTGTGGATTTCACTCGGGCTTGGAACAGCGATCAGACGAAAGCACGGTTCATCACTGCAGCCATTTCGGATACCCCTTCGGGCAACAGATGTGAGTACCGGTCTATGGTTGTCGTAATCGACTCGTGGCCCAGATGAAGCTGTAGCTTGTATATCCAATCCTGCTTGGAGAAGCCACGACGCGTTGGAATGTCGAAGATCGTGAATGCGAGGCTTCTTGTCCAAGCCCGACGCTCGAGCGGACTTCACTGCCTCGTCCCAGACCTCCCAAGCTCGACGATGGTCCACGGGAAGGCCTGCTGGGCTAAGAAACAGATGCCTACCGGTCTCTCGAGATACCCGTATCAATTCGGCCATGGACGCTGCGGTGCCTTCCTCCACCGTCACGGTCCGCCGGGACTTACGTGTCTTCGGTGGACCAACCACGGGCTGGTTCGTCTCGGTCCGAGTCCAAGCACGTGCTATCCGCACCGTGACCTGTCCCGTTCGGTCGGATGTGAAGTCTCTCCCGTAGAGCGCTGTCGCCTCCGAGAATCGAGCACCGGTGACCGCCAGGAAGGCGAAGAGGAGTCGGTGATACTCGGGGATATGCTCCTGAAGCAGCGACCATTCGTCGTTGGTGAGGAACGACATTGCGTCCTCTGTTGCTGAGCTCCGTGGAAGCGACACGCCCGCGCACGGGTTATCAATTCGTTTCCTGTCACGGACAGCTGTCTTGAAGGCAGCCGAAAGAAGCCCGTGAACGTTTGCGATGGTCTTGGGAGCGGACCCCGCGTCGGCCATCGCCTTAACCCAGCCGACCACGTCGCGATAGTCGACTTCCGCCACATTCATGCGACCGATGGTCGGAGCGAGGTGGTTAGTCAGCTGCCCCCTGTACCGCAGAATTGTGTAGCCATTCGCATTCGTCCGCAGCTCGATGTGGTCTTCCACCATCTTGCAGACCGTATAGGCGCCCGCCAGGTGCACCCGAGTGCTCTCCAGGGCTTTCGTCGTATCGAGGCCATGAGCCTCTAGATGAGTAATTCCTATTGCCGGTGACGGTGTGGAGGCTTTTAAAGTCAGGTGGAGAGTGTTAAACCCAGTATGTGAACCCCGAATTGAACACTCTCCTGACCACACTC
>NZ_JBTNDG010000017.1:0-33021 GCF_054511125.1 Arthrobacter sp. TMN-50 | reverse complement strand
CGCGAAGTCACCCAAGCGCTGCTGGAAAAGGACCACCATCTCGTCCAGGCCAGCCAGGTCATCCTGGGCGACAAAGGCTTCGCCGGTAAGGACTTCGAACGCTTCATTACCGAGGACCTCGGCGCCCACCTCATCAGGCCCGACCGTAAGGACGAAAAGCCACGCTTCGGCAAATTCGGTGGCATCAGGCAGTGGATCGAATCAGTCTTCGACACCCTCAAAGGCCAACTCACCCTCGAAGACCACGGCGGACGAACCTCGAAGGCGTCTACGCCCGGGTCGCCGCCAGGCTACTGGCCCTCGCGGCCGGAATCTGGCACAACTGGCTGACCGGCACGCCCCGCAAGCGCTCCCTAATCGCCTACGACCACTAAATCCAATCGGAATTAATCATCTAGGGCAAGGTCAATACTGGACGCAGAGCACGGCCAACCCAGTGCCCCCAGAGCCCCACCTAAAAGTCCGCCGCCTTCGAAGGGATCACCCTTGTCAACCATTAAGCAGAAGATTGAGCAAAAGAGTGAGCAGAAACAGGGAAACAAGACGGCGCTGGTCGTTGCCGGGTTTGTGTTGCTTCATGTGATCTGCTGCGGGCTGCCGTTACTGATCGCTGCCGGAGCCCTCGGCGCAACTGGATCACTGCTGGGCAATCCATGGCTGATCACTGCCGCAGTCGTCTTGGCCCTCGGCGTGCTGGTCTGGGCTTTCCGGCGCCGCGCTCCCGGGAAAACCGACGACGGTGATTGCTGCGCGACCCCAGGTACGCCCGGGCGGGATCAGATCCAAAACCAGACCGGGCAGGGTCCGGCGGCAGATGACCCGCCCAGACGGCATCCGTGCTGGGCTCTGTAGCAGAAATCGGAGTAGCAGAGATCGGAAGAGCCCATGGTGGCTGACAGGGATGGTGCTGATACTCGTCACCGCGGCAGTCGGGATCCTGTCGGTATCGCTGCTTCCTCTGAAGTTGAGCAAGGGGTCACGCCCGGAGCTGCCGTGGTGGGAGGGGACTTCATGGCCCGCACCGTGGAGGGAACACAGGTTCCGATTCCGGGATCTCAGCCTAGCGTGTTGTTTTTCTTCTCCATTGAGTGCGGTACCTGCGGGCCGGCAACGAACGTCCTTGCCGAGCTGCAACGGGAGTCACCGGACGAAGCACATTATGTTGCCGTCGATATTGCACCCTACGAAACCGTCGAGGAAATCGAAGCGTTCCTGGGCGAAAATCACGGGTCATCTTTGGCCTTTGCCACTGACTTGAACGCCCGTTTGATCACCGCTTACCAGATTAGCCAGGTAAGTACGGCCGTCGTTCTGGACGCCACGGGTAGTGAAGTGTTCCGTGCTGTAGATCCAAGCGCTGCACAGCTCCGAACAGCCCTGATTGCAGCAGGCACGCAATAGCGCATCAGATCTCAAGGCCCGGGACCGGCGTCCGACAGCTCACCACAACGAAGAGACGGCTTCCAGGCAGCCTGCCTCTAGTCAGCGTCAGTCAGGCTTGACCTTCCCCCGTGGGGGAAGGTTGATGATGTGATGAGTAGGAATTTTGGTGTTGCTTTTTGCCCTGGTGATCAACCGGAGCCGGGCGGCGCTCAACCTTGGAAGGATTAACATGCCCATAGATGCGAAGAATGACAAACGCTCCGGCATGATGCCGAGAACGACGGGCGGTGGCTGCGCTCCCTCGGGTTCGGGCCGGGTCCCGCCCTGGGGTTCCACTGTCTTTCTGGACACGATGCCGTCCGATGCCGACCGGCACAATGATGGCCTCTCTGACCGTCCAGCTTCGCTGGCATCGAGAACCCGCGCATGACCGGGGCGCTGGGTCTGGCCTTTTTGACCGGGATGCTTGCGACCGTAAATCCGTGCGGGTTTGCGATGCTTCCGACGTATCTGGCGTATTTCATTGGTTCCGGCCCAGGCAGCGGACCCAAGCGACCGCTTCTGGCAGGGCTTCGGGCAGGTATTGCGTTGAGCGCCGGATTCGCCACGGTTTTTGTGACAGCCGGGCTGCTCGTTGCGGTGGGACTACGCTCGATTGCTTCGGCGCTGCCCTGGGCCGCGGTGGTCATCGGCGCCGTGATCGTCATCGCCGGTCTGGGAATGATCGTCGGGTGGCAACTGCCGGGCACCCGGCTGAACCTGAACCGGTTCCTCAAGACGGACGGAACCGGCTCCGGACTCAAAGGGGTATTCGGTTACGGTGTGGCCTACGCGGTGGCCGCTCTTTCCTGCAGCCTGGCCCTCCTGCTGGCCGTCGTGGCGCAGGCCGTGTCCACGGGAAGCCTGCTTGGGCTGGTGGCAGTCTTCGCCGCCTACGCTTTGGGCTCATCGGTAGTACTGATTCTGTTGTCTCTCGGCGCTGCGGTGGCACGCGATGCCCTGGCTCGCCACGTCCGCCGGCTGCTGCCCTACATTAACCGGCTCGGCGGGGCGGCCCTGGTCCTGGCCGGAATGTATCTGTTGCTCTACTGGGTGCCTGCTCTGAGCGGCGGGCAGGCCGGCGGGATCATGGGCTCGGCCGTCACTGCAGCCAGTGTGGGACTGTCCGGTTTCATCACGGACACCTGGCCGGTGATCACGGCAACGGCCGTGGCCGCAATCCTCGCAGTGCTGGCTTTTTCCCGTGGACGCCGCAACGAAGCCAAGGCCCCGGACGCGGATCCGGCAGACGGATTTGATCGCAGGGATGCGATTGACACCCGCAACGGCGCGGACTCGTGCTGTGCCCCTGGATCCACGGAACCACTAAATGATCGCAACCAACAGCAAGGAACCCCATGACCGCCACCAAAAACCGTCGGCGCATCCTGATCATTACCGCGTTCGTCGCGGTCGTGGCCGTTGTGGTGATCCTTGCTGGCATAGCGCTGAACCGCGGCGCAGGAGCCGACACCGCTGCTGCTGGTGGAACGTCCGTGGACAGGATCGAGCTCACTTCCACGGAAGGGGATCCTGTCACCGTGCCCGCAGAGCGTCCCACGGTCCTGTATTTCATGGCGAGCTGGTGCTTCACCTGCATTCCGCAGGCGGAAGCGATGAAGGAACTGGAAGCCGAGTACGCTGACCAGGCTGATTTCGTGGGAGTCGATGTGACCCCGGGAAATACGAAAACACAGGTTGACGAGTTCCGTGAACTGGCAGGGTTCCCTGAGCATCCCTACGTCGTCGACGAAACAGGTGAACTGTCTAAGAAGTACGAGATCGTTTCCCTGGATTCCACCGTGGTCATCGCCCCGGATGGTGAAGTCCTCGGGCGCGTCGACGCGCAACCAATGAAAGCTGAGGCCCTGCGGGAATTCCTCGACGAAACACTCCCTTAGACGATTCAGTTCCAGGCCTGTCCGGCCCGCCCCGGGGCAAGGTGGAGTGGAAGGCACGGACGGGACCTGGCCGGCTGTGGTGAGCAACTGGCACCCGGAATCCTTGACCTTCCCCCGAAGGGGAAGGTGCAGACTGGGTGTAGCCCCCAAACCGAAGATCACCCACCGGCCACGGCCGGTGCGTTCCAGATGAGAATTGTGGAGAATGTCATGCCTGAGGCAGTACCGGATTTTGATTTAGCCGTCATCGGGTCAGGCGGCGGCGCTTTCGCTGCCGCAATCAGGGCAACCAATCTCGGCAAACGGGTGGTCATGATCGAGCGCGGAACTGTGGGCGGGACCTGCGTAAACACCGGGTGCGTACCCTCAAAAGCTTTGCTGGCCGCCGCCGAGGCACGCCACACCGCCCAGGATTCGGGTAGGTTCCCCGGCATCACCACCGTCGCTGAACCGGTGGACATGGCCGGGCTGATCGGGGGTAAACGTTCCCTGGTGGACACCATGCGCTCCGATAAATACGTGGACTTGATCGGCGAATACGGGTGGGAACTGCGCCAGGGCAATGCCGTATTCGCCGGTGACGCCGCGGAACCGGTACTGGAGGTCACCGCAACGGACGGAACCCGGGAAACAATCACGGCCGCCCACTATTTGGTGGCCACCGGATCAGCGCCTTGGGCGCCGCCCATCGAAGGGTTGGACGGGGTGGATTATCTGAGCTCCACCACGGCCATGGAACTCGACGAGGTGCCCGAATCCCTGCTGGTCATCGGTGGCGGCTATGTGGCTCTGGAACAGGCACAGCTCTTCGCCCGGCTCGGTTCGAAAGTGACGATGCTGGTGCGCTCCCGGTTAGCCTCCGCGGAGGAACCCGATGCATCCCGGGCGTTGATGAGTGTTTTCGCTGATGAAGGCATCCGGGTTATCCGCCGGGCCAACCTCTCCTCCGTCACCGTGGACGCCGCCGGCGGGATTGTGGCCCAGGCGGCAATCGCCGGCGGACAGGAGAAAATCCGGGCAGCGAAACTACTCGTCGCCACGGGCCGGCGCCCAGTCACCGACGGCCTGAACCTGGCAGGAGTGGGCGTGAAAACCGGGGACAAGGGTGAAGTCCTGGTGCAGGACACGCTGATCAGCTCGAATCCGCGGATCTGGGCTGCCGGTGATGTCACCGGGCACCCCGAGTTCGTATACGTGGCTGCCTCCCACGGCACGTTGATGGTAGAGAACGCCTTCAACAACGCAGAACGTGAAGTGGATTACCGGTACCTGCCCCGGGTGACGTTTACCGGGCCGACCCTGGCCGCGGTGGGGATGACGGACAAACAGGCCCGGGACGCGGGCATCATCTGTGAGTGCCGGGTCCTGCCGCTGGAATACGTGCCCCGGGCATTGGTCAACAGGGACACCCGCGGATTCATCAAAATCGTTGCTGAAGCCGACACCGGGCGGATCCTGGGCATCACCGCTGTCGCCAAGGAAGCCGGCGACATCGCCGCAGCCGGGGTCTATATTCTCCAGGCCGAGATGACCGTGGATCAGGTCGCGAACCTGTGGAGCCCGTACCTGACCATGGCCGAAGGCATCAAAATCGCCGCCCAGTCCTTCAACACCGACGTCTCCCGGCTCTCCTGCTGCGCCTCCTGACCTTGCAGCCCAACGACCGTAACCACTGAAAGGAACAGTTCCGTGCCGGACAACATCAATAAGGTAATCGACCGGCTTGCCTCCACCGAAACAGGGATGCAGCCCTGGCTCTGGTTGCCGCTGCTGAAACTCCTCGCCCAAGGCGACCCGGTCGACGTAGGGGATCTCGCCGCAGCCACCGGCCGCCCCGTCGATGAAGTCCGCACCGCTTTGGAGGCCATGGCCGACACCGAGTATGACGGGTCCGGGCGGATCATCGGCCAGGGCCTGACCCAGCGTCCCACCCAGCACCGCTTCGAAGTCGACGGCGAACAGCTCTACACCTGGTGCGCCCTGGACACCCTGATCTTCCCCACCCTCCTGGGCGCGACCGCGCGGATTGAATCCGCCTCAAAGGCCACCGGTACGCCGGTAAGGGTAACGGTGGATAACACCGGCGTTACCGGCGTCGAGCCGGCCACCGCCGTCGTCTCACTCGTGAATCCGCAAGACATGAGCTCCGTGCGTTCGTCCTTCTGTAACCAGGTCCACTTTTTCACCTCACCCGAAGAAGCCGCCCCCTGGCTCGAAGACCATCCCGAAGGCACCGTGATACCTGTCGGGGAAGCCTACCGGCTTGGCTCTTCCATGGCGGAGAAGATGCTCGCCCAAACACCAGAACCCACCACTGACCAGCAGGAGAGCGGGGCGCAAAGCTGCCACTGCTGAGCCAAGACCCTATCCCGTCCTGCCCTGACGTAGCCCACGCAACAAGCAGGGGTGTGCGACGCCGGATAGGTGATGGTACAAAATATTCGACGATAGCCCCCCGAGAGATCCACCGAATCAGAAGGAGATCCAAGATGAGCGAACACTTCGATGTTGCGGTAATCGGTATGGGACCGGGCGGTGAGGTTGCTGCGGACCGCCTTCTCAAAGCAGGAAAAAAGGTAGCGATTTTTGAACGCGAACTAATTGGCGGGGAGTGCGCCTACTGGGCGTGCATCCCGTCCAAAACTGTGCTGCGGCCACCGGAAGCGCGCACGGAAGTGCAACGGGCCGCCGGGGTCTCCGGCGCGGAACTGGACTGGACCGAAACCTCGAAGTACCGGGACTACATGATCCGCAATCTCGATGATCAGGCCCAGGTCGAAGGTTATGTGAAAGAGGGTGCCGTGGTTCTCAAAGAGGAGGCCCGGATTACCGGGCCGGGCCGGATCCAGGCGGGGGGCCGGGAAATCACGGCCGACCATATTGTTATTGCCACTGGCACCGAAGCGGTGATTCCACCGTTGGAAGGCATCGAGAACATTACGGCGTGGACCAACCGTGAGACCTACACCGCCAGCACTCTTCCGGAGCGAGCGGTGATTATCGGTGGCAGCGCGGTTGGTGTTGAAACGGCGATGTTCCTGGCCCGTTTCGGAGTCAAGGTCACCCTTGTTCACCGCGGGAAACGGTTGATCGGCCGAGAAGAGGCCCGAGTTGGTGAGCTGGCTTACCAGTACTTGCAGGAATACGGTATTGACATCCGGCTTGGTACTTCCGCTGCCCGGGCACGATGTGAAGGCGCTGACAGCGTCGTCGAACTGGTGACCGGTGATGGGGAACCAGGTGGTGACGTGGCAGCTGACGTCGTGATCTTCGGCACCGGGCGCAAACCCCGCACCAAAGGGCTCGGCTTCGAACACGCCGGGGTAAAGTTTGGCGACCGCGGCGAAGTGCTGGTCGATGAGCAGTGCCAGGCCGCAGAGAAAACCTGGGCCATCGGCGACGTCACCGGCATCATGCCCTTCACCCACGTCGCGAAATACCAGGGCCGGATCGTTGCGGATGCCATTCTCGGACGGCCCCACCCGGCCACCTATGACGGGATACCACGGGTGGTATTTGCTGACCCTGAAATCGCCGCCGCCGGCCTGACCCACGACGAGGCCGAACACCACGGCATCCGCACCGCCGCCACCGAACTTGACCTTGCCAACGCCATCGCACGCCCGTGGACTTACGAACAGGACCCGCGCGGACACCTGGGGTTACTCGCTGATGCTGACCGGAAAATTCTCATCGGGGCGTGGGCGGTGGGACCGATGGCCGGAGAATGGATCCACTACGCCTCTCTGGCGATTCGCACGCAGTTGCCCATCAACACCCTCCTGGACCAGGTGGCACAGTTCCCCACCTACCACGAGGCTTACCAGGCGGCACTGGAGAAACTCGACCTCCGGTAGCATCCGGGATGAAACCTGAGCGCGGTTCGCCGTAGGACCGGGCAGCAAGATCAACGCGAAAACGTGTCACGACGACCTTCCACTACAATGGAAGGTTAAAGGAAAGTACTACCAGGATGAGGTGAATCATGCGTATCGGTGAAGTTGCTGCGTCCTCCGGTGTGACGACCAAGGCCCTCAGATTTTATGAGGAGCGCGGGCTTCTGCCCCAGGCTGACCGCTCGACCAACGGGTATCGGGATTACCCGCAGGAAACCCTTGGCAGGATAGAGTTCATCCGGCGCAGCCAGGTAGCCGGCCTTTCCTTGTCTGAAATCCGTGGCATTCTCCGTATCAGGGATGCGGGGGAGGCGCCCTGTGGTCACGTACGGGATCAGTTATCTGAACACCTCAGAAACCTTGACAGGCAGATCGCTGAGCTTACCGCGCTGCGGGAATCCGTTGCCGGTTTTTATGAAATCGCCGCGGCAGGCGACCCCAATCAGTGCAACGCTGAACGTATCTGTAGCTACCTCTAGACGGGTCCGCCCAGTCCCGTTGCTGATCAATTCGAACTGTGGATCAGAGCCTTGGTTCAAAATGGTTACAATTATCCGTCACGGGTCCCGCCGGTGTGGACGGAGGACAGTCAGAACCACGTTTCTCATTCGGTGTCGGGTTCGGTGGATGCTTCCGAAGCGGACTGTGCTGCTGGCCTACGGTGGTTACGGCGGCGGGTTGCGGCCGCATTGTTCTCCAGCCCGAGCTTCCTAAGCTCGTCAGCACTCCACCCGTCCTTGGTGGCCCGGACGTAAGCGCGCTTGTCGTCCTTTTCAGCTTCCGCAAGTTGATCTTTGCGGTCAGAGACTCGCTGCCGGGCCTTGACCAACGCGGTCACGGATTCAATGCGCGTATCCATAAGAGCGCGAGCTTGGGCCTGTGTCTGTTCAATGCTGATAGTTGCCATGCGTCCAGCTTAACTTTGATGCACTCGCGCCGGCACTACAAGGAACACAAACAGGCGGACTCGGTTATCGGGAAGTCATGTAGACGTGCGTTCCCTGGATCATGAAACCACCTCTCTAAATCGTCGGCCCCGTAACGAACTAAGCGCGGGGAGATCCGGTAATACTCCGGGCCTTCTCCTCTCTGTCGCCACCGGCCCAGGTCAGCGGTGCTGACACCGTACTTCTGTTCCACACACTTGGGTGAGATGAGAGCCATTGTTGTGTCCTCCTGTTGTATCCCTGCCACCGTTCCTTTCGGCAACGCCGTCCTCACTTGGCTGCGAAGTGAATTGGCAAGTTGGAGCTGGGGGACCGTGGAATACCTCTAATGGGTATTGGCTGGTCTGGGATCGGCTGGCACGATGGTGCCGGTCCCGCTGGTGTGACTCATGGAATACCTGTCCCGCACTTGTTGTGGTGGCTTTGCTCCGATCTGTCCGCCAGCGGGATCGACGCCGGCTCTGCCCGTTGCAGTGGCCTAATAGAAGGCTGCCCGCCCTGTTGGGTGTGGCTCATTAGAGGTTTGCCCTGAAACGACTTCCCGGGTTGGCGTGTTCATCCATTGGAAGGAAGACGCAATGCCTCTGGTCGCAGAGCAGTACTCACATGTCATCGGCGCGGATACGCATGCCCGTACCCACAGTTATGCGGTGATCGAAACGATCACTGGCCGTGTCACAGCGCAGTCGACGTTCCCTGCATCCCTGGCCGGTATTCGCCGGGCAATTGCGTGGATTGACCGCAGCGCACCCGGTCCTGTCCTGGCTGCGGTCGAGGGCACGGGTTCATACGGTGCGAACCTGCATGCCGCTCTGCGGGATGCAGGCATCACGGTCACGGAAGCTCAGCCGCCTAAACGGGCGGGACGACTGCACGGTAAGTCCGACTCTATTGATGCGGAAGCTGCTGCCCGCAGTGTCCGGAGGAAGCAGACGGAGCTACTTGCTTCGCCGCGTGAGGGCAAGATCCGGTCGGCGTTGCGGGTGCTGTTGGCGGCGCGCCGTGGGATGGATTCCCAGCGGACCGCTGACCGGAACGCGTTGACTGCGCTGTTGCGCAATATTGATCTCGGTGTTGATGCCAGGCGTCCGATATCGGATCAAAGCGTACGAGAGGTCGCGGCCTGGCGCGTGCGCCCTAGCGATGATGTCGAGCAGGACGTTGCCAGGGCTGAGGCGACTAGGTTGGCCCGCAGCGTGGTCACGCTGACCGAGGCGTTGCAGCAGAACCTCGCTGCGCTCCGAGAGCACTCCATGAGTTTGGCGCCGGGCTTGCTGGCCATGCCTGGTGTTGGTCCGTTCTCCGCGGCAGTGATCTTGGCTGCTTGGTCGCATCCGGGCCGGGTTCGTTCCGAGGCGGCGTTCGCGACACTCGCCGGCGTCGCCCCGATACCCGCTTCCAGCGGCAACACAACCAGACATCGACTCGATCGACACGGAGACCGTCAGCTGAATCGCGCCCTGGACATCGTCGCGCGCTCCCGACTCAAGAACGATCTTTGCACTCAGGTTTATGCGGCACGGCGCCAATCTGAAGGTAAGACACTTCGGGAAGTCCGCCGGCTCTTACGCCGCTACATTGCCCGCCAAGTGTTCCGCGAGTTGAAGGCAGCTCCCAGCCAGATCGCTTGACATCACCCATAGAAGGATCGGAGGGAGCTTGCGAGTGAGGATATGCCGCGAGAGCGCCCAGTGGAGACTTGCCAAGAGAAGGACGGACAGTACATTCACCAGCCGAAACGGAACGGCGCAGCCGGTCAATCAAATGCAGGCGCGAAGCGTCCCAAAGATCCTCACACCCCAACCGGAAAAAGGCACCGTTTGAAAGGTGGAAAAGAGTTGTGAGAGGCGGTGGTTGTATGTCCGAGGACACTGTGTCTGATGGCCCGGTGAAGCGTTCACGCTTTGGGAAGCCCTACGTGTCAGGCTGGAACGGTACCAAGGGCTCATAGCAAGTCCGCTTAATCGTGTGGGGCGAGACCCAGGAATCCAGTGATCATGTCTAGTCCAGTTTTGAGTGCAGTACGCGAAGATAGTGATGTGAGTAGTAGTAGTAGTAGTAGTAGTAGTAGTAGTAGTAGTAGTAGTAGTAGTAGTTCCGGGCCTCGGGCCGGGGGGCCACGGCCTCGACGGTCCTTCACGCCGGTCCAGAAGCTCGAGTTTTTGGCCGGTTATCAGAACGCGTGCGAGAGCGGCGACGGTGGTGCGTTTCTGCGTCGGGAGGGCCTTTATTCCTCGCAGATCACGGAGTGGCGCCGGCTGCGGGACGCCGGTGTCCTGGCTGGGAAGAAGCCCGGGGAGTCGATCGGGAAGCTGTCGGCGGACCAGGCTGAGAACGCGCGTTTGCGCCGCCAGTTAGAGGTGAGTGAGAGCCGGTTGAAGAAGACCGAGGCAGCCCTGGAACTGATGGGAAAACTACAGGCGTTCTTAGAGAACGCCTCACAGGGTATGCCGGACGAGCCCCGGTCCAGGAAACGCTGATGGCCACGTACCGGTCGATGCTGGAACTGAAGATCCCTTCCCGCCGGGCAGCATCCTTGACCGGTGTTTCGCGGACGACCGTGAACCGCAAACCGGCCCCGCCGCGGGACCAGATGGCGGTGGCCCCGCAGAACAAACTCAGCGCCGCTGAGCGCGCCGAGATCCTGGCGGCCCTGAGCTCACCCGGGTTCGTCGACCTGGCACCGATGCAGGTCCACACGAAACTGCTGGACCAGGGAATCTACCTGGGGTCCCTGTCGACTTTTTACCGGGTGCTGGAGGAAAACAACCAGGTCAAGGAACGTCGACGGCTGGCCCAACACCCGCCCCGGACAGTACCCGAGCTGGTCGCCACCGCCCCGGGACAGGTGTTCACCTGGGATATTACCAAACTCGCGGGCCCGGTCAAGGGCAAATATTTTGACTGCTACATGATGGTCGATATCTATTCCAGGTTCATCGTCGGCGCGCACGTCCATGCCACCGAATCCGGGGTGCTGGCAGTGGAGATGATGAAGGGAATCTTCGGGATCCACGGCATCCCCCGGGTCGTTCACGCGGACCGAGGAACGTCCATGACGTCCAAAACCGTGGCGGCGCTGCTCTCGGATCTGGAAGTCACCAGGTCCCATTCCAGGCCCCGCGTCAGCAATGACAATCCGTACAGTGAAGCACTGTTCAAGACCCTGAAATACGGTCCGGAATTCCCGGAACGCTTCGCCTCAGTCCACGACGCCGCAGCCTTCATCAATGGTTTCGTGGACTGGTACAACCATCACCACCAGCACTCCGGAATCGGCTTCCACACGCCCGCGAACGTCCACTACGACCACGCCGCCGACGTGGCCGAAACACGCTCAGCCACGCTCGCTGCAGCCCGCCGGAAACACCCAGAACGCTTCAACACCACCACCGATCCCAAAATCCTCGCACTCCCAGGACCAGCGTGGATCAACCAGCCCAAAGAAACCACCGAACACTCAGCCGCCTAACTCCCCTTGGTACCACTCAGCTTGAAAAATTCCGAAGCGCCGCCGTGAGAACGCCCCTAAGGGGACGAAGAAGCGTCGTGAGGTGTGGGTGACAGCTGAGGAAGAGGCTCAGTTGTTGATCCGGGCCGAGCGTGAAGGTGTGACTGTCCCGAAGCTTTTGATCAGTGCTGCTACCTCTGATGCGGTAGAGACTCCTACGGAGCGCCGCGCGATTGTGGCCGAGCTTATGGCGGTTCACACGTTGTTAGCGCGAGTGTCGAATAACGTCAACCAGATCGCCCGTCATGCGAACGCGGGGGATGAGTTTCCCAAGGATGCCGCGGCTGCTCCGACGTATGTGCGAGAGGTTGCCCAGCGCATTGATGCGACGGTGGAGGGGATCAACCCGTGATCCCGAACATCACCCGTGGTTCACGGATGGGTGGGCTGATGGTCTACCTGGCATCCACGGACGCGGACAAGACGAAAAACGCTCACACCAACCCGCATCTGGTAGCCGGGGATGTGGCAATCATGGCGTGGTACGACGACGGCACGATAGGCCGTGATGACGCACTAGCTATTGCTAAGCACTTGGATCAGCCGCATCGTAAGTTCGGTGTGGAGGTGTTGCAAAAGGATCTTCGCTGGGATGAGGCGACCAAGCAGCGCGTGGACCACGGTCACAAGCAGGCCGATGTGTGGCATTGTTCGTTGAGTTTGCGAGCTGGTGAGCGTGAGCTGACAGATCAAGAGTGGGGTGATATCGCGAACGAGTTCGTTGATGAAATGGGAGGGACTGCTGAAGGTTTGCTTGACACTTTGACGTGCCCCATGGTTTGGTTACCGGCTATGGTCTGAGGATTGGGCTTCTTTTGAGAGGTTTCACCTATGCCACGTCCTTTTCCCCTTGAGTTCCGAAGAAGAGCTGTCGAGCTCGTCCGGGTCGGCAAACCCATCACGACAGCGGCGGTCGAACTCGGTGTCAGCGCTGCCGCGATCCATAACTGGGTTCGGCAAGATCAGATCGACCGAGGCGAACGCCCCGGCATCACGACGCCGGAGAGCATTGAGCTGGCGAAGGCGAGAAAGCGGATCCGCCTACTCGAGGAAGAAGTAGCGATTCTGAGGGCGGCATCGAAGCTGTTCGAGGAGGACCGACCCAACCCAAAAAGGTTCACCCGATGATCGATGCGCTCGTTGAGACAGGTCATCGGGTCAAGCTTTGCTGCCGGCTCCTAGGGGTGAGTAGCCCTGGTTACTACAAGTATAGGAAGCGGCAACTATCACCGACGCAGATGCGCAGGCAGTGGCTGACAGGGCTGATCCGTGAGGTTCACACGGCGTCAAGACAAACCTATGGGTCTCGCCGGGTCCACGCGGAGTTGACCCTCGGGATGGGCATAAAGGTCAGTGAACGGCTGGTCGCTCTTCTTATGTCGGACGCGAAGATCGTGGGATTGCCGGGCCCTGCGAAGGTGAGAAGGCTTCATGGCGTCGCTACAGCCGATGATCTGGTCCACCGGAAGTTCCATCGACTTGCGCCGAACGAACTTTGGGTCACCGACATTACTGAGCACCCCACGAGAGAAGGCAAAGTGTTCTGCTGTGCCGTGATGGACACCTATTCCAGGAAGATCGTTGGCTGGTCAATCGATAGCGCTCAAGATACCAACCTCGTCATCAATGCGCTCGACATGGCCATCAGAGCCAGGAAGCCGGCGGCCGGCGGGATCGTTCATGCGGACCATGGCACCCAGTTCACCTCGTGGGCTTTCACGAACAAAATACGCGCCTCCGGGCTGATGCCATCGTTTGGGACAATCGGAGACTGCTACGACAACTCGATGATGGAATCGTTCTGGTCGAGCATGCAAATCGAGCTGCTCAATCGGAAAAAGTGGCGCACCAGAACCGATCTCGCGAATGCGATATTCGAGTACATTGAGATCTTCTACAATCGGCAGCGACGCCATTCCAAACTCGGATACGTCGCCCCCATCGAATACGAACTACGCTCTGACAAGACATCCATCCCCGCCTGATCCTCACACCGATCCCAGTAACCAAGCCGTAGGGCACGTCAAGCTGTCAACTAAACCTTCAGCAGTCCCGGATTCACCGAAGCCAGCGGCAAAGCCCAATGTCGGTGGGCAGCGGTCAATCACGGAGTGAGCACAAACGGCAATAACCACATACACATTGCCGTTTCACTGGTGCGCGAGGACGGCACGAAAGCATCCACCCACGGCGATTACCGACGTGCACAGAAAGCCTGCCGGGAGCTGGAGTCCAAGCACGGGCTAGAAGAACTGTCCTCAGTCCACGCAACCAGAGGATACGAGCGGGCCGAACCGCAAACAGCTGTCCGCTATGATCGGGAAATGTACCGGGATTCTTTGCCCCGGAAAGTCCGAGCTGCTGCAACGTCGTCGCAGTCCGAAGCGCAGTTCGTCCGCCGAGGACGTGACACAGGGCTGCTGATGCGCCCACGCTACGAGAAGGGCACCACTGATGTAGTGGTGGGCTACTCGGTAGCCGAACGGCCACCACGCGGAGAGCGCTCCGTTTGGTACGGAGGCGGGAAGCTTGCCGGGGATCTTGGGTTAGGTCAACTGCGCAAGGAATGGCCCGACACCCCACAGGATGCGACCGCTGCCGCTGCGGAATGGAACGCCGCCGCACGCAACAAGCGGCAAGCCGCACCCGAGACAGTCAGTGCAGCTCCTACACCCGAGTTGTGGGAGAAGCACACGCAGCAGGCTAAGGCCCTGGCAGATCAGTTACGCGAGATCTCCGCGACCGATCACGCGACGTGGGCGAAAGCTGCACGGCAGGCGTCGGGAACATTCGCGGCGTGGTCGGTGCAGTTCGAACAGAGCCCCGGCCCGCTGGCCGCGACGGCTGCAGAGCTGTCTAAGACAGCCCAGCTGCGCAACCCCCGCGAACACTCCAAGCCGGCAGCACTGCCGTCCCTGGCAGGGTCAGCCATGCTGCTCATGGCCGCGAGCGGCAAAAGTAAGTCAGCGGCGCAGACAGCCTTAATGGTTCAACTGATGCGCACCGCCCGCGCCGTGTATGACATGCACAACCAGTCGGGCCGGTTGCGGGAAAGCCAGCACCTTTACCGGGTACTGACGACGGAGCTTGCCCCGTTCTCCAAGACCATGCCCGCTCTCGTCACGGCTGGACCAGGACAGGGACCAGCGGCCACCGTGGGCACGCCAGCGAAGCAGGCCGAGGCCGGCAGCTCACAGCGGCGGAACTGGCCGGGGGAGACTTCGCGGCTACCAGGGCCGGCAGTGTCGTCCCATTGAAAACCGAACCATTAAAAACTGATGCAGCGAAACGTTACCTACCGACCACACCAGAACTGGATAAGGGCTACGGGCGCTAGATCGCACCGTGCCGTAATCAGCACAGGGGGAAAGATTATGAGTGAGTCAGACGGCATTGATGACGCAGTATCGGGAGGGTTCCGGCAATCGCTGATGTTCGCCTCACAGATCGCGGAGCGACGGGCACGAGCACGCCAGGAATCAATGCGGCAGCGCCAAGACCAGGTTGAGCGCTCTCAGATCGAAGCGCAGCGACAGATCACCGCCGAGCGGACGGCCATGCGAGCCACCGTGGCACCGACAGAACATGATCGCTGGTGGGACCAGGCCAACCCGGATCAAGTGGTCGAGGCATACCAAGCGGTAGAGGCGTGGAAAGATCACGACCCGCAAGCACTGGCCGCTTCGGAGAAAATTAACCAGGAAGTCGGACGCCGTTACAGGATCAACACCCACGAGCTCAACGGGGACAGCCAATATCTCGGGTCAGCCGTCGAAGCGCAGCAAGCCGAGCAGGCCCGCATACAAGCGGTGCGCGACCACCAAGGAGCTATGGGATTGATCGCCGCCGCCCAGGCCGAGGAAGATCCGCGCCAACGCAGCAGCGCTACGCCCGGAAATCGAGCGCCACCAGGTGCCCGAAGGTTACCTAGCCAACCCCGAGCTGGTAGAAGCGCTGAACAACTCCCGCGAAGCAACAGGACCGGAGGCCACAGCAGAGGCAGACCGGGCCGTTGCCGAACGTATGCACCTGATCGAGAAAGACGGCGTGAACGGGCCGAGCATCGACCAGCTGCGCGAGGAAATCCGGCAGAACTACCCCGGAGCAGACGAAACCCTCTTCTCGAACCCCGAATTCGTCGCCACGACGAAGGACTGGTACGAAACCAAAATCCTCGCGGGGAGCAGTTTTGTTGTTAATAGAAACGTAGGCCTCCAACGCCGGTACGAAAGTAGCGAAAAGGAACTATTCAACCGCATCGAAGCCATGGGCCGGGACATTGAATCTAACGACGTGAACGGCCAGGCCGGGAAGCTGCACGGTGGAGCCATTCACGCCCCAACAGCCGTCTCTGCATCCTACGGCTCTGCTCAGCACCGTCAGGAGTTCGCGGCGTTGCTGGAAGAATCAGCCAGCCAAGAACATGTCCAAGCGAGGGTGCTTGCAGCCGGTGATCACGCCGTACATCCACGCGAGGCCTGGAACTCCGGCATAAAGGCCTCACAAGCGGGTAAGACGCGCACGGGATTCGGTGTGAGCCGAGATAAAGCTAAGGGCGGTCCGAGCCGGTAGGGAAAATGGCAGACAAAAGAATCTCGGATTTCGAATTGCGCTTCCGAAATTTGCGGCGCTATCAGACTGGGGTGAGGTAGGTCCCGGCGAGGTTTTGGAGTTGGTAGATCCATAGGGTCCAGACTCCTGAGACCATGAGCACGCCGACGAGGATGAGTAGGGCACCGCCTGCGATGTTGAAGATGCGGATGTGCCGTCGGACAAATGAGAGGGTCCGTGTCACCCAGCCGACGCCGAGTGCTACGAGGACGAAGGGGATGCCTAGTCCGAGGCAGTACACGAATCCTAGGAGCGCTCCGCGCCACGGGCTCCCGGTGGTTGTACTCAGGGCCAGGACAGCGCTCAGGGTCGGCCCCATGCAGGGGGTCCAGCCCAGGCCGAACACCACCCCGAGTAAAGGCGCACCGGCTACCCCGGTCTTCGGCTTCCAGCTAAGTTTCTTGTTCTGTTGAAAGAAGGAAAGACGCCCCACCAGGACAAGTCCCATGAGGATGACGAAGAGGCCCAGGATGCGAATGAGTAGGTCTTGCCAACGCAGCATCCACCCTCCGATGAGCCCGAAAGCCGCCCCATAAAAAGTGAAGACCAAGGCAAAGCCGAAGATGAATAACCCGACGCCGGTGAGGACTTTGCGGCGGTTCCCTGGGGAGTTCGGGTCGGTGAGTCCGGAAACATACCCCATATAGCCTGGCACCAGTGGGAGGATGCACGGCGATATAAAAGACACGATACCGGCAATCAGGGCCAGCGGAATCGCCAGCAGGAGCGCCCCGGATTGTACGGATTGCGCGAAGAACTCTCCGATCGTCACGGGAGATCCCGACCGGCCTCGGCTGGCCGCTGGTGCTCCCGTGGTACTGAAGTGGTGTGCACGGGAACGTTATTGTCCGGCCTGCACGGTCGTCGTGAAGGACGCACCATTGTCATCGGAGAACTCAATGCCTTTCTCTGTTGACACCCAAATCCGCAGCTCATCTTCTTCGACGGCCGCAGCGATGGCGGACGGTTGGGCTGTTGATCCGCCGGTTTCTTCCCAGCTTTGTCCCGCGTCCTGACTGATGTGGATAGCACCGTCGGGGGTGGCGCCTACGACAGTGTCCTTATCAGCGAAGGTTGTCTGCAGCAGTATTGGAGACTCAGGCGGCAGTGTCCACGTCATGCCACCATCGGTGGAGCGTTGGACGCCATCCTCGGTGGTAGCTAGGACTATCGGGCCGTCGAGGGACGCGGAGAGATTCGCCGGTTGGATTTGCGTCTCGGTCTCGGACCATTCCTTCCCATCGGCGGTCACCCGCAGGGTTCCGTCGAATCCGATGACGCCGGCCTCTGACACGGTCAGTGTGTGAAAGTCCGATTCGCCTTGACGGGAGAGCTCCTGCCAGGTTTCTCCGCCGTCGGTTGATTCGATCAGGCCCATGGGGTTGGGAAGGTCTGCTCCGGGCCCGGGGTGGCCTGACGCGTAGTAGAGGTCCGGGCCCGCGCCGGCGAATCCCATCAAATCAAGAGTAGAACCGAGTTTTTCGATGGGGTCGGCGGCAACGTCGAACAACCCGTTGTGGGTGGCCAGCAGGAGCTGGTCAGTGCCTTCGTTGAAAGTCAGACCATGCACGTGGCCGAACGGGTTTTCAGTAGCGTGTGGCGAATCATCACTGTGCGGTGTTTCGTCGTTGTGAGGGGTTTCTTCCGCCTGGCCGGATGCCTGTTGCCCACAGGCCGCCAGGAGAAAAACGGTTGTGAGTCCGAGGGTTGCTGTGCGCACTTTTCTGCTGTTACCGTGAAGGGTTTTCAGGAGCATGGGTTTACTTTCTATCGGTTGATGGCGGGATCGGGAGGGTCGCTGTGAGCGAGCCAAGGCCGGCTGTTGTTGGCCCGTTTGCCGTTTCAGGAGGGAGCCTCAGCCGGAAGTTACTACCAAGAATAGTAGTGAATGATCCGGGAGGCCAAATTCATTGTTCCGCCAGGCCGCGAGCCTGCCCCCGGAGTTCCTGCCCCGTAAAGCCGAGTCCTGCAGAGGGACGTTCTATAGGACTTGGGCGCACGATGGCGAGGGCCAGCAGGGGTGGCAGTGCCGCACCCCAGAGAATCAGGCCAGCGGTGGGCTGGTCGGTGGTGACCGGGATGTTCCATAGTTCACTGACGAGGAGGTACCAGTCACCGCCGATGAGGTGATCACGTGTTGCGAGCGAGATCCCGGCTGCTATATGAAAGCCCAACACGGTCAAGAGCGCTGCTGCCTTGACCTTTGCTGCGTTGGGTGAGGGCGGATGGGTGATTAGCGTGTGGGAGAGCAAATACCCGATTGCCAGTGCTGCGCCGGTGGAGGCCAGCCGTCCGGCGTTGCTGCTCACCAGCGGGCCGAGCAGTGGGGTGAAGTACAGGGTCCCGTGGAAGCCCAGATAGAGGAGCGTTGCGGTCACCGGGTGCGCCAGTTTGCGTGTAACGGTCAGTTCCGCGGCGCAGGTAAGCCACTCTCTGATTCCCCTGCTTCCATCAGTCCGCGGGGCCAGGGTGTGCCGGGCGAGCAGGAACGGCCGACTGAGAGCGAAGAGGACGGGCACTATCAGCCCAATGAGGACTTGGCTGATGACGAACATGCTGGGCAACAATCTTGCGTAGACAGCCGGAGCTCCGCTCGTTGCCCACAACAGCAGGGCGCATCCCAAGGCCCAGGTGACGGTTCTGAAGACAGGCCAGTGATGTCCCTTTTTCACGGCCCTCCGTCTGGCGCTGACGTACCACCCCAGGAGTAGCACTGTGATGGGTGCCCAGATGACGTCAAATTGCCATTGCGTGAACCAATCCAGGGCGCCGGGCGCCGGTGGCAGTGCAGCGCCGAGGAAGGATTCCGCGGCTGACTCGACGGCGGACTCGGCAAACGGAGACGTCCTGCCCAAAGCGACGGACAACCCAAACGTGAACGCCATGATGAAGACTTCGAAACCCGCGAACCGGGCAAAAGTTTTTCCTGCCATCGGCCCGGATGCGAGCACGGTAAGGATACGGCGCCGTTGATACCACCCGGCTGCGCCGAGCAAGAGGACGGCCACCGTCTTGGCGATGAGCAGGATCCCGTAGGTTCCCTCCAAGCCCGCGGTGGAAGCCAGACGCAGGACCGCCCCGGCGACGCCCGTCACCAGCACCAGCACATAGCTCGCTCCAGCAATTCTTGAATACCTTCGCGCCATCACAGGAAAATCGGCTCCTACTGCTCGCCGCAGGATCACAAGCGCGGCCAACCCTCCCGTCCAGACCGTTACGCCGATCAGGTGAAGGCCGAGCAGGTTCACCGCCGCTTCGTGGTTTGACGCGCCGTGAGCGGTAACCGTCAGCGGTGTCAGAGCGACCAGGCTGAGCAACGTGAGGAGCCCAACAGTGAGAGTCCGTGTGGCCATCCAGCAACCGGTGGCAACAATCAGTGCCAGAAAGGCACTCAACCCCAGCGAACGCCCGAGGTCGAAACCGGTCAGGAACTGGACCATGTCCGCACCGTTAATGTCCGAAGGGCTGGACCCTGCCACGTCGGAATAGGCGAAGGTCACCACGGCGGCACCGGCAACCGCCCAAACTGATGCCGCAGCCGCCGCAAACAACACAGCCCTGGCTGCGGCCAATCCGAGGACCGGCCGGCCCTGGTTTTGGTTTTGGGCTTGGTGGGGAAGGATGACCGACGCTGTTACGAGAAAACCTATAGTCAGGGCTGCTGCGGCGTCGTGCAGGGCGCGGGCTACCGGGGCGCCCCACCGTGTGATCGCACCGGGGTCCGGGAGCCCCGGGCCGGGAGGGCCTGCTGTGCCTGAAACGGCAAGAACCGCGACGGCAGTGAAAGGCACCAAAACCACCAAGATCATCGCCCACGCAATCCGGCGCACCCTGCCGTCGGGGTTCACCCTCGTGCCCTACGGGACTGTCGGCGGACAGCCAGCAGAGACGTCAGGACGGCCGCGGCGGTCACCGAGCCAAGGCCCAACATCGCCCATCCGGGAACCTGCCGGGGACGGGCTGCGGAAGCCCACGCCCCGGAACCAACACCGTCTACCGGTCCAGTGACCGGTTCCGTGGCAGCCGGGGCGGAGGGACCTGGCGAGACGGTGAACGTGAAGGACTCGTTTACCGGATGCCCGTCGCCGGCGGTGACTCTATACGCGATCTCCCAGGTGGCAGGCCCGCTATCAGGCTGACTGTCGGTGGCCCCTGGAGGTATCCGTGCTATCAGTGATTTTCCCGCGGTCTCGGTCAGCGCGCCGTAGGCCGGACCGCCCGCTACCGAGACGGTGACATCGGCAAAATCCAGTTCGACCTGCTCCGTGAACTCAAGCGCCACCTGTTCCGGAACCACACCCACCGTCCCACCGTCGGCTGGATCCGAGGACAGGAGATAGGTATGAGCCACAGCCGGGCCGACCTGAACGGACATCACCAATAGCAGGCCCGCAACAACGCCAGCAGGCACGCGGAGCAACCGGCGCTCCCGGGGGCGTCTACCCATGTCGCGCAAAGATGCCCTACCCATCAGACGCCTCTCGCTTTCCTTTTGCAGTGTTCTCTCCACCGGCTTGCCGCCTGGTACTGCTAAACCCCGTAAATACTAGCAGGCCTAGTAGATTGATAGGGAGCCGCAGTCCGCGTCCCTGGGTTGTAAATCGCGAAAGGGGTGGGTTCCGCCGAATAGCCAGTGCACTGACTTGATCCGCTACTACTAATATGCTTAGGATGTATCTACTATCTTCTTTAGTATCTGATAGTGACCGATCGAGGAAAGGACCAAACAGTGATGGCTAAGAGCATCTGGATACCCACCGTGGCAGCTACGGGGCTTCTGGCCCTGGCGGTGGCTGCTCCGTCCGTGGCCGCCGCACCCCCATCCGTCCCTGACGGAGCTAGGAGTGAAGCCGCGGCCGAGAATCATCACGGGATGGACGATCAGGGCCCGGTTCTTGGCATGGCGAAAATGCACGAACAAATGACGAACGATAACCCGGGCATGGCCCGTCTGCACGAACAGATGATCGCTGACAACCCGGGCATGGAGCGCATGCACGAACAGATGATGGACGCGGATACCGAGATGGATCCGAACAAGATGATGCCCTCAAACCCCACCCCCGAAAGTGAAGGAAAACTCTGATGAGTGAAGCCCTGTACGCACTGGCCCTCCTCGCCTGCCCGGTCGGCATGGGATTAATAATGTGGTTCATGATGCGCGGCAGCAAATCATCCCCTGCGCAGGAGAAATCTCTCGATGAGGCGGAACTGGTCAAGTTGCGCGCCGAGGTCGACCAGCTGCGTGCCGGTCAGGGCGACGCAAGCGCCGACCAATCCCGTCTCGACCCCTCCCGTCCCAATCCAGCCAGGGCGACCCTGCGATGACTGAATGGGCATTGCCGGTAGCGGTTCTCATAGCCTCCCTGACAGCGACCTATTTCTTTTGCCTCCGCCCGATGCGACGGGGCAACTGCGCCATGGGTCAACGGGCCTCCAACCCGGGAGTTTCCGCTGTATCTTCGGCGCAAACAGCTGAGCTGGCACAACTGCGGGAGCAAGTTGCGGCCCTGAAGCAGCAGAACGCGCCCTCCCGACACTGAGGTAATCCCCGTGGCGATCCGCAACGCCTATCTGATAGGCACGCTGGCGACAGGTGGGGGCGATACCTCGGGCTCCCTTTGCCTAGGGGATCGCTGATTAGTTGTCACCTCGTTTCACCCGGTCACAGCGCTTTGCCGCAGTAGCACCGGACCTCCTCATGAGCATCATCATCGAAAGGACGGGCGTGTGGAGGAAATACTCCTATCCACCACCATATTGGCGGCATTTCTTGGTGGCATGGTCGCGCTCCTCGCGCCGTGCTGCGTCTCGGTGATGCTGCCGGCCTTCTTCGCCACGACATTCAGGCGAAAGACGCAGATCCTGGCCATGACCCTGGTCTTCGCCGCTGGCGTTGGCACCATCATCCTGCCAATAGCGTTCGGCGCGGCGGCGCTGAGCCGACTGCTGATCGACTATCACACCCCGGTGTTCACCGTTGGGGGGCTGGCAATGATGCTGATGGGCGGACTCATCCTGGCGGGGAAGAAGATCATGCTCCCCATGTTCGTCCGTGGTGGATCCGGTGGAAGCTCAATACGTTCCGTCTACGCTCTTGGCGCTTTCTCCGGTGCAGCCAGCGCATGCTGCGCGCCGGTGCTGGCGGGAGTTGCAGCAGTGTCCGGTGCGGCGTCGTCTTTCCCGGCGGCTTTGGCGGTCGGCGTCGCCTACGTGTTCGGGATGGTCGCACCGCTATGTGTGATGGCCCTGGTGTGGGACCGGCACCGGATTGGGGAAAGGAATTTTCTCACCGGCCGGAACCTGCCGCTGTTCCCCGGAACCTCTTACCGTGTGCCGGTCGCTACCTTCTTGTCCGGGATGCTCATGCTTGCCATGGGCGCACTCACGATTGCCCTTGCGGCGCGCGGTCCGGGAATGGCGACGGATGGTTGGGAAGTGCGTTTCTCCGCCGAACTCACCCATTTCGTCTCGAACGTCCAGGACCTTCTTGGCTTCATTCCAGGGTGGATTCCTACCCTGCTGATCTTCAGTGCGTTGCTGTGGCTGATTACAGTCGCCGTCCGACGCAAGCCAGCTGATCGGATCGACGCTACAGTCCGTCAGGCACCGCCTGTTTCCTCTGAGCTGTCTACGGTAACCAGCGCCGTGGCAGGTCCGCCCCCTAACCAGGGCGACCCGAGTCCACGCACGGACACGGCCGGCGACCACCAGCAACCCGAAATCGCCCCAACTGTCCCCCGAAAGGATTCTCCATGATGGGATTAACAAAGACGTCCGCATCACCCGAGAAGAGCACTACGCCGGTACGGCGATTCTTGGTACTGGCCGCCGTTGCGGTTGCCGCCGTGGTTGGCCTGTTCCTGGTGTATCAGGGCTCCATCAACCCTGACCCCGACGCCGCCCAAGCGCGGACGGACGGCGTGAATTACGACGTCGGATCCCCCGGAACCGGGTCCCAGGCCCCCGATTTCACCCTGCCGTCAGTCGACGGAGGCACCGTGGAATTAGGCGAC
This sequence comes from Arthrobacter sp. TMN-50, assembly GCF_054511125.1. NCBI lineage: Bacteria > Bacillati > Actinomycetota > Actinomycetes > Micrococcales > Micrococcaceae > Arthrobacter > Arthrobacter sp. TMN-50. The sequence continues at coordinate 9,717 of NZ_JBTNDG010000017.1, read as the reverse complement.
TACAGCGGCAAATCTACGCTGCTCTATTTCCATGAGGGTTTGGGGTGCCAGCCCTGCTGGGACCAGATCAGGGATCTGGAGAAAACCCCTTCGGTTCTGCAGGAGGCTGGGATCGACGCTTTGGTTACCATCACCAGTGGGCCAGCGGATCTCATCGGACGCAAAATGACCGACGACGGGCTGGAATCGGTGGCGTTGGCCGACACCGACCTGAGTGTTTCCCGCCAATACGAGGCGAACAAATTCGGAATGATGGGAGATTCGCGCAACGGCCACACCTTCATCCTCGTTGGGCCCGACGGAACGATCCAGTGGCGCGCCGACTACGGCGGGGCACCGGACTACACCATGTATGTGCCGGTAGCCCAACTTATGAACGACCTCACAGCAGGGCGGGTCAGCTGATGCGCACCGTGACACTGCTTACCCAGGAGAGCTGCACATGGTGTGAGCAGGCAAAGAACACTCTGCAGGCCATTTCAGCCACGCACCCCCTGGTGATTGAAGAAATCGAGCTGACCAGCACCCGGGGCCGCGATCTCGCGGTGCGCCATGGCGTCGCGTTCGCACCCGGAATTCTCATTGATGGGCAGATGTTCAGCTTCGGGCGATTGTCAGAGAAAAAACTCCGGCGGCGGCTCGCTCAGACCTAACGGGCGGTATGCAGGATCTACTATGCACGATAGGATTGAATCTCGGTTACATTTTATGCGCATGAAGAAAGGGTCCGGGCATGCATCGTCTTGGTCAGCTTGAATCCACCATCATGGACCGGATGTGGTCCTTTCAGGGGGCGGCCGCCGTGCGCGACATCCTCGAAGATATCCAGCGGGACCGTGAAATCGCCTATATGACCGTCAAAACGGTAATGGACACTTTGCAGCGCAAGGGATTACTGGCGCGGGAGCCGGACGGACGGGCGTTCCGTTACCGTCCAACGCAGACCCGAGAGCAGTACGCCGCAGCGCATATGGGCGAAGTGCTTGCCGGCGGCAGCGACCGCACGGCGACCCTGTTGCATTTTCTGGAGCAGATCCCCGCTGATGAAGTGGCACAGCTGCGAGCAGTGCTGGATAAGGCCGCACAGATGCCCGCCCGAGCCCGGGTTAGCGAGTGAGTGTCCCGCTCTTTTTACTCGCGTACGCTGTGGCTGCTGCCGCAGTGGCGCCATTGTTGGCCAGGGGTACCTGGTCCGACCGGTCGCCTAAGATCGGGATCTTCGTCTGGCAAGCATTGTCGGTCACGATTGTCGCGGGCGTCGTCCTTGCAGGGGTGGCTCTGGCGGTGCCCGCCATGCCGTTCACCTCGAACCTGGCGGATTTCCTGCGGGCGTGCGTCATGACTCTGCAGGAGCAGTATTCCACCCCGGGCGGCGCCATAGTCACTACAGCCGGTGCCCTCACCGCAGTGGCTGTCGTGGTGCGGACCGGTTTTTGCCTGATCGCCGAACTGCTCTCAGCGCATAGGGCACGCGGACGACAGTTGCAATCGTTGGCTTTTCTGGCTCGCCGGGACACCAGTGGGCGGTTCCTCATCCTCGATCACGCCGATGCGGCCGCCTACTGCCTGCCCGGACGGCGTAACGAAATCGTGTTCACCTCGGCGGCACTGGACGCCCTCGATGCCGATCAACGGGCCGCAGTACTCGCCCATGAGATGGCCCATCTGCGTGGGCGCCATCATCTGATCCTCGCCGCCGCGAACGCCCTCCACCGCGCTTTCCCTCGCGTCCCGGCGTTCCGCATCGCACACACTGAATTACAACGTCTGGTTGAAATGGACGCAGACGACCGCGCCGCACGCGGCAGCAGCCGGCTCACCGTGGCTACCGCCGTTGTCCGGCTGGCCGAAGCGCGCAGCACCCCTGCGGCGGCCCTGGGCGCAGGAGGCGCAAGCGCCCTGGCAAGAGTACGCCGGCTCACCTCCCCAAGGGCGCCCCTTGGAGCCCTGCGCACAACGTTTGCGCTGACCACCGCTGCAGCCATGCTCGTACTGCCACTGACCGTAGCGGCGACACCGGCCGTTTCCAGTGCCTACGCGCAAACCTGCCCCACCGGGTTCCCCACCTCCGCCTAATTAGGCGTCCAGCACGGCGCTCCCCGCCCGCCGGAACACACTGAGCATTCCCCGGTCATGGGACTACCAGTCTACTAAGGTATATAGTAGCCTGAGTGTTACAGGCATGAAGTTAATTTAAGGGCGGTGTAGGGAATGGGTGGATTCATGGACGACGGCATGATGGGCGGGAGCATGTTCGGCGGGGGTATGATCGGCGCGGTGGTGATCTGGTCGATTGTGGTGGTACTGCTCCTGGCCGTGACTGCGACAGCAGTAGTCCTGATTGCCCGTGCGAGTGGCGCCGGGCACCGGGCCAATCGCCCTGCTACCGCGCAGCAGGCCGGTGAGATTCTGCGAACCCGCTACGCCAACGGTGAGATAGACGCCGAGGAATATCGGCGCCGGATCGCCACCATAAATACGCCCACCTAGCCTTCCAGCGAACCAGCCCCCTCATAGATAACCGATAATCGCCGGTAGAGAATCCGCAGGCTGGTTGCACCCTTGCTTGTTACCCATAAATTTTGCACCTCTATGACCCACGTCCAGGGCAACCGCTCCGTGGTTTACAAATTCTTACGAGAAAGTGCTTACCCCTATGAACGATGATGCGATGGATATGACAGTGATGGAAACAGTGATACCGGGCTGGTTGACGCCGGTGTCCTGGCTCTTTGTTGCGCTGGGAGTGATCAGTGCTGCGTTGGTGCTCTACGACATCTACGGTCGTCGCAACCGCCAGCCCAACGCAGCCATGGGCATCGTATGGCCGATCTCCGCGCTTTATCTGGGGCCGTTCGGTCTATGGGCCTACAATCGGTGGGGCAAGACCCGCAGCAGCACACCGGAGAGCCCGGCGGCACAGTCCGAGAAGGATCTCCACGGCAAGGCGCTTACTGGCAGCACACCGGGCGGAGCCGCTGCAACCGTGGGACACTTCATCGGCGTTCCCCTCGTCGTCGCCAGCGGGCTGACCATCGCCGGAACAAACCTTTGGGTACTGATCATCGTCATCGCGCTACTAGCCATCGCTTTGCTGTTCGTCTATGAGTATTTCTTCGCCTCCCGGAACGGCCGCAGTTCTGCAGGGAAAAGCGCCGGAGTTGCGTTCCTGACCGCCACCATCACCGTCCTGGCCTTCGACATCGGCATGGGCGGCTGGATGCTCTTCATGCACTTCGGCAACTTCATGCCAGCACCCACCGACATCACCTTCTTCTTCCTCATGCAGATCGGACTCGTCCTCGGATTCCTCACCGCCTACCCAGTAGTCCGAGGACTCATGCGGCGCCGCGTCAGAGTCGCCGCATAAGGACAACACGGCCGAAACACCAGTTCCATCGAACCGCCCAACTGCTCCGACTAATCCGCGAGGAAGGCGCGGTTCAAGAAATTGTTTCCGCCTTCTTAATTTCACCCTTGGTCAGGGCAGGCCAAGCTCCTTGTGAACCGCGAGAGCCGATCTGCCATGCTCGTTAGGTGGATCCCGTCAGTCATCTTCCGAGCACAGGAATCATGCTCTGTTCGACATCCGCTCTCTACTATGTCGTATAGTAGTTACGCGTCGTGCGTTTGACGGTCTCGGCAAAAGCCTTTGTCCAGCCCGCGTGGGTTCTTGCAACTTGGGATCGCCCGTGGCGCACGAGAAACGCCCTACCCGAAAAATTGATTCTGGGCCTGTGGCCCAGAATCGACACCTATCAAAGGAAAGCGCATGTCGACCAACGTTATCCCCCTGGAAATGACAGCCATGGGACCACCAGCCCTGCCCGAGTGGCTCGCCCCAGTCGCTTGGTTCTTTATTGCCCTGGGAGTATTGTCAGCGGCCGTCGTTCTATACGACGTCTACGGTCGAGGCTTCCGTCAGCCCCACCGCCTGATGGAAGCCGTGTGGCCGATAACGGCTTTATACCTCGGACCCTTTGCCATATGGGCTTATCACCGGTGGGGCCGAACACGAAGCGACAAATGGCAGCGAAAGAACGGGACAGGCCCCGAACAGGGATTGTCGTCCAAGGCGCTAGTCGCCGGAAGCCCCGGTGGAGCGGCCGCGACCGTGGCGCACATTATCGGGGTTCCTCTGGTTCTTGCCAGCGGGCTGACTATTGGTGGTATAGCCCTGTGGGTGCTGATTATCGTAATTGCGCTGCTCGCCATAGCCCTCCTGTTCGTTTTTGAATTCTCTGCGTCGAGGGTCACGAAAAAGGGTACCCCCGTCGGCAAAAGGACCTCTGCTGCTCTGCTGGCGGCGACCGTAACGGTACTGGCCTTCGATATTGGCATGGGCGGCTGGATGATATTCCTGCACTACGGGATGTTCATGCCGGCACCTACGGAGGCAAGCTTCATTTTCCTCATGCAAATTGGCAACATCCTCGGATTCGCCACTGCCTACCCGGCCGTCCGTTGGCTGGTTCGACGGGGCATCATCGGCCCATCCGCCTCCACCGGCGACACGACATCACACGACGGAGAGCTGGTCGATTCCACAACGGGTAAACTCCCGGGATAGCCCAGCCATTCGGCCGGGGGCATTGGATGTGGTCCCCGGCCGGTAACGGCACTTTGCCAGCCCATTAAGGGTTGACAGGAGTCGTGAGGTAAAGCCTTACCCCGCCTGATTCCCGGCGAAGGAATGGGCCCAGACCTCACCCAGACCGCTGTTGGCTGCATATATTTTCAGATATGAGAAGCTACGGTCTGCCACTCTTATCACCAAGACCAGCAAGGCAGCCATCCCGACCTGCTCCAAACGGTGATGATTCCCATGGCGATGATGGCTACATTAATTAGGACATCATTCCGGGCGGACAGGACCGCCGCCCGGGCCATGGAGCTACTGTGGCGTCGGAACCGGGCCAGGATGAAAGAACACACGAGGTTCACCATTACTGCCCCGCCAGCAGTAAGGACCAGTGCCAGCGGATCCGGTGGAATGGGGCCGCCGAACTTGGTGAAGGCCTGACATGCCGCGGCCAGAGCGGGAAGCAGGATGATGAGCGCCATGGTCTTCCCCGCCAGAGCTTGCGCCCGCAACGACCACCCCAGTGCCACGAAGATCAACACATTGATGGCTGTGTCTTCAAGGAAGTCGACACTGTCAGCGAACAAGGAAACAGACCCGACGGACAGGGCGACCGTGACCTCGACCAAGAAGTAAGCAAAGTTGAGCCCTGCCACGGTGAGAACAGCAGCCTTGAGCTGCTGAGCAAGAGCACGAGAACGTCGTTCGGGCATCACACGGTCTTCACCTCGGCGGAGTAGAAGACGGAGCGGCCTAAACCGAAACCAAACCGCTGGTCTCCATCATCGCCGACACGAACCTAGATCGGTAAAGCGCCATACTCTCCCTACCCCTCCACAAGAGAGCGCTTCACCGAAGACCTGCCTCTGTCAGACCGAGGTAGTGGGGCTACTTCAAACCGTCACACCGGGCCACCTCACGCTTAGCGGATCTGTTTGCTTTTAGGATTCTGTGTTGGGCCCGGTGGTGGGGGTGTGAAGCGGTTGAGTCGGGCAGAGTTGACGACGACGCTGATGCTGGATAGTGCCATAGCCGCTCCGGCAACCATCGGTGAGAGCAACGCTCCAGTAAAAGGGTAGAGCAGGCCGGCGGCCAGGGGGATTGCTGCTGTGTTGTAGCCGAATGCGAGGACCAGGTTTTGGCGGATGTTGCGCATGGTGGCTTTTGAGAGCGCGATCGTTTTTGTCAGCCCTGAGAGGTCCCCGGACATGAGGGTCACGTCAGCGGCTTCGATGGCGACGTCGGTTCCGGTTCCGATGGCGATGCCGACGTCGGCCTGCGCGAGGGCGGGTGCGTCATTGATGCCATCGCCGACCATGGCTACGAGTTTGCCTTCATCTTGCAGGTTGCGGATTTCGGCTGCTTTATGTTCGGGCAGCACTTCGGCCAGTACCCGGTCGATGCCTACCTGGTGGGCGACGGCGAGGGCTGTTGCTTTGTGGTCACCGGTGATCATGGCAACTTCCAGGCCCTGGCTGCGTAGGCCGGCGACAGCTGCTTTCGAGCTTGGTTTGAGGGTGTCGGCGACGGCGATGACGCCGGCCGGCTGGCCGTCGAGGGCCACGAACATGGGTGTCTTCCCCTCGCCGGCGAATCGTTCGGCCGCTTCTGTGAGGTCGGTGGCGGGTATCCCCTCTTCACTGAGCAGGGCAGCGTTGCCGATGAGGACCTGACGATGATCAACGGTGGACCGTATTCCTTTGCCGGTGATCGATTCAAATCCGGTCGCCGGTATCAGTACCGCGCCACTGTCCCGGGCGCCTTCGGTAATCGCAGCGGCCAAGGGGTGTTCGCTGTCCGCTTCGGCGGATCCTGCCAGGCGAAGCAGTTCGGCCTCATTGGTGCCTGCGGCTGTGAACACGTCGGTGAGAGCGGGTTTGCCCTGGGTAAGGGTGCCTGTCTTGTCCAGGACAACGGTGTGCAGTTTATGTACTGTTTCCAAGGCTGCGGCGGTTTTGATCAACACGCCCAGGGATGCGCCCTTACCGGTGGCGACCATGATCGACAGTGGTGTGGCCAAGCCCAACGCGCAGGGGCAGGCGATGATGAGCACGCTGACGGCTGCCACGACGGCCAGCGGCAGCGAATCGGCGAGAACGAACCACAGGACGAACGTGGTGATGGCGATAAACACCACTGCCGGTACGAAATAACCCGACACGGTGTCCGCGAGGCGTTGAATGGGTGCCTTGGAGCTTTGTGCTTCCTGCACGAGCTTGATGATCTGGGCGAGGGCGGTATCTGATCCGACCCGGGTGGCGCGCATCGTGAACGCGCCGGTTGTATTGACGGTTGCCCCGATGACGGTGTCTCCGCTGGTTTTGGTCACCGGGATGCTTTCCCCGGTGACCATCGATTCGTCGATGGTCGAGCGCCCGTCGACGATTTCGCCATCGACGGGTATTTTCTCTCCTGGGCGGACTCGGATGTCATCACCGACCCGTACCTGCTCGACCGGTGTTTCCACTTCCTGCCCGTCCCGCAGGACACGGGCCGTCGCCGGAGTCAGCGCGACCAGGGCCCGGATGGCGTCTCCGGTACCTGCCCGGGCGCGGGCTTCGACCAGCCGGCCCAGGAGGATGATCGTGATGATGAATGCCACCACTTCGTAGTAGACGTCTCTGACGCCCTCCGGGAGGATCTGCGGGGCGAAGGTGGCAACCAGGCTGTAAAGGAAAGCGGCGGTGGTTCCCAGGGTGATCAGGCTGTTCATTTCAGCTGACCGGTTTCCCAATGCCCGCCACCCGATCCGGTGGATAGGCCAGCCGACGACCAGCATCACCGGCAGCGTGAACACCAACTGAGTTACGGGGTTTTGCAGGATGGTGGGCACATACTGCTCGCCCGCCAGCTCGGAAACCATCACCGCGTACAACACCGGCAGGGTCAACACCGCCCCCAAGGCGACCCTCCATCGCAGGTCCTTCAGCTCGGCTTTACGCGCCTCGGCCTCTGCATCCTCAGTTGATGCCGAGCCCGGCTCGGGACGCAGACGTGTGGGGAAGCCGGTTGAGTCGGCGACCGCACGCTCGAGCGTGTCAATGTCGATCTGCTCCGCGTCATAGGTCAGGACAGCGCGTTCGGCACCGAAGTTGACCACGGCGGACCCAACTCCCGTCAGGGAGCGGAGTTTGGATTCAGTCCGTTCAGTATCGATGGGCAGGCTACGCAAGGCACCCGGCAGCATGAACTCGGCACGCAGGTAATGGTCCTGAAGTTCAAGTGTCGGCCCGACACCTACGGCCCTGGCCGATACGCCACCCACGTCACTACCTTCGCCCGGTGTTACAGCCGCAGACCCGCCTGTGCCTGTCGAGGCCTTCTGGGCAGTAGAGCTGCCATCGGTAGAGGAGGGAGGTTCAACGATGAGTCTGCCGTGCAACATGTTCATGCCACACGCCCAAGGGTATTCACCTGGCTCCTCAATCATCAGATCAACTGTTGTAGTAGCGAAAGCCGCCAGGGAAGCGCTTTTGCGCAGATCAGGGAAAACCACACGACTGGTGCAGTCGCTGTTGTCCTGCCGGTCGAACCGTAGCTGAACCGGAACCCCAGCGGTGACCCGAATCAGGTTCGGTAAATACCCGCCCCGAACTGAAATGTCCACCACCTGCATTCCGGCGCGGACCAAAGCCACTTCGGCCGTGCGCGGAGCGAAAAAATACCAGGCCAGAAAACCAATCGCCAGAACACCGCTGGCTATCACCACTGCATCGACTACATCCATCAACACTTCTCCTGTTAGCCATACCCGCCACAAAATATCGACTCACAACATCATCAAAACACCTTGATACTATTGACGATAGTATCTTATGTAGCAACGAAGGGAGGAACAGCCATGCGACCAAATACAAGTAATTGGAACCCCTCGACCAGAATCGGCCAGTCCAAGGGAAGACCACGCGGGAAGCGGAGGGCCGCCCGGTCAGTAAGCAGGATTGTCGTCGCCTCCGTGGTGTTCCTAGCCGGATGCGCGGCGCCGGACTCGTTGGCCCAGCAAGCATCTGCCGGGGACAACAAAAACTACATCGCGGGGGACGGCTCCGTGTCAGAGTTTGCCGCCAGCGACAGGGGAGACCCTATCCCCCTTGAAGCATCACTCATGGATGGCAGCACGGTCAGCACCGCTGACCTGCAGGACCAGGTGACCGTACTGAATTTTTGGTACGCGGCCTGCGCTCCCTGCCGTGCGGAAGCACCAGATCTGGAAGCACTCCATCAGGAGTTCTCTGGCCAGGGCGTGAAGTTCTACGGCGTTAACATCCGTGATGAAGCGCCGACAGCGTCCTCTTTCGAGCGGAACTTCGGGATCTCCTATCCGAGCATGCTCGACGCCGATGGCAGCATCCTGCTGAGCCTCAGCGACCAAGTCCCCCCACAGGCGGTGCCCACCACGCTGGTACTGGACAAACAAGGAAGAATATCGGCGCGCATCCTCGGCATTACCGACAAGAGCACTCTCAAAGCGCTCATAAAATCCGCGTCCAACGAAAAGTGAGAACGGGCATGATCCGCCAGTGGGAATGAACCAGCCAATCCTTTGTACCCGGTGGCATGCTAGCCGGAAGGGTCATGGCGTTCGTTCGGCACTCCTGGAACAAAGGCTGGTCGGTGTCCGGGTTCGCCAACGCGAACTCGCCGTCTTATCGGCGGAGCTTGAGGAGCTGATCGATTCGAGTCAGGCCCTTGACCCCGCTGATTGCTCCGACACGGAGATTTGCCACATCATCACACCGTCGAAGAACAGGTAGACCCTGCCGCGAACGGACGGCAGGGCCTACCTGGGTTTATGGGGTGGTTAGAGACTTGGTGCGGCTGGGATGTCGAGGTCGGTGTCGACGAGGTGGTTGAAGTAGTTGGTGAACAGGTTCAGGGCAACGTGGGTGGAGAGTTCCGTGAGCTCGGTGTCTGACCATCCGGCGTCCAGGGCGGTTTGCCAGTCGGTGTCCTTCACGGACCCTTTGTTTGCTGTGGCCTGCCGGGTCAGTTCGAGCAGTGTTACGAGTTTGTCGTCGAAGGCGATTTCGCCCTTGCGGATCGCGATGGTCTGATCCTCGGTGAGGCCGGCGGCTTTGGCGCCGATGGTGTGCGCGGACTGGCAGTAGGTGCACTCGTCGACGTTGCCGACTACC